>JANNVX010000088.1:0-305219 GCA_031414595.1 Deinococcales bacterium
TTCTTGAAAGTATGGAAGTAAGGCTTGGAATTCTTTTTTGGTTAGTCCAGTCAGGGCTAAGAAGCGAGTTTTATTCTTGACGAGTTTGTCGTAATGCAGCACTCGAATAGTTTATCCTAATTTCCGATAACGTCTATTGAACTTGCACAACATCCCGAGCTTGAAGTTGTTCAATGGGCGTTAGCTGTTCTTTATAAAATTTCACACCCAGATGTACGTGACTTTGCTTTCAAATACCAAGCCAATTACCCAGACCTTCCCCAGCTTGCACTTGGATTCTTTATCAAAAACTATCGAGAAGGCGACCACGAATTTATTGAGAATGCGCTGCTGACTGAGATTCCAGATAAATATGATTTTGAGGATGTATCAAAAAATGTTATTGATGTTTTTACGGCAAATACCACACCAAAAGCACAAAAATCTCTTATCCTTGTTTATGAAAAAGGTCGCTGTATACATTGTCGTCAAAATATTCTAAAACTTCTCGAGCAACTGCAACTTCTACCGCAATCCATTCTCGAGGAATGTATTTTTGATGCTTCCCTCAAGATTCGCACTTGGGCAAAAGAAATACTCAAAACTCGAGCTTCGGCATAAGCAACAAAAAACCTGCCCAAATTAAACGGGCAGGTTCTCGAGGTTGCTTTTAGTCCGTGCGCTTGTGAAAAAGTCCGTCGTACAAAAACGCCGCCGCCACCGCACCAGCAATCGGGGCAATCCAATACAACCAAAAATTATCTAAGTACCCACCGACCAAAGCAGGTCCGAAACTACGGGCTGGGTTGAGGGCTGCACCAGTCATTGGTCCAATGCAAAGAATGCCAAGGGTGACGGTTAATCCAATAAATAATGCGCCCATTTTTGGCGCTCTCGAGTCCACGGCAGTGCCAAAAATAGCGGTCACTAAAAAGAAAGTAGTCAAGAACTCGAGAATGATGCCAGCCCCAATGGATGTGGTTGCCGACAGCAAAGGCGTACCAAGTTTTGCGGCACTAACAGTTTCGGCTGGAAAAACTTGGGTCAGAATAAGGGCGGCAAGCACCGACCCTAGCACTTGCGAGATGATGTACCCGCCAGCCTTGGTTGGGTCTATGCGTCCTGTGGCAAGCATGGCGATTGAAACGGCAGGGTTAAAATGTCCGCCCGAGACCGCGCCTAAAGCCGTGCCAAAGACCACAATCACCAATCCGTGGGCAAGGGCTACACCAACCAAGCCAGCGCTGCCGTTAAGGATTGCACCTGCGCCAATCAGGGTGAGGGCGAATGTTCCGATAAATTCTGCGACGAATGCTCCCATAGGTTCTCCTTATTTCTCGAGATTATTTTACACAATTGACTGGTTTGGCGGCACTCGTCTTTGTATTGGGTTCAAAAGCTGACATATTGACTCGAGTCCAATAAAATTTGGGTTTGCAATGCCTTTGATTTGATAGACTCATGACAATTCGACGTTTACATATAAAAGCTGTGGTTCTACAGTCCTAGGAGGATGTATGAAGAAAGCAACAATGTTACTCGGTGCGGCACTCGTCACTGGTCTTAGTTTGGTTCTAGCCGCCGATTCAATTTCGGAATTGGCAGCCAAAGCCAAGGTTGAAGGCAAAATCGTGAGTTATGGTATCCCGAACGATTGGCTGAACTACGAAAAAATGTGGAAGGTCTTTACCAATCGCTACGGCGTGACCCAAGCCGATACCGACATGAGCAGCGCTGAAGAAATCGCCAAGTTCTTAGCGGAGAAAAATGCACCTGTTGCCGATGTTGGCGATGTTGGTTTGGCATTTGGTCCAATTGGCACAGAACAAGGCGCATTTATGCCCTACAAGAACAGCAAATGGGCAGAAATTCCAGATTGGGCAAAAGGCGCTGATGGTCATTATGCGGCTGCCTATTACGGCGCGATTTCCTTTGTGGTCAACACCAAACTGGTCAAGAACATCCCACGTTCATGGAAGGATTTACTGCGTCCAGAATACAAGGGTAAAATTGCGATTAACGACCCACGCCGCGCCGCCAACGCCCAATATGCTGTGATTGCGGCAGCCATGGCAATGGGTGGCTCAGAAACAAACATCAAACCGGGGATTGATTTCTTTGCTAAACTGCAAAAGTCTGGCAATTTAATTCCAACTGTACCAAGCCTTGCCAATATCCAAAAAGGCGAAGTTGCGATTGGCATTAACTGGGATTACAACGGCTTAAACTTCCGTCGTCAACTTGCCGATGAAGGTATTAAACTGGCAATTCAAATTCCCTTGGATGGCACAACCGTTGGTCCTTACGCACCAGTCATCAATGCTTTTACTGCTCGTCCGAACGTCGCCAAACTGTTCATGGAATTCTTGTTCTCTGACGAAGGTCAACGCCTATACGCCGAAGGTGGCGCTCAGCCGATTCGCGCTAAAATCCGCAATAGCTTATCTGCCGAAATTCGTGCCAAAATGATTCCAGCTTTCCAATACCAAAAAGTTATTCCAATCAAAGCCTGGAAAGACATGCCAAAAATCGTGCTTGGCATTGGCGAACAATGGGCAACTGAAGTTTTAGGACAGTAGGGCAGGGCTAGGGTTAAAGGGTCAAAAGGTTAAAAGGTTAAGTTAAAGCCTTTTAACCTTTTTGGGTTCTCGAGAGGTGAGCATGAATTTACGTTTTTTAAGTATTGGTATTGTAATTGCTTTCTTTTTGTTCTTAACTTTATTTCTGGTTTTACCGGGTGCTTACTTGGTTTTAACGGCTTTTACCAACAAAACGGGATTGACTTTAGAGCATTGGACAGAAGCCACCAAACCGCTTTTTTTTAGGGCTTTAAGTAATAGCATTGGCTTAAGTCTGCAAAGCGCTCTCGAGGGCGGGATTCTTGGCGCATTGGCAGCTGGGGCATTGTGGCGTAGCAGCCCAAGGACACAGCGTTTTTTGGGTGGCTTAAGTGGCATTGCTGCCAATTTTGCGGGTGTGCCTTTAGCGTTTGCCTTTATTGTTTTATTTGGGGTTAGTGGTGTCTTTAATTATATTCTGCAAGGCATCGGACTCGAGACGATAGACATTTACCGACGGCAAAACCTACATATTGTGTACTTATATTTTCAAGTGCCTTTGATGACGGTGTTAATGTTACCCGCCTTTGCCGCAATTCAAAAAGATTGGCTCGAGGCGGCAAGGGGTTTAGGGGCTTCGCCATTGGTCTTTTGGTGGCGCGTCGGCATTCCAGTTTTACTACCGACGCTACTTGGCTCGATTGTCTTACTTTTTGCCAACTCCTTTGGCGCGTATGCCACGGTGTACGCCCTTTCGCAAGGCAGTATTAACTTATTACCGACCCAAATTGGTTTTCAGGTTTCGGGGCAAGTGGGTTATAACCCCGGGGCGGCGGCGGCATTAGCCTGTATGATGGCGTTTGTTTTATTGTTGTCCCTCGTGATTTACCGTGCTTCAAAACGCTGGGCAGCCAAGCTCGAGGCAGGTGTGGCATGATTTGGACTGTTTTACGCCGTAGCTTTTTGGTATTGCTATTTTTGTTTTTAACCATTCCGATTCTGATGACCCTGATTTATAGCCTCAGCACCGCTTGGACAACCCTTTTACCAGATGGCTACACCTTAGAGGCATGGCAGACGCTATTTGCTGACTCGAGATTCTGGAGTGCGGCTGGGCGCAGTTTTTTACTGTCCATAGCCGCCGTTGGCATCAGCATCGCTTTTCTTGTTCCGACCCTTTTTGCGGTCACGCTGTATGTGCCAAAACTAGCGGCTGCCCTCGAGTTTCTGAGTTTGTGGATTTTTGTTTTCCCCGGCGTGATTCTAGCAGTCGGCTTAATCCGAATTTTCTCTAATCCACCTCTGGCAATTTCTGGAACACCGTGGCTACTGATTCCAGCCGTGACAGTTGGGGTAATGCCATTTGCCTACCGAGCCGTTGCCAATGCCTTTGAAGCTGCCAATGTCCGCGAACTATCCGAAGCTGCTCGTAGCCTCGGCGCAAACGACTTGCAAATTCTGCTTTGGGTAATCCTGCCCACGGTACTGCCCGGTGTCTTGTCTGGCGGGGTACTGGCGCTCTCGGCGGCTTTTGGAGAATTTAGTCTGGCGCAGTTAATTGTCGGCAGTGCATGGGAGACCCTACCGTACTACCAATACCTGACCAATTCCCAAGACGGACACCGCAGCGCCGCCATCAGTTTTATTGCCTTTGCCGTGGCATGGGGCTTAGGCGCATTTGCCTTATCGCAGAAAAAAGACTCGAGTGCGCTGGTGACAGTATGAGGCAAACCAGAGGTTTTTATGACCAATAGTGTTCCAATTCGGCTCGAGCAGGTTTCCCGTAGATTCCAAGGTAAGGCGGCGGTGGATGATATTAGTCTTGAAGTCAAGCCGGGCGAGTTACTGGCGCTCTTAGGACCTTCGGGTTGCGGTAAAACCACAACCCTGCGCTGTGTGGCTGGGTTTGAAATTCCAGATGCAGGAAAGGTTTTTATTGGCGAGACCGATGTGACAACCCTTCCAGCCGAGTCTCGAGAAGTCGGAATGGTTTTTCAAAATTATGCGTTATTTCCCAATTTAAGTGTGGCGGGCAACATTGGTTTTGGCTTGCGAGTCGCCAAATGGTCTAAGGATAAACTCGAGGCTCGAGTACAAGAACTTCTTAAAACTGTGGGATTGGTTGGGTTTGATAAACGGGCGGTGCAGTCCTTATCCGGTGGGCAGCGTCAAAGGGTGGCATTGGCTCGAGCATTGGCTCGAGAACCGCGTTTGTTACTGCTGGACGAACCACTTTCGGCATTGGATGCCAAAATTCGGATTGAACTGCGAACCGAATTAAAGCGCTTGCAACTCGAGCTTGGGATTACAACTTTGCTGGTCACACACGACCAAGAAGAAGCCATGAGTATGGCAGACCGCGTTGTGGTCATGAACAACGGCAAAATTGAGCAACTCGGCTCACCAAGAGATTTGTACATGAAACCCGCCACGCCATTTGTGGCTGCCTTTGTTGGTGAAATGAATTTACTCGAGGTTCAAAGTCTGGGCAACGGGCAATTTAAGTTACTTGACCAAAGTATCAGTATTGCAAGTATCCCAAGTAGCACCACCAAACTGGGTGTTCGTCCCGAAAATGTGACCTTAAGCGAACACAAAACACAATTTAGCGGCACAGTCGAATTGGTAACGTATTTAGGCGCAACCCAACAAGTGCTGATCAATGTTTCAAACCAATTCTGGATTGCTCGAGTTCCCAACACCCAGATTTTTACTCGAGGGCAAGTGGTTGGTCTCGAGGTCGCCTCAGATGCGTGGTTAGGGATGTGAAAGTAGGTAGGAGGTAAAAGTTTTTAACCCTTTAACCTTTTAATCCTCTCTCCGAAGGAGTTTTATGCCGTGGTTCAAAGGTAATACCCATACACATTCGTTTGTTTCCGATGGTGATTCCGCGCCGCCAGTGGTCTGTGCTTGGTATAAAGCGCATGGGTACGATTTTTTGTGCATGACTGACCATAACCATCCGTTTGACTCGGCTTGGTTGATTGGGTCTGGTATTGCCGATTCGAGTTTTTTGGTCATTCCGGGCGTGGAAATCACCACCGTTGCCGAAGGATTGCCAGTGCATTTGAATGGACTTGGAATTTCGGTCATGCCGGAACTGCCTGTGTACTCGAGTATCGAAGCACTTTTGCAAGGCAGCATAGACAGCATCCGAGCGCTTGGTGGCGTGCCAATTGTTAATCATCCTAATTTTTATTGGGCGCTTAGCCCTAAGCATTTGCTAGGCTTAAAAAACTGCAATCTATTTGAAATTTGGAATTCCAGTACCAACTGCAATAACCTTGGCGCGGGTGGCAAACCCAGTACCGATGATTTCTGGAATGGGTTACTATCGGCTGGGCAGACTTGGCATGGGATTGCCTCAGATGACGCGCATGATTTCGCAGGCGAATTCTGGGGTTATAAAAGCCCACCCGGACAGGCTTTTGTTGTGGTGCAGTGCGATAAACTCGAGCAGAAACAGATTTTAGCAGCACTCGAGGCTGGGAATTTTTACAGCAGCACTGGCATCATGCTTGAATCACTCGAGATAAATTCGCGGCTCATTCGCTTCGAGATTCGCGCTTTGCATCATTATCAGTACACCTCGGAATTGGTTGCACCGAACGGCGAAATTTTAGAAACTCAATATGGTACAAAAGTCGAATTTACTTTACCCGATGGTATTCCTACGGCTCGAGTGCGGATTTTTGATTCTGACGGCTCGAGACTCTGGACAAATACAATCCACAAGTAAACTTTGGGGTTTTTGCGCTAAAAATAATCAAGCCGTCTACTGATAGCGGCACAATTGGGTTTGCAGCAAGCCTTTAGATTGGATTAAGCCAAATGTTTTGCCAAAATGTTGACAGCATTAGGTATTCAAAAACTCTTGTAATAACTTGGCGAAGCGTTGCAAACCTTGCTCTTCAAGTGTACGCAAAACTTCAAGCATCGTTTTAGGTGGATTTTTCAAACTTGCTTGCAAAGCCCGAATAGCAACAAGCACAGGCATAGGCTCGAGTTGCAAAAGCTCATGCAAAAATTCGTCTGGATGTAATGCTTTAATGCCATACCGTGCTAAAATAGTAGCGGGAAAATCACGCAGATTTTTTGTGACAATAACATCCGCGTTTGCTTTTATTGCCACTGCTAATACATGACGGTCAGTCACATCAGGTAACTTAAGCATAGCTTCAAGCCCTTCAAAATCGGTAATCAGTGCGTCAGGTATAGCCTCGTTCATCCGTTTAGCCGTGCGATAAATACGGGATGGATCGAGGTCTGGGCGTTTGGCAATCACATTACGAGTCCATTCATCTTCAATTTTGGCTGACCAACAAAGACGCAAAGCATCGGTAATACCCAAGTGCATAAAGAAATCTCGTAAGGGTGCGGGAAACAGAATATTTGCATCTAAAACAATGGTTAAGTGCGGCATTCAATACCCATAACCAAGCTCTTGGGCTTCTTTGGATAATTCTGCCATAATCTCGAGACTCTTTTTGCGTTGGGCTTCCTTGTACTGCATCGCATCCTCAAGCAGCACCCGCCGATGTGTTCCAACCATCCGAAACGGCAATTTTCCATCATTCAGGAGTTGCACCACATAGGGACGAGAGACATTGAGTAATTCTGCTGTTTGTGCCGTGGTTAAATCCGAATCTTTAGAAACCACACTGACCTGATGACCACTTGCTAATTGGGTCGTGACCTCGAGCATGATTTGCAACACGTTTTTTGGCAATGTGACTTGCTCAGAGCCAATTTGTAACTGGGTGCTACGTCCTTCATGCTGTGCGAATAAACGACTGAGTTCTCGAGCCGCTTTGATGTCCGTGGGTTTTAGGATCTGGGAGTTCATGCTTAAAGCGTAGCAATTAAGTGTAATAAACGCAACAAGTAAAATTATTTTGCGTAATTGTTGTGTCTGGATTGAGAATTTAATTCTAAAACTTGAGCTTTTCATAATAAACCACCTGTGTATCCTGTTAGATTTTTTAGGTTTGCGGACATATCATAGAAGTATGGTAATCACTAATATGTATTAACAGTAGATCGTATGTTATGTTAAATTTATGGCAAAAAAGATTTCGCTTCCTGCTAATATTCGTCCATACGTTGCTGACTGTGTTCAAGATAAATCTAGTGTACTTACACCAAAAGAAGCCGCTTCAAAAGGTCTTGAATTATGGAAGGAAGGAGCATCAAAATCGGTTCAATTATTAAACGAAGCAGAGGAATATGCTAATTACCTTATTTCTCGCAGTGATTCAAATGGAAATGGTCGCATTCTTAATACTGGGGTACAAATAGGTAGCGAGACACGACTTGCATTCATATGCTGGTTTTCAATGCGAATTAGTGCCGCTCGACAAAATCTATTTGATACCGAAAATGTGCCTTTTGAAATTTGCGACCCATTAAACGAAAAAGACATAGCTGAACAGCTTAAAAAGTTTGAATTATGGCTTTTAGACTCTCCACAGTTAGACTTGGGTAGCAAAGAACGAAATTTTGAATGGATGAATAGACTCTGGACTTTCCCAAAAAACTCTTTAGATTCTAAAAGCGCTACCTTTGCCCCAGCCACAAAACGCGGTTTTGAGGTTGCACGTACTGTTTGGAGTCTACAAAACGAAGTTCATTATCATGAATGGTCACCGTTTTTACCGTATGGAGAAAGTGGTCTGAGTTGGTGTAGTGCATTTGAATTTACTTTATGGCTGATTTTTGGCATATACCCATGTCCTCCACTTGCTTGGGTAACAGTAGCCGAAAAAAGTATTTCTGAGCATGGGGTAATAAAACCAAAACGAGAAGTTAGACAGTTGGGGTTTCCTGGTAGGGGTTTTGGCGCTCGAGGTATAACGATACATATCTTTGATCCAGATGGTACATCACCTGATGCTATACGCGAACTCTATTCAGATGCCCTGCAATACGGATTGTTTAGTAAAGGTAAGCCATATACGCGAACCCGTGAAGTTCTTTCTATTCTCGAGCTTGAATACATTCTTGAGAAACTTAGGCGAGAAATTATTTTAGGAAATGTTATTGATATAAATATTTGGGTGTGGAGACCTAAACCTAAGCAATTATTTGATACTTGGAAGATTCGAGCCAATGGATTTGGCTTAGACCAAAAAGAACTTGACTCATCTAGTGCAATTCATGCGTTTCAAAAACGTCGAGGCTATGAGGTTTATCGTGTCGCAATACAAGCAGAAGCGTCACGTTATGTAAAAGTATCTTGATTTTATTTGCACCTATCCCAAACAGCACTTAACTTCTTATCTTCCTACGTTCTCCATGCTTCTGCTCGAGGCTGCCAAACGCGCTGTGGAAATCGCCATTGAAACAAACGAAGAACAGGCTTTGGCTTGGCTTCTTCTCGAGGTCACATCAGAATTGTAAAACCCGCTTGCTTAAAATGCTTATCGCTAGTCAGCACTTCCTCTATACCGTAATTTTCCATGACAATCATGCTCATACAATCAGTCAGGCTGTAACCTTTGTCTCGCCTATCTTCAAAACGCTCTAGCCCCATGTGAAACAGGTATTTACTGTGATGAATCAAGTTAAAATCTTCCCGACCCATCAGGTGTTTAATAATTTTTAGGGCTTCTTGTCTCGAGTATTCACCGCGTTCAGCATAATAATTGAGAATTTCGGTTAGCACAGCATCGGTACTAATAAGCTCCGCGCCTTCTGCCAATTCTAAAGCGTCAACTGCGATTTGATGCAATTGGTCTCGAGGATTGATAATCGAAACCAAGCAAGCAGCATCTATAAAAATGGATTTCATCGTTTCTTAGGCGCTCCATACAAGTAATGGTCAAGGTTTTTAGCACCATCTGTTGGTAGTTTCTCGAGTTCGCTGGCTGGGGCTTCTTTGGCAATGCGTTTTGCACTGGCAAGTAAGTAAGCAATCGCGCTTTGTTTTGGCTTTGTTTTGGTTGGCGTGGTCATGACAAAAGTATAGGGCAAATCCTAAATTTTGCCAAACGTGCTGTGGAAATAGCTAACGCACCATATACAGTTTTGCTATGTTGGCAGAAATTACGTTGACCTTGGATGGTATGTTTGATTCTGACGGCTCGAGACTCTGGATAAATACGGTACGATAAGTACGTGAACCAAGAAAAAGCCCCTTTCTCGAGTTTAGCCCGTGTCTACGATGCGATTTTTGCCGATGTCGAATACGAGGATTGGGCAGATTTCGCCCTAGATACACTAGCAGAACTTGGTTGGCTCGAGGCAAATTCGGGTCTGACGCTGCTTGATTTGGCATGTGGTACAGGCAACAGTGCCAAGCCATACTTTGAACGTGGTTTTGTGGTTTCTGGGGCGGATTTTAGTTCTGAAATGTTAGCTCTGGCTCGAGATAAATTGCCAAGCATGAAACTGTACCAACAAGGTTTTCTTGAGTTGGACATCTTTGAGCATTTTCAAATGATTACTTGTGTTTTTGATAGCCTCAATAATCTGCTTACCTTAGCAGACCTTGAACTTACCCTTACTCGAGTCAAAGCGCATCTAGCACCCAACGGTGTTTTTGTCTTTGACTGCAACACCCCGCTAGGCGTGACCAACCTCTGGGAAGATGATGAATTTATCGGTGAAGTCCAACTCGAGACTGGTTCAGCCCATTACCACTGGACGCACCAAGCCAAGGGCGAGAACCTAGGCGAAGTCACCGCTCATATTTGGATGATGGACAATCAAGGCGCGTTGTTAGAAGAATTCCATGAAGTCCATCTTGAACAAGGGTACACCAAACAAGAACTCGAGACAGCCCTAAAAAAAGCTGGTTTTCAGGAGACTCATTTTGTCGAATACCCTGATGGCGAACTTGTGACTGACCAAACTCCGCGTTTCTGGGGCTTTGCAAGATAAGGGCAAGGTGAAAAGGTAAAAACAAAATTCTTTAACCTTTTGACCCTTTAACCTTTTTACCCTGCTTCTAAAACCTCGGCAACCAGTGCCAGTTGCTCGAGTGGAATATCCTCGCCGCGTGTGCGTGGCTCGAGTTTGGCGTGTAGCAGGGCTGCATCTATTTTTTCGTCGCTGTAT
Source organism: Deinococcales bacterium (assembly GCA_031414595.1). Lineage (GTDB taxonomy): Bacteria > Deinococcota > Deinococci > Deinococcales > JAAFIG01 > JAAFIG01. The sequence continues at coordinate 10,596 of JANNVX010000088.1, forward strand.
TTGGCAAGCCGTAAATTATTGCGAATTGTTTTGCGGCGGTGATGCAGGGCAGCTTCAATTATTTTAATCATCCCTTTGGGTGGTTCTGCGCCTTCACGAATTGTAATCTGAGCAATGCTCGAGGTCACATCTGGGACTGGATAAAAACTGTTTTTAGAAACATCTCGGAGGCGTTTGGCAGAGCCGTACAAACTGACCACAGCACTTAAGAAACCGTATCCATCTTCGCCGGGGGCAGACTCGAGGCGTTCGGCAACTTCGCGTTGGACTAAAAAAGTCAGCTTAGAGAATTTTTTGGACTCGAGAAATTTGGTGATTAAAGCCGTCGAAATATAGTACGGTAAGTTAGCACAGAGTACCGAGTTATCGGGCAATTGACTGTAATCCCACTCGAGCGCATCGGTAAAAATCACTTTGGCATTGGGAACATCGGCTAGGGTCTCGAGTAAGGCTGCTTCGAGGCGCGTGTCTTTTTCCAGCGCTGTAACATTCGCGCCAGTCTCGGCGAGTGCGTGGGTTAGAACACCAAGTCCAGGTCCAACTTCAAGCACATGGCTGCTGGCATTTGTACCGCTAACTTCGACCATATAACGCAGCGCATTGCCATCTATTAAGAAATTCTGCCCTAGGCTTTTGGTGGCGCGAAGTCCGTACTTCTCGAGTAGTGCGGCAACCCGGGCGGGTGAATATAGCGGCAAACTCATAATTGGGTCACTTCAACTTTTGGCTCGAGTGTTTGGATGAGTTCAAGATTGCCAAGCTGAGAGCCGGGAACACTGGCGGTGGCACTGCCGCACGCAATCGCAAAGCGCAAGGCAGCTTGTGGCTCGAGACCCTCGGCGAGTTTTGCCAGTAAGCCTGCCAGAAAACTGTCGCCAGCGCCAACGGCACTACCGCTTTGAATTTGTGGTGGTTTGGCATGGTAGGCATATTCATGAGTGACCAGCAACGCACCGTCGCCGCCCATCGAAGCTGCCACCACATTCACGCCCATACTCAGCACTTCTCGAGCGCCTTTTAAGACATCTTCAACCGTGGGCAATTGGCGTTTCAGTAAGCGCTCAAGTTCATGACGATTGGGTTTAATCACCTTTGCCCCAGCGTTAATCCCAGACTCGAGTTCTGTTCCGTCGGCATCCACTACGGTTTTTACGCCCATGTTGTTGGCTTGGGCAATGATGGAAGTATAAAAATCTTCTGGCACACCTTTAATTCTCGAGCCACTGACGAGTAACCAATCTGGGTCGCGCAAATCAAAAACACTTTGGCGTAAACTCTGCACTGCCCGAACGTCGGCTTTTGGTCCTAAACCCGAAACGCGGATGTGCTGCCCATCACCTGCTTGAATAATTGGGTTAGTGCGGGTTTCCCCGTCTTCGAGTGGGGTGAACCAAGTGTTGACCCCTTCGGACTCGAGCAACCGCGCCACCTCGAGTCCAGTGCCTCCAGCAATAAAACCAAGCGCAACGGTACTATGCCCAATTCGGGTTGCCATACGTGAAACGTTAATGCCCTTACCACCCGGCGCACGGTAAACGGTGTGCGCCCGCATCGTATCTTCTTCGTGGAACTTATCCACCATATAGGTTAAATCTAAGGTCGGGTTTAAGGTGATGGTGTGAATCATGCCTTTAGTATAAGGCTAGGGTGTGCTTGGCGGGTCGAGGCGAATTCCTTGGTCTTGGTAGAAGTCTTTACCCATGTAAAATTGAACTTTCTTGTTGTCCATTCGGTAGCCAACCATGGTGTTGTAATACTCAAAATTTGGACTGTTGGTGTATTGCAGACTAACAAAATGAATTCGCTCAAACATGGCAGGATTTGGGTAAGGCGTAGTTGTCTTATTGAGTTTTTCGCAATTGCCACTAAAAACCGAACAATAGTCTGACAACCTGACTGTTCCAGTAAAATCGCGTTCGGCTTCTGAACCAAGTTTTAATGTTCCGATAACGCTGTAACTACTTGCACTTTGATAAGTTGGTGTGAATTTCATAATCACAATTTTGGAATCTTCGATGCCAATGGACGTGTCAGAAGTTAAAGTTTGTTGGGCAGTTTCAAAAATCCGTAAGTAACACCCTAATTTAGAACCTCTGACGATCCATTTTGTTCCGTCAAAGTTACTGCTATAGACACCAATTTGAACTGAAATATTTTGTGAATTTGAACCTAGAACAGTGGTTGCCACAATCGTATCGGTGTCCAAATTTTTAATCACTAAACTTGTACCCAATAAATAAGCTGCTCGAGTTCCGTCTTTAGAAATAACCAAATTGCTTAAAGCGCCAGACAGCAAAGAATCTCTGGTGGTTAAATCGATTAAATTGATGCGTCGTACCACACGATTGGTGTTGGCGTTGGTGGTCAAATCAAAACTCAAGCTGAGTTGATTATTGCCATTGAATTCAAAGGGGCTTGTCGCAGTACCAAGTCGTTCAAAAACTTTTTTGCTGGTATCGGTGGCAAAATCGTGTTGCCAGATTTCAAATTGTGTTGCAGTGACTAGGCTGTAAATAATTTTTGTACCATCTGGACTGAGTTGAACCGAATCCGAATTGATTTTGGTGACGTTTTTTGATTTTAATAAAGCACTGGTTTCTAAGTTGTACAAATCAATTCTCGAGACTCCACTAATTCCCGAAGTAGCAAAGACGGTCATTCGGGTTAAATCTGCATTAAAAGCATAACTTACACCAATAAAGTCGCCTGTTAAAGCAACCACACTGACATCTGCACCCGTTAAAGGGTTTGCCACGACTCGTTCTAAGCCAGCGTTGGTAATTCTTAAGTAAATCAGATTCAAACCATCATTTGACCAAACCACAGGTGATTTGGTTGGTGGAACATTAAAACCACCAAGTTTCGCACCGCTAATTGCATTAAAAATCTCGAGTTTTCCATCTCGAATGACCATGACTTGCGTTCCACTTGGGTTAAAAGCCCGTGCCGTAATTTTGGCTTCATCACAAGCCTTCTCGAGCGTACCAGTCCAAGTGCCACGCAGAATTCGCGGGTCGGTGGCAAAACTGACATCCACTGGAATACTCCAGCAACTCGAGAGTGTAAAAACCAATGCCAATAAGCTCAGGATTGCTCGCATGGGTTTAGTATATAGCAGGATTTAGCATTTTCACTTTTTACCACGTAGATGTTGTCGGCGAAGATAAATTCCACGCATGACTGCCAGTTCAGCCGTGCTTAAACCGCGTCCAATGATAGATTCAATCATCCAGTCAAGGGCAGTGTTGGCTGCCATACCAGCCCTCGAGACTTGGTTTTTGCGCCAAGCATTCTCGAGGGCGTTCAAAATTTTGTCCATCTGCACAAGAATTTCGCGCAGGTCACAATCTTCCATGCGGCTAAAGATTTGGGTGGTGCAATACTCGCCGAACTCGAGCAGCACAAATAAAACCTCGTCTGGATTTTGAAGACTGATTTTATCGGTGCTGGGCAAATAAATTCGCTGGGCAAAATTGAGGATAACCTCTGGTGTCTCGAGTTTACTGGCAATCCGTACCAAGTTCTGCATCACCTCGAGCCGAGGGTGATTTTCTAAGAATGCCAGTCCGAGCATGGTTTGGATTTCGTTTTCGGTCATCTCGGGGTTTAGAATACGCTTTCTATGAGTCGTAAATTCTTTGGAACAGATGGTGTTCGGGCAGTGGCAGGAGAAGAACCTTTAACCGCCGCATGGACTTTGGCATTGGGACGCGCCGCCGCCGAGGTTTTTAAGGGACAGTCGCGTAAACCGACTGTGGTGATTGGTAAAGACACGCGGCAGTCTGGCGACATGCTCGAGGCGGCGCTGGCGGCGGGACTGACCGCCCAAGGGGTGAATGTGATTCATCTTGGGGTGATGCCCACCCCCGGGGTCTCCTATTTGGCGCGGCAACTTGGGGCAACGGCTGGGGTGGTGATTAGTGCTTCACACAATCCGTACCAAGACAACGGCATTAAGTTCTTTGGCGCAAGTGGTGAAAAACTGACCGATGCCTTAGAACTGGAAATCGAAGCCAACTTGGAGCGCGATTTACCTGCGGCAACAGGTGCAAACTTGGGGGCAGTCACCGATTACCGCGAAGCAGAGCGTTTGTACTCGAGTTTTTTAATGGAACATGCCCCGAATTTAGCGGGCTTAAAAATTGCTTTGGACTGTGCCAACGGTGCAACCCACCGACTTGCACCCAAAATTTTCCAACTGGCTGGAGCAGATGTTTTTGCGCTGTACACCAACCCAGATGGACGGAACATCAACACTGGATGCGGCTCTACCCATCCACAAACCCTGCAAAAAGTTGTGATCGACATGAACTTCGACCTTGGCATTGCCTTTGATGGTGACGGCGACAGGTGCTTAATGGTGGACAACACAGGCACACTGATAGACGGCGACCATGTTTTGTATATAAACGGTGTAACAAGGGGCGAACGCACTGTGGTTGCAACCCTTATGAGCAACATGGGTTTAGAAGTCAAATTGCGTGAACAAGGCATTCATCTCGAGCGGACTGGGGTCGGGGATAGGTATGTCCATGAACGCTTGCTCGAGAAAGGCTTAACCTTGGGCGGCGAACAGAGCGGGCATACGCTTTTTTTAGATGCTGCCCCAACTGGTGATGGGATGCTCTCGGCACTGCTGACCTTAAAAGCGGTGCGCTCGAGTGGTAAAACCTTGGCGCAGTGGCGTGAAGAAATGCCGCTCTATCCACAAACACTGGTCAATGTCCGAGTCAAAGACAAGGAACTAGCCAATCATCAAGAAGTCCAAGCCGCGCTACAAGTTGCGATAACCAAACTCGAGGGGCGAGGCAGAATTAACCTACGTGCCAGTGGCACAGAAAGTTTGTTGCGGGTCATGGTCGAAGGGCAATCAAACTCTGAAATTACCGAACTTGCCGAATCAGTGGCTAGTGTCATCAGGCGTTTAGATGAGTAATCGTGTCGCTCAAGTTGAATCGGCGGTGGCTCGAGTTTTATCAAACGCTATTTTGGAGCTTTCAGACCCACGCTTACCAATGTTTGTGTCCATCGAACGGGTGCGAATATCATCAGATTTAATCCAAGCCAAAGTCTTTATTTCCTGCATCGGTGATGCCCAACCCGCCGTGGCTGCCCTAAACCACGCCAAGGGATTTTTGCAACGCCAAATTGCCCAAGAAATCAACTTGAAACGCACACCTCTGCTCGAGTTTTTTGATGCTAAGGATAATTTGTTTGGTACGTCCTAAATTTGCTAAACTGTGATCATGCAAGTATCTGCTCGAATCGTCTATTGGTTTGATAAAACCCACTGGCTTGGATATTTTGAGTCTTATCCTGATTATTGGACACAAGGCGATTCACTCGAGGAATTACGTGAAATGCTGCGTTCTTTATGGGTTGATTTAACTAAATGATTCTCACTCTTGATATTGGTGGCACAAAGCTCTCGAGCGCTCTTTGGGACGGCTCGAGCCTACTTGAACGTGCAGAAATTCCAACCCCAACAGACCGCACCCCAGAAAACCTTTTATCCGCCTGTCTCGAGTTGATTGCCCCAAAACTGCCTTTGTCTCGAGCCATTCGTGTGGCAGCTTGTGGCAGTGTCGCCAATGGCGTGGTAACTGCCCTCAACAACGAAACCCTGCACAATTGGCAGAACGGGGTGAATGTCGCTGCATGGTTAGAAAAACGCACCAACCTCGAGACCAAAGTCTTAAACGATGCCGATGCTGCCGCGTGGGGAGAATTCAAGAGGGGCGCTGGGCGTGGCGCACGAGATTTTGCCTTTGTGACGGTTTCGACGGGAATTGGTGGAGGGTTAATTATCAACCGAGAACTCCACCTGACACCACACGGGCTTCATGCTGAACTTGGTTTCACCCTAACCGATGCTGATATTCCGCTCGAGTATTTAGCCAGTGGTTCGGCACTGAATAAAATTGCTCGAGAACACGGCTGGGCAGATACCAAAGAATTATTAGCTCGAGCCAATGCTGGCGATAAAACTGCTGATATTTTACTCGAAGGCAGCGCAACTCGAGTAGCGCGTTTACTAGCCAATCTTCGGGCGATTTTAGGGATTGAACGGGCTGCGGTTGGTGGTGGGCTTGGGCTTGCACCAAGCTATTTGGAACGGGTTCAAAAACACTTACAACGTTTTGGTTCACCGTGGGCGAGTTTAGAGGTGGTTCGAGCCGAATTAGGTGCGGATGCTGGCTTGGCTGGCGCGGCGGTGTACTGAGCTTTGGGCATCTCGAGAACCAAGATTTTTAATCTCCTCGAGATGTTTCTGGCGTTTTTCTAAACGGATTTCTTAGTATCAGTTTGGACTGGCGCAGAAGATGCTGCAACACGGACTATTTGTCAGGGCTTAAACAGCTACTGCCAATCCACAGGGCGTTCCGCTAAACCCAAACGCCACGCCACAGCTTGAGCGCACCGAATCCCCGCGTGACCATCGCCATATGGATTCGGGCGATTCTGCATTTTGCCCAGTTCTGCGTCGCTTGAGAGCAAGGTGTGAATGGTATTAAAGACATTTTCAGGGTCTGTCCCCGCCAGTTTTAACGCCCCCACTGCCAGACCTTCGGGGCGCTCGGTGACGTTCCTTAGCACCACGACTGGCACACCAAGGGTTGCGCCGCCTTCTTGCAGCCCGCCACTATCGGTGACAATTAGACTCGAGGCTTTCATCAAGGCTGCCATGCTGCCAAAATCGAGCGGCTCGAGGAGGCTAAAATTTTCCAAAGGTTGCAAACTTGGGTAGACTGCATCGCGCACGGCTGGGTTCAGATGTACAGGGTAGACAAAATGACATTCGGGATGATTTAGCGCAACTCGAGCCATAGCCGCCGCCAAATCAGCCATAAATGGCAAGTTTTCGCGGCGGTGCATGGTCATGGCAACAATTCGTTTATTGCTTGGGATATTGGGCAACACCCCTCTTGAACTGGCGTACAGCACCGCATCCACTTCGGTTTGACCAGTCACAACCACATTTGGGTTTATCTTGCCTTCACGCAGAATGTTATCGGCTGCGCCTCTGGTTGGTGGTAAATCTAAATCGGTCAGGACATCAGTTAAACGGCGGTTGGCTTCTTCGGGAAATGGTTCTGCCATATTAAAACTGCGTAATCCTGCTTCGACATGCCCGACTGGGATTCGTTCAAAAAATGCCGCTAAACAAACCGCAAAACTGGTCAGGGTATCGCCATGCACCAGCACATAATCGGCTTTTAATTCACGCAGTTTCTCGGCTGCCAAAGGCACAATTTTACCCATGAGGGTTGCCAGTGTTTGGCGCTCGGTCATCACAGCCAAATCAATATCTGGGGTGATGCCAAAAATCCGTAAGCCATCGAGCAATTGTTCTTTATGCTGACCAGTGGATAGGATAATGGTTTTAATTCCTTCTTGTTGGCGTAAACCAAAGATAACAGGTGCCATTTTGGTGGCTTCAGGACGAGTGCCAAAGGCAACAATGACTCTTTTCATAATACAATAGCTCCTACCAATGCTAAAATCTCACTGATACTTTTAGGCGATGCTTGTTCAATAGATTGGGCGTTTCTTGCCCGAAAATCAGACATCACCAGACTTCTTTACCAATAGGAAACCCGAAGTTTACTTCTTCGATTTGATAATCCATTGGCATTTTAGCGATGAATTCTTGAAGTGTTAGCACTTTTTTGGTCTGACTCGAGACAACCACAGAAACAAGGGTCTGCTCTGGTAACTGCAATCCAGTATCACTATGAATTTGCCCATTGATGATTGTTCCTTGAAAAGAAATAACTGGCATAGATGAAGTTTAGCACTTTGTATGTGAAATGGCAGATGATAAATGAGCTTTAGCCCAGTACACTGCTGCCATGAATCTCGAGACTGCCCAAGAAAAAATCCATTCGGCTCGAGCCATAGCAGTTTTAACTGGCGCGGGTATCAGTGCCGAAAGCGGTATCCCAACCTTTAGGGATGCCCAGATGGGTTACTGGGCAAAGTTTTCAGCCCATGAACTGGCAAGTCCAAGGGCGTATGCACAAGACCCAAAACTGGTCTGGGATTGGTACGCCCAGCGTTTTGCAACCAGTATTGCCGCCCAACCTAATAAGGCGCACCACATGTTAGCCACTCTCGAGAAAACCCAGAATTTAACGCTGGTGACACAAAATGTGGACAGGCTACATCAAAGGGCTGGTTCACAGCATGTTCTCGAGTTACACGGCAATATCGTCTCGGCACGGTGCGAGTCCTGTATGACGATAGAAAACCTCGAGCTTAATTTTTCTCCTCCGCCACAGTGCAGCAAATGTGGCTCGAGAATGCGCCCCAATGTGGTTTGGTTTGGCGAAATGCTGCCTCGGCTGATTCTCGAGTCGGCTTGGAGTGCTTTTGGAACCTGCAATGTTGCCCTCGTGATTGGCACAAGCAGCTTGGTTGAACCTGCCGCCAGCCTTGGGCGAATGGCAAAAGAAAACGGGGCGTTTTTAATCGAAGTCAACCCAGATGTGACTCCGCTTTCTCGGTTTGCCGATTTACGAATCTCGAGCAGTGCCGTCAAGGGCTTAGGGGCATTACTAGAAAAGACCAAAGAACCAGCCAAATAATTGAGTGGCAAGATTTGGGAAAATGCAAAAAATCACGTATGAGAAGGCTGTTACCAAAAGCCCTAGCATTTGATAAAGCGTGCCATTGTAAATCGTTGTGACCACCCCAAACCCAATCCAACTCGAGACCAAACCTAGAAAATAAATCATGCCAAGCGCCAACCAGCCTAAGCCCGTGCTTTGCCCAATCACTTGAAGCACATTAAAGGCTGTCCAAACCAGACAAAAAACCATCACCACCAATAAATTAGAACCGACAAACAATCGAGCCTTGTCGTGGATATTTGAACGAATCAGCCTTAAGAAAAAATTATGAACTTCGCTAACCACCAAAAGCATTAACCAAAGAAGCAGAAAGCCTTTGGTTAATGCCCAAGTTAGCTCGAGTTTGCCAAGAATCAGGCTAAGAATGCCTGAGAAAAACAAGAAAACAACCGTCACACCTGCAAGAATCGCCACATTCTCGAGGTCTTGGCGCATGATTATCTGGCTTTTAATTGCGTCCACACCGCATCGTATAAGCGCTGATTCACGCCCATGTCTTGGGTGTACTCGAGGGTCGCTAAGGTTTTAGAAGTTGGGTAAATGGCTGGGTTATTTAAGCGCGATTTATCTATGAATGGTCTGGCAGCATCCACGGGTGTACTGGATTGTGCGCCATTGGAATTTTGGGCGGCAACCTTGGCATCGAGTAAATAATTGATAAATTTATGGGCAAGTTGCCAGTTCGGTGCGTCTTTTGGAATGGCTAGGCTGTCGAGCCAAATCTCAGCCCCTTCTTTGGGGATAAAGTAACCCACATTTGGGTCTTCTTCGGCGGCGCGTACTGCTTCGGAATTGTACATAATTGCCATTACCACTTGACCACTTAAGAGTTTTTGCTTGGCATCGGGGCTACCCCCAAACCCGACCGATTTGGTTTTGGCAATCCGTAAGACATCCAAAGCTGCCCGTAAATCTGTGGCAATGGTAGTGTTGTACGACTTACCCAAGTATTTGAGGGCTGCGCCGATGGTCGGGCGTGGGTCGTCGAGCAATTGAAAAGGACCCGGAATCTTTTTGGGGTCAAAGAACAATGCCCAACTTGGATCAAAGTTTTTAGGCAGTTTATCTTTGCGGTAGCCCACCCCTGTAGTACCCCAAAAATAAGCGGCTGTAAATTGCCCTTTGGGGTCAAAGTCTGGAGCTAAAAACTTTACACCTAAGTTTTTGCGATTAGGAATCAGGTTAAGGTCTAACGGACGCAATAAATTTTGTTTAACCATTACCCCAATCACATAGCCACTTGGGACAATCACATCGTATTGCTTTGTGCCGCCTTGTTTTAGTTTTGCCAGTAAATCCTCGTTGGATTCGTAATAACTTTGATTGACCCGCACACCTTCCTTTTTTTCAAAAGCCTTAATCACTTTTTGGTCTACATACTCAGACCAATTAAAAAATTGGAGGGTTTTGTTTTGCGCTTGACCAAATCCTGCCAGCAACGCCACCATCCCTAAGCCACCAATCCATAATTTTTTCATTTCATGACCTCCGCACTGCATTGTAAAGCATTCTAGGAAAAAGATTCTATTTGACCTCGAGCAGCACAAACCCATACGGTGCAAGATTGACTCGGTAATCGTTTTTAAGGGCTGCCAAAGTTTTATTTAAGGTCAGTTCCCGCACCGTTCCGCCAGTCTCGAGCAGTGTGCCTTTGGTGTTAAGCGTGGCAGCTTGAGGGTCGGAATCTAAGTTAATCAGCACCACAATTTTTTGTTTTTCAAAGACCCTTGTAAAGCCAAATACACGGTCATTGCTTGTATTTAGAGGTTCATAGCCACCGATTCTTAAGGCTGGGTTGGCTTGACGAATACGAATTAAATTCTTGTATAAACTCCATAAACTCCCCGCTTTTTGTTGCGAAGCGACATTGATGTTTTCGTCAACGCTGCTAAAGAGTTGCCACGGTTGGACACTCGAGAAACCACCGTAAGCCGCGTTGCTCCAGCGCATGGGGGTACGTTTGCCTTCGTCGCGGGTGGAAGCGGCATTGGGCAAAGCAATTTCTTCGCCGTAATAAATAAAGGGTGTGCCGGGCAGGGTTAAAAGTAAGGTCGCAGCACTGCGGTAACGTCCAGCGTTAAAAAACTTCATCCGCTCTAAGTCATGGTTGCTGGTAAAAATGGCATCTACGGCACTGGCGGGGTACGACTTGGCAACTCGAGACAGCACTTGCTGCACTGCTTCGGGGTTGGCTCGGTTGGCAGTTTCACGAATGGCTTTGCCTAAGTCAAAATTAAAACCCATCTCTTGACCCGTTCCATTTTGAAAGTATTTTGCGACTGTCTCGGTGCTTGTCCAAATTTCAGAAACCACAGTGGCATCGGGCTTCACACTTTTGACAAATTGGGTAAAATCACTTTGCCAATCTTGGTCACTTTCGGTGTCCGGACTGTTCCCATCAAACTCCTCAAATAAATAGCGTGGTGCATCTACCCGAAAGCCATCCACCCCAAGCTCGAGCCAGTAACGAGCGGCATCAAACATCGCCTCACGGACATCGGCATTGCGCCAATTGAGGTCTGGCATTCCATCCCAAAAAACCCCATAGTAATACTCGGTTTTTGTGGGCGCAGTATCTTCAAATTGGGTTGCGGCTGGCAATTCGCTAGGCGCAGTCACTCGAGACGGATGGTTAATGCTGTCTAAAATTTCTTTGGAATTACGATTAAAAATAAATTTAACAAAGCTGTCTGTCACAACCTCGAGCCGAATGTTTGCTCCGTCTGCCACACCGCCCGCCCCATAATTTTCTGTCCATGTGCCACCCAAGGCAACCTTGTATTCGTACACACCCTTGGGAAGTCGCACCACCAATTCAAAGACTCCAGCTTGGGTTTCGACGGCTCGAGACTCTGCCCCGTTAGGATTCCACGCAGAAGCACCCAAGGCGGCTTGGAAACTCCCCGCAAAAATCACCTTGCTGCCACTCGAACCGCCCGTTGTTACAGGATGCCAGGCTGCCCCGCCATTTGCCCACGGTTGCTTCCAACCCGGATTTTGTTCACGCCAATTGTACCAAGTTTTCTTGTCGCCGCCTTTAAGGGCATTCAAAAACCAAGGATGCGAACGCGCTGTGTGGTTCGGCACATAATCAAGAATTATCCGAATACCACGCGCTTTAGCGGCGGCTAACAAGGTTTTGAAATCTTCTAATGTCCCAAAATCTGGGTTGATGCCTTTGTAATCGGTGATGTCATAGCCATGATAACTTGGGCTGGGATGAATCGGATTGAGCCACAGCGCATTGATGCCCAAACCCTGCAAATAACCCAGTTTTGAAGTCAGCCCCGCTAAGTCGCCTTTGCCGTCACCATTGGAATCCTTAAAGGAACGCACAAAAACTTGGTAAAAGACACTATTGGCATACCAAGTATCCGAACGTAAACTTGGCGCTCGAGAACCAGCCATTTGTGCCACGGCAACACCAAGCGCCAAGACCAGTAAAACCAGTAATTTTTTAGACATGGATAATTCTAACGTTAATTCAGATTTTCCACCAAATCACGTTTTTTTAAGGAGGCGTAAGCCTCCCAAACTTGTTCTCGTGCTAAACCCAAGTTCAAATGGACATCCCATAAGGTCACAGCCCCGTTAAGGACATCATAAACCTGAAATTCGAGGTCGGTCAGTTCGACGGGTTTTTTGGCAAACATTCCCATTAAACCCTTAGATTTGGGTTCTTTCTTGCGAAGCCGCAAGCCCTTTAAGCGCTCTGGGGTGGCAGGGGATTTTTCGACCGTCAGTAATTTTTTAGCCATCAATTGCTTAATTAAGCCTTCCAAGGTGGATAAATTAAATTCTGCTAGTGCCATCAAATCTTCAAACGAAGTGCCATTGGCGTGTGCCAAGACTCGAGCTTCAAAATCAGAAAGCTCGGCGGTGGTGTGCTTCTCGGCATAAAAGTATCCGTCTAGTTTGACGGGTACACTGTACTTGGTTTCTTCGACCACCGAACCCTGCTCGAGTTTAGCTCGGTCTTCATCGCCAATGCTTCTGATTGGGGCAGCAATGCCAGCCGTAAAAACAACCGTATAATTTTGCCAAGTTAAGACTTCTTGAACAGCCGCTAAACCAAAAGTCCAACCAACCTGTGCATGAACCAATTTACCTGCCTCAAAAAACAAATTTAGCTCCGCCCCATCCCGTTTTTGAATCCGCAAACGACCAGTACGGCGTTTAGCTAGTTCCTGCATCATTTCTGACATCACACTAGAATTTGAATTTTCCATAGGTTAAATTCCAGTCTACCTCAAAACATGCAGTCTATGTAATATAGCACGAAGACAAAGAGACTTGCAAATTGGCACACCAAATGGTATACCAATAGGTACGCTAAGGAGAACCAAACTGATGTCCGCAAGCCTCGCCTACGAAAAACTCCGCAATGCCATTTTGCGCCTAGATTTAGCGCCCGGAAACGCATTGACCGAACGCGGACTCGAGACTTTTTTGGACACCAGCCGTACCACCGTCCGCAGCGCCCTCGCCAAACTCGAGAACGAAGGCTTGGTGCAACGCGACGGACGCGGCTACATTGTCGCCCCGATAGACTTTGCCGAAATTAGCCAAGCCCTCGAGTTCCGCGCCACCCTCGAGATTGCGGCTGCCAAGCTAAGCTGTGAACGGGCGACAGATGCTCAAATTAAAACCTTACTGAAAACCCTCGAGAAGCCAGCTAAAAACCTTGAGACCTTTATGCGAAACGCCACCGACTTTCACCTCGAGTTAGCGCGGTTAAGCGGCAATGGGTTTTATGTTCGCGCCCTCGAGGATGTCCTGACCCGACTATCCCGCACACGCTGGTACGAAGCCAATGCCCAAGGCGGGCAGCAAAAAGCTGTGACCGACCACAAGCGGATTCTCGAGACGATAGCAGGGCGTGACAGCTTGGCGGCAGAAGAAGCGATTCGGGCGCACTTAGAACGGTCTCGAGAACGGTTGCTGAGTACCTTAATGAACACAAGCGGATTGCAGATACGCGGCACAAAAAACGGGAACTCGAGATGACAAAGATTTCGAGCAAATACAATTTGATTCACTCTCAGCAGGGCGAACACAAGGTTCGCCCCTACGGGTTTAGGGCAATGGGTCGGGTTTTCGTAGGGGCGATGCTTGTCATCGCCCTGCAATTCCCACACGATTTTCCAAAGGACACCCCATGAACATGACCCAAATCCCATTCGGCACAACCGACTGGACGCAAATACAACCCACCGAACACACTGGAATAACCGGCAAGGCATTCTGGCGAACCCAGCATTTTGGTGAAATTCGTGTGCGAATGGTGGAATACACCGCCAATTACGAATCTGACCATTGGTGTAGTAAAGGACATATTTTACTGTGCTTAGAAGGTGAACTCGAGACGACACTCGAGGACGGGCGGGTTTTTGTGCTTACACCCGGTATGAGTTATCAAGTGGCGGACAACGCCGAAGCGCACCGCTCGAGAACAAGCCTTGGCGCAAAATTGTTCATTGTGGATTGAATGTGAAGAATGCTAAAGGTGCAGCAGTTGTTATAATCGTAATTTTCGGTATATTTTTTTCTATATTGAGAATTTTAGTTGAATATTGGACGTATACTTTATCTTTTATGGTCTTAATTAGTCCAATTATTATATACATTAAGCGCAATAGAGATTTAAAAAATAATTTAGTTGCCAAAAAAATACTCGAGGAAAAGCAAAAAATCGAAGTAGAAAAATTAGAAAGAGAACAAATTGAAAAACACAGGCAGGAACAGAACTTAGCCCAACAAAGAATTCTGGCTGAACAACAAGCTGAAAAGCAAAGGCAGGAAAGAATTCTGGCTGAACAACAAGCTGAAAAGCAAAGGCAGGAAAGAATTTTGGCTGAACAACAGAGACAGGAAAAAGTCTCGGCTGAAAACCAGAGACAGAGGCAGGAAAGAATTTTGGCTGAACAACAGAGGCAGGAAAGACAAAATTTGGCGAATGAGCGGGCATTTGCAAAAGCAATGACAGAATTTACATCAATTTCTAAACCCCACTTAAAAACTCTCGCACTTAAACGAAATCAGCTTGTCACCTATGATGATTATGGAAATCCAAATTTCCGAAAATACATCAAAGAATTAGATTATTTTATAAGTCAAACTGTTTTTAGAATAGCAAGTGAAGAAAATAAGTTATATCTTTTTAATTTACATAAATCTTCAAACCAAGAAAGTAATCTTTCTACGTTAGTTAGTACCTTAGATAAGCTAGTAGTAAATCATATAAACGAAAATTTAACAGAAAACAATCCTTTAACTAAAGAAAAATCCATTAAGGATTTTACTCCTGAAGATTTTGAAATGTATTGTAGAGATTTGTTAATTAGAAAAGGCTGGAAAGCAAGTTTAACTAAATCTTCAGGAGACCAAGGCATTGATATAATCGCTACATATAAAAATATCAAAGTAGTCTTTCAATGCAAGTTGTATGCTTCGAGCGTTGGCAATTCCGCAGTTCAAGAAATTTTTGCAGGAAAAGTTTTTGAGCAAGCGCATTTTGCAGCAGTAGTATCAAATAACACTTACACCCAATCTGCACAACAACTAGCACAGTCTACGAAAGTTTTACTTCTCCATTACTCTAACCTTTCAGAGTTGGCATTTCGTTTGGGCTTAGAGGTTAAAAATGAATAAATTTATTGTTTCTTGGCGATTCATTGTCGAAAAAGTTTTTAAAACCACTGCTCGAGAAATCGGCGCAAAACAAGTTAAAGGAGAGATTATGGCTCGAGAAATAGATAGTATGGAAAAATTGGCATTTGAGTTTTTTAAACTTTTTTCACAATTTGAGTTTGCTCTTAAAATTAAAAATAAAAATTTGGTGCTTAATGGGACAACAATAAGCTACATTGGATCTGAAACATTCGTTGGTGAAAATAATCGTATTTTAGAAGAAAATTTAGGTTCAGAAGAAATTGAACCTTCATGCGAATACTTAAAAAATCATCCTCCTAGATTTGAAAAATTCATAAACCAAAAACTTGTTTTTGTAGAACCATCAGAAGAAATAAAACGTGAATGGGCGAAGAAACCACGTTTTGAAGTTCTTATGATTCATATTAAACGAACAAGGAATAATCTTTTTCATGGTGGGAAATATTTAACTGATGAAATAGAAGCCGAAGAAACCTTAGAAAGAGCTAAACAGGTAGTTTATCACTCCTTAAAAATACTAAATTATATAACTAAACATACACAAATATTCGATGAAGTTTATTTCAATTACTGAGCATCATCTCAAGGAGTCCATCATGGGTAAAACATTATTCGAGAAAGTTTGGAACGCGCACGTTGTGGCGCAAGACGCAGGTGCGCCAACGGTGTTGTACATTGACACGCACCTGATTCATGAAGTCACCAGTCCGCAAGCCTTCGGGACGCTGCGCGAAAAGGGCTTAAAGGTTCGTAATCCACAGCGTACTTTTGCGACAATGGATCATAGTATCCCGACGCTGATGCAGAACGCTCAGGAAGTCATCCCGCTCGAGATGTGGGGTTCTGAACAGGCAACCCAAGTCCAAACCCTGCGTAAAAATTGTGCCGATTTTGGTGTGACTTTGTGGGATATTGCTGGCGAAGTCCAAGGCGTGGTTCATGTGGTCGGTCCTGAAATGGGCATCACCCATCCGGGCATGACGATTGTCTGTGGCGATTCGCATACCAGTACCCACGGTGCGTTTGGCGCGTTGGCATTCGGTATTGGGACTTCCGAAGTTGGTCATGTGCTGGCAACCCAAACCCTGCTGCAAAATCCTGCCAAGACCTTTGCAATTAACGTGGATGGCGAACTTGGTGTGGGTGTGACTGCCAAAGATATTATTCTGGCGATTATTGCCCAAATTGGTGCGGCTGGTGGGACTGGCTATGTTCTCGAGTATCGCGGTAGCACCATCCGTAACTTAAGCATGGCGAACCGCATGACCATCTGCAACATGAGCATCGAAGCGGGTGCTAGGGCGGGCATGATTGCCCCAGACCAGACCACATACGATTTTATCAAGGGTCGCCCCTATGCCCCAAGCGGCGAGGCATGGGATAAAGCTGTTGCCTACTGGAACACCTTACCTTCCGACCCTGATGCTAAATTTGACCGTGAGATTTTTATTGATACTTCTAAACTCGAGCCGATGGTCACTTACGGCACGAACCCCGGACAAGGCGCTGGAATTGGGCAGAGCATCCCCAAAGCCACTGACCTCGAGAATGCGGCTGACCGTCGCGCCTTAGAGAGCGCCCTCGAGTATATGGGGCTACGCGAAGGACAAGCCATAAATGGGCTACCCGTAGACCAAGTGTTCATCGGTAGTTGCACCAATGGGCGGCTCGAGGATTTACGCGAAGCTGCTAAAATCCTCAAAGGTAAAAAAGTCTCGAGCCACGTCAACGCAATTGTTGTCCCCGGCAGCAAAGATGTCCGAGCCAAAGCCGAAGCTGAAGGGCTGGACACGATTTTCAAGGATGCTGGTTTTGAATGGCGCGGCGCTGGGTGCAGCATGTGCCTCGCCATGAACGAAGATAAGGCTGGCAGTGGTAAGTACGTGGCAAGCACCAGCAACCGCAATTTCCAAGGGCGGCAAGGACCCGGCGCAAGAAGCCTGTTAATGTCCCCAATCATGGCAGCCGCCGCCGCGATTTCAGGTCATGTTGTGGATGTCCGCACCATGTTGTAACCCGTAGGGGCGAACCTTGCGACCCAAGCCCGAAGGTGCTGTAGTTGTGGTCAAGAAGTGTTCGCCCTGACTAGCCAAGGCTTTTGGCATATGCAAGAGCAGGGCGAGGCAAGCCCCGCCCCTATAAGGTGGATTAAACGATGTTACAGATTCCGAATATCAAAAAAGCCCGGTGTTTTCTGGTTTATGCAACTGCGCCTAAGCACTTGACTGCACCAGAAGCCAATTCTCGAATCAATGAGTATACGGCTGATGCGTCTCGAGGTTTGGCTTTATTTCACGATCATTTTATTGGTCAGTTTGGTGGTGTAATTGTTCTTTTTGTGAACACCGATTCTCAGCGTCAAGCATTGCATCATGCGGGTCCGCTCGAGGGTTGGGATATTAAGGTGCAGCCTCTTATTTTTGCGAATAGCCCTGCTGCTTTTGATGAGCAAATTGCGTATACATTACGGGCTTATCATGGTCAGAATTGGGATGAGCTACAAAATACTGAACGTCCACATTTTGGTAATACACAACTTGAAGTGAGTACAGGCATGGAATCCGAGGATTAAGTTATGGGCAAGCAACTCGAGTCAATAACACCGTATTTACAGGATTTTATCGAAAAACAGCAAATGTTTTTTGTTGGCACAGCCGCAACAGATGGGCGCGTCAATATCTCACCAAAGGGTTTGGATTCCTTTCGGGTCATAAACCCTAACCGTGTGATTTGGCTAAACAGCACGGGCAGTGGTAACGAATCCGCCGCCCATATTCTCGAGAATCCGCGTATGACGATCATGTTTTGTGCTTTTGAAGGTGCGCCGCTTATTTTGCGCTTGTTTGGCAAGGCTCGAGCCGTTCACCCAAGGGATTCAGAATGGTTAGAACTGTACGCAAACTTCAATCCAATTACGGGCGCTCGGCAAATTTTTATGCTCGAGATTGATTTAGTGCAAACCTCGTGCGGCATGGCTGTACCGCTTTTTGATTTTAATGCCCAGCGCCGCGAACTCACCGACTACTGGGAAGCTCGTACACCAGAACAACTCGAGAAGTATCACAAAGAAAAGAACCAAAAAAGTATTGATGGTTTCCCTACCAATATCGCTGGAGGTGATGTATGAATCCGTACACCAAAACAGAAATTCTCGAGAGCATGAATGCTCATGCCATATCGTTCACGGCGTTTCTCGAGCAGTTAAGCCCTGAGCAGTTTTTTGCTGGTACACCTGAGAAATGGGGCGCTGCCTTGCAAACACAGCACCTAACCCAGACTTTGGGGATGATTGCCAAAGCCCTGACCGTACCCGACCGTTTGCCACCAGCCCCAAGTACAGATGCACGGCGCATTGATGAAATCAAAACAACCTACAAAGAAGCCTTGGGCGGTGGCGTAACGCTTTCTGGCAATATGCTGCCAGCCCTCGAGCCTAAAACAGATGCAATGTATCAACTTGAAGTGATTGGGGCGTTTAAGGCAACGGTTGCAGCATTCTCGAGCAATCTCGAGACTTGGAGCGAAGAACAACTCGATTCACTTGGTATGAAGCACCCGCTTATGGGTTTGTTACCTGCTCGAGAAATGATGATTTTTGCTGTTTATCACAACACCCACCACGAAGCTGGTATTAAGAAATTTTTAGGAGGAAATTAAATGCAGCAATTCATCACCCTGACCGCTAAAGCCGCCCCGTTACGTGAAGAAAACGTGGACACTGACCAAATTATTCCCGCCAAGTACCTGACCGCCGTGACCAAAGACGGTATGGGCTTGGGCTGTTTTAGCAATTGGCGCTACTTGCCCGATGGCTCAGACAATCCAGAATTTAGCCTCAATAAACCACAGCACAAAGGCGCAAGTATTCTCGTGGCTGGACGCAATTTTGGCTCTGGCTCGAGCCGTGAACATGCAGTTTGGGCATTGACCGATTTTGGTTTCAAAACGATTCTTGCCCCTGCATATGCCGATATTTTTTACAACAACAGCCTAAAAAACGGCTTGCTGCCCGTGGTATTGCCCGAAGATGTTATCTCGAGTATTTGGAATCTGCTCGAACAAGCCCCTGACTCGCAAATTACTGTGGATTTACCAAGTCAAACGGTAACACTGCCAGACGGCTCGAGTCATGGTTTTCAGATTGACCCATTTAGAAAAATATGTTTATTAGATGGCGTGGATGACCTTGGGTATTTGCTGAATAAATCGGATGTGATTGGTGCATTTGAAGCTCAAGCAAAAGTGTACTAGAATGACCATATGAGCGAATTTGCGTTTCAAAAAACCAATCTGCAAGTGGTCTCGAGTTTTGCCGAAGCCGACGAAGCTGACCGTTTGTATTGGTGGAGTCGAAGTCCAGAGGAGCGCCTTCGTGCTTTACAACATCTTCGGGAGTTGAATTATGGTGATCTCGCTCGATCAAAACTTCAAAGAGTTTTTGAGTTTATTAGAATTTCAGAACGTTGAATACTTGTTGATTGGTGGTTATGCCGTCAATTGGCATGGGTATCATCGTGCAACCAATGACATGGATATTTTTGTTTCTGCATCTACGGAAAATGCGGCTCGAGTTACCGCAGTCCTGCATGAATTTGGTTTTCTCGAGGTCAATTCGCAGATGATGTCAACTCCAAAAAGCATGGTTCGTATGGGTGTGCCTCCAACAAAATTAGAGGTGACGAATTTTATTGATGGTGTGACTTTCGAGGAATGCTTTGAAAAACGGCTGCGGGTCACATTTGATGGCATCACTTTCAATCTGATTTCCCTGCCAGATTTGCGCCGCAATAAAAAAGCCAGTGGCAGACTCAAAGACTTAGCCGACCTCGAGAATTTACCGGAAGGATAATAATGCCAACTTGGGACGCACAGCAATACCTGAAATTCTCCAACGAACGCACCCAACCTGCGATAGATTTGGTCTCGAGGATTGAACTCGAGCCGAAAACCATTCTTGACCTTGGTTGTGGACCCGGCAACAGCACCGAAGTTCTGTTTAACCGTTGGCAGCACGCCAGTTTAACGGGTTTGGATTCTTCTTCTGAAATGCTGCAACAAGCTAGAAAAGCCCATCCTGATTGGGATTGGCTCGAGGCAGACATGGTTTCTTTTGAATCCGACATAAAATTTGACTTGGTGTTTTCCAATGCTGCCATTCAGTGGGTTAAAAATCACGCAGTGTTGCTGCCAAAACTCAAGAATTTGGTATCAAGTGGCGGCGCTTTAGCCATTCAGATTCCAGCCCATCAGCGCTCGCATTTGCATCGTGCCATGATCACAATAGCCCAAGATTCTCAGTGGCTCAAGTACATGCAGCACGCCCAAACTGCATTATCACTCGAGACTCCGCAGTTTTATTATGATGTCCTGCTTCCAGCCAACAAAATTGTCTTGTGGCAAACCGCTTATCAGCACGTCATGCCCAACCCAGAAGCGATTCTTGAGTGGATTCGGGGGACAGGTTTGCGTCCTTTTCTTGAGGCACTGCCCAATGCCAAGGCTCGAGCCGATTTTGAGGCGCAACTGCTCAAGCGGGTGAGGATAGATTATCCTGCTCAGTGCGATGGGAATGTGCTTTTTGAGTTTAACCGCTTGTTTATGATTGCCTATCTTTAAGATTTTTGTTGGAAAATTTGCCCTTAAAAACGATATGATAGCCCCATGAGTATCACACCAGATTGGGTTAAGGACGCAGTTTTTTATCAGATTTTCCCAGACCGTTTTGCCAAGTCCGAGGCGGTTGCAAAATCAAGTAATCTCGAGCCTTGGGATTCTAAACCGACACCACACGGCTATAAAGGCGGGGATTTACTCGGTGTAGTCGAGCATTTGGATCATCTGGAATTGCTTGGGATAACCGCCATTTATTTTTGCCCAGTCTTTCAAAGTGGGGCAAATCACCGCTATCACACCCATGATTATATGGTGGTTGACCCGATGTTGGGCGGTAACGAAGCCTTAAAAACACTGCTCGAGGCAGCGCATTCGCGTGGCATAAAAGTCGTTTTGGATGGGGTTTTTAATCATGCCTCGCGTGGTTTTTTTCAGTTCCATGATGTTCTCGAGAATGGAAGCCAGAGTGCCTATGTGGATTGGTTTTTTATTAAGGGTTTTCCGCTTCGGGCGTATGAAAGCCGTGAGCCACCCAATTACGAGGCTTGGTGGGGCTATCCAGCCTTGCCAAAATTTAATACCGATACCTTGGCGGTGCGTCAGTACCTTTGGGGTGTGGCGGAATACTGGATGAAACAAGGGATAGACGGCTGGCGTTTGGATGTGCCGAACGAAATTGATGATGATGCTTTTTGGCAAGAATTCCGGCGGAGGGTTAAAAATGTCAACCCCGAAGGCTATATTGTTGGGGAAATTTGGGAAACCGCCCAGCGTTGGTTGCAGGGCGATCAATTCGATGCGGTGATGAATTATGTCTTCTCGAGCCTCGCCTATGATTTTCTTGCCGCCAAGCAAATCATGCCGAGCGTGACCAAGGACACGAGCTTAAAGCACTTGGGGACGCGCTCGTTAAATGCCACTGGTTTTGCTAAGGGTGTGCAGGAATTACTCTCTTTGTATCCGTGGGATATAAACCTTGTGCAACTAAATTTGTTGTGCAGTCACGACACACCACGGCTTCATAGTGTGATTGGTCATGACTTGGCGACTTATAAACTTTTAACGCTGTTCCAAATGGCTTTTGTTGGAGCGCCGTGCATTTATTACGGTGATGAGATTGGACTGGACGGTCTAAGCGACCCCGATTGCCGACGTGGAATGCCTTGGGATGTGAGTCGGTGGAACATAGAAATTCTCGAGTTTACCAAAGCCTGTATTGCTGCCCGTAAACGAATTCCAGCTTTGCGGCGCGGTGAAATTAAGTTCTTGTACACCGCAGGGATGACCGTGATGTTTGAACGTACCTTTGAAGGTAGCCGTGCCTTGGTTGCCTTAAACGCCTCTGAAACAGCCGTCAGTCTCGAGGTCGGCGGGGTGTATGCAGATGCACTTAATAATTCTCGGGTTGAAGGGACTTTACTTCTCGAGCCGCGCAGTGGGGTCATTCTCGAAGAAATTTGACGCTTTTAACTTAAAGCCTCACAATAAAGGAATGACATATTCTGAAATTCGGACTCATCATCCAGATACTTGGTTACTGCTTGAAGTCTTGCAAGGTCATTCGCAAGGAGAGTTTCGCATTCTCGAGGATTTAGCAGTTGTGGATGTGTTTAGTGAATCCTTTTCGGCACTCCTAGCTTATAAAAAGCTGCATGGTATTGCACCACACCGTGAATTGTATGTGGTTCATAGCAGTAAGCCCGAATTGATTGTTAAAGAGCGAGTTTGGCTTGGTATTCGGAGCGCTGCGTGAAATTGCGTTTTGAACGTGGCTTATTACTTTGTGAAGTCCAAATTGCTCACGCTGCACAAACGCTTTTGTTATCTCGAGTGTTGGTGGATACTGGTTCGGCAGGTACAATTTTTCAGACTGATGAATTGCGTAAAATTGGTATTGAGTACGATTTGAATGACGAAATGCACCGAATTAGAGGGGTCGGTGGCTCTGAATTTGTATTTTCTAAAAATTTATCCTTGATTCAAGTTGGTGATTTGCGAACTGAGCATTTTATGGTTGAAGTTGGCTGGATGGATTATGGTTTTGAATTACAAGGTATTTTGGGATTGGATTTTTTGCGAATAACCAAAGCAATCATTGACCTTGATAAATTTGAATTGCGAATTTAGTCTTTTATGTCTATCACCTTGGCTCGAGACACGGTAGACTGGTAAGTTATGAACGAGTCCTTAGAAATTATTCTCGCCGAGTTTGCCCAACTCGAAGCGAGCCTAGCTGACCCGGTGCTTTTAGCCGACGGCGCGGCATACGCTCGAGCGCAACGCAAATACGGCGAGATGCAGGAGTTAGCCCGATTAAGTCGGTTGTTACTCGAGACCAAGCAGCGCCTTTCCGAAGCACTGGGGTTGTTGTCTGACCCCGACCTTGGAGAATTGGCAGCCCTAGACGTGCTTGAGTGCGAAGAAAAAATCCCATTGCTCGAGTTGGAGTTTGAAGAACTGACCCTACCTAAAGACAGCGCTGATGCTCGAGATGTGATTCTTGAAATTCGGGCGGGTACGGGCGGCGCAGAAGCGGGGTTATTTGCCGCCGATGTTTTTAGGATGTATCAGCGTTATTGTGAAACCCTGCATTTTAAGCTGGAAGTAATTGACACCAACGAATCCGACATTGGTGGGTTTGCCAAAGTCACCGCCGAGATTCGTGGGGCTGGGGCATTTGGGATTTTTAAGTTTGAATCTGGGGTGCATCGGGTGCAACGGATTCCAAGTACCGAGTCGGCTGGGCGGATTCACACCAGTACCGCCACAATTGCGGTGCTGCCCGAAGCCGAGGATGTGGATGTGCAACTCAGTCCTGCCGATTACCGCATTGATGTTTACCGCGCTGGTGGACATGGTGGGCAGGGAGTCAACACCACCGATAGTGCGGTGCGAATTGTCTACCGCGAAGGCACACCCGACGAGATTACCGTGACTTGCCAAGATGGTCGTAGCCAGTTAAAAAATCGCGATAAAGCCTTGACCGTGCTGCGCTCGAGACTGTTTGAGCGTGAACGCGAACGCACTGCCCGCGAACGCTCCGAAGCCCGTTCGAGCCTGATTGGTTCAGGCGAGCGTTCCGAAAAAATCCGCACTTATAATTATCCGCAAAATCGTGTCACCGACCACCGTCTTGAAGGTGAAGCCAAGAATTATCCGCTTGTCACCATCATCGAAGGTGGCATGACCGAATTAACAACTGCCTTACGAGCTTTAGAAAAAGAAACCCTGATTGCGGAGCGAATCGAAAAGCAAATGCAGAAGGTTGCTGCGTAATGGCGCGACGTGAATTACTGGTCGCAGCCGCCGTGCTGCGCGATAAAATGGGTCGTGTGTTGTTGGTTGCCAACGACTGGCAAGGGCTGGGTCGGGTGCGTTATACCGTCCCGGGCGGCATGGTTGAACACGGCGAAACTGCGCTGCAAGCTGTCAAACGCGAAGTTCTCGAGGAGACAGGGCTAAAGGTCAAGCACGTCCATCATTTGGCGTACAGTGTCCATATCGAAGATGAAATGAAGAACGAACGGATTATTGTCTTTGCTTTTGCTGCCGAATGGGATGGGTTATTAAACCCTCGAGACCCAGATGGTTTTATTGTCGAAGCCCGTTTTTTTGACCCCAAAGAAGCCGTCGAAAAACTGGGACAAGTGCCGATGCGTGAACCGCTCCTCGATTACTTAACCACGGGGGTTCATGGGCGTTTTTATGGTTTTAATGGCTGGGATGGACGCGGTGGGGTGCGTGTTCCGGGTTTATGAACTTAATTCCAGAACTGAGTGTCAAGGATTATTTAGCCAGTCTCGAGTTTTACACCCAAGTGCTGGGTTTTGATGTGCTGTACGAACGTTCCGAAGAAGGTTTTGCTTTTTTAACCCTTGGACAAGTCCAATTGATGATTGACCAAATTGGCTTAGGGCGGACTTGGCAAACGGCTGCTTTTGAATATCCGCTTGGACGCGGAATCAACTTTCAAATTACAGTTGATAATCTTGAGCCTATCTTAGACAATATCAATAAGCGTCAAATTCCGCTTTTGATGGAAGTCGAAGAACGCTGGTATCGTAAGAATAATCTTGAACTTGGTAATCGGCAATTTTTGGTACAAGACCCAGATGGTTATTTGCTGAGGTTTGCACAGGATTTAGGAACAAGGGAAGTGAAAAATGACCAACGAAACAATTAAAGAATTTGTGATTGCTGGGCATGGCAACTCTGAAAAAGTCAAAACCATGCTGCTCGAGAATCCAGAAATTTTAGAAGCGGCTTTTGAATGGCGCAAAGGGGATTTTGAAACTGCCTTGCAAGCTGCTTCGCACGTCGGAAACGAGGCTATTGCTCGGTTTTTACTCGAGCAGGGCGCTAAACTCGAGATAACCACGGCGGCAATGCTTGGGGATATGGAAGGGGTCGAAAATTTCTTATTGCAAAATCCAGAAGCAATTCAGGCAAAAGGCGCTCATGGGATTACTTTATTAACCCATGCAGTGATGTCCGAGAAGGCTGATTTGGTGCGTAGCCTAATTCTAAAAGGCGCAATAGATGGTGCAGGTATGGCGCTCAACATTGCCACCGATATTGGCAATCTCGAGGTCATAAAAGTGCTGCTTGAACATACCAAACCAGATGTAGCTTGGAAAAACTTTAAGGGTAAATCGGCTATGGAATTAGCGAACCCAGAAATTCTTGCGCTGCTCGAGGCGGCTGGTCATGCGTAATATTTATTTTCAAATCACCAAGAACCTTAAACTTGGGCGCGATAAAGCTCTGATGGGCGATAAAAACGGTGCAGTTCAAGCCTTTGACAAATGTGTTGCCGAATTGCGTGAACTGCCGCCAGAACAGACTCGAGATGTGCTACTGGCGCATTCGTACTTGAATAAATACCAAACACTGGCTTTAGAAAATAAAGATAATAAACGCGCCCTAGAAAGCCTGCAACGTGGCGTGTCGTATGCCAGAAGCAGCAAAGACCCGACGGCTCGAGCCGTAGCAGAAGAGTGCTTGAGCGGCTTAGATTTAACGGCTTAAGCTAATTTTCTGGGGGCTGTTTTTTGTAAATACTGGTCTATCATGACGGCGGCGATGTTGCCACTACCAGCCGCGATGCTGACCTGCTGGGTTTGCGGTTGCACATCTCCGGCTGCCCAAACGCCTTCAAACCATTCGCCATCGGGTTTACCAAGCAGTTTGGTTTGTCCGCGCCAACCTGTTTTAATATGCCCGCGTTCAGTGGTCTCGAGTCCGAGTTGAATTGCCAAGTCGTTGCGTGGGAATTTTGGACTGGAGACATAATAGCCATCGGCGGTGACTCGAGTGCCATCCTCTAAAACCAAAGCGCTGATTGACCCCCTCGAACCTTCGATGCTGGCAATACTTCCGCTTATAATTTCTAAGTTGTGCTGAGCGCGTTTGGTTTCGTACTCGGCTTTAATTTCTGTACCACCGGTTAAAAGTAAGCGAATACTGGCAGCAAACTCGAGCAGAGGCAGGCTTTCGGCAACGGCGCTGTTTGCGCCGCCAACACCAATCACAACGATGTGTTTACCGAGCAATTCTGGGCTTTCGCAGTCGGCACAGTAATAGGTGTTGCCTTTGGCAGCGTACTTCAAAAATGGTTCGTATTGACCGCCAACCAAGGGGTGATAACGGGCTACGCCAGTCGCAAGTAGCACGGTTTTGGCTTGGTGTTGTGTGCCAGTTTCTAAAGTGATTGTAAATTCTGGGGCAGTCCCCGAAATGCTTTTGACATTGCCTCGCTCGAGTTTAGCGCCAGCACCTAGGGCTTGTTTTTCCATGCGTTTAATAATGTCAACGCCGCGTTCATGGTCAAAACCGGGGACATTGTAAAGTGGGGTTAGGGTAAACGGTAATGGTCCTGTACGGCGGTCTACAACCAACACCGAACGCCGATGAAATGCCAAGTGCAAAGCAGCACTCAGTCCAGCCGGTCCTGCACCAATAATCACAACGTCATAAGTCACATGGCTATTTTAACAAGGTTTAGAGCTTAAAACCTGTTTTTGAGACCCGAGCCGATTCTCGAGAATCGGATTGAAATTTTTTTCTAAACCGCCAATAAGACTCAAAAAAACCCATACCAAAGGATGGTCACTTTTTAGGGACATCAACATAAACTCGAGCCTGTCCAGTGCAATGTGTTCAATCTCACCAGAGAACAAATTTGGGGTCTAAGACAGATGATAAATGGATTCAAAGGATAGCGTTTATGAAAAAGCAGCCCATTTGGTTAATCGAAAATCACCATATTTCAATTGGTTACTTTGCTGCCCAAACCGGACTATCCATACGGGCATTGCGTCTTTATGACGAAGTTGGACTACTCAAACCAGCCGTTGTGGTCAAGCACAATAAATACCGTTATTACAAGTTTGAACAAATTGCCATTGCCCAACAGATTAAAACCTACCGCGAAAACGAATTACCCCTCGAGGAAATTAAACTGATTCTCAATCATCCGCTCAGTGCTAAAGAACGCTTAGAACAGCATCTTGAGCGTCTGCGTCAGCGTTTAACTCAGCACCAGACAATGATTGGGCAACTTGAGCAAATGCTGCATCAAACCCGTTAAAATACTGTCTATGTTCAAAATCTGCACTTACCAAACTCAGCATTGGCGTGACCTCTATAAAATTTGTTTAGAAACGGGCGACAGTGGCGCGGATGCCACGGCTTTGTACCAATATCCAGATTTACTTGGGCATTTTTATGCTGTGCCTTATGCACTGTTTGAACCAGAACTAACTTTTGTACTCGAGGATGAAGACGGCGCGTGTGGTTATATTCTTGCCACCGCCAATTCTCAAACTTTTGCCCAGCGCATGGAAAACCAGTGGTTGCCACCGTTGCGTGTAGAGTATCCCTTGCCAGATCCACAAGACCTCAGCCGTGATGCAAGTATGATTCGTACAATCCACAAAGGCTACCAAGCCGACCCCGAAATTAGTCCCCTGTATCCAGCCCATTTACACATTGATTTACTGTTTAGAGCGCAAAAAAAAGGACAAGGCAAATTGTTAATGCAAACCCTGTTTGCTGCATTGCGTGAAAAAAGTGTGTCTGGGGTGCATCTCGGCGTGGGCAGTCGCAACGAAAACGGGATTGCTTTTTATCAGCATATTGGTTTTACGCAGATTCAAACGCATCCTTGGGGGATGGTTTTTGGGCTTTTGTTATGACCCAAGTTTTTGTGTACGGCACACTCAAACGCCATCAAATCAATCACCGATTACTCGAGGGCGTAGGCATCAAAAGAATTCGTTATGCCATGCTGCATGGTGTGGAACTCTTTGACATTACCGACCCTGTACGCCCATACCCATACCCTGCCTTGCTTCATGGAAAAGGGCAACTGCTGGGCGAACTGGTCGAACTCGAGACAGGACAACACCCAGATGATGCGTTGTTAGTCCTTGACCACCTTGAGATGGCTGGTTTTGAATATCGGCGTGTCAAATGCTGGGTGCGGGTGAGAAACCGTTTAGAACGGGCATGGGTTTATGTATATGCCTCGAAAACCCATCTATACCGTTCTCAAGGTGTTCGGCGCTATGCTTTAACGTGGTCGCCACGTCGTTATCAACACCGTCAATAGATGGTTTTTTTTGGTGCGAACGTGTAACATAGACAACATGAAGAAATTCTTTGGACTATCCGCAATTGCCATTGCACTGGCGGCTTGCGCCCCAAGCAGCAACGTCTCGAGTTTAGAAATGGACTTTGCGCCAGCCACACCACTGGGCGCACGAATTACAGGTTCTGGTACACTGGTTAGTTCGACCAGTGGTTTAACACGAATCCGTCTCGAGTTGCGTGGTTTACCAGCCAATAGCAGCCTTGGGGCTGGGGTTTTTGTCGGTTCTTGCACCAACCAAGGACACATTCGTATTGAGTTGCCAGACCTTCGCAGTGATGCAGGAGGGAACGCCACGCTGGACACCAGTTTTAAGAATGGCAGTACACCTTCTCAAGCCTACGTCAATGTTTTCCAAAAGACCCAAGCCGATGGGTACGGCACGGCTCTGGCTTGCGCTAACCTCAAATAAGTTTTTAAGTGGCAGCCCTCGAGATTAGAGGGCTGTTTTATTTTTTCAAAAATCGCTTGGTCAGGCGTTCAACTTCAGGCACTCGAAAAATCACACATAAAAGAATGTAAACTGCCCCCCCTATCCCCCCAGCCACCACGCAATGCAGTAAACCATTGACCGCGCCCCTCGAGTACGGCAAGAGGTTTGATACAGTAACCGCCACAAAATAAGTCGCTACGGCTGCCGTACCAACCTTTAGGGTATGCCCAACCAATTTTTTCCACGGCAACGTGATTTGTTTGTGCAGCACTGCCACATAAACCCCAACCATCAGCCAGCCAGCAATGGCGGTTGCATAATTCATGGTCACAAAACCAAAACGTGCCAGTAACACATACAAACCTGTGTTGAGTAAAAATGCCACAGTCGAAATAATCACGGCTTCTCGAGTACGTTCCCTTGCATAAAATGCTCTGGTCAAAAGCTGCACCAAGCCCCACGGCGCAATTGCCAAGGCAAAGGTCGGCAACAGTGCCACAGTCGGGTTAAACACCAAGTCTGGGATTTTCTTGGTTATCTCGAGCAGCAGACTGGTAATGCTTGGCGAGAGCGCCCATAAAAGCGCCGAAACACCAGCCGAAAAGAATAGCACCAGTTTTGAGTATTGCATGACTGTATCGCGGAAAAGTTGCCAATTTTGATTGCTGGCATACTCGGATAAACGCGGATAAGCGGCGGTAGCAGGGGAGACCGCAAATAAACCTTGCATGGTTAAAAAAATAATTTCGGCATTGCGAAACCCCGTTAAAGTCCCCTCACCAAAACTGGTCAGCAAACCAATCAAAATAACACTTAGGAATTGGCGGGTACTGGTGGTAAAGGCAAAGGGTGCCATTAACCCGAGGGCTTTGGATAAACCCGAATGCCACTTAAAACTTGGCAAACTGAGCAGTCCAGATTTTCGTAAACTCGGTAACTGCACCAATAACTGGGCAAAGCCACCAAAACTGGTAAATAAACCAAGCCAGAGCGCTTGATTGGGGAACAACACAAACCCTAAAATCGTGACCAAATTAAAAGCTAACGGCGCAAAAGCGGTTGCGCCAAATTTTTCTTCGGCATTTAGTAAACCCATCACCAGTGCCGATAAGGAAATACCCATTAAAAAAGGCATACACAACCTCGCCAAATAGACAGTTAAATCCTTATCTAGTTGATTATTTTGCGCTCCAGAAAAAATACTCGAGACCTGTAGTAAATCTACAATTTGCGGTGCAAAAATAATCCCCAAGCCAACAATCAGGGCATTGACCCCCAGCAGTACCCCCAGTAAACTCGAGGCAAAGGCTTTGCGCTCCGACGGCAAAAGCCGCTTATAGACTGGAATAATGCTGTTAGACAACGCGCCTTCGGCAAGCAGTTCTCTGAACAAATTCGGGATGGTACTGGCGACATTATAGGCATCAAGTAACTTGGCATCGAAATTACTATTCAGTAATGCTTGACGCAACAATCCCAATACCCGACTCGAGAGTGTACCGCTCATTACGGTCAAAATATTGCGGCTCGAGCTTTTGCGAACTGGGGCGATTTCGGTTTCGGTTTCCACTAAACGCTAGGTTATCACGCAGCATGAATCAAATATGATTTAAGAAGCTAAAACTTTTTCGTAATAATCAATTTTATACTCAACGTGTTCAAGATTATGTGTTAAAGCCGCTAAATTTGCCAGAACCTCGAGCCGATGGGTTTTAAGAATCGCTATCCGCTCTGGGATATTGCTCGAATCTTGCTGTACCAACGTTGCGAACCTTCGCATGGTGCGAATCGGCATCCCAGTTTGGCGCAGACAGGTCAGAATACCAATCCATTCAAGGTCAGAACTTGAGTACCGCCGATGACCATTTGAACTGCGACCAACCTGCAAAAGCCCTTCGCGTTCATAGTAATGCAGGGTGTGAATACTGATTCCAGCTTGGTTGGCAGCGTCGCTAATGGCAAAAGTCATGCGCTTAGTTTAATTCCTCGAGTGGGCTATGGGTATAGGGGCTTGACCTTGTGTGCGCTTGGGGTTTTAGACTGCTTTTGTGAAAAGAAATCTTGGATGGAGCAGTATCGGTGTTAGTGCAATTGGTATGGGTTGTTGGGCAATTGGCGGAGAATGGAAATTTGACACTAACCAAGCAGGTTGGGGAAAAGTGGACAATCTCGAGTCTATTAAAGCCATCGAAGCGGCAGTTGACCTCGGCATCACTTTTTTTGATACTGCCGCAAATTATGGCGCTGGACACAGCGAAGTAATTCTTGGTAAAGCCTTGGGGACAAACCGAGCCAAAGTGGTCATTGCCACCAAATTTGGTTACGGCATCAATGAAGCCCAAAAAGTCGTCAGTGGGGTGCATTGCAGCCCCGTCGAAATACGAGCCTCATGTATGGATAGTCTCAGGCGTTTACAATCCGATTACATAGACCTCTTTCAGTTGCACGTTGGTGACTACCCAGTGATACAAGCTGGTGAGGTACGCGACACCTTGGAGCAACTGGTTTCCGAAGGACTGATTCGCACATATGGTTGGAGTACCGACGACCCAACTCGAGCCAAGGAGTTTGCAGATGGTGCAAATTGTGTGGCGATTCAGCATCAACAAAATATCTTTGAGGATAACTACCCAATGCTAACTTTTCTCGAGCAGCAAGGTTTATCCAGCATTAACCGAGGTCCGCTTGGGATGGGAATTCTAACGGGTAAATTTTCTAACGGCGCGACTTTAGAAAGCACTGATATTCGTCATGTTTCACCCGAATGGATGGCGTATTTTAAGAACGGGCAGCCAAACCCAATTTGGTTAGCCAAGCTCGAGGCAATCCGAGAAATACTCTGTGCCGATGGTCGCAGCCTAACCCAAGGAGCGCTGGGTTGGTTATTGGCGCGAAGTGATAAAACCATTCCAATACCGGGATTTAGAACTGTTAAACAAGTCGAGGAGAACGCCAAAACTTTAGAACTTGGAGCATTGCGTGTAGAACAAATGCAAGAAATTGCGGGGCTACTCGCAATGTGACGTGAATAACGACCTACCGAGACTAACTTTTCTTACGGCTCTTCTCGAGCATTCGCAGTAATTCTTTCCAATCTAATCCCTGCGCCATCTGTTTACCTTGTTCAATCATGGTTTGGCTTAGGGTCTGCTGGCTGTCAAGTGCGGGTAATTCTGGTCGTCGCGCCCGAAAGTAGCGTTCGGCAACCACGCCCAAGGTGTAGGTGCTGGCGTAAACCAACGGGGCGTTGAGGACTGCGCCAAAAAATGGGATGGCTTTCATGGCACTTCTCGTGACAAGACGGGTGGCATAATTGAGGGCGACTGTACCAGCCAACTCGAGGGCGATTTCTTTGGCACGTTCACGACCCAGCTTAAAACCATACGCCTCCCCGATGTCCAAAACCATTTTGATATGAAGCGGCAAAATAATTGCCAAGTCCAAAAAAGGCACTGGCTCGAGCGAAACGCCAGCACACCACAGAGCGCGTTCTTTAATGATGCGTGTGGTTTCTTCGTGTTCAAGATTGCCATTGGCGACAATAACCGAAGTGACGGCGGGTTGATAAAGCTCGAGTTCATTCATAAGTCCTATTACGCGCCTAAAGCCCGATGAGTTTCAAGGGGGTAGTTTCTAATCATCTTTATCAATTGTTTCGGCTTGGACTGCCCCAGCTTGAATTAACATGGCAATCGCAATCATGCTTAGACCCGCCACTGCCAAGGCTGGAAAAGGGCTGCCTTGAATCATCTGAATCATAAAAAACATCGCCAGAATACCACTGACCGCAAAACCAAGCGGACGCGCCCATTTTTTTTGGTGCTGCATTCCCCACCCAGAGAGTGCCGCCAAGCTACCAAAAATTCCACCAACCACCAACGAAATCAGGCTGTTTGCCGTGACCGCACCAATAAAGCCAGCAATTAAAACCACTGTGCCGTAAAGCATCATGTATCTCGAGGGGGTCATTTTTTTCATGGCAACTCGAGTTGTTTTTGTGAGGCTTCTAAAATCGGGTCTGAGCCTTTGTTCAGGGCTTGCAGGTCATCTTTAACAAGAACATCTGGAGTTAGCTTCTCGAGTAGAGGTTCTTCACTGATGTACAAATGCCGAATTACTGCTAATCGCAACTCGCTGCCTTCGCTTAAACGAAGCGGCAAGGTTGCATACTTGGAGCGCCCAGCACTGTTTTCGCCAATAAATTTGGTGTACGATACCCGTTGCCAAGCCAAGCCCATCACTTCCGCCGCGCTCGAGGTTTGGGCATTGATCAGAACCGCTATTTTGCCAGTAAAAACACTTGGAAACTCGAGTGAAACTTTAGTGGTACTGCCAATCGCTTCCAGGACACCATTTTTTAGAGTATAGGTCAGAATTCCCAGTCTCGAGCGCATTTTTAGGACTTCACCTTGAAAAAAGGCACTTAGGGTCAGCAGGGTTTCATCCAAGTAGCCACCTGTATTAAAACGCAAATCCAGCACCAACTTGTTTGCACCCCTTGTCACCAAATTACTGAGCAGGTTATGGACTTTTTGGGCTGTGCCAATTGCCTTAAAACTTGGAATCCGAATATACGCCACGCCATTCTCGAGTAAACGCCCTTCTGGACTGAGTAAACCCATCAATAAGCCCGAAGCTGGAATAACCGTTAAATCAAAGGTTTGACCAGCCCGTGTGATTTTAAGAACCACTGGCATAGCATCTGGAAAAGAATTTTGTGTTATTGCCCAAGGCGCACCTGCTCGGGTCATGCCGATTATTTTATCGCCTCGTTTTACACCCATATCTGCTGCACTCGAGCCAGCCAGAACGCGGTAAACAATGTTTTCACGCAATTCGATTCCCAAAGCAAAACGCAGGTCAAGGTTGGCATCGCCCATTTGCTCGAGTCTTATTCGTTCAAGGTCTGGTGAGGCGATAAAACTCGAGGAAGAATCTAAACTCTGGGTGATACGTTTTAAGTCATCATAAATTTTACCGGCTGCACAACCAGAGTCCGAGCCGCAACGCAACACCAGCGCGGTTTGAGTACGGGTTTTGACAGCATTCAAATCCAGCGTATCGGCATCCACATGGTATTCGCTAATAAACTCAACGTATTGCTTGACCAAATCACTGGCGGGTGAAGCAAGGGCTTGGGAAAACAAGCAAAAAAGTAACATAGTCAAAACTCGAATCATGATGCTCTGTATTGTGACGCAAAATTGCTTGGGACTCAAGGGGGTAGATTGACATTATGATTCTCGAGAACACAAAAACACTGCTGCGTTTAGGATTAAGTGTATTGGTTCAACCCAAAATCCAAGTCTTAAACGCACCAAATCGTGAAATCAGTTCGCAAATGGCTTTGGGGTTGGCTCGAGAAGAAGATTTTGGGCAGCTTGAAACTGCGCTTTTTACCGTTCCAGAAAACGAATTTGAGGCTCGAGCCTTTTGGATAAACTTGTACAACACCCTGACTTTACACGCCATACAGGTTGCACAAATCAAAACCGAAATTCTCGAGGTGCTGGGGTTTTATAATCGTTTTGCGTACCAAGTTGGGGAATATATTTTTACACTAAACGAGATTGAACATGGGGTACTGCGCGGAAACAAAGCTGTTTTGGTCAGTAAGCCATTCTTGCCCCAAGACCCTCGAGCCAAATTTGTTTTACCAATTGAGCCGCGAATTCATTTTGCCTTAAATTGTGGAGCGCTTTCTTGTCCTCCGATTCAAGCCTATACCGCCAATGCGCTTGAGCAGCAACTCGAGCTTGCCACGCACAGTTATCTTGGGGATTGTAAACAAGTTGGGGACGTGGTTTGGTTGCCGCGATTATTTTCGTATTATCCAAATGATTTTGGGCAAGTTTTGGAATTTGTGCGCCGTTACTGCCCAGAATTACCAGCCAAAGCTCGAGTCAAATTCTTGCCGTACAATTGGAAGCGATAATTTGTCACAAAAATGCCATCTGAACTTTCACAAAAGAGAGTAGATTGATGGTTGCCGTGAAAGCCATCCTAGAAACCGTTTCGCATGACAAATGCTTTGTCGTTGACGACCTCAGAGCCGCTAATTTCTTGACCGACCCGCGAACCAGCATTTTGATTGAACCGTTTGTCGAACAAGAAAGCACGATTACTGGCGCAGCCGAACGGGTGGGAGTCTCGAGTTTACGGATGTTTAGAGCCGTGCAACGTATGGAAGAACTGGGGTTAATCCGCGTTGCCAAAGCCACACCGCGCCGTGGCAGACCGCAAAAGCATTACCGCGCTGTGGCAGACCGCTTCTTTGTGCCTTATAACACCATCGGGTCTGACACCTTAGAAGATTTTTTACTCGAGCAAGACGACCGAGTACGCCGCGTTTTATTCAGGTGCTTATCTCTGCATATGCAGGAAATTCTAGGCGATGAATCTCAACCCGGACGGGTGATTCGCCGCAGTGCTGGGACACTCGAGCAAATCGGGCGGATGGAAGCCTATTCGGTCGCCAATCTGCACGAAGCCAATTGTGAAAAACCCACACCGTTATTATCGAGCGAACACAGCCTAGGTTGGAGCGACTACGCTGCCCTGACCTTAGACCGAGAATCTGCCCTCGAGTTACGCCGCGAACTGACAGCGCTTTTTTCTAAGTACAGTAAGCCCCGTGGAAAACAGCAATTTTTGTTTCGCAGTGCGCTTGCACCGGTGCGCGAATCGCTGGCGGATTTACTCGATAAACCTAAACGGTAAATTTGTCACTAGAGCCTCCGAAAGGTCTGAAATTCTTAGAAATTTTCGTCAAACACCTAAATAGAAAAACAGGGCGAACACGGGGGTTCGCCCCTACCTCACGCGTTTTTCATGCCATGGTTGTAGGGACAGGCGACCATGCCCGTCAGGTGCGCGTTTATGGTCAAGACACCCCTGTGTCTGTCCTGTAACCAACTAAAAGTGGCGAACCGTTTGACCCGAATTGGGCAGTAAAACACAAAGGGGTAGCTGTCGGGACTTGACAAATCAATACAGTTGCTACCTCACGCATTGTTATGCCATGGTTGTAGGGACAGACCCCTGTGTCTGTCCTGTAACCAACGATGAAATGGCATTCTTTCGGAGGCTCTAATTTGTCACCTCGAGTACGTCTTCCTAATAATTATAGGAGTAAACTGTTGGGGTTGACGCTTCAAGCGTCTTGAATTTCGGAGGACACTGAAATGGGAAAATATATTAACTTAACCGATGCAGACTTTGACAATCAAATCTCTAAGGGTTTAACGCTGGTGGATTTCTGGGCAGAATGGTGTCCGCCGTGTCGTGCGGTTGCCCCAACCATCGAAAAACTTGGTGATGAGTACGACGGGCAAGTAACTGTGGCAAAAGTAGATGTGGATGCCAACCAACAAACCGCCATGAAATTTCGGGTTATGAGCATTCCAACTGTGATTCTGTTTAAGGACGGCGAACCTGTTGAACTGATGGTTGGAGCAGATATGAGCGGCAATAAGTACCGTGCGATGATTGCCAAGCACAACACCAGCACTGTCTCGGTCGGCGAAAAAGTCTTGCAACCAACGGCATAAATTTTTTAGGTAGAAACTGCCCTTAAAGCGAGGGCAGTTTTTTTATAGCGCATCTCGAGCCAACTGCCGAATGTAGAACGCCTCGAGTGAACGCCTCGCATTTGCATTAGCTCGAGCATTCACCAGCAGCACAGCCATTCCAAACGGACGGGTTGAAATAAATGCCTGCTCGAGTTTTTCAAGTGGCACAGATTCTGCCCAAGGCTCGAGGTACGCCCTGATAAACAATGGCTCAAGTTCTCGGGTGTTAGAAAATGGACTCCAGTGGTGTGGTTTGGAATTGCCCATAATCCAGTGCAGGAAACGCTCGAGGTCAACGAAAGGATGGGTGATGAGGGCATCCGACCAATCAATGATGGTACTGGGTGCAATCACATTCATCGGGTGAAAATCGCCATGCGCCAGCGCAAGAGGCAGTAAGTCAAGTCCCTCGAGTCGAATCTTATTTAAGTTCTGCAAGGCTTGAAACGCGTTTTCGTCGGTGCTGGATTCAAGAATAGCCTTGGCTTTTATAACCGCTTTACTTGGCTCGAGAATTTCACAACCAGCCTCGAGAATAACTTGGTGCTGGGTTAAAGTACAAATCTGCAATTCGGACATGGCACGTAAAGCCATAAGCCAATCTTTGAGGTTTGAATCACGTATCAAATGAGTTTCGCCAGCGCTTTTGGTCAGCAACCAACCCAAATTTGGTTCAGTCGCCAGCACCATTGGTGTATGGCTCGAGAATTGTTGCAGCCGAAGTGTGATTTTTATTTCTCGAGTCAGCACGGGTGGCACTGCCTTAAAATGCAGTTTTTGACCCTCGAGAAAGGTAATGCCCCAAAAGGCACTTGCTCCAGAATGCACCGTCTCGAGTTTACCGATTTTTGGGAACTGAGTCTCGAGCCAAGTTTGTGCAGACTCAAGCCAATCGGGTTCTAACCATGGATTCATGCTGGACGGTTCACAATAACTTCTTTAAGTACACTATCGCGTGGCATTTCGAGCATATGGCGGATGGTTTTTGCCAAGGTTTGGGGGTGAATGTATTTTTCGGGTTCATACAAAGCCTGTTCTTGCGCTCGAACGTGTTGCTGCATTTGCGTCGCAGTCCGTCCGGGATACACCGTTTGTACTCGCAAAGTGGGTTCTTCGGCTGTTAAAGCATCGGCAAAAGCACGCAGGGCAAACTTACTGGCAGCATAAGCACTCCAATTGGCATTGGCGGAAAGTCCTGCCCCAGAATTTACAAACAACACTTGTCCACTCGAAACTCGAAGGCGAGGTAAACAAACTTTGGTCAGTTCAACGGCTGATAATAAATTGACCTCGAGCATTTCGCGCCACTGCACAAGCGGCATATGTTCAACACTGCCCAGATTGGCAACGCCAGCATTATGCACAAGATTATCAATTTCTGGGATGCTTTTAAGTTGCTCGGCAAAAACCTCTGGTTGTTGTAAATCTAGAGTTAAACTCAAAGCATCTGGTAAAGACTGACGCAAGGCTTTAAGTTTTTGAGCGTCGCGCCCAAGCAAAATTAGGTGGTGATGCCCAAGTTCTTGAGCCAATGCTTCCCCGATTCCTCCTGTTGCCCCAGTAATTAAAGTTGTTGGCATGGCTCGGAGTGTACTACAGTTTTCGTGCCACACCAATCAAATGCGGACTCGAGTCGGCTAATCGCGCCCCATCAAAGTCTCCGCTCCACTCGAGCCGAAAATCCCTTAGCCAGCGCTCGAGTTCAAAACGGGTATAGTAGCGTTGGGTCAGCGTCAGGATTTCACGTTGCAAGTTTTTATCTGGTTTTGTGGTGTCTGCGTAATACGTGGTGGTACAGATTTGCATCGTTCTATCAATTTGTTGCTGCAAAAACACATCAAGTCTCGAGCCGTCTGGTAAGGCAAAAGTTTCACCTTCGTGCCGCATCACACCTTCTAAACCAAAACGCGGTTGGTAAAGGTCAAAAGCAAACACTCCACCATCCTCGAGATGATTCTTGATGCACCCCAGCGCTGCATCTTGGTCTGGCAAAGTATAGAGGTGCATCAGCATATTAAACGGCGCTATAATCAGCCCAAACGTCTGCTCGAGCCGAAAATTCTTTGCGTCGCCGTGAATAAAATGGATGTTGACATTTTCCCTTGCCGCATAACTTCGGGCTTTACTGAGCATTTTGGCGCTTGGCTCGAGGGCTGTCATTTCAAAACCACGCCGAGCCAAAGGAACACTAACCCGCCCATTGCCAGCCCCTAACTCGAGAATTTGGGTTGTGCCTAGGCGTTCGGCAAGTCGGGCATAAAAGGCAATGTCATCACGGTAATTGGCGTATTGCAATTCGTATAAACCGGCGAGGTCATCGTAATTCAAGAATACGCCCTATCGTGGTCTGGATGAAGTTCGTGAAACCGCAACCAAGCATCTTGCCGAGATACCACGGCACGCAATTTCTGTGTTATTCGTATTGAATAGAGACGTGGGTTAGCATTTTTGGCTTGACCAAGAATCAATTCCCAATTTAGCCCAGAATCTTGGTAAACCTGATTCCACTCGAGTTGTAGAAGTTTTCGGATGGTATTGCGAAAGGCTAAAGTATTTTCATTGTCCAGCTTTACAAAATCGCGTTGAAAATGCGTATCATTAAGATCAATCAAAACCCTCATGAATGAACCGTCAACCCTAGAAGTTGATCGATTTCTTCTAAGGTTGTACTACGAGGCGGGTTTTCTCGCGCCCATTTCATTGAAAGTTTGAGGCGTTCTCGAGATTCCTTGGGTTGCAACCACATTGGTAAGTTTGGAACATTATCGTCCTCGAGCCAAGTATCGTCATAAAGTTTGGCTTGTGTTTCAGGCAGCAAAATTTCGACAGCTTCACCTTCGCTAAGACCCAATTCCTGCATGGCGGCAGCACTGAGAATAATTTCGGTCGTTTCGCCTTTTTTGGGTATGACAATCATAAGCCAATTATACAACGCGCCCCTGCTCGAGTCGAATCATCTGGTCGGCTTTTTCGATGGTGCTAAGTCGGTGGGCAATCACAATCAGGGTTTTTTTGCCATGCAGTGCTTCTAAGGTGCTTTTGATATGGCTCTCGGAAACCGAATCAAGGCTCGAGGTTGGCTCGTCAAAAATAATCACTTCGGTTCTGCACAGTAAGGCTCGAGCAATGGCTAAGCGTTGCTGCTGCCCACCAGACAAACCAGCCCCGTTTTCGCCAAGGCTCATCTCGAGGTCTACTATTTCTGTTTTGAGGTGAGCCTGCTCCAAAGCCGCCCAGATTTCAGAATCGGTAGAATCATTTCCTAGACACAAGTTCTCGCGGATTGTTCCGATAAATAAACTTGGGCTTTGCGGCACAAAACTGTAAGCGCTGCGCCAAGCATCTCGGGTGAAATTCTGAGCATTTTGATTCATACTTAGTTCGCCATTCCGAGGCTCGAGTAAGCGCAACAAAACCCGTGTCAGGGTGGTTTTACCACTGCCTGAAGCGCCCACAATCGCGGTGAATGAACCTTTGGGAATGGTTAGATTGATATTCTCGAGGGCATTATTTTGGTCATAGCCAGCACTGAGGTTACTTAGGATAATATCGCCAGTCGGTACAGTCTCGAGGTTGCCAGTCTCTGGTTCAATCGGTGTACTTAAAACCACTTGTAAATTCGTAGCTGGGGCGCGAATAGCGGAGAGTTTCGAGAAACTTCTGGCAAAAATTTGGATTGGCGCAAGCCCAAGCCCGAGTTGGGTTAAATAACTGGTCAGCGCTCCTAGGCTCATTCGACCCGCTTGCACCTCGAGTACCCCCAATGCCAAAAGCGCCACAATCCCCGCGCCTGCGGTCAGTTGGGCAAGCGGGGCATTGAGCGCTCCTAGGCTTGAGCGGCGGCTCATGGCGGCGGCAGTACGGGTGTTGACCCCAGAAAAACGCTGCTCGAGTTTATCTTCGGCTCGAAAGGCTTTGACCACCTCGAGTTTAGACAGGGCTTCGGAGAGCATTCCACTGGCTAGGGCAGCTTCGCGTTGGGCTTCGGAAAGCGCTGTCTCGAGGCGTTTGGCTAACCAGTCCGAGAAAAACACCAACGGCACAATCACCACAACAAGCCCAATTGTCAGCACTGGACTGGAAATTAGTAAAGCAATCGCCACGGCGATCACCACCAAGCCTTGCCCAATAATTGCGGTCAGTTCGGTGGCATAAAATAGCTCGAGTTCACGCACGTCCAATGCCGCTTGGCTCGAGCGTTCGGCACTGCCAGCCCCAAGGCGCACTTCGGCACGAATCAGCGCCTTAAAAACCCCTGCTCGCATTCGCGCTCCAAATTGGGCTGCACCAATTCCATAATAGGCATCCTGAAGGTATAGCGCCGCACTCGAGACCGCCAAAATCAGGGCAGTAGAAAGCAGTAATTGCGGTAAAATTTCAAATTGTTTTTGCCCGAGGACTGTTTCAAAGAGGGGTCGCACCACAAACGGCGGCAGTAGTGTTGTGGCAAGTGCCAGCAGCACCGAACCAA
The DNA here is from genome assembly GCA_031414595.1 of Deinococcales bacterium. Taxonomy (GTDB): domain Bacteria; phylum Deinococcota; class Deinococci; order Deinococcales; family JAAFIG01; genus JAAFIG01. The sequence continues at coordinate 51,640 of JANNVX010000088.1, forward strand.
TTGTTCCAATCGCAAAAAAACGCCTTTCGGGACGGATAAACCCCAGCACCGAAATTTTCATTTTTTTACTCGCTCGAGTATTTGCTTGGCTAAAATTCTGGCTGCCCCAGCTTTAGGCATGGTCTGCTCGAGTCGTGTGCTGATGCGTTGGCGCTCGATGGGACTTCGGATCAACTGATTTACTGCATCTGCTACATTCTGCACCGTGATGTTGCCTCGGAGTTCTGGCTGAATTAACTCATCGGTTAAGATATTTGGTAACGCCACAAACTTAAAGCGACTTAAAAAAGCCATCACCAAGGCGCGTTTAATTGGCTTACCGAAAAGTGGTAGCAACTCGAGATAGCGCAAAGGATTTTCGATAGGGACTAATTCCATTTTTTGCAAAGGCATACAAACCACACTTGGGATGCCCGCAATGCCAAGTTCAAGTGTATTTGTGCCGGGGCTGGTGATGGCAACTGCACAGCGTTTCATCAATTCGTAGCGCTGGTTTTCATGGTGAATCTCGAGCCGAGTACCATTGGGAGTGACGGCAAAATTCCCTTCGAGTTTTAATACCACACCGCCAAAATCTTGGGTTTTCGCGCCAGACAACGCCACCGCCCAAGTCGCATCATCTATTAAGCCTGAACGAGCCACATGGAACCCTGCATTGGGAATTTTATCAGCCACAGCCGCAAAATAAGACAGCAAATGCGTGACCTGAAAACCCCGAGAACCCGGCACAAGCAAGACCGAATTATCCTCCCGATTTTGGTTTGGCTCGAGTGCCAAAGTATCGGCGACCAAATTGCCAATGTTTTCGGCTTTGGCTTGTGGGTTTTTTAGGGCTTTGGCTAAGGTTTTTTGGTCATGCACCAACAATTTCTCGAGTCCATTGTGCCAGTATGGTTCAAAACTATAGCGCCAAGCGACATAGCCAAGCCTTTGGGCAACTCGAGCAGGAAACGACACATCACCGCCCAAGCCAATCACCAAGCCCGTCTGACCAATAAAACCTTTGGGTTTACGTCCACCAGCGATAAATTCTAAGGATTCCGCCACGCTCACCAGCGCATCTATTGGCAGGGTTTCGGCAACACCGCGCTCGTAGCCAGTCGCAAACGGACAAGGCAATAACCCCAGTACAATCCGTACATTTGGCTCGAGCAAGCGCAATTCTTTAATCAAAGGACGCGCCCAAGTGTAGAGTTCGCCGGGTCCATTGACCAGTAAAATCAGTTCAGGATTCATGGAAATCTCAGTTCGGTCTTCATGGAAGCAACTTCAAATTTGGGAAAGCACTGCGAAAACCTTTTGGGTCAAAAGTACAGAGCGTATAGTCACGAACCAAAGCATGAGCGCCAATCACAAAATCAGCAATCATCCGTTTGGGGCTAGTTGAGACTGCACGATGCTGAAAAAATATTGCTCGAGCCAAGCCTGCTTCTTTCCAAACTTGTTCGGGCATAAGCCAATCTACTTCAATCCCAAAGTCTTCTAAGCCAACATCAAGTTCAGTTAATGTCATTTGGGGAATACAAAGCGCCTCACTAAAAACCATTGGGCAAACAAAGATTTGTGTATCTGCATACATCACCAAAATATCAATTGCTTGTGCGTGGTGCATATGATCAGAATCAAATAGGGCTTGCAGGAAATTTGTATCAAGTGCCAACGTGAACTCACTCATTGACGACTTTTCTCCCAACGTTCAAAAGCCAAGACATCTTCTTCATCCCAGCCTCGGTCTGCTCGGCTTTGTTCAAGAAACTCCGCCTCTGTTTTAGCAGTCGAACCTCGGCTACGAGCATGTTTAGCCACCAAAGCATGAATATCTCGAGTTTTTCGCTTGACCACAATTTGATCGCCTTCCTGCTTAAATTCAAGTGAATCACCAGAGACAACACCAAGATTAGTCATCACCCAATCTGGAAGCTGCATTGTGCCGTCTTGATTTAATTGCTTATTCATATTCAGTAGTTTAGAGAAATTTTTAAGAATTGCAAGGTTTTACGCAAAACTCGAGATGCCGCGTTTGGATTCAGCCCTTGCAAATTCAAATAAACGCTGTGCTAATGGTTCTGCTTCGAGTGCTGACATGGCGGCTGTGTCTTTTTTTCGCAAAGCCCGAAAAGCCCTCGAGATTATCTGTTGGTCTTCGGGGCTGTAGCCATCCCTTGCCAAGCCGACTTTATTGATGGTGTAGTGCTTAGCTGGGTGTCCATCTGCCATGCTAAACGGCAAAATATCTCGGGTGATTTTACTCATCATGCCAATAATACTGTGCGCCCCAACACGGCAATACTGGTGAATCGCCACTGTTACACCAACCCGCACATAATCTTCAATCACCACATGCCCCGCGATTTGCACCGTATTGGCAATAATGTTGTGACTGCCAACCACACAATCATGGGTGATATGCACATACGCCGTCACCAAATTATGATTACCAACTTTGGTTAGACCACCGCCAACCGCCGTCCCACGGTGAATGGTGCTGAATTCGCGAATGTCATTGTCCGAACCAATCTCGAGATACGTGACTTCGCCTTGAAATTTTAAGTCCATTGGCGTTCCACCCAACAGCGTGTACTTGCCAATGCGGTTGCGTTCGCCTAGGCTAGTAAAACGCAGCACTTGCGCCCCAGACTCGAGAACACAACCTGCTCCGATGCGCGTGTCGGCTTCAACAATACAAAACGCACCAATCTGGACATCATCAGCAATTTCGGCACTCGAGTCTACAAGTGCGCTTGGATGAATCTGAGGCATCAACCCACCGCGAACAGAATATCGGCTTGAGAAACCAGCACACCATCCACTGTAATTTTGCAATTGGTACGCCCAAGACTGCGCCTAAAATACTCGAGACGGGCTTCGATGATTAACTGATCGCCCGGTGTGACGGGTTTTTTGAAGCGCGAATTTTCGACCCCCGTTAAAAACGCTAATTTACCCGGTTCTAAAGCATCCTCAAGCAGAAAAACCCCAGCTTGCGCCATTGCCTCGAGTTGCAACACGCCCGGCATGATTGGTCGCCCCGGAAAATGCCCAGCGCACCACGGTTCATTCACGGTCACATTTTTGAGGCAACGCACAAAGGTCACGCCATTCTCCTCACCGCGTTCAAGTACACGGTCAATCATTAAAAACGGGTAACGGTGCGGTAACTTCTCGAGAATTGTTTGAATATCATGAATCATGGGGCTTAGTTTAACCTAGATGGCAGTCCAGCCGCCATCCACAGCCAGCGTATGCCCAGTCACAAAACCAGAAGCACTCGAGGCAAGAAAAACACACGCGCCAAGCATATCGTCCACTGTGGCAATTCGACCCAAGGGAATTCGGCTTTCTAAATCGGCTTTAATCTCGGGTTGGGCAAAAGTCTGTTCGGTCAATGGCGTGACCACAAAAGTAGGCGCAATCGCATTGACGGTAATCCCGTGCTTAGCCCACTCGAGCGCTAAAACCCGAGTTTGGTTAATCAAACCCGCTTTGGCACTGCAATACGCCGCCCGTTGGTAATAGCCAATTAAACCATTTTGCGAAGCAATGTTGATGATTCGCCCACCCAGTCCTCGGGCAATCATGCCTTTGCCAATGGCTTGGGTTACAAAAAATGCGCCTTTGAGGTTGGTGTTTAAGACCAAATCCCAATTTTCTTCGGTCACGTCTTCCGCCCACTGCACCCGATTGACCCCAGCGTTGTTGACCAAAATATCCACATGCCCAGCGTTGACCGCCATTTCACGGCACTGGGCAACATCTTGCACATCGAGTGCTAAAGCTGTGGCTCTACGCCCGTGGGAACGGATTAACTCGAGTGTTGTGGCAGTTGTCTCGAGCCTGTTAGGTAGTTCGGTAATAATCACATCCGCGCCGTGAGCCGCTAAAGCCACCGCGAAGCCCTGACCAAGACCGCCAGAAGCACCCGTCACCAATGCGGTTTTACCAACAAGCGAAAAACTAGGAATGTTCATTTTTAATCCTCTCGAGATAAGTCGTACTAAAAGAATAGCAAATTCTTTAGAGGTGCATACTTGACAGTCGTGCGCTTTGCTCGTAACATTCTCGAGCATCCATGCCGATGCAGCAGGCTCGAGCCATGCCGATGTAGCTCAGAGGTAGAGCAACTGATTCGTAATCAGTAGGTCGTCGGTTCAACTCCGACCATCGGCTCCAAAAGAAAGCCCCGTGATGAACGGGGTTATTTTATTTACCACTTTAGTTTTGTGTTGTGGGGTTTCTCGAGCGTGTGCAACGTCGTGTGCAACGCGCCTCAATTAAGGGGCGAAACTCCAACGGCTAGAGGCTTAACAGGATTCGGAAAGAAGTCAATCACAAATTCTCGCTTCTCGGACTCAAGGACATGGCGATACACTTTGTAAGTGATTGCAATGTCTGCATGTCCAAGTATTTTACTGACCACCTCAACCGGTACGCCTTTACGAAGCATCAGAGTACCCGCCGTGTGGCGTAAATCATGGGGTGTGATATGCGGTAGAGACTGTCCTTCTTTTATTAGGGCTTCAATCCCTAAGCGTTGTATTGCTTTGAATATCCTATGACCTCGAGAAACACCACGCTTGTCAACTTCGGTGTAATACTCCCAACTACTCCAATGTGTTAATTCTTTTAGAGTGCGTTGTAGATTATCAGGATGAGTCCATTGACCTGTTTGAGTGGCAAAGACTGCACCTGTATTTGTCCAAGCATCTTCGGCTGTTCTGCGTTCCTCGAGTTGCTGCTTTTGGTGCTGCTCGAGTGCTGCCCTAAGACTGGCTGGTATCAGAATGTCACGGCTCGAGTGGCTGGTCTTGGTCAGTTCGTCACGGGTTGGTTTACCTTTGGTCACAGTTGCTGTGTGCCGTATTCGGATTAGGCTTTTCTCGAGGTCAATATCCTGCCAGCGTAAACCCATGACTTCGGAGCGCCTAAGCCCAATTGAAAACGCTGTGAAGACCGCAACCCATAAACGACAAATGCCAGCTTGGTACAAGGCAGTACCCAACTCGTGAAACCTTGCCACTTGGTCAAAGTCCAGAGCAATGTGAGGCTGTTCTGTGCGTACTTTTTTAATCGTCTTGACCGCTTCGGCTGGTGACACATAAAGAATCTGGTCAGTCACAGCTTCACGCAGTACGGTCTTTAATCGAGTTCGGACATGGGCAACGGTACGACTTGCACGGAGCTTACCTGTGTTCTCGAGCTTGCCATTCTTGCGCCGCTTGGTGCTGGTATTTGCCAGCTTGGTCAAAGCCTCTTTGATGTCGAGCGGCTTTAAGTCTTTAAGACGCTTCTTACCAATAAAAGGCAGTATTAAGCCTAGCTCGTGCTGGTAGGTATCTCGAGTGATTTCACGAACATCTATTTGCTCGAGCCACCGTTTAACGTACTCGGATAAGGTCACTTGGTCAGAGCTTGCCAGTACGCCGCGTATGTGGTCACTCTTGGCTTGCGTGAGGGCTTCTTCGGCTTGGGTTTTTGTCTCGGTGATACCACTGGCTAAGGTCTTGCTGTCCGCGTCCCTGAGTTGCCATCTGTACCGGTTGTCTTTGTATTTGCTGATTGACCCGCGTCCGTTACCGCGCTTGCCAGTAGTCACAATTTGTTTCTTAGGTCGTGCCATAAGTTCAGACTCCCGTCTCGAGGGCTTTATCAAAGATGTTTTTTAGGGCTGCTCGAGACCGTTCTAAAACATCACCCTCGAGCTTCCCGTACTGCCCGTGTATTCGGCTTGCATCTACTACGCGAAGCTGGTCAAGTAAGAGCGTACCGTTTAGTTTTAGACCACCGTCTCCCGCCGCTAGTGGGATGTGAAGCGCTGCCTTTTTCATGACTCGCTTGGTAATGGGGGCGATTAGTACCTTTGGAAAAGTAAGGCGTTGCAAACTGCCAAGGTCAAGAATCAGTAGGCATGGTCTACGTCCTTCTTGCTCATGCCCTTGTGGGTCATGCCTTGGGATGTCTATATCAAGAATCAAGCTCATGCGGTAGCCTCGAGTAATACAATGCCCTGACCTACAATGTACTTGGCTGGTTTAGCGGCTTTGCGGTTTGCCTCGAGCCATGCGTTTAGTTCTGCCTTGGGGATGTCTTTCTCGAGTTCATCTAAAGCTCTGCCCATATCGGTCATGCTTGCATTGAGAAGGTCACGTTCTTCGTTATCTTCAAGTGGTTCTTCTATCACCTCGAGAAGGTCATTAGGTGTGACTGGCTGCCCAGTGATGGTCTCGAGCGTAGACATGACTTTATGGAAAACATCAAACTTCACTCCTTTCGCTCTATTACTCGCCATGTCGTAAACAGTGGGACGCGCTAGTCCTGATTCTTTCCAAAGTTTGTAGGGCGTAATGCCGTGACTGTCTAAATAGTGCTGTAGTTTCCATTGCAACATATTAAAAACCTCCGTTAGAACTATAGTCCATTTTAGGCAACATGGCAACCAAGAGTTACTTACGTTATTTCTAGGTAACATTAGTATGCCTAGAATTGACATATGTAACCTTTAGCGGTATACTAATATCACTCAAGACCGCACACCCTGAACAAGTCACGGTCTCGAGAATCCCAAAAAGTTGTAAGGAGTCCAAACCATGATACACCAAGCCACCCCAAGCACTCGAGTAGAACGCATCACTCACAGAATGCTCGAGAAGAACGCCCAAGCCTTAGAAGTCGTTTACTCAGACAGCCCATACAATGATGCTCGAGTAGAACGCCGTTTAACCCTCACCCTCAACAATGGAATGCTCACAGCTACACGCGGCACTGGTCGCACAATAGATAACCTTGAGGAAGTTTTAGAAACCGCGTACCAGAACATCATCTCAGTAACACCAAGGACGGTGAGGGCATGACCGCCCTCACTTCCCCAAGGACAGTACAAACCCGTCCTCTGGGTCGCACTGTTCTAACTGGTTGCCTCTCGCTATTCATTCCAACTACTGGCACAAAACCAGAAGCTCAAGCCAAACTCAAGACCGTACTCAAAACCATCCGCCCAATTCTCAAGCAGTACAGCAACATCAAAGCCCCACGCTTAACCACGCTCGAGGGACACCGCATCATCAAAGTAGAATTCTTTGCCATGCCGTGGCGTTTGGTTTGTCGGCTCGAGGATGCACTGATTGCCGTCAGTGGTTGTCAACTTGGCAAGGTGTACCAACTGCAAAGGATGGTTACAGCATGAATACCCTTACTTTTAATTGTGATTGCTGTGGTGCAGTCACCCCTGCTATGCCAGTTTTAGGTTTGTCTTCATTAAATAAGCGCTCAGATTGTCCAAAATGCCTTGCCCATGAATTACTTTACGATGCCGCCTTAAACCATCTCGAAGAAGCCCAAGACCGTTTAATTCGGGAATGGGTAGCTTACTGGGTTGCTGCTGGTGTCAAAAGAGAATCCCTTCTTGACTCTGACCCACATCTACACAGTTGTGAAGCCGCAGAACGCACCATTGAAGCCATTAGAAAAGAGGTAGGGGCATGACCATAAACACCGCCGATCTACCTTTTATTCGTCTTTACATCCTGACCAAAGCCTTTGAAGATATTCCCGCCTCGAGTGAACTACTGGTAGACACTCGCCTGACTGGATTAGAAGTCGGTTCGGTGTACATCCTCGAGCTTGTCACTGGTTGCACCTTGTACCGCGTCCCTCCGGAGGGTCTGGACTTACCAATTCTCGAGCATCCTGTACGGGTCGTCGGTAAAGTCGTCAGGGTCGCAAATAAAAGAGAGATTCGACTATAGAACTACTAAAGAGGATGCAAACATGAAACACAAACCCGTTCGTATTATCCGCTTATACCGTACTAACCTACTTGTATCCAAAGACGATAACCGCATTATTTTGTTCATCGGTAATCGTGATTACGCCCTGACCATCCAGAACGCTAAAGCCCTCGCTAATCAACTCCTCGAGGTCACGAAATGAATTGAATCCTAACCACTGATGCCAGCCAGTAAAACGAAAAAAGCTCCTCGGGCGCGAACTCGAGGAGCTTTTGGTATTTATAAGAGACTAAACTGGTTGCTCTTGTTCTTCTAAATCAGATTCATTCCAAGCAGGGTCATCCAAGTAGTTTGCACCAAGTTGCAACACTGGTATCGTGGTGTAGCTGTCATTACGTGGTGATTCTAAGTCTGGCACACCGCGTTCGAGTTGTGGAATGTAACCTTTGAGTATCATTTTGCCACCATCCAAGAATTCTGACTTACCTAAGACTCCAATGGCAAACGCACATTTTGGGCTATCCATTCGGGCGGCGCAAACTTGATAAAGCCCTCGACAAAACGCCCTGCGTTGGCTTCGTTTATGGCGCGGGTCAGCATGGTGTCAAAGGCAGCAACGTCAAGTAAACCATCGGCTTTTAACTGCCGTGTTTCCTGCTGTAGCTCCTTCATTTTTTCCCAATTAACCATAAGCACCCTCGAGTAATTTTAGCACTTCGACGATTAAAGTATATCTCACTGCTATACTTTAATCGTTTGCCCTAAACACAAGTTAATCGCTACGCTCCATGCTTCGCATAAAAAAACGTGTGTTCCGCTTCGCGGTGAAAAGACTCGAAAAGCTACCAGCACGGGCTGGAGCATCCCTTCAAGGCTGAAGCCAAAGCAGCTCTGGTACTACCCACAAGAGGCTTCTTAGGGGCGAACTCGCACGGAATCACACAGCAAAAAGCGGCTGTGTGTTCCTAAGCTCGAGGCAACCCAGTAACCAGCTTAAAAACCAAGTCTCGAGTACAACCAACCCCTAAAGCTGTAAAAATCTGCTCTCGAGCTAACTGCCCCAACCCTATGCTTTAGCTTATTCTTTAAGCCTTTAGCCCCACCCAAAACACTTCAATAAATGCGTTTTATTGCGTCCAGTACGATATAAACTGCTTGACAATTCCACTATAAAATAGTAAACTATTATATGTTTAACAGTCTTATTGTTGCTGTTGTCGGAAGCCGTCACGGTTCAAACTTACCTGTAGCCCAAGTCTGTTATCACCTTCTTGGGCAGCATTGCCAAATCGTTACGGGTTGCGCGGCTGGTGTAGATCATCAAGTGCGCCAAGCCATCCCAAACGCCAAGGTTATCAGTGCCATGTCTTTTGTTCGTCGTGGCTTGCCTGTTTCGGCTGCGCTTGCTGCTCGTACCAAAGCAGTTATCTCGAATAGTCAAGCGGTTTGTATTTTCCCGCCGGCTAATGGCAATCTTGGTCCAGGTTCGTTACTGGCTTTGCAATCAGCACTTAAACAAAACATTCCTGTTTGGGTGGCTGGTTCTAAACCACCTACTCAACTGGGTTGGCAACCGTTCGTACTTTCGGGTGTTTCAGGTTGGTTCTTTAATTGTGGTTTAAATTCGCTTTTTTAGTGTTCAGTACAATATAAATTACTTGACAAACACACCTATACTGTGTTACTATTTAAGTCAGAAAGGAGTTTATAGACCGCCAAAAAAAGAACCCAGTGCGCTAACACTGGGTAAGCAATCCCCCTAAGCAATAGAAAGGAATACACCATGAACAATAGCATTAACCGCTCACTTTTCGCTCGAGCCAAAACCCTTACTAACGGCGAATGGTCAGACCTGTACCGCGCTTACCTTGGTGGCACACCAAACCCAGTCTATACAGACTCCCGCAGTGGCAAAACCAAAGGCTTTAGCCGCGCCGAGGTTTCCCTGCTCGAACAACGCCTAGGCACACCACGTCAGCAGGTGGGGGCATGACCGCCCCCTTTTCCCTTCCTGCTTACACGCCCCCAGAAATCTATGGGGACGACTGGGAAGAACTCAAAGCATGGAAACTCGAGGACGAATTAGAAATGGAAACCCAAGCACTCGAATTAGCTGCCAGTCCGTTCGGAAATGTTCCAGATTCAAGTCCTTTACCGTTCTAAAATCGTTCAAGCCCTCGAGTTCTTAAGCTCGAGGGCTAAACACTCGCTCCAGCCCGTGCTGATAGCAAATATCAAAGGAGTTTGACCGCATGACAAAAATCACTAAATACCTAACTGTCACACCATTACGCGAAATGAAAGAACACGCCAAAATCATTTGGTTATGGTTAATGGACAATCAAAACGTTGCTATCACCATCCGCGACCTTGGCGAACTGCTAAACATGACTCCTTTAACGGTCAGTCGAAGCATCATTGCACTTGAACAAAACAAATTACTGACTCGAATCTCCATCAAAGGGATACGCGGTCAATCGTTTTCGTACCAAGCAACAATTCCAAGTACCGTACCGCTCGAGCCAAAAAAAAGGCATAAATCCTGATCAGGATTTATGCCAAAAACCAATGGGTTAATTACAGTTTTTGCTCAGGTTCTAAATCATCTGCTTTACGCGGTGCAGTACCACCGGGTAACAACTCATCACCATTGGGAAGGCTTGGCAAACCAATCCGCGCTCGAGCTTCGTTTAAGGTCAACAAACCATACTGCACATGATATGCCCGCAGTCCAATACTATCTTCAATACCAAGAGATTTAAGTTTGAACTGAACTAACAAAGGGGCAATGTCAATGTTTAAGTCAGTTAATTTTGTCATTGCGTCAGCTAGGACAGCGTAGGTTTCGGCTTTCTTCTGCACAAGTTCAGCCTGACCCATATCTAACTCGAGTTGCATTTTTAATTCGGACAAAGTGGACATTTCATTTCTCCTTAGCGTTTTGGTCCCTGGCTTGGTTTAGGTGGCGTGTTAGTTGCTTTAGAATCACCAGTGCTTGGTACTGTCGCAGAGGTTAAAGGCTTAATAGAACCATCGGGATTAAGCCGACTAACAGGAACTCCTAAGCGCTTGGCGGTATCAGCAAGCGTTTCACTACCCGGTGCGGCTACGGTTTTGCCTTTCTCGAGTTTTGGACGGTTGTTGGTTAGTTTAATGGTGTACCTGATAAAGTTCTTAACCTGATTTGTCCAGTCAAGCTCCACACCTTCGACCACCATGCTCGAGATTTGCCACAACCTTAACAATGGATGCTCGACCAGTACAGGTACAACCTTATCACCAGTCCCCGGATTCTTATAGGCTTGACGCAAACGCTGTACAGCTTGTAAATCCTCAGCACTCGAAATAAGCATTTCAAATTCCATCGTTTCTTCTGACCAGCGTGGATCTGGGTAAATCGCACCATTCTTGCCAGGTATCCCCTCGCGGGTCATCAGTAATTTTGCCCCGAGGCGAACCCGTTGGATTACACCTGGCATTTTGACCCCAGCTATGATTAAGGTTTCCCAAGTTTTCGGGTCTTCCAATGGTGTAGGTACTTCAATTGCCATCATGCACCCCCAGCAGTTTGGAACGGTTCAACACCATTCCAAACAATGCCATTTTGAACCAGAAAATCTAGTTTCATGGTTACTAACTTGCTGCTTGTGGACGAACTAAGCGGACGTTTGATAAGACGGCACTCTCGGAGCGTATCCTTAATCACTGGACTAGATACATCAACGGATTTACCATTAGGTGAACGAATGCTTTGCGGTGCAGAATAAATCACGGTAAACGTAAAGGGCGGATGAAGGATTCCCGCTTGAAAAAACGGTGCAAAAACACGTTCGTAATCTTCACGCAGTACCTCGAGACTGGCTTGGGCTTTGTAATTCCCAATGCCAATATCTTTAGGGGCAATTCCAGCCCCATAGGATTCTTCTAAAGCCAGTTCGTCAGAGTAATCAATACTGGTAAAGGCAATAGCTCGAGCATTCTTTTGTTCTTCGGGTTTCCTTGGGTTAGACCGATGCACGTACAATTCAAGTCGAGTGAAACTATAGAAAACACGATTAACAAATTCACCACTAAAACTATTTTGAGCTTGTTGCATGGTCAATCCTCCTTTTTGTCACCCTTTTGTAGAGGGTCTTTGGGTTTAGTCGTCTTCAAACCTAAGGTCGTCGTCTAGGTCGTCGTCAAGGTCGTCGCCAGCGTCCCCTATCAGTGCTTTGTATTCATCCATAGACAGGTACTCAACATCTGGCTTTTGTGCTTTCGCTCTTGGTGGCTTGGGTACTGCCTCGAGTCTCGCGTACATTGCACAGGCTTGGACTACAGCATGGGCTGCTGCGATTCGGTCAGATGCGGATTGCTTGGCATCTTCGGCAATAACTCGAGCGCATTCTGTGGCACTAGACAGCGCTTTTAATGCCTGTTCGCGGTTCATTGGTTTTCGTCTCGAGTGTCTTGCTGTGCGAGTGCTTGCCATAATTGTTAGTGTCTCACCCCCTGTGGTGTCGCATATGGTGTTTTGTTGCCCCTGTTTTGCCGCTCTTTTGTTGCTCGGTTTTAGTGGGTCATGCTTTCGCCTTGCCTTTGATGTACTCGAGGTATGAATGCTCGAGTACATCATTTGAATAATTGCTTAGGTACTGGTTTAAGGCTTTGAGTTGGTCTGGTGTGAGGTCGTCAAGGCTTTTGAGTTTGCCAGTATGCCCAATCAAATAAGCGACGAATAGCCTTGTGGTTGTTTGCTTTGCTGCCCGTATCACTGGGATGCTGTTCAGGCGCACCCATGCCAAGCTCGAGGCTTTCATGCTTTAACCTTCATTGTCGCTGCCTCGAGTTCGTACAACCGCTCGAGGGCTGCCGTGTCGCCACCCTTAGCGGCTTTTACCAGACTGGACAATATCAGCCGGTCAGCTTGGCTCGAGGGTCGCATTGCTAAGAACCGCGTCTCGAGTTCAGGGGTCAGAGTTGCACCTACTCGTTTTGCTGTGGGTTTCGACACTGGCAAAACATAATTATGTCCATCTTTGATAATTGCACCTTGCTGCTCGAGCAGTTCAAGGGCTGTTTGAATTTCGGTTTGAAATGCACCATGTTCAAAACTCAGTTCACGGTATAAGTTCACTGGGGTTATCCGGCGCTTTGCTTTGATAACCTCGAGTGCCAAAACCGTCAAATCATTTGATGCAGTTGAATCATTTGATGCAGTGGCTTGTGCATGAAATGATTCGCTGTCTATAACGCTGTTCTTGGCATTTGATGTAGTGGATTGCATAGCAAGCGTATCCCCTGTACCCCTTGCTCTAACTTCTGACTGCATGAAATCGGCTTTATGCGTGATTGACGCAGTAACATTTGATGTAGTGCCGACTGCATGAAATGGGAGTGACTGCATCAAATCATCTTGGCTCGAGTCATCGCTTTTTGTGGGTAAGGCTTTAAGTCTGTACGAAAGTGGCGCACCCTTTCCAATCCCTTTGATGGTCTCGAGCCGATCACCAAAGCCACCAAAAGCACGGCGCATAGCTTCATCTGCCCATCGCTCTTTGATGTTACCGCCTGATATTGCCACTTCAAGCAATTCTTTACGGCTAAAGGTCTCACCCGCTCGAGCCTCGAGAAAGCGTGTCACGGCTTTTTCCGCTCTGTCCTGCCCGTTGTTCTCGGAGTTGGGAAGGTCACACCGTTCAACTCTGACCAAGTAAGCAGGGTCTATGTCATCGCCCTCGAGAACCAAGCGCACACCAAAAGGCTCGAGTCTTTGGGCAAAACTTTGTTTATGGACTTCCCAGCGAAGTGTATTTTGACCATCACATTCTTTTGGGTCAACTCGAGACAGGATATGTACCGCTCGAGCCTGTGCGCTCTTGGCAACACTTCCCATAATGCCCCTGTCGCCGTCTTTCTCCCCTGCCATGCGTTTAGGAATGTGGTCAGTGATAATCACGGCTGCTTTGGTCTTGGCTGCCAAGTTACGAAGTCCAGCCATCGGTTTCATGGTTTGCTCGAGTCGGTTTATATCGAGTCCGGGGAACGCACCCATGTACGAATCAATCACGATGACTTGGGTCCCACTCTCCAAGGCGTGTAAGGTCAGGTTCTCGAGGTCGTCAGGGGTCAAACCACCATCAGACGGCTCGAGAACCGCAATCTTTGAGATGTCGCCATCTGGGTAAGCGGCTTTGTGTTTCTCGAGCCAGTGGCGTACCGTTCGGGATTCGCCATCAGGTGCATCAGTATTTACATAGATACTTGAGCCATGCGGCACACGCCAGCCAAGGAACTCACCACCGCGAGGGCGTGACATCTGCCAAAGAAGCCCTGCGAGGATCGTAGTTTTGCCAACGCCCTCACGCGCTCCAAAGAATGAAGTAAAGCCAAGCGGGAACACATCAGGTACAACAAAGCGGATGACCTCGAGAGGTGCAGTTAAATTGACCATCTTCAAAGCCACAACTCACCACCCACCCTTAGAGGCTTTCCAACTTTTACCGCTCGAGCGTTCGGGCTTACTGGGTGCTGGTCTGTCCTCAAGTTGCCACGGGTTACGAACACCAGAACGCAAACTACTTTGCACCGTGGCGCGTACTCGGTGAGGCTCGAGACCAGAGGATAGTCCAGCGTCCTCGAGTTGGCTTCTAAAGGCTTCGGGGTCAACATCGTGACCAGATGCCAAGCCACCGACTTTGTACGCGGCTTTGGCAAGTTCGGCTTGTCGTAAACCCTGCCCACTTGGGAGGCTCGAGACACTAAGGCAGACCTTAGAAACCCAAGACTCGAGACGTGACCGAATATCACGGGCTTGGTACGGTTTAGGACTACTCTCGAGGTCGCCAGCCCAAAGGTATACCGCTCCGTAATGGCAGATATGCCCAAGTTCAGGAAAGGCAATCACTGCGCCGTAGTCATCACTCGAGCGATACGCGGTTAGGGCTATGCCATCGGCTAATAAGTCAGGGGTTGCACTCGAGACAGAAAAGCCAGCGCGTTCAAGCTCACAAATTGCGCCGCGTAGTACATCACGGTCAAAGGTGTGGTGTCGCACGTTGCACCGCCTTTGCAAACTCGAGTGGTGCGTCCTTGACGGCTTCATTTGGCAGTGTGGGTAGGTCATCCCAGTTTGTAGCCTGAGTAATTGGCTTTAAGTTTTTGACTCGAGGTGCTACAATTCTGGTATCAGTTTGTGCAGTTCTCGAGTGTCCCGTGTTGCCAGCACGGGACATTATTTTGCACCTTGCTCGAGGATATTCTTAACAAAAGTTTCAAGTTCTGCTCGAGGAATATACGCACGGTTTCCGATTCGTATTGCTTTAAGTTTTCCTTCTCGCACAAGTTTATAGGTGCTATCCCGCCCAATTCCTAAGAACTTTGCTGCTTGGTGGGTGTTCACCATCAATGGTGAATCAATAGGGGTAAGTGTCGCCGCCGTTTCTGGTAACGTCATAAAGCATCTCCTGATGCCCTCGAGTGCTGCTTTGGTAGGTACGCTCGAGGTATTTTATTTTTCAAGCAAAGCAGAAATCTCTTCTCTTTGCTTCGCTCAGTACATTACAGGGCATTAGCGAACGAGTCAAGGAATACCATGCTATACAAGCATAGAATCATACTTTCTTGTTCGGAGTTATAGCCAACGCAACAGAACGCAGCACGATTAACCCGTTACAAGTACCATCATGTAGTACCACACTGTGTGACCAATAACTCAGAAGATAACCCCAGCGCTTTCATTGTCTAAGACAGTAAATGAACTACATTTTGTGTTCTTTTTGTTCTGAGTTATTGCTAATTGAGTAAAGTGAACTTCGTGTTATCTGGTATGCCAATAACTCAGAACAAGTCATACGCTAAAGTCTATAGTTCGGGCTGTCTCAGTTAGTCTTAAGTGGGTAGTACGAGGTTTAACGTTACCTATCCGCTGCCGCTCAAGTAATTTGCGAGATTCTAAACGTCTCACAGCATCAGAAATTGCATTAGGGGCATGGTCATCTAGCCCTCGAGCTTTCAAGAATTCTTTACTACTCCAGGGGATTCCAAAGCCTTGCAACTCATGACGTTTTCTTGCTGTGCGAGCTTTTTTTTCGATGCTAAGTAAGTATTTCAAGATTTCAAGTTGTAATTTAGAAAGCTGTGCGTCAGCATATCGAATCCCTCTGCGTACCCGGCACAATCCCCATAATGGTGATGACCCATCATCTGGTATGTACCAGATGTATTTTAGCCCTTCTTCGACAGCGTATTCGGCATTGAATGGTCTTGTTTCACCAATAAATCCCCCTAGTTCTTTTGGTACTCCATCGGGGTCATACATTGGGCTTCTCTTGCCTATAGGGGCTGCTTCTAATACTGGTCGTAACCGTAAAGGAAATATCCCTTTAGAACCATATCCTCGAGACGCACGACCATTCATACTATATCTTACTATATGCTCCTAACAAAATGATGTAGGACGATTCGGAAGGTTTGACCGTGTGCAACCCGTGTGCAACGGGCAAAGTTTTTTATAGGAAGACTCAGGATGTTGTAGTAGAACAGCTTAGAAAAAACACGCCCTAGACAGCACATACAAAACATTGAAGTAAGATGTAGTATAGAGTTTTCGTGATTCGTAATCAGTAGGTCGTCGGTTCAACTCCGACCATCGGCTCCAGAAGAAAACCCCGTGATGAACGGGGTTTTTAGATTTGCCACTTTAGTTTTATGTTGTGGATTTTTGTGTTGTGATGCAGAATTTGGTGCTTATGAATCATGGTTTTGGAAACAAAATTTATGCCAATCAATACCGAATTTTTTTAATCAAGTATTTTAGGGCATTTTTACCTTGAGTACGCCGATTGAATCACGTCCAGACTGACCAACCCGCAGCAGGGCTGTGCTGCGAACAGGCTGCTTAAAACAGACCTTGATGGTTTTACTGCACACACAAAAATCTGCCTCAATCTCGAGCGGATACTCACCTCGAGCCGCATTCTTGGGGATTTGCAGAGGAATCTCGAGGATATTGACCTTTTCCCAGTATTCGCTTGGCAACTCTGACCAAGGTGTCCCTGAAAATGCACTGCTGCTAAACGGCTTGGTACGATTAAAAGAGTTGGAAACTCGCACTACATTTGGGGCTGTGCGGCTGAGGGCAATATCAGCCTCGAGCGCTACCCTGAAACGCAAAATGGCTGGTTTGTCTGGTATGGCATAGACAAGCGACTGTTCAGCTTGGCTGCTGCTGACCAAAAGTAGACCAATCCATTTATGATTGTTTAACCACATAGACCACACCACCAGAATGCTCAATCCAAGCCCGTTCAAACATACAGTTTTTTCACTGCCCACTCCATGTCTGACCAGCGTCAAAACTGGCATAAACCTGTCCAACATCAGAAACACCATAGATATTTTTGTTGTTTTTTGGATTGACCGCTAAAAGAATAAAAGCCTCTGGTGCTTTTAATTCTGCCCAACTTGTGCCATTGTCACTCGAGCGCAAAATACTGCTGTTCGATAAGCTAATCAAAATTGCCCCAGAGGTTTCGACCGCAATGGTCAATGGCTGACCATCAACTTTAATTTGCTTCCAAGTTGTTCCACCATTGCTCGAGCTAATTAAACCTTGGTCTTGAGTTACGGCGTAAAGAACAGGTGGCACACCTGTGGCAGCCACAATTTTGTAGGCTTGAGTTGTAGCTTTAGTCACAAAATTCCAGTTTTTTCCACCATCGGTTGAACGGTACAATCCACCCCCTGCCAGATTCGCGTATAACCAACCATTACTAGCCACTGTAAAACCATGAATATCTGTACCAGGTAGATTTCCCACACCGGGCTTTTGCCATGTCTGACCGGCATCTGGACTGACTGCAAAAAAATCATGTCCCGCCAAAAACACCTTACCCGAATTCACGCCCATACCCATGGCATCACCGCCACCAGCCGCCTCGCTCCATGTCCGACCGGCATCTTTAGAAACTTGCACACCTGCGTGTTGCCCGTAATAAAGGCTGCCATCTTCACCAACTACTAGGGCGTGTAAATCACCCTCGAGTTGTGCCAATCGGCTACCGGATGCTTGCCCAGATGGGTTACTCGTACTTGTGGAAGGCAATCTGGACGAAAAAAAACTCCAAGCAAAAACACCAATGCCAGCCATTACCAATACAAAAAATACAGCCGTAAAAATCAATGGGCGTTTTTCCGAAGGTTGGGTTTGTTGTTCTGGGTTTTTCATACTTATTCCTTACTTCTGCGGCTATTTTGATTGGTCTATGGCTCGGTCAGCGCTTTTCTATTTTTTGCGTTAGCCTTTGAATTGCCACTTGCACCTGACTCGAGCGAGGGTCTTCTTTAGCGGCAGCTTGCCATGCGGTCAAGGCTTTTTTGTACTGCCCAAGCTGCTCGAGCGCCGTTGCATAATAGGCATTGATTTCACGGCTGTTGGGATAGCCTTTAAGCGCAGTCGCCGCGACCCGAATCGTCTGTTGGTACAAGCCAGCTTTATTCCAAGCCTCAAAAGCATCTTGTTGATACCAGTATTGTCTGGCGGTTAATCCCAAGCTATGGGATTGACTGAAAGCCTTGGCAGACGATTTTGTCAACCCTTGATAGAGGTATGCCTGTCCAAGACCCCACCACGCCGCCGAATCGCTGGGGGTATTTTTAAGGCGTAGTCTCGAGTTCTGCTCGAGTCGTTCTAAATTAAGTTGTCTGTTCCAATTCTTACCAAGGATTTTTTGCAGGGCGGCACGTTGCTTTGGGCGGTAGGCAATCAAATACTCGCCGTTGTAAGGCTTAGAAACAATCGCAAATTCACGGTTGGTTAAACGAAACCTTGCCCCAAACATCGAATCGCCAGAAATAATCGAGTTTTGATCAAAACCATAAGCCACCCGAAAATGCCCAATATCGCTGTTGGTTTTTTGTTGCTGATGCAAAATAACGGCAAAATCAGCTTTGACCAAACTTCGTACCAAATCTGGGGTTATCAACCAACGGCGAATGGTTTGTAGTCCATTGGCTTGCAGATAATTGGCTAATTCTGGGGTGGTCACATTGCGGTCTGGATAGCTACCTTTCAGCGCTGCCGCAGCCTCGGCTTGAGAAACCCTGATGCCAGCCAGCGACAACGCCATTTTAGCGGTCATCGGTCCGCAATTATTTAAGCGCTGAAATTCAAAACCAAGCCCTGATGAAAGGGCATCATTTGATTGCGCGGCAGCCAGACCAAAACCAATCCCTAAAATTAAAATACTACATTTGAATGCTGTCATGCTAAACCTCTGGTGATAAGAAAAGGCTTTTAGTGTCAGCTTAAATCTTCTTGGTTTTTAACCAACCTTCGTACTGCTTAATTTCTTTGCTTTGGTCACTCACCACGGCTTGACCAAATTTCTTGAGTTCCGGGCGCAAGGCGCGTTTCATGGCATCTTTACCCATTGCCACGGCGTGCTGATGGTGTGGAATCATGCCCTCGAGAAAGGCTTTATCTGGTGCTTGCATCGAATTTTTACTTGTGACATCCATCATTGGTTTCATATCAGCTTTCATCAGTGCCATTTGCTTAGGGTCTGGTGTGGCTTTGTACCAAGTTTTAAGCCAAGTATTCATTTGTGAGATTTCTTTTGCTTGGGCATTGATAATTTTTTGTGCCGCAGCTTTAACATCTTTATCTAAGCAGTTCTTAACGCACATTTTTGACATCTCGACTGCACTACGGTGATGTTCAATCATCTGTGACATCCAAGCTATATCGTAGGCTTTGCCACTCAGAGCCGCCAGTGCTTTGGTACTCGAGTCTCCCATGGTCATCTTGCCCATACCGCCCATATCATGATCCATTTGTGCTACGGCTGGAACACTAAGGGCTACTAAACCAAGTGTGCCAATAAAACCCAATGCCAATAAAATCTTTTTCATATGTTTAACCTCGAGCAGTAGCATACAAAGCCAGTGTTCAGCTCTGATAAAGCTAATTTGTTACTTGTGGAACAGATTTTTTTGACTTATGTTAAGTTTGTGTAAAGTACACTTTTGTGGTTTACAATGCGGTGTGACCAGAATTTTGGTGGTTGATGACGAACCCAGTGTGCGTGATATTGCCCGTGGCTATCTTGAGCGCGAAGGGTTTGTGGTCTCGAGCGCCGAAACTGGTTCACAAGGCTTACAACAAATCCTAGAAACAGCCCCACATTTGGTGATTCTCGATCTGATGTTGCCAGAAATGGATGGGCTTGAAATTCTAAAACGCCTTCGTCCACATAATAAAACACCTGTGCTGTTACTGACGGCTCGAGGTGAAGAATTTGATCGGGTGCTTGGCTTAGAACTAGGCGCAGATGATTACCTGACCAAACCTTTTAGCCCCCGTGAATTGGTGGCTCGAGTCAAAGCAATTTTGCGTCGAACCGAGACCCAAAGTAGCAGTCAAGCCTTGCAGCACGGCGATTTACGCTTAGACCCACAACGGCACGAAGTGTATTTAGCAGATAAACTGGTACACTTGAGCGCCCTCGAGTTTGAATTGCTTTATACTTTACTGGCTCAACCGATGCGGGTTTTTAGCCGCAACCAACTGATTGAGGCTGTTTGGGGCGATGATTTCCCCGGTGTAGACCGTGTAGTGGATGTGCATATCTCGAGTCTACGGCGCAAACTAGGCGATGACCCTGAACGTCCACGCTACCTTGCGACGGTGCGTGGGGTTGGCTACCGAATGCTCGAGGCTCGAGGATGAATAACTTGGGCTTACGCAGTAAAATTCTGGCGGCTTTTCTGGCAGTGATTGCCTCGGCTGGTGTGATTTTGGTCATCACCTTGGAGCTAACTGCGCCAAATTTTTATCGGTCCCATGCTGAGGAGATGACCCGCACCATGGGCAAAGATGCCATGACCCCAGTCGAAATTCACGCGCTGCAACACGACCTTGAACGCGGTTTTAATCAGGCTTTAACCCAGTCGCTGTTATTGGCAGCTTTGGTCACGATTCCGTTGGCTATTTTGGTCAGTGCTTTTGTGAGTCGGCGGATTGTTGCGCCCATTTCAAGTGTTTCAAAAGCCTCGGCTCGAATTGCCGCAGGAGGCTATCAAGAACGGCTACCGACCACCAGCCAAGACGAGCTTGGACAATTAACCGAAAACTTTAACCGCATGGCAGAGGTTTTAGAGCAAACTGAAACTCGTCGGATTGAACTGCTTGGCACAGTTGCCCATGAACTCCGCACCCCGCTTTCTGGGTTGCTTGGCTACAGCCAAGGAATGCTCGATGGAGTCTTTAGTGTTGAACACGCCGCGCCGCGCATCGGTTTGGAAGTCAAACGACTCGAGCGCTTGCTGGACGATTTAAGCGACCTGAGCCGTGTGGAGGCTGGGGCAGTCCAAATAATAATGCAGCCCGTACAACTCGAGCAGCTTGCTCTTGATTTACACCATCAACTCGAACAGTTGTTTATGAAAAAAAATCTAAGCCTACAACTCGAGACCGTTCCAGTCTGTGTTCTAGCCGATGCTGACCGATTGCTGCAAATTGGGCATAACCTGTTATCAAACGCTTTGCGCCACACCATCTCTGGAACAGTGACAATCCGTGTTTCAAAAGAAGCCGAGTACGGAATTTTTAGTGTGATTGACACGGGACAAGGGATTGCTGCCACCGATTTACCGCATATTTTTGAGCGTTTCTACCGCGCCAATAAAGCCCGTTCTCGAGACGATGACAGTGTAGGGGCTGGGGTTGGATTAACGATTGCCAAACACTTGGTCAAAGCGATGCAGGGGAGTATTGAAGTCAAAAGCCAGTTAAGCCAAGGCTCAACGTTTAGTTTGAAGTTTCAAACGTTCAATGGCTTAACCTAACAGCAGATTATAAGCCTGACGGTAAATGCAAGAACTGCCAAGGTAAGTTAAAAGTATCCTCGAGTTTAATGCTTAGGGCTTTGACCCCAAAGACCTCGGATTCGTAATGTCCACAAAAAATGGTGTTAATCCCGTATTCAAAAGCATCGGGAAAATTGGCATGGCTCGGTTCGCCTGTAATAAAGCAGTCCAAGCCCGCTTTAGCCGCTTGGTCTACAAAGCCTGCCGCGCCGCCACTAATAATCCCAATGCTCGAGACCATCGCGTTTCCGCCAGCGTGAACCAAGCAGATTTCTCCTGTAATTTTTTGAATCGTATCAGCGAGGTCTTGTAAGCTGAGGGGTACGGGTAACTGCCCCATAAAGCCAAGGCTGAGGTTTTTATCCGCGCCAAAAGGTTCGATATTTTTCAAGGACAATAATTTTGCCAATTGAATGTTGTTGCCAACTTCGGGGTGAGCGTCCAAAGGTAAATGCGAGACGTACAAATTGAGGTTTCCAGCCACCGCCGCTTTGACCCGTTTAGCCAGAGGTCCGACAATCGGCTGCACATTTTTCCAGAACCAACCGTGATGGACAATTAGAAAATCTGCCCCAGATTCAACCGCCGCTTCTATCGTGGCGAGGCTCGAGTCTACTGCACAAGCAATTCGAGTCACAGTCTCAGAACCCTCAAATTGCAAACCATTGAGGCTGCCATCAGGGATTTTTGCAATCTCGAGGTACGAATCAAGCCATTTCACCAATTCAGAACGCTGCATGAAGGTATTCTAGGGGAAAAGGTGAAAAGGTTAAAGGGCGAAGGGCGAAAGGCGAAAGGCGAAAGGCGAAAGGCGAAAGGCAAAAGGCGAAAGGTCAATCAAAGTAGAAACTCAAAGGATTACGAATTCGGGATTTGGCGGCATAGGTCATGATGGCTCGAGCCAAGCGGGTGGCATTGTGTTGGGCTTGACCACCTTTGGAGAGGTTAGTTTGAATCACTTGCACACCGCGCATTCGCACCGCGTCTATGTCTTGTTTGACAGGTTTAGCACCAACTTTGGCGTATTGGGCTAAGGTGCTGGGGTGAAGACTGGCATTGTTGGTTAAAACGGCATCGGGGGTGCGTTGTAAGTGCTGAATAATCACATGCAGATGCTCGAGCAGGCTCATGGTATCGGTTTCGCCGGGTTCGGTCATGATATTAGAAATGTAAAGCAGCTTTGCCCTAGATTTCTTAATCGCAGTTTTTAAGTCTGGTACAAGCAACGTTGGCACTAAACTGGTGTATAAACTGCCCGGTCCAATTAAAATCACTTCGGCATTTTGAATCGCTTCGATTGCCGCTTTCGGGGCGGTTAAATGATTTGGCTCGAGCAGCATTCGGTCTATTTTTCGGTTCTTTCGCTCCAACCCGAGGGTGCTTTCACCGCGTATGGTTGTGCCATCTTCTAAAAGTGCCACCAGCACGGCTGGCTCGAGACTGGCGGGTAGGACTGTGCCACGCACATCAAGGATTTCATTGACCGCTTGGGTGGCTTGGGCAAAATCTTGACGATGTTCTGCGAGCGTGGCAATCAGTAAATTACCAAAGGTATGACCGCTAATGTCCCCACGGGTAAAACGGTGGGTCAAGAGTTCTTTTAAGAGCGGGCTGTCAGACAGTGCCGCGTAACAATCGGTTAAATCACCCGGGGCAGGCATCTCGAGACCCACCCGTAAGCGTCCACTCGAGCCGCCATCATCGGTGACTGCCACAATTGCCGTGATGTTGCTGGTAAATCCCTTTAAGCCCGTCAGTAAATTGCTTAAGCCCGTGCCACCACCTAAAGCCACGATTCGTGGACCTCTGGTTAATGCCCTGCGCCGAAAAATAATATCCACGGTTTCTCTTGGACTCGAGCCAACTGCCAAGAGCAAACTGCGGTTTAAGCCAAGAATACCAATCACTCCAAGCAGCAAGCCACCAAAAAAACCAAGCGCCATAAGACCCCAACGTCCCAAACCAAGATTTTCGGAAATCTCAATTAAGCGTGCCGTCCAATTGATAAAATTATTGCGTTCAGGACCAACCCGCGCCCAAGCCACAAAAGCCAAGACCAGCGTAATTAGCCCCAGTAAAATCAGCACCACAAAGCGTTTGACCCGTAAGCCCGGAATCAGCCAGCGCCAGATGCCAAAAAAATAGCTTTTCATGCCTCGCCCTCAGCCCGTTCAATATCGCGGTGTTCGGTTTGTAGGGCGTACTGACTCGAGAAATCCCGTGCTAGACTTTCGATGACGGCGACACTGCGATGGTAGCCTCCGGTGCAACCCACCGCCACACTGTAATTGGAACGCCCACTGGCTTTGGCACGTTCAAGATTGAGTTTCACAAATTCACGCAATTCATTAAAAAAAGCGGTGCCATCAGCTGTAAAAATATGCTTTGCAACATCCGGCTCGAGACCACTGCGGTGTTTTAAGCTGGCATCCCAATACGGATTGGGCAAACTGCGGGCATCCACCACCAAATCGGCATCGGTCGGCGCACCATGCTTAAAACCAAAACTAAAGAGCGTGACCATAAATTTCTGGCTAGGGTCGCCGTACAAATTCCTAAGGCGCTCAATCAAATCTCTGGCTTTTAAGTTAGAAGTGTCAATCACGGTGTCGGCTCGTTCACGTAAGCCCTCGAGAACCCGTCGTTCCTCACGAAAATCACCCAATAACGTTGGCTCACCAAGCGGATGAGCGCGTCGCGTCAAACCATAGCGCCGCACCAGCACATCATCATCAGCATCTAAAAATACCAATTCTGGTTGTACCGAAGTTTGGGTGATTGCAAACGCCATCTCGAGGTCAGACAAAAAATGGCGCGTTCGGGCATCTGTGACTACTGCCACTCGCTCTAAACCTCGAGCCGAACAACCCGTAATCAATGCTGTCCAGAGCATTGGTGGCAAATTATCGGTGATAAAATAACCAAATTCCTCGAGGGCTTGCAGTGCCGTGGTTTTACCCGCCCCACTTCGCCCGGAAACAATCACAAAACGCATGGAATTAGTGTACTAGGCTTGAATGAAGAAAGTGAACTCGGTCAAGCAAAGAGTAATTCATCTATGCGTTCAGATAAATCCCCAATACCGGATGCTCCAAGCCCAACCCAAGAGCGTTGTGGCTTTGTGATGGTTAATGCTTGTGCCAAAAGCTCCTCGAGCATTTTCTGTTCGGTTTTGCCATGCACCAATGAGGCATCTTTAAGTTTTTGTTCGAGGTGTGTTGGTACGTGCAAAGCCATACTTGGGAATGTACATCAAAAAATATGGATTCTCGAGCAATCTAATCTGGCATTATATCTGGTATTTCGGCAATAGTTTAAGCAGCTTTTGCAGTTGATCGAGCTTTGGCTTTGAACCATAGCTCAACTCGAGGCAGACTGAAGGCAAGTGCTTCGTCAATGAGTTTATCGAGGTAAATTGTTGTTGCCATCGAAAAACCCATTGAGCCATCGGATAAAACTCTTTCAACAGGCACATCATGCACTACTACAACTCGTTTAGAACGCTTTTGTACATATTCAAATTTTGTTTTCATGCTCACCTCGAGTTGCGCTTGATTTTTGTAACGGCATGAACTGTGACCACATAGTACCCGCTATCCCATGAAACTTTCACGCGAATTTTACGCGAACCACCTGCACGACCCTCAAAATTTACACCGATCTGACGTGTTTGTAAAATAGATAAGTCTTTACTGATTGGCACACCATTTTCGATAGCCGAAAAAATTTGCAAAGCAGTGATGGCATCGTCTTTTGCGGCGGCTAAAGCGTGTTCTGATACGATGAGTTTGCCATGTTGAAGCGCATCACGAATATGAAAAATTTCAGCAGGGGTGACATATTCAACGGTTAAATCGAAGGCTTGCTCGAGCGATGAAGGTGGCATTTTGAGTTGTTTGATGTTGTCTGTCATATTTTTGACTCGAGGCTAACGTTCGCCGCGTAAGTATGGTCTTCCCAAACTTTCGGGTGCAGCCCCTTGTTGTCCTCTTGCGCCAGCCAATGCCAGCACCACAACCACCAGCAAATACGGCATCGCTGCAAAAACCTCGGAAGGAATTGGTACTTTGCCTTGTAGCGCAAATTGCAGGTAGTACAACAGCCCAAAGAAAAACGAACCAGCAATGGCGCGTAACGGACTCCAACCCACAAAAATCACCAGTGCCACCGCCACCCAACCTAAGCCAACCGTCATGCCATCAGTCCAAGATGGTCTCGAGGCAATGCTTAAAAATGCCCCTGCTGCCCCTGCCATTGCCCCGCCAAATGCCACGGCAGCGTAGCGCACCAAGGCGACGTTCATGCCCAGCACATCGGCGGCAGCAGGGTTCTCGCCAATTGAGCGAAGCATTAGCCCAAGGTGTGTGGCATACAGTAAAAACGCCAGCAGCAACGCCAATACAACAGCCGCAATGGTAAATACCCATTCAGGAGCTTGATTAAAAAGTGGCATTCCTTCAAAGCGTTTACCGAGTAAACCACTAATACCAAGCCCAAGCATCGTTAATGCCAAACCAGAAACAAATTGATTGGCGCGTAAGGTAATCGTCACAAAGGCATGAACCATGGAGGCAAACGCCCCAACGCTCATGGCTGCCAGCACCGCCAGAATCAGACTGCCGTTGCCAGTACCGTCACCGAATACAGTAGCAAAACCCGCCAATGCCCCAAGAATCATCATCCCTTCAACCCCAAGGTTGACTACCCCAGCCCGTTCGTTGATAATTGCGCCTAAACTTGCCAGTAAAAGCGGTGTGCCGAACGATAATGCCCGTAAAACCGCCCCCAGAATCTCATCCATTATTTCCCCCATTTGATGCGGTTACTGACAAAAATTTCTGAGGCGATGAGGGATAAAAGCATCACCCCGCTAAAGACATCCACCACCCGAAAAGGCATGTTCAAGACAATTTTTAGTAAATCTCCACCCGCCAAAATAATCCCCATAAACGGCGCAGTCACCAGCACCAAAATCGGATGCCCTCGAGCTAACCACGCCACAATAATCGCTGTAAAACCATAACCCAAAGAAATCTGGGCTGGCTCGAGCAGGCGGTGATGAATCGCACTGACTTCGCCAGCCCCAGCGATTCCCGCTAAACCACCGGTAATCATTGCCATAATCGTCACGATTCTTGGCACAGAAATACCTGTGTATCTGGCAGCCCCAGCGTTTTCGCCAACCACCCGCAATTCAAACCCAAGGGTGGTTTTTGAGAGCAGAATTTGTAAGGCAACAGCCGCAATAATTCCAAGAATTAAAGTTGGATAATGCACCAATGTGCCGCCGATTAAGGGCATCTGGGCAAAATTCGGGAATTCATCGGTGTAAATAAATCCACGGACATTTTTGCCTTTCCACGGTCCTGCAATTAAGTACAGCACCAAGTAATACGCCACATAATTGAGCATTAAGGTGGATAAAATTTCATTGACCGAAAAGCGTTGTCGTAACCACGCTGCCAAAAGCGCTCCTAGTCCGCCACCAATTGCGCCCATGACCAACATGACTGGAATACTCAGCACCCCAAGTGGAAAAAAAAGTGGGATGATGGCTGCAAAAATCGCCCCAAGCAGCATTTGTCCTTCTGCCCCGATATTAAAAAACTGCGCTCTGAATGCCAAGGTCAAACCCACACCAATCAACAGCAAAGGAATGGTTCGTCGAGCCACCTCAGCCAGTCCTTGGGCTTCAAACAGTGTCCCCGAAATCATAATTCGGTAGACTTCTAGTGGATTACTGCCATAAGCTGCAAAAAGAAAAGCGGTAACGATGGCTGCAAATAAGATTGCGCCAAGTGAAACCCAAGCAGCCCGAAACCGATTTGGATTTAGAATTGGAATAAAACGAATCATGCCTCACCACCTGTCATGTACAAACCAATTTGTTCCCTCGAGATTTGGCTCACTTCAAAAGGACCCTTAAGTTCATCGTGGTACAAAATAGCAATTTTATCGGATAAGGAGAGCAGTTCTTCCAGGTCTTCGGAAACCAACAACACACACGCCCCAGCCTTGGTGCGCTCGAGTAAAACCTGATGCACTTGGTCGGTTGCGCCAATGTCTAAACCATATGTTGGATGCACCGCCAGAATCAGCTTGGCGTTTTTGCCCAGTTCACGCGCCAGAATCACTTTTTGGATATTCCCACCAGATAGTAATCTCGAGGGTGTACTGCTGCTTGGGGTGGCTACGGCGTACTCGAGAATTTTGTTTTGGGCATTTTCTTCTAAGGCATTAAAATCGCGCATTAAACCGTTTGCCAGTGGTTTAGCCGCGTATTCACGCAACGCCAGATTATCCGAAACGGTCATGCTCGGGATTGTTCCCATACGAATTCGGTCTTCGGGAATATGCGCCACCCCAGCCGCAAAGAGCTTGGCGGGGTTTGGCTCGAGTTCTTGCCCAGCCAGTAAAATTGACCCCGAAGTTTTAGGATGTAAGCCCGCCAGAATTTCAATCAGTTCCGATTGCCCGTTGCCAGCCACACCAGCCACACCAATCACTTCGCCTTGATGCAGGGTCAACGAAACGTTTTTAAGTCCCTCAAAACCACGGCTATTTTTGGCGCAGAGGTTTTTGACCACCAGCATCGGTTCGCCAAGGGTGGCTGTTTGGCGTTTGCGGGTAAAGTCCACATTGCGCCCAACCATTAACTCGGCAAGTTTGGCTTTGCTGGCATCTGAAGTTTTTAAGCCTCCCACGACCTTGCCGCGCCGCAGTACCGTTACCCTGTCAGTAATCGCTAAGACCTCCTCGAGTTTATGCGAAATAAAAATCAGCGATTTCCCAGCTTCGCGTAAGCCGCGCATCACCCGAAAAAGTGCCTCGGCTTCTTGAGGGGTAAGAACACTGGTTGGTTCATCGAGAATCAGCACTCGAGCGCCGCCAAGTAATGCCCGCAAAATCTCGACCCGTTGTTTTTCGCCGGGCGATAACTGATTGATTTTGGCGTTCGGATCAATTGTTAGCCCGTACTGGGCTGCCAATTCTTTAATCCGTGGTGTGATGCGACCTGCTGGAAAAAAACCGCCCAAACCCAAAGCCAAATTCTCGCTCACCGAATGGCGATTGACCAGCACTGGATGTTGCGGCACAAGTCCTATTCCCAGTTTAAGCGCATGACTTGGCGAGGCAATCTGGACAGGTTTACCCTCGAGTAAAATCTGCCCTTCGTCGGGACGGTACAAGCCGTACAAAATACTGATTAAGGTACTTTTGCCAGCGCCATTTTCACCGAGCAGTGCCAGAACTTCGCCGCTATGAACCTCTAAGCTCACTTGGTCATTGGCAACCACTCCGGGGAAACGCTTGGTAATGCCACGCAACTCGAGAAACGGCGCATTAGACATAATTCACCACCTTGGCAGACTTGGGCTTTTCTAGGTAAGTCATTAATTGCGCTGCCACAGCAAGGGCAATTGCTTCGGGGGTCTTACTTTGAATTTGCGGTAAGCCAATCGGGGTTGTCACCCGTTCTACATTGTTAAACCCAGACTCGAGTAATTTTTTCTTAAAACGTTGCCATTTGGTTGCCGAGCCAATCAAGCCAAGAAAACCAAGGTCATCTCGAGCCAAAGCAGCTTTTAGCACATACAAATCCTCGGCATGGTCATGGGTCATGATGACCAGATGACAACCTGTTGGTAAATCCTGCACCACCCCATCTAAGACTGGCATCGAATGCACACTCACTCGAGCCAC
Organism: Deinococcales bacterium; assembly: GCA_031414595.1. GTDB lineage: Bacteria > Deinococcota > Deinococci > Deinococcales > JAAFIG01 > JAAFIG01. The sequence goes on from JANNVX010000088.1 coordinate 80,919, forward strand.
GCTTGAATTTAGGGGCATTAAGCGCGTCGGACTTAACATCTCGGCTCGAGAATCCACCAACCACAAATCTATTGCTAAAATACTCAGCACCTTTGCCAGTGCAAAACCAACATGCCCGACACCAAAAATCGACACACTGGCTCGAGACATCGGCACAGGTTCAAACAATAACTCAACTTCGCCACCACAGCACTGTACCCCAAATAAACTCTGTTCATGGGTCAGGCGCAGAGTTTGGCGCAGTAAGCCTGATGCACCATTTTTCAACATCCCTCGAGCCATTTCTATTGCCACTGCCTCGAGATTCCCACCGCCGATGGTTTCAAAAGTCTTTTCGGCAGTCACCAACATCTTTGTACCCATCTCACGTGGCGCATGACCCCGCACCGCCAACAATGTCACCAGCACCACGGGGGTTTTGGTGCTTTTAAGTTCTAGCAGATGCTCGAGCCACAAATTCATTGGGCTTAAAGTATCAAATTGCGACTTGTAAAGGCAACAATTTTTGAATTCACATCAATCGTGCGATTTTCATTAAGGGCGGTCAATGACACCAAAACGTTTTCTCGAGAACACAACCGAGTACAATTAACCATGACCATAGAAGAAATCAATCAGTTATCCTTAAGCCAATTCCAAGCCTATTTTCAAGGGGTTCTCGAGCATTCACCAGATTATGCGACTCGAGTTGCCCAGCAGCGCCCATTCACAGATTTTACTGCCCTTTTCACAGCCTTCAAATCGGCGATTCTCCAAGATGACCAAGATGCACAACTTAGACTGATTCGCGCTCATCCGGACTTAGCGGGTAAAGCCGCGATTGCTGGTGAACTGACCCAAGAATCGGCAAATGAACAAAAAAGTGCTGGACTTGACCGCTTAACTCGCGAAGAATTTGCTGAATTTACCAGAATCAACACCGCGTACCACAAAAAGTTTTTGATACCCTATATTGTTTGTGTCCGCGAACACAGCAAAGAAAGCATCTTAGCAAGTGCAGTCCAACGCTTAGATCATACACCAGCCGAAGAAATACAAAAAGCACTCGAGGAAATCAGTAAAATTGTGCGCTTACGTTTACTGGACTTGGTGTTGGATTAAAGACTTTGGAACTTTGCAACTCAAAAGCACGTATTTCCTAGCATCTGCGACTTTGGACGCATGACAGATTTTGCGCCACAAATTAGACTTTGTTCAGTCTTACTAGGAGGACATATGAAAACCTTGGAAAATCGCAATCAACAACTTGGCTGGGTACTGCTTGGCATTGCTGGCTTGGTACTGCTCAGCACGATCAACGGGGCAGTCGAAGGATTCTTTTGGGTGGGTGCGGTTGCCCTCGGATTCATTTATGCTTACCGCCAAACGGGTCAGCATGGATTGGTTGTACCGGCGGGCATTCTAGCTGGCGTTTCGACTGGCATTCTGCTCGAGGGCATCACTCCATTTGATGGAATTTTTCTGGTCGGACTGGCTTCTGGTTTTTGGGCAGTGCGTTTACTCGAGCCGCACCGTCACGCTTGGGCGCAATACCCGGCTTGGGTTTTAACGGCTATCGCTGGAATGGTTTTTGTTTCCGAAAATGCTTGGCTGGTTGCCCTTTCGTTGGTTGCGATTGGGGTCTACTTACTGGGTAAGAAACCAAATGTAATTGTTAATACCACTATACAAGCCCCCAGTGTTTCACAGCCCAGCAAGTTTGAGCGCTTAACCCAATGGCGAGCCGAAACTGCCGCAAAAGCCAAGCTCCCAGAATCCGAGATTCTGCGTGGTGAACAACTCGAGCGTTTAGCTAAAATGACCCCAGAAAATGTGGATGCAATGTTTGGAGTCTTGGATGCCGCCCAAATCGAACGCTATGGAAAAACCTTGCTGGCTGTTTTAAGCTAAGGATTTGAAAAAAAAGAGGTGAGGGTAGAAATTCCTTTTCCTCTTTTTCCATTCCTTGCGATTCACAGATGTTATTCAACTGGAACTTCAAGCGCCTTGCTCTCGTAAGCTGTGGATGTGACCACATTGGCTTTACAATTACAGGGATTAACCAAACGCTTCGGCAACAAAAATGCCGTCCATAACCTATCGCTCGAGGTACAAAACGGCGAGTTATTTGCTTTTCTGGGGGCAAACGGCGCAGGAAAAACCACAACCCTGCGAATGATCGCGGGTTTACTCGAGCCAGACGGCGGCGACGCACTGGTGCTGGGGCAAAGTATTCGCCATGCACCCCAAGCCGCCAAAACTGGGTTGGCGTACCTGCCCGACGACCCGCTTTTATACGGCAAATTACGACCAATGGAACACCTAGAATTTGTGGCTGGGCTTTGGAATATGCCACCACTCGAAGCCCAACAACGGGCTGAGGATTGGTTGCAAAAACTGGGTTTATGGGAAAATCGCGGCGAGTTAATCGAAGGCTTCTCGAGGGGCATGAAACAAAAAATGGCATTGGCGGCAGCCCTAATTCACCAACCAAAACTGATGATTTTAGATGAACCCTTGACAGGCTTAGATGCCAGTGCTGCTAGACAAGTCAAGGATTTACTGCAAAATTATGTGCAGCAAGGCAACACCGTGATTTTAACGACCCATATTCTTGAGGTCGCAGAACGTTTAGCCACACGGATTGGGATTATCAGTGCTGGACAATTGCGGGCGCTTGGGACACTCGAGGAGTTACGGGCTTTAAGCGGTGAGCAGGGCAGTTTAGAAGATGTCTTCCTCGAGTTGACCCGCGAGGTGGGTGAAAAATGAGGCTGTACGCTCAGATGCTGTTGTTGTTGCGTCACGAATGGCGTTTAGTGCTTCGCAGTTCACCCAATACCCGTTGGCTGTGGTGGCTTGGTTTGGTTATTTTGGCGGTCACGGTGGTCGGCGGATTTATATTTAGACAAGCGACTTTGAATCTGCCTACCATTCCAGATGTGTTACCAACCGGTGTTCTTATTTTTTTTAGTTTAGGTTTAATCTTTATTTTTAGCATCATGGTTTCAACCGCGATTCATTCTGCGGTGCAAATGCTGTTTGAACGCACCGATATGGATTTACTGCTCTCGAGTCCTTTGGATACCCGTTTGGTACTGGCTTCGAGGGGTATTTGGTTAGCCATCACTTGTTTTTTTACCGTTGCCATTTTTATGATTCCACTCACTTTAGCCGCAATGATTTTTGTGGATTTGCGGCTCTTCGGAGCGATTCCAGCCCTGATTGCTTTGGCATTTTTGGCAGCAGGACTTGGTTTAATCACTACCCTTGGTTTGGTGCGTTTAATTGGGGCAAAACGCACTCGGACAGTGGCACAAGTTATTGGGGCGCTGTTTGGTGCTTCTATTTATCTGTTGACCCAGTTCTCGAGATTTATTAACTTGGAGAATTTTCCTTGGCTGAGCAGTATTTTTATGCAGGTCAGCCGACTCGAGGGCAGCAATCCGCTTTTTATTCCCGCCCGAGCCATCTGGTTAAACCCGTTAAGCACGGTTATTTTATTGGCTTTTGGGTTAATTTTCTTTTTTGGCAGTGTGCAACTCACACATCGCGCTTTTTTGCGTGGTGCAACCGCCAGTATTTTGGGCGGTAAAATCAAACCGCCAAGTAAAATCACGGCTTTTGCCAGTAGCTTAGAACTCAATGTGTTTCGTAAAGAATGGCGTTTGGTACTGCGTGACCCAATGCTGATTTCGCAAACCCTGCTGCAATTTATTTACCTGATTCCAATGTTTCTGGCGTTTTTTGGTGGCTCGAGCCGTTCTAGTCCTTCGGGTTTTAACTTACAAGCCATTGGTACATATCCTTTATTGGTGGTTGCAGCAATTCTGGCGGGTGGTTCACTCGCCCAAAGCATCACCCAGATTATGGTGGCTGCCGAAGATGCCGCCGAACTGATTCGCATGTCACCGAACGCAGGAAACCGCATTCGTAACGCTAAGTTATTGGCAGCACTACTGCCAATTTGGGGATTATTTATTCCGCTTATTATCTGGCGTGGTCTGCTCGATCCAAAGCACTTTTTTATTCTGCTTGGTTTTGCTGCCGTGACCATTTTTGGTGGCTTGATGATTCTTTGGACAGCCAAACCGTTTGTGCGTTCCGATTTTAAGCAACATGCTCGGAAGCAACACTGGCTGGTTGGGCTTGCCTTATTCTTTTTGAGTGTCGCGTGGAGCGCCGCTTTGTTACTGCCCTTATGGTTGCCATTTTGGTGGAGCATACCCGCCGTTATTTTTGGGCTTGGTATCCCCGCCATGACCTACTGGTTGACCAAAGGTAACTCGAGCTTGGGTTATTAAACATGCCATGGATTTAGGCAGACCTTAAAAACTTGATGAAGGCTTCAACTACCACCGATTTTAGTTTGGGCTGTACTGCCACGATAATTTTTCTTTCTAATTGCTCGGGCAGTAATCGCACTGCCACACCATCTGGCAAAGGCAAGGTTGCCAAACGAGCCAGAATACTGACTCCAAAACCATGCGCCACCATGCTTAAAATCACGCTGTCATCTTCGACTTGAGCGGCTGGAATTAAGGTTTTTTGATGCCGTGCAAAGTAATCTCGTAGGGTTGGAGCGCCTGCTTCGTTACAGAGCAAGAACGGTTGCTCGAGAATTTCTTGCCAAGTGGCAGTTTCTTGTTTTGGTGCATTGGTGTTTGAAAACAAAGCCACCCATTCGTCCTTAAAAAATTCAAAATGTTCCAAGTCAGAAGTCAGTGGGGCAGCCAAAAAACCAAGGTCGGCTCGGGCGGTTCGCACGGCATTTTCTACGCCATTTGCTATACCTTCGCCACTTTGAATTTCAAATTGAACTTGCGGATATTTGACCCGAAAAGCCTGTATAAAATCGGGCAGCACATGGGTGGCGACACTTCGCAGACAAGCAATCCGAATTAAACCTTTTAACTGCCCTTGACTGGCAGCCAGTACCTCGAGCATCGCGGCTTCGGCTCTGAGCATGATTCTGGCTTGCAGTGCAATTTGCTCGCCCAGCACGGTTGCCCTCGCGCCAAAACGCCCACGCTCGAGTAATCGCGCTCCTAGATTGCGCTCGAGTTCGGACAAGGCATGACTGACCGCACTTTGTGACATCTCGAGGTCGGCAGCAGCATTGGTTAAGTGACCAAGCTCAACGGCAGCTAAAAATACCCGCAGTTGCGATAAGGTGACTCGAGAATTCATGATTTATCATAACGTTATGCCAAGATTCTTAGCATGAAACAATTTCTGGCAATTCTGCTTTTGGGTTCGGTGGTCTTGGCGCAAACTTCACTTTCGCCTCGAGTCGAAAAAGTTGTGGCGGCAGCCAATGCCCAAATTGGTGTGACCCTAAGTTATGACCCCGCTTATACTGCCCTCAAATACCCAATGGGAGATGTTCCGCTCGAGCGCGGCGTTTGCACCGATGTAATTATCAGAGCATTTCGAGCCGTCGGTACAGATTTACAGCCATTGGTGCATCGGGATATGTTACGCGCTTGGTCTGCCTACCCGAAACTCTGGGGTTTAACCCGCCCAGACCGCAATATAGACCACCGCCGCGTGCCAAATCTCGAGGTTTTTATGCAGCGCCAAGGCAAACAAATAAAGTTATCCAACAACGGCTTAGAGTACAAGGCTGGCGATGTCGTGACGTGGACACTCCCCAGTGGGCGTTTACACATTGGGCTGGTCAGTAAGCAACTCGATGCCACTAAACAAAGACCACTGATTGTGCATAACATTGGTTTTGGGGCGCAACTCGAGGATATACTTTTTGCTTGGAAATTACGAATGCGGTTTCGTTATTTCTAACGAACAATTCCGCCGCGTCTCGAGGAAAATAGTTTTATACCGACTACTGTAATTGGGCAGCCTGATTTGATTGCCACACGGGTGTGTGAGGCTTAGTAATAGCCTCTAGCCAGAAACTCGAGGATGGTGGTGCTGGTCACATCCACAGGTCGTCCAACCAAAGTGTAAATGTCTGAGAATGAACCGCGATACTGTAAGGCAGAATTTTCCCAGTTCTGCACATAATTATTTTTTAATTCTAGCGGTAAGTTCTTGATTGTTTCGGCATCTACATTTTTAGTAGCACCCAAGGATTTTTGTTTGACTTCCGCCTCGAGACTGCCGAGGGCTTTGGCATGACGCGCTTTGAGGCTGTTCGAGGTGATTGCCCCAGATTTAGACAACGCCAAGCCAATAATTTGTCCAAGGTGACGCTCTAAGTAGGGTTCAAAAAAATCTTGTTTTTCTTGTATTACACTGCCCGCCTGATTGGTACTACTCGAGTAACCACCATTGATTAAGGAAAAAGTAAATTGGGCATCAAAAAAAGTTGTTTCAAATATCCTTAAACTGGTCATTCGCGCCCTAAGTTGAGGGTTGTTTTTTAGCTTGGTGTCGTTAGCAGTTTGCTGACATTTTGTCCAAATGGCGATAATTTCGGATTCTGGTCGAATATCACTGCGGTAAATGTTTCTTTGGATATACAGCAACACAAATGCCTTTGGCTCGAGTTTGAGGATGTCCGAACATTTGGGCAGCCAGCCCTGAGCAAAAATTTGCGCCGAAAAAAACAAACTGGTCATTAACAACAATCCAAGCCATTTTTTGGCAGTCATCAATTTTTTCATAGCTCATCATACACAAGAAAATCAGAATAACTCGAGAAGAACACTAAAAATAAAGTGATAAGCTGCTGCTGGAACGTTTCAAAGGCTGTACTCGTATTAGATTCTTGGAGCGCTCCAAACGCAAGGGGGAAACATGGCTTGGCTCGAGTGGCAAAATTTCTTGTTCTTAGCGCCGTTATTGGCAGGGGTTGTTTTGGCTATTTTGGTGATTGCAACTGGCAGTATTGGGCATTCGGCGGATGGGCATTCGGACTTTGCCGATGGTCATAGTGATACACACGGACATGACACTGGTGAGGCTGATGATGCAACAGGTTTTGATATTCTGGGTTGGTTTGGTATTGGCAAAGGTGTCAGCTTAAGCCTAATGCTTCCGGTCTTGTTGTGTTCTTTTGGTTTTGTGGGACTGGTTTTTGATGTCTTGCTCGAGCCAATGCTGAGATTACCTGTGATTTATGCGCCCATCGCGGCGCTAGGAGCGCTTTTTGCCTCGAGTCTTATTGGTAGAGGTTTTGCGAAGGCATTTGTTAAATTTGCTGATGTAAGTCGTAAAACATCCATTCGTGATGGTCAGGACTTGGTGGGTTGTAGTGGTACAACCGTTTTTGAAGTTGACTCGAGCCAAGGCGCAGCCAATATAAAGGATTCGTTTGGTAATATCCATCGTGTGGTTGTCCGTTCTACTGGCTTAAGTTTTGGAGCAAATGTGGCAGTTCGGGTTGTGGCGCAAGAAAGTGGAATTTATTTAGTGGAGGAGCAAAAATGATTAGTTTTGTATTTGCAATTATTGGTGCAGCTTTGGTCGGTTTTGGAGTGATGGGTGCTTCAATCATTACAAAATTTGACCCTAGCACAGGTCTGATTTCTATTGGTCTAGGTCTGGTTTTCTTATTTCTGGGCTTAATCACTTGGTTGTTTTCTAAGTTCTACATTAAACCCAGTGCTAATCTTGCGTATGTCATGACAGGCTGGGGCGGACGTAAAGTGCTGATTGATAAGGGTGGTTTTTTTATTCCAGTCTTGCAAAAAATTGTGGCAGTCAATCTCGAGACGCTTAAACTCGAGGTTGAACGAAAAGGCACAGACGCACTGATTACCAAGGATAACTTGCGGGTGGATGTCAAAGCCGAGTTCTACATTAAGGTGCATCCAGAAGAAGATGCAGTCATGAACGCCAGCCGTAGTTTGGGTGAAAAAAGTGTCACTGCTCAAGAAGTAGCCCATTTGGTTTTTGAAAAACTGGTTTCGGCGCTTCGTTCGGTGGCTGCCACTAAAGACCTTGTGGAGATTCACTCACAGCGCAATGCTTTTGCTGGTGGCGTGCAGGATTTGGTTCGGGCTGACCTCGAGCCAAACGGTTTGAGTTTAGAAAGCGTGACAATTTCTAAACTCGACCAGACCAATCAGGATTTATTGTCTGACACCAATATTTTTGATGCCCAAGGCAAGCGTAAAATCACCGAAATCACCCAAGCAGCCTTGGTCGAACGCAACCGCATCGAACAAGATTCGCGCCAGCAATTAACCAAGAAAAACGTCGAAATTTCGATGGAAGTGCTGGCTTTAGAACGTTCTAAAGCCGAAGCCGAAGCTGGACAACGCACCGAAGTCGCAAAAGTTCAAGCCGAAAAAGCCCGTGAAGCAGAAACGTATCGGCTCGAGCAAGACAGGCAAATCCAAGAAGCTGAGATTTCTCAACAGCAATCGGTGCAGACAGCCGCGATTGAGCGTGACCGCTTGGTGATTCTCAAAGAACAAGAACGTCAAAAAACCGATATTGAACGTGAACAAGTGATTGAAGTGGCACAACGCGAACGTGAAATTGCAGTCATTGATGCTGAACGTCGCCGTGCCGATGCCGATAAACTATCCTTAGAAGCCCAAGCTGAACGTGAAAAAGCCAGTCAGAGTATTGTCACAGTGTCGCAACTGGCTCAAGCCGAACGCGAAGCCCAAACCAAGTTGATTGCCGCCAAGCAATCCATCGAACAAGATCGTTTTCAACAACAAACCAATGCCGAGGTACTGGCATTCTCGGAAGTCAAAAAAGCCGAAGCTCAAAAGCAAAGCGCCGAACTCGATGCCACTGCCACCTTGCGCCGTGCCGAAGCCGACAGCCAAGCCAAAGAACAATTGGCTCGTGGTGACACCGCCATTAAGCGGGTGGATGTGGATATTGCCCGAGAAACCGTAGAGGTTGAACGCGCCAGAGTCGAAGTCGAACGCCAAGCACTCGAGAACAAGCAAACCTTTAGTGCCGCCGCGCTCGAGTTTGAATTGCAGAAATTAAAGGTCGAAGCGGCTCGAGATGTGCAAAAACAAATGGCAACCGCGCTTGGGCAAATGCTGTCTAAGGGCAACATGAACATTTACGGCGACCCAGAAACGCTTGCCAAAATGAACCAGCAGTTTATGAATGGTATGGGCATTGGCAGCACCATAGATGGGACACTCAACAGCCTTGGCTTAGACAGCAAAGATGTCCTGCCACAATTGGCGGCGTTGCTGGCTCAACTTGGCGTTGCCATGACCAAACCAGTCGAGAAAACAGCCGATAAAGACGAGGTTTAAGCCTCATAAAGCTAAATAGGGGCGCTATGCCCCTATTTGGCTTTTATAATACTTCTTGGCTTTCCCCTCACCAGACTCTCGAGAAGACCTGCTGTAATACAACCTATGAAACGATTCTTTTTGTTGTTTGTCTCGAGTCTTGGTTTTGCCCTTGCCGCCCAAGCTGGTTTCGTGGCTCAGCCTTATGGCGACCAAATTGTGGCAGACGATGGCAGTGTGACCTTACCACAGGGCGGCTTAATCAAGGACAATAAACACGGTATTTCAATAGATGCCAAATACATCGAGTACAAAGACAATGTGTATTTACGCGCCAGAACCGCTAAACTCAAGAATGCCTCAGGGCAGACCTTATTTAGTCCAAATATCGATTATGTGATTGCGGCTGACCGCATGGATATTGCTGGGGCTTTGACCTATTCCGATGAGAACGTGACTGGCTTAAATGCGGCTCGAGCCGTGGCGTACCCAGATGCCAAACGGATTGTGGCTTGGAATATCTCGGCGGGTAATCCGAGTATTAAAGCCGATGCTGCCGTCTTTGATGACAGTAACAATCAGGTTTTTTTGTATGGCAATTATTTCTATAAATCAACCGATGGTAAAACCAGTAAGCAACGCAGTGGGGCAACCGCCATGCTCCTTGTTAATTTTAGCAACCAGAATCGGATCACCTACCAAGAAGGTACTCAGATTCCAGTTACCATTGCCAAGTTCTACACAGATTTAATTGCTAAAAAATAAATAATTCATCTTTGCTGTGCCATAATGCGCTCGAGTTTTTTTGGAGGTTCGTGAATGCGAAAATTATGGCTAGTTTTATTGTTACTTTTAACACCTGTTGCTTATGCGGCTAAATGCAGCGAAGAAGATGTCAGCATCACCACCGTTGAAGGCATTGGTACGGTCTATTCCTCGAGTGATTCTTCTAATGAACTCGAGGTGCGGTTTATAGATGCCTGTTTTGAACGCAGTGGTTGGACGCTTCGAGCGCCGCTTTTGGTTGTCCGTGAAGACCCAGCCGGAGCGCTGGTCAGTGCCGACAACGCCAAAATCGAATCTGAAGGGGCAAATGGCACGGTCAAACGCTTAACTGCTCGAGGTGAAACCACCAACTTAGAGGGTTTAAGGTTGCGGCTCGAGCAGTCCTATAAAATAGATGGCTTTGCCAGTTCTCGCTACGATGTGGTGGCAGAACGTGGGCAATTGGTCGGTAAACGCCTAACCTTACAAAACGCGGTTTTTAATAAATTATCAGATGCCGATTTAACCACCGAGCGTTACCAAGCTGCCAGTGCAGTTTTAGAAGACAACCGTGCCACCTTAAATAAATTAATATTTGGCAGTCCTCAATTTGGTTTATCGGCGCAACTTGGCTCGAGTAATGCAAACGGGGTGCAACTCAGTGGCGTAAATGGCTTGGTTGGACGCAATAGCGCGGGTTCTGAAATTGGCTTTAGTGCTGACAGTGCCTTAAGGCTCGAGAATGGGGTTTACCGTCTCGAGAATACAACCCTGAATTTGTTTGGTTTGCCGCTTTTTATTGGGCGGATGGATTACGACCCGCGTTGCCCGTTTGAAGTGCCTTTTGTATTTGGCATTGCTAGGGGTTTAACCTTTGGCTTAGAAAATCTGCTTTTAACTTGTGATGGCAAAACCCGTGGCACTTTTGCGGTTTATGATTTATTTGGCAAAGCCAGCACTGCACCCTTTAATAGTGTCACGGCGCTTGGCTTGTCGGTAACGTACACAGATGGTACAAGTTCATACTTTATTGGACAACCTCGAGCCGCTTCTTTTCGCGCAACTGTACAACACGAGCCTTTAACTGGCTTAACCAGTGCCTTTTCGCTGGATACTGGCGCAAGAATCGAATCGCCATTGGTCAGTCTTCGCAGTGCCGAAGGACGAATTGGCATGGCATATAATTTTAATCTTCAACCTTTCACCATCCGCCCAAAACTCGAGCTTGGTATAGTCGGCGAAAGCCTAGGCTTGGTAACTCGAGACTTTCATGGCTTTGTGCGCGGTAATCTAAGCATTAACTTGGCGTATAACCTGGCGGGTTTTACCTTTTCGGGGGCTTGGGCTGGACGTTTGACCAATTACTTTGGTGACACTTGGAACGGCTTTAATGTTGACTACACCAGCACTTTGGGCATCAGTTATAACTTGCCAAGTCTTGGTAGTGCTGGTTTAACCTTTACCAACACCGAGCAACCGATCATTCCACCTTTTGCCAGCCATACCTTGACCCCAATCACCACAATGGGGGCAAACCTAAGAATTGCGCCAGTCATTCAACCGATTGTTTTGGGTTACGCAGGAATTGCTTTTGAAAATCCAACCTTCAATTTTACTTGGCTGTACAACTTACGTCGTTGGACATGGGTCAATCAAAGGGTGGATATTGGGTTTACAGTCTCGTTTTATGATGGTTCAACCCCAACCGATCATCTTGGTAATCTGTTCCAAACCCCACTGCTCAGTCTTTCCCCACGTATCAACCTTGACTCAATCACCAACAAAGGCGGGGCTGGCGCAAACCTGACTTATTTTGGTCTAAGTTTAGCCTACACCCTAGGGTTTGATGTTGAAATTCCGACAGGTGCGTTTAAGTTTAATTTTGGTTTGCGTTTGCGGTAAATCATACCAAGTTGTGTTAATCAGTCGCGTATTTTGACTGATTAACCGACTAAAAGGAGTGACAAAAGAACCAAATTAACGCATGAACGACAGTTTGACCGTCTTTCTGGTCAAACGAGAGTGATTAAGTTAATTTGGTATCAGCTATGGGCTATGAACTTTGAGACTCATAGCCCTTTTTACCGCCAAATGTTTAGTGGTGAAGCCGCAATTTTAACCAAGAACCGATACGCTACGTCCAGTGCAGCCCGAACATCACCAATTTGTACGGCTTCGCTTGGATGATGCGAAATACCACCAGGGGAACGAATAAAAAGCATAGCGGTACGGGTGATTCCAGCCAGAATCATGGCATCGTGACCCGCGCCAGATGGTAATTCAAAGCGCTTGCGCCCAGAATCCTCTAAAGCATCGCCTAAAAAACCAAGCAGCATTTCATCGCAGTGGCTTGAGGCTTGCTCGAGTAAAACGGTGTGACTAAATCCAAGGTCGCGTTTTCGGGCGGTGTGCCAAGCAAAATCGAGCAGTTCTGCCACAGCCCGTTTGCGGGTTGTGTCCTCGAGATGCCGCACATCTAAACTAAAAGTTACCTGTTCTGGAATGACATTTCCCGCGCCGGGTTGAACTTCTAATATGCCCACCGTAGCCACCAGTCCGGGCGTGAGTTTGGCAAAACGTTCGACCTCGAGAACCACCTGAGCGGCGGCTACCAGCGCATCCTTACGAAGATTCATCGGGGTTGTTCCAGCATGACCAGCCTTGCCAGTTAGGGTCAGGCTGGCACGGGTCTGCCCAGCAATACCTTGTACCGCGCCAAGGGCTAGACCTTTGGCTTCTAAGACAGGACCTTGTTCAATGTGCAGTTCTAAATAGCCCAAAAGCGCTCCTGCTCGAGCCGAAGCCATATCAAAGGGGTTTAAGCCAAAGTCAGAAATGGCTTTGGCAATACTGACTCCGTTTGCGTCTTGTTTCTCCAGAATATCTGGGGTAAGCGTCCCAACCACCGCCCGAGAACCAATAAATGGTAGGGCAAACCGCACCCCTTCCTCTTCGGAAAACGCAATAATCTCGAGACCAAAAGGCAATGTTGTACCTGTCATTTGTAGCGCTTTGGCAATCGCAATTCCCAGCATCACACCAATAATGCCATCGTACTTTCCTGCATTTGGCACTGTGTCCACATGCGAACCAATCATTAAGGTGCGTGGGTCGCTTGTTCCCTCGAGTCGCCCAATCACATTGCCAGCCGCGTCTATTCGCACGGTTAAGCCCGCTTCGCGCATCCACATGGATAAGAGTGTTTGGACTTCTTTCATTGGGTACGACAAAAAAGTACGGGTGATTTTGTCGGCTTCTTCGCTCAGCAATGCCAAGTCGTCACAGCGTTCGAGAATTTGAGAAACCAGAGTAGACAGAACGCTGCCCTCGAGTGGCACGGGTTGCACAGCAAAATCATAATCCATACCAAACAGTTTAACTCGAGTTGACACTTTGGGCATTAAGCAAAACAGCATACGTCCCTCGTCAAACCAGCCATAATGCGCCAATGGCAAGTTTATTTTTTGGATTATCATGGATTATTTTGGCGGGCTTCGCAGGGCTGTGCATTTGGGCTTTGGTTCATTTATTGCAAAAGAAAACCGAGTTGCCAAAAATGTTTTTTCTAGCATTGAATATCACCCACATCGTTTATATTGCAGTTCTAACGGCTGGGTTTTTGTCTGGCGGCGGTTCGCTGGGCATCCGCTTTGTGATTGAATACACGATGCTCTACATTGGCGGCGGAATTATTTACTCGAGGGGCTTAATCGTTGGTGGGTTCTGGTGGAAAATCCTCCGCGACCCACCCAAAGTTGTACAAGGGATGGTCATGGCAAATGGCTGGTGTTTTGCGGCGGCGTTGGGCTACTTGGCTCGAGGAGGGCTGTGAGCGTTGGGCTTTGAGGAAAACTGTAGTTCTCGAGAATTTAGCGCGGCACAACATGATGCTGCCCGCACCTTGGCTCGTAGGCTTCGGCTGCACCGACCATAATCACGGGGTCATCAAATCGGGCTGGCATTCCGTTGACCAAACGCTGGGTGCGGGTGGCAGGAGCGCCGCACACGGGGCAAATGGCGGTCAGTTTTTCGACATGCTCGGCTCGAGCCAGTAAATCGGGCATAATCCCAAATGGCTCACCACGAAAATCGAGGTCGAGTCCGCCACAAATCACACGCACACCGGCTCGAGCCAGTTCTAGTGCCAAAGTAATTACGCCCGTATCCATAAATTGGGCTTCATCGAAAGCCACCACGTTGGGCAGTTTGACTTCTAACGCATCGGGGTTCTCGAGACCAAACAGGGCGGGTTCTGGGGCAAGTCCAAGAGCAATGCGTATCTCCAAGGTGTTTCTAACCGCTTGGGCTTCTACAGTGCGTCCAGCGTGACTGGCGATGTTGGTTACATGATAGCGGTCATCTATGGCTGGCTTAAACACCCGCACATCTTGCTTGGCAATTAAAGCCCGTGTGACCCGACGGATTAACTCCTCGGATTTACCACTAAACATTGGTCCGCAGACCACTTCAATATGACCACTGGGAAAAAAAGGCTCGAGAGGCATGAGGGATGAGTTTAACAAGAGTTGACTCAAAAAGAAAAGCTATTATTCATGTTAGCCTAGCTTTATATGGTGTCTGAAGATTCAGTGCTTGTTTGGGAGTCAGGGTCAAAACTCGAGAAGTTCAATCAGCAAATTTCGCTGCCAATCACATACTCGAGAAAGCAACAAGAACAATTTATTGCTGAGGTTACCCCTGAAATATACACAGGTTTGTATCAGATTTTGGAATCTGAAGGGGTTAAGATTGAAACAATTAAGGAAGTCTTAACCATGTGGACAAGTGGAAAATCACGACAACGAGAATCCTTAAAAAATGCTTGGCAATTAGTCATCGAGTATTCATCAAATATAACGCTGGAAGCCCAAGCCTTACGTGCTTTAATTGTCACTCGCGCTCAGCGTTGGGAATTATTGGCATCTTATTTACAAATCCCTCGTCCAAGTGCGTTTCGGCTTTATCGTGGTTTTGATTTGATGAATCAACATTTTTCTTCTGAAAGACGCACAGAAATAGTTCGGGATACTGTTAATGATTGGTGTTCTGGTCGTACTGAACCGCGTGTCTATCCGCATTCAAATTTAGCTTCATGGGGACTGACACTCGAAGCAACTGAACCATTCCGAAGAACAGAATTAGGCTTAATTTATCAGGCAGATATTCCATTCGCAGCCACCTTAGCTGATAAATGGATTGATGATTCTGGATTTTTATTAATTCCACAAGAGCTTGAAGTCGTTGTCCTTAACCCAAGACTTGGTATCGAAATACAAAGCCGTCATATTCGAGTAGTATTTCAGAATACAGTTTACAATCAATCAAAAGTAAGTCATTTGTAAGACGCGTGGTATCGAAAATATGGTGTACACTTGTAACAGGTAAGGAGGTATTTTGTGGGTCAAGATATAAAACTACAACAGGCATTAGCGCAACTATGGGCAATAGCTGACGATTATGATTCACGTGGACTTTTGTCTGCCCCTGATTGCTTTCCGACCATTGGCGCATTTGCCGATGATGCCCCTGATATACATTTTGCTCTACTGAATGGTCTGTTGGATTCTTCTTTATCAGACAAAACAAACAATACCTTTGAATACGTTGCGTTATTTAGCAGTGCAAAAGCCTTACAGTCATCCATCCCTGATGTCAGTCATCAGCCATTTTCTTATTCGGAAAATATGACCCGAAAGTGGAATTCCAAACAATTTAGCTTATCCTATTCCAATGACACTTGGGCAAATTAGTCATTAGACGCTTATAAAGCATCTATTTCTTTCTTCAACTAATTGTCTTAAACTACTCCCCATGCCTACGCAGTCTATTCGTTTTGACAATGGTCCTAAGCTCTATCCGTTCAAAACCGATCTTGAATTTGCTCTGAACTCTCGAGTGGTGGTCAATTCGCGGCGTGGCTTAGAAGTCGCAACTGTGCGAGACACGGCTCGAGGCAATTCTGAACATGTTGGCGGCGAAATTTTGCGCCAAGCTAACTTAGAGGACATCCAGCGCTGGCAGAAACTCGAGTCTGATGCCAATGACCTCAAATGGTTTTTACGCGCCAAGGTGCGTGAGTACCGAATGCCAATCAAAGTTGTGGCGCTCGAGTTTACTTTGGATGGCTCTACCCTGACCGTATCGTACTCGAGTGAAGAAAAACAAGAATTGCGCCATTTGATTCAGGACTTAAATGCTAAAACTTCGGCTCATATTCATTTTCATCCCGTTGGTGCAAGAGACCAAGCACGGATTTTGGGGGTTTTGGGGGTCTGCGGGCGCGAAAACTGCTCGAGTCATCATTTACAAGAATTCACACCAGTCACGATTCGCATGTCTCGAGACCAACAACTGCCACTTAATCCAGAAAAAATCTCGGGTCCGTGTGGGCGTTTACTGTGCTGTTTACAGTACGAACACGAAATGTACATTGATTTACTCAAAGGCTTACCGCGCAAAGGCGCAAAAGTATGCAGCACCGAAGACGAAAGTATGTGCGGTAAAGTCATGAAAATTAACCCACTAAAACAAACGGTTGAAGTGAAATCCGACGAAGGCGCTTGGTTTGAAATTGCCAAAGAGAACCTAAAAGCCGTGCGGTAATCAAATCACTGCTTTGGTGGCTGTACCAATCACTGCTTTGGGTTGCAATACTCGAGCCAACCGTTTTTACCCAGCACCCCATTGCTCGAGATGACTAAGCTGTAAGACGCATTTGGTGCTTTGACTGTCGCGTTGCCAATATACATATTAAAAACTCCAAATTGTCGGTTTGCGGTGATTGGCTTCCCCGTTTTTTGGGCTTGGCTGATGGTCTCAAAAAAGAACTTGGCAAAATCTTTGCTGTTTTGTTCAGTGATGCCAAGACAAGCCCCCGCCATGTATGCCATGAGTCCGCCCGAAGCATTGGCAAATTCGGCTAAGTCTTTGGGGGCAGCGTTGTAAGAAACACCAATACTATTGGCAATGCCCACATCCTTAAAACCCACTAAGGAAATCCCAAACGGAATGCTATTTTTCTTATTACCGATGTACAAAACACTGTTTTTGTAGGCGGCTTTTGCACCATTGATGTTCATGGTTTGGGCTGCGCTCATGGCTGTAATCATGCCTGATTTTGTCCATTCGGCTCGTAATGAACGCGCATAGAGTTTCTCGGCAAACACCAAACTCGAGAGCAATACAATCATAAGAAGATATTTCATTTGACGGACACCTCGAGCTTAAATTCGGCGGCGGTAATTTCTTTTGGGGCGCTAATTCCAATTAAAACATTTTCATTGCCTTTTGCACCTGTCGAAACATACCGTGTGTGGTCTTGGGTTTGGTTCTTAAAGGGTCTGTCCCACTTAAAATCAGCTTCACAAGCCCTAATATTTGAGATTTTTGGTGGAACGCGGTAATCGGTTGAACCTGCCATGTAATACCAGAGACTTAGATTCAGATTTGGGTCGGTTGGAATGACTCGGACAGTAATTTCTCCTATCCCAGAGAACTTGGTCGGAATCGCAAACATTTTGTGTTTGCTGGCAAATTTCCAAGCCTGCAATTGTACAAAACATGCCATATCCGAACGCCAAGCCCAAGATAAATCTGGCATCTCCACACCTGTCTCGAGATTGCCGATGATGCTCACAACTTTACCTCGTTCGACTGGAATTAAACGCGTTACGGTTTCCGGGTAACTGGTTTGGGCAAAAGCCAATGGTAACAAACAACTGACGATAAGCAACCGAATTTTCATATAAACTCCTTTTGAACCATCATCTGATTTTTAGTCCGACTGGAACTGACCTCGAGATACCGCGCCAGTTCTAGCAGGCTCGAGAAGCGCAGGACAACCCCGTTTCCTTCGAGAATGGCGCTCCAAGGCTGACCTGTTTTGGCTGGAATGATTTTTAAGTGGTACTCGAGGTCGGACATGGTTATTAGAAAGTTCTTGGACCAAAGGCTTCAAATGACTTGGGATCCATTGGCGTGGCGCATGAGCGCAAGCCTGTTTGTACAAAAGTCACGTAGTTCTGACATTCTCGGTAGGTGTAATTCCAGCTTTTGGTGGTTGTTCCACCACTTGAATCTGTGGCTGTGACCGTAATGGTTTGTTGTTTTGCCACACCGTTTAGTCCACCGTTAATTCTTCTGTCCTCGATGATATGCGGTCCTGGGTTGGTGGTCGCCCCATTGCCATTGTTGCCAAGTTCCCAAACTACGGTACAGCAACGTATCCCATCTTCGGCATCGTCGGTTTGAATATCGGCTTTTGGCAAGGTAATGTATTTTGTACCTGCGGGAATACCAGCCAACGGAACTCCATTTACATCTGTATTGACAGCCAATTCGATTTCGTCACCAGCCAGTGGATACTGAACAATGATGCTCGGTTTGATATTCGGGGCTTCGGCAAGGTCGTAACGTTTCTCAAAGATTTCTTCTTTGACATCAGCCTGAATCAACCCAAACATATCTATTTCTAAGCCGATACTGACATCAAATCCGCCTTGCAAAGACCAAGTTGGGGTGCGTGGAAAACCAGCTTCAAATTCTACAAATAAGCCAGCTGTAACAGTAGGACCACCAATCCCGAAGACCAGCACACTGGCTTCGGCTTCAACTCGAGCTTCGGCGTTCATGTTAATACTGACATCAATCCCAGAAGTCGTAATATCGTTATCAAAACGGTCATAGGTTCGTAGTGTGCCGTTGTCCAAGGCAATACCAGCCGTGAATTCCATGCGTTGATTGGCGCTCCACTTAAAATTAACACTGACTTGACCAGTTAGACTCACCTCGAGATCAATTTCTGGTACAAAGGTCAGTGGTATAAATCCAACTGGAATTACAATAATTGGCAGTGGAACAGTTCCTAGTGGAATGCGTTTATCTAGGGTACGCGATAATTCGCCTTCTACTTTGAGGTTGGTGGTTTGAATCACTTTGACGTTGGTGTCTAAGAATGGCTTGCTGCACAAAAACCCTTCGCACTTAAAAACAAACATAAACTCGAGGCTAATATCTACGCTGCCAGAAACGCAAACTTGGTCGTTTTTAGTCGAGGTATTCCCATCCAAGTTGACTGGACAGAAGTTAATCTGAACTGGGAACCCTAGGGCTTGTGGCTTTGCACCTTGAGGCTGCAAAGCCTGTTTTTGACCATTGGGTAAAATAATGTATTGGGCATCGGATAATTTCATTTTGCGTTGAACACGGAAACCACCCGCCGTGAAAACCTCGTTTAGCTTGCCTTGCACGGTTTTGACCCGCACAAAACCATTTTCCCTGACCACAGAAGTGATTTTTCTTAAGATTCCACGACGCAATTTAGGTGTTCCTCTGGCAACAATGGTATTTCCAACCTCGAGTTTGCCACCAGCCGCCAGTAATCCCACGGGGAGTTTGGCTTCTTCAAAGATTACTTCGCCTGTGCTGCGGTCTACTTTGACCACAGCGGCTAACAGGGCTGCATCTAAAACCACGGCTTTACTCGAGACAGTTGTATCGGTCAGGTTTTTGACATCGGCTGGCAGACCCTCAATAATTGGGGTGGTGTTTGGGTCATCTTCTGGGGTGATCACTGGGGTTGGTGTGTTACAAGCCGCGAGAATAAAAGCGATAAACAAAGTCAGTGCCAAGATTTTTTTCATGTGCTTCTCCTTTTACTTAGTTTGCCTAAGTTGCGTTTCATTTGCGTTTCATGGGAAAAGCCTGAATCGTTGTAGGCTAATGGTCATGCAACTTCAATTACTTGGAGCAGCCAGCATTTACAAAAATCAGGTTCTCGAGCCTTTGCCTTTGGCTCGTCCAGCGTGGTTGTGTTTGTACTTGGCATTGCGTGGCGATTGGGTAGCAAGGGACGAACTGGCTTGTGTTTTTAGACCCGAAGATTCGGAAGAAACAGCCCGCAATGCTTTACGTCTTATTTTTCACCGAGCAAAGCAATTTGATTGGGCAAAAGGTTTAGAAGTAGAAGCTAAACGCGCTCGGTTTGTGGTCAAAACCGATGTCGCAGATTTTAGGCTGCTGATTCAAAACAAAAATTGGCTCGAGGCATTAGAAATCTATAAAGGCGGTCTGCTCGAGGGGTTTGCCGCACCAAGTTTAGTTGCCCTAGAAGCATGGCTAGGGTTTGAACGCGAACAACTGCATGATTTATGGCGCGAAGCAGTTTTGGAGCGGGTTGTGGAACTAAGCGCCATTCGCAATTATGGTGTGGCGATTTCATGGCTCGAGAAGTTACTGCACATCGAACCCTTTTGCGAAGTGGCAATTCAACACCTGATGCAGTGTCATCTGGCTGGGCATAATCGTCAAGCTGCCGAACGGGTCTATCAGCGTTTCTCGAGTTTACTGGCTGAGGAATTTTCCTTGAACCCCAATGCCAAGACCAGTGCCATTCTTGAATCAACCAAGCAAGTCAAAGAAATGGTAACGGTACTGCCTAAAAGCATCATGCCATTATTTGGGCGCACAGCTGAACTCGAGCAGATCAGAATTTGGTTGATTGGAACGAATCGTTTGGTCAGTATTGTTGGTCTTGGAGGTACTGGAAAAACCCGTCTGGCACTCGAGGCAGCCCGTTTACTAAGCCCAGAATTTACCGATGGCACAGTTTTTATTGATGGCACAGCCATTGGTCAAGCCAACCAACTCCTAAGTGCCTTAGCCGCCGCTTTGAATTTACAAAGTCAACCGACCCAAAACTTTGAGCAAACCCTACTGGTTTTCCTCAAAGAAAAAGCTATCTTGCTTGTGTTGGACAACATGGAACATTTACTCGAGACAGATGGTTTGATTGGGCGGATGCTCTCTAGCGCCGAGCATCTGCGGGTCTTGGTCACCACCCGAATTCGCTTAGGGATGAACGACGAAACCATACTTGATTTACTGGGTTTACCTGTTCCAAAAAATCCGCTCGAGATTCCAAATAACCAAGCGGTGCGCTTATTTTTACAAATTGCTGGGCGCTTAACAAAACAAAACCTCGAGCCTGATTTGGTGGCAAAAATCGTGCAGAAACTCGAGGGACTACCACTGGCAATTGAATTGGCGGCGCGTTGGTCGCGTCTGCTCAATTTGGAGCAAATTCTGGCTGAACTTGAAAAAAGTCAGTTGTGGCTCGAGACCGACACAACCGATGTCCCAGAGCGCCACCGCAGTTTGCAAGCGGTTTTGCAAAGCACTTGGGTGCAATTAACCCTGCGCGAAAAACAGGCACTCGAGGCTTTATCGGTCTTTCGGAGCGGTGCGAGTTTAGATGGCTTACAGGCGGTTGGGCAAACGCAATTGCCAACTTTATTGGCTTTAATCAATAAGGGTTTAATTCGCAAAGACGACCAGAACCGGTTTTCGTGCCATGAAATGATTCGGGAGTTTTCTGCGGCACAATCAAATGTACTGAGTCACTTTCAAGCTCGTCATGCAAATTATTTTGCCGAACGTTGCAGTCATTGGGGAAAAGCCCTGCGACAACCAAAAACTTTACAAGAAATGGATCGTGAAGGCTCGAACTTAAATGTTGCCATGATGTATTGGGTAACTCATCAACCTGATACGCTCGAGCAGCACTTAAGACTTTTAGCCGACTACTGGGATGTGCGTGGATTGGCTTTTATCGCCCTTAATTTCTTAACCAGTTACTCAGCCCAAAGTGGGTCAATTCTCGAGGGGAGAACCAATTTTTGGCATGGTACTTTTCTAAAATTGACCAACAATTACACAAAAGCACTGCAAGTTCTCGAGTTATCAGCACAGCAACTCAAACATGCTGAATGCCCAGAAGAAGCTGGGCGAGCCTTTTTGCAAATTGGATTTATTTATTTTGACCAAACTAATTATGTAAAAACACAAGAAGCTGTGATTCAAGCCCAACTTTGCTTCCAACTCGATGAAAATAGAGCCGAATGTTTTAACCTGCTTGGTGGGATTGCCAAACGCCAATTGAATTATCAACTTGCACTGACGCATTACGCACAAGCTCGCAGCATTCATCTAAAACTAAATAATGCTCACGGACTAGGCTCAATCCTCAATAACATTGCCAATGTACATGAGGTTCTGCAAGAGGATTTGGCTGCCTTTGAAACATATCAGCAGTGTTTAGAAATTTTTACCAAGCTAGGGCATCAACGAGCAATTGCTTTACTACATTCAAATCTTGGGTTTTTAGCAACCAAACTTAAACGCTTTGAAAAAGCCCGAGAACACCTGAGCATCAGTCTCGAGATTCGCAAAACCATCGGAGACCAAGCAGGCGAAGTGACGGTATTAACAAATTTAGCCATCCTTGGAGTAGCCATTAAAAACGCAGAACTTGTTTTTCAATCGCTACAAGCGGCTTTATCTTTAGCTCTGCAACTCAACTTTACTTCTCGAGCCTTAGATGCCTTCAAAGTCTTAGGGGAATGGTACATCGAAAGTCATCCAAATTTAGCAGGTCAGATTCTTCAAACTGTTTTTGAACATCCGAATACCCATGCAGAAACCAGACCAGCAACTAAAAAACTATTGGAGCATCTGCCTATACCGAACAAACCGTTGCCACTTGACCAATGGCAGAGTGCTTTTTTGAAAACAAGCCGAGTTTGATAAATTTCTAAGCCAATGCTGTGACTCAAATTCTAGGCAGCATTAACCAAGGTCATTTCATCATGGCAAATGTTCACACCAATACTCGAGAAACGCTCGATTAAACGCTCGTAGCCACGGTTGAGGTACTGCACCCCGTCAATTCGGCTTTCGCCCTCGGCGGCGGCTGCCGCAATCACAAGGGCTGCACCAGCCCGAATATCGGCGGCTTTAACGGGTGCGCCATGCAGCTTAGAGCCTTCAATTAAAATGCTATGGTCTAAAACTTCGGTTTTTGCACCAAGTCGGTTCAGTTCGCCACTGTAGCCAAAACGGGTGGTGTACACAGGGTCAGTAATTCGGCTGTGACCATCTAAAGTGGCAAGGTAGGCTGCCATCATTGGTTGTAGGTCGGTTGGGAAACCAGGAAACGAAGAAACGGTCACGGAGACTGGCTTAAGCGCAGCCTTACGAGCATCCAAATGAATCGTGGTGGTGTCCAACTCGAGGATATGAACCCCGCTTTCGGTCAGTTTGGCGGTTAATGCCCGCATATGTTCGGTGTTGGCATTGGTCAGGGTCAGTTCGCCCCTTGTTGCGGCAGCAGCCAGTAAGTATGTGCCAGCCTCGAGTCGGTCTGGAATAACGCGGTATTCGCCACCATGCAGGGCGGGTACTCCCTCAATCTCGAGCGTATGTGTGCCAATCCCACGGATTTTAGCGCCAAGGTGATTGAGAAAATTGCACAAGTCTATCACATCGGTATCTATGCTGCTGTTCTCGAGTCGAACAATGCCTGTACCCAGTACACTTGCACAAACCGCGTTTTGCGTTCCGCCGACGGTCAATAAATCAAACACAAAACGACCCGTTAAAGGGCGGTCACGGACAGCAATAAAATCGCCGTTATTTTCGACTATCGTTGCGCCCAAAGCACGTAAGGCTTTGATGTGCTGGTCTACGGGGCGTACCCCAAAAGTACAACCGCCGGGTTGTGGCACTCGAGCCTCACCGACCCGAGCCAGCAGTGGTCCTAAAACATTAAAACTGGCTCGCATTTTGGAAACAAGGCTATACGGCGCTTCGACACTGGTGATTTCTGGAGCATGAATCGTTAAGGTGTGTTCGGATTGCCAGGCAAATTTCACCCCAAGGCTCGAGACAATCGCCAGAATCACTTCGACATCCGATAAACGCGGAATGCCGTGCAAGGTCACAGGTTCAGAACATAAAATACTGGCTGCTAGAATCGGCAGGGCAGCATTCTTACTTGGATTGACCGCTAAAGTTCCCGAAATTGGGTTGCCTCCGCGAATAAGAAGCGGTGCGCTGGACATGGTTTTTGATTCAAACAGTGGTGGCATGGCTGGACTCCCTTTTTCCCTGTATGGTGGGACACCTTTAATGTTTAAGCTACACCCGAATCTCGAGCATCATATGAGTATATTACACATCAACAGTAAAAAGCGAGATAGCTCATAATCAGACTTTCACTCTAAATTATGTGAACACACAAGTGTCACACCAGTATCATCAAACTCGTGATAACATCAACCCATGCCGAAGAAAGAAAAAAAGCGTCTCCAAGTCGTTATCAGCGACGAACAAGACGCACTTTTAACCAAAGCTGCCTATGAACTCAGCAGCCCAGAACGTCTTGTTTCCAAATCTGAAGTGGTGCGTTTGGCTATCGAAAAAATCAGTGCCGAACTCGAGAATTCCAGCGCCCTCGAGCCACTCTTGAAGCAATTGCTGGCAGAAGAAAGAGATGACGAGGATTGAAGAGCAGAGGAAAGAGGAAAGGGGAAAGAGAAAGGTTTTTATTCCTCCTTCCTCCCTCCTCCTTCCTCTATTGTGTGCTTGTAGTTTCACTTTTATTCCCTTTGCGCCTCAATCGCTCGAGATTCCACCCGCGATTATTATTGCCAATGACAGTGCTTTGAGCCGCAGTCAAAATACGATTGTGCTGCGGGTTAAACTGACTAAAGTACCAAACGAAGGCTACTTGAGTGCTAGTTTGTACTTAAAGACCGACCGCACTGAAAAGCGCATTGCCGAAGATAGTAAGTTAATTACTACAGCCTCGAGGGAGCTTGTGTTTACTTTCCCAGAAGCCAAAATCGGGCAGTACCGTGCTTATTTGTTTTGGCAGGGCAGCATTGTACGGCAATTTGAATTTGTATTGAAGTGAGTTGTTTTTGGTGTCTCGAGCATGCCGCCCTTGGTCTTTGCTTGGATAGCCTGTTAAAATCGCAAGGCTTATGGCTAAGGAAAAACAATTGGGCGTGACTCCACGCAGCGTAGATTTTAACGACTGGTACAACGAAGTGGTCATGAAAGCCGACCTTGCCGACGATAGCCCTGTGCGTGGCGCAATGGTGGTCAAGCCTTATGGCTGGGCGCTTTGGGAGAATGTCCAAAAAATTCTCGATGCCGAATTTAAGAACACCAACCACGAAGCCTTGGCGTTTCCGATGTTTATCCCCATGAGTTTCTTGCAAAAAGAAGCCCAGCACGTCGAAGGGTTTGCCCCAGAACTAGCCGTTGTGACCCATGCGGGTGGACAAGAACTCGAAGAGCCATTGGTGGTGCGCCCGACCTCAGAAACAATTATTGGACACATGTGGTCTAAATGGGTGCGTTCCTACCGCGATTTGCCGCTTTTGCAGTACCAATGGGGCAGTGTGGTACGTTGGGAGCTTCGCCCCCGCAAATTTCTACGGACTACCGAATTTTATTGGCATGAAGGGCATACTGCCCACGCCAGCCACGCCGAAGCACTCGAGGAAACCCTAAAAATTCTCGAGATTTACCGTGTTTTTGCCCGAGATTACGCTGCCATGCCGGTCATTGCTGGACTTAAAACCCCGTCCGAACGTTTTGCTGGAGCGGATGCAACCTACAGCATCGAGGCGATGATGGGCGATGGCAAGGCACTGCAAGCGGGTACAAGCCACTATTTGGGGCAGAATTTTTCCAAAGCCTTTGAAGTGGCTTTCCAAGACAAAGACCAAACACAGCAATTTGCGTACACCACTTCTTGGGCAATCTCTACCCGAATTATTGGTGGGATTATCATGACCCACGGCGACGACAAGGGACTGGTCTTACCGCCAATGCTTGCCCCATACCAAGTTGTGATTGTGCCAATTTTTCGCAGTGAAACACAAGAACAAATGCTCACTGCGGCAAGGGAACTCGCCCTTGAACTTAGAGCCAAAGACATCCGCGTCAAGATAGATGAACGTGACGGCGTGAGTAACGGCTTTAAGTACAACGACTGGGAAATGCGCGGTGTGCCTTACCGCTTAGAATTGGGTCCTCGAGATTTAGAAGCTGGGAATGTGGTGTTGGTCTCGAGACTGGGCGGCGAAAAAGAGATTGTGGGACGTGACCAAGCATTGTCCGCACTTCCCGCTAAACTCGAAGCCTTCCAAGCCGAATTACTGGCTCGAGCCACAACGTTTAGAGATGAACGAATCAAAATCGCCAATACTTGGCAAGAATTTAAGGACTTAATCGAGGCTGGGTTCTTTGTTCGGGCTTTTCATTGTGGTGAAGTCGAATCCGAAAAGAAAATCAAAGAAGAAACCAAAGCCACCACACGCTGTATTCCACTCGAGGGCGAGGTGTACGGACAACTCGAGACTGGGGTTTGTGTTCACACCGGTAAACCCGCCGCTTATGGCAAACGCATTATTTTCGCTAAAGCCTATTAAGGTTGTTTTGAGCGATGAACCGCATACGCCAATTTACCGATGCTTAGGGTCAGCAATTTTTAGTAAACTCAGAACATGATCCCAAAACTTGTTGACCCCAAAACTGCACCAGAAGCCGAACTTTTGTTACACCATGAATTTTGGAATGCCCGCCGCACCGAAATTTTTCCAGACGATCCACCGATTCCTTGGGAAGAACGCCGCCGTTGGCTTAGAGAACCACCAGAACATCTTGTCACTCGGACATTTGCGATTTATCACCAAGAACGGGTGATTGGTATCGCCGATGCCGATTGGCGCAGCAATGATACCGAGAACCCAGAATCTGGTTGGATGGATGTGGTGGTTGACCCCAATTATTATCGCCAAGGATTAGGCTCAAGGTTACTTTGTGCGCTACTCGAGGAAATTTATCCGCTTGGACGCAAAAAACTATTTACCATTACCGATGGTTTACGGGTTGGTGGTAAACCCTTTGCCGAAGTGTACGGTGCAAAATTTGGACAAGAAGAACACACTAACCAATTGTTGTTTGCCGAACTCAACCAAGACTATGTGCAGCAAGCCTTGGAGAATGCTCCTACTGACCAATACGAACTTGTTTGGTACGATTGTGAATACCCAGATGATGAAACCGAACTGCAAAAAATCTGTGATGTTTTTGCAGTGATGAATACTGCTCCACGCGGCGACCTCGAGTTTAACGATTGGAAAATGACCCCAGAAAAACTACGCCAAGAAGCTGCCAATGCTAAGAAAAATGACCAACAATGGTGGTTGTGTATCGCTAAGCATATAGAAACCGAACACTATGCTGGTTTTACCGAGACTGGATGGCATCATAACCGTCCGGGCATTGCTGGGCAGTACGGGACTGGGGTTGACCCAACCCACCAAGGACACGGCTTAGGCGCATGGTTAAAATCTGCCATGATTGAACGCATCAAACACCAACGCCCCAGTGTAGACCGTATCCGCACAGGTAACGCCGACAGCAACGCCCCAATGCTTAGAATCAATCACAGTTTGGGGTTTAAGCCCTTCAGAGACCGAATCGAATGGCAAATAGACGTTGCCAAAACCCTCGAGATTGCGCGGTCAAAAGTCTTGGTCACAGGTTAGCGTTTTCCAACCCCAAAATCTGTCGGACGCAACAAATGCTCCAAGCAATGCACATAATCCACGCCAATTTTAGCATCCTCGACCAAATCGGCAACACTGGTATCCTCGAGAACTGCCAGAATTGCATCTCGCACCCGTATCCAAATTCTGCTTCTGGCATGACACCGTGCTTCTTCTAAACACGGCTTATGCCAGTTGCGTGAAGCACAAGAAAGCGCCGCTACGGGTCCGTCTATGGCACGCAGCACATGGGACAACGGAATCTCTAAAGCCGGTTTAGCCAGTGCGTAACCACCACCAGCCCCTTTTTTAGCAACCACAATCCCTTGGGCTGCCAAAGCTGCCAATAAGCGCACAAGGTAGGGTTTTGGTACATGGGTCGCCTCGGCAATCGCATCGCCGTGAATCCACTGCTGTAGGTCTTGTAAGCCCAAGTATGCCAAAGCCTTAAACGCATAAATATCGGTGTTGGAAAGTCGCATTCTTAAAGCATAGCTTAATCTGAGTCAAACTCGAGACTGGGATTCTTGGTGAAATTCATTTTTGTGGTCACGAACTCGAGTCCTAAAACATCATTTTCCATCGAAGCATAGGCTACCAAAGGCTTGCTGCCCTCGAGCTGAATCGTCAGAATCGAACCATGTCGTTGCACTATACCAGCAATAACTATGCCAGCCACACCAATTTCTATTTTTTCGGCTTCTAACTGCAACCAAGCCCAAGTGGGTTGTGGGTCACAACTAATCCACCTGCCATTTATTTGAGGTGGCAAAGGGTACATCATTGATTTTGAAACAGCCAATTGCAAATTCATGGTGTCTTAGTTTACGTCAACTTAAAGTTGTGTCAACCCTGTTTTGAGAAAGGTCTGTCAACCTTGTTCAGAGACATGGCTGTTGTGCTGGGCTACTAATTTCCATGACTCACCAATACGGGTAAAAACAAAAGTAGACCGCCCAAACCACAAACTCGAGTCTTGATTGCCCGGATACTGAAATTCACAAAAGACCAAACAGACATGTTCAAGCATCTCAAATTCGATATTGCGAAATTGCAAACTGCTAAAGACAGGATTTTTGAGAATACTTTTGATTCGCTGTCCTTTATTTTGATGTCGCGCTACGGTACTGGTAAAGCGAAAATTCTCGGCGATTAAATCCTCGAGAATGCTCGAGTTCTGGGTATTTAAGGCATTCAGGAGCAAATCAAAAGTTTCTTTAAGGCTCATAAGACAGACTCTACAAGCCCACCAACCCGAACAGCAAGCGCCATGCTGTCCCTAGACATAAAACGCGCCCTAAGCTCGGAAGGTTTGCCCATTTGATAGCCTTGTGCCGCAATCAGGTCGTGGACTCCGCTCGGGGTGTGGGCTGCCTTATAACCACATAAACTGGCTAGACTAAACGAACCCGCGTTATCCTCGAGTAACCCCTTGTGTGGTGCAAAAAAACGGTACTCAAGGTTGCTTCGGCTCGAGGTGAATGAGACAGCAATACAACCATTGAGATGATGGGTTTTTAAGAGCAATGCCAAAGCCTCAAAATCTGGATTAAACTCGAGGGCAGATTCTTTAATTGGCACAATCAGATTGTGTTTCTCGAGTGTCCCCGCGCACAAGATTGTTAGTTCTGGCTCGAGGGCAGCTTCTTTTAAGTTCAACGCCTCGAGCCAAGGCTGAATATCCGATGGACACGGCAAAATATGGGTATCGGGTTGGGCTGCCCAAGCATAACCATCTTCGAGCATCACCTCGAGATTGCTGGTTTGCATCTGGACTGTGCAACTTTGCCCAAGGTGATATGCAACCACCAACGCGCCAGAATCGGACTCAAGTTTTTCTTTGCCTTGGTTGGTGAAAAACCGAACCTGAACGATGTTTTTTGTATTGGTTGGATTTGTGATGAAGGCAGTGATTGGCGCGTTGCTCGAGACAGCAATTTTTGGCATGACCGATTCGGGTAGAGGTTCGTGGACAACTGCAAAACGTTTGCCGCCGTTGGTCTCAGCTTTGAAAACATCGTAATACTTCACACTTTCACCTCAACAGCTTTCCCGCCAATCCATAGACTCGAGACCAGACCATCTTGCACTTCGCATTTGACCTCGAGACGTGATGGTTTATTCATGGCGTACCCCTGAGCGCCACTAAAACTTCTTTTACCATCGTCAAAAAACTGGTTTGCGCCAAGATAAGCCGCCAGTGCTGCGTGTGCATTGCCCGTTGCGGCATCCTCGAGAACCGTATTGTTTTGAACTGAAAAATGCCTTGTGTCGGTAAAGCACCCACCACGCCCCGGAAAAGTAAAAATCACAATTCCAGTTGTACTCGTTTCAAAACAAAGCGCACGGATTTCTTCAAGATTTGGTTCAATGGCATCTAATAAAATCGTGCTTGGGACAGCACACACTAATTTAGCACGCCCAACCCCAGCCGCTAAAATTGGTAAGTCCTCGTGTAAATCTTCTTTTTCGAGACCCAGTGCCACCGCCACGGCTTCTAAGTCGAGGTCAACCGCCCATGTACTTGGGTTTGGATACTCGAGCCACGCTGTACCAGACTCGAGTTTTGCGTTTTGAATGCCAAGATTTGTCTCGAGTTGAAAAACATCTTTTGGAACTGCCCAACCATTTAACCCGCCTCGGGCTTGTATGGCAATCAGCGCGGCAATTGTGCCATGACCACAAACATTTTCTTCGATATGTGGTGTGAAAAATCGCAAGCGAAGCGGTAGGGGAGACTCAGCTTCAAATAATGTATCGCTGATGCCCACAAAAACCGTGGCGGGAGCGCCAATGCTCGAGGCTAACTCCATCATTTTGCGGCTCGACTCGAGGTTAAGTCCGAAGACAACCGCCGCTTTGTTGCCGCCTTTGCTGTTGGTGGTGAAGGCATTCAATTCTAAAATCTCGAGATTCATGGATCGTCGGTCTCGGAGACTGGTAAATTTTGGTACAACTCGGAAAACACAACTTCTTCAGAAGTTAATTTGGTTTTAGTAGGTGCGATTCTAGCCATAGCAGCAGTATACCGAACTTGACTTGACAATAACCAAGGATTAACTTATAACTTAACTATGCGCTTGCTCGAGCCTCGTCACCCAAAACGACTCGGGGCAGAACACCCAATCATTATCGAAAATCTTGTGCAAATCGCCCAAGATAACCACCAAGAAGCACTAAACGCCATTATCCTCATGCTCGAAGACTTGACGCAGCAAAATTTACAAAGCCGATACGCCAAGACACTACACAAAACCCCAATCTGGGAACTCAAAACCCGTTCTCGAGGTGGAATAAAAGGTGGTGCAAGAGTGTACTGGTTTCCATTACGAATCATTGAAGAAGAAACCCTAGAAATTGTTGCCGTGATTGTCAATGCAGAAATAAAGCCCGAAGCCACCCCAAACGAACACAAATTACTCGAGGCATTAGAAGTTTATTTAGCCTTCCAAAACGACCCAATTACCATGATACGGAGGTCAGGATGAAAAAAATTGATCAATTGCTCAGTCAAATCAGTAGCCAAGAAATTCTTGAAGTGCGTGTTCCTAAAGGCACGCTAAAACCAACGCGCTCCGCCAGAGCCATACTCGAGCAAGCAGGGCAAGTTGTCATTACTCAAGCAGTTCATAAAGCCCTGACCCAAGCCCGTAAAAATGCTGGTTTACAAGCCAAAGATGTTGCTAAACAATTACAAATCAGTGCGGCTCGAGTAGCACAAATAGAAAATCAACCACGCAACCTAACCCTCGAGACGCTAGTGCAACACGCCCAAGCCATAGGTTACGAAGTTGAAATTGTGCTACACCCACGCCAGAAGAACTTGCCAGAAGTTCGTGCTGAGCTTGGTGGTATCCATGTCTGAATACCCTAACACTGCTGGGTGGTTAGCAATGCAAGACGGGCAGCAAGTAAATGCACATAAACGTGTATGGATAACCAGTGTCGTAGAAGTTGAAAAATTAGAGTTACCTTCGGGTAAGTTAGTGATTTATGACCCCTCCAGTTTAGACTCAAGATATTCATATCAGTTTTATCCAAACGGTAGCAAAGACGATTCTTACTACTTTGTACCCATTGGACAACATCGAATTTTCGTGACGCTTGCCACCTCTGAAAATGATTCAAGAAATGCGTATTCAACGATGATTTTACGACCAGACGAGACAGAAGTAAAGCGTGTGGCTGCAATCCCTGTGACAATAGGTAAAATGCCTGTCGCCCCTTTGAAAGCTGGTAATTTTTATGGCGTAGGCGTTGATGCAGGTATGATTTGTTTTGTAGATGAAATAAACTTATTGAAATTTATGCCACAAAACCACGATCAATGGTTTGATGTTTATCACGATGTTTGGCTTGAGACTATTTCACCATATCCAGCCCCAACAAAATCTAAAACCTTTTGGAACTTAGTTTTGCCCAACGCTAAGACAGAAAACATGATCGTAACAGAAAGTGGTTTTGGTGATGGGTGGTATCCAATTATTTGGGGGTTGAATTCTAAAGATGAAGTAATTGCTATTCACGTGGATTTTGGAATTTTCAGATAACACCCTTAAGAGTTTCTTGCTTTGAAATCTTCGTAAGTAAATTCGCGCACCACATCAAAACTGCCGTTTTCGCGCAGAATGCCAATGGCTGGGTGCTTCACGCCATTAAACATTGTGGTTTTCACAATGGTGTAATGAATCATGTCATCAAACACAAGTCGGCTGCCAATCTCGAGCGGCTGGTCAAAACTGTAATCCCCAACAATATCGCCAGCCAAACAGGTTGTGCCACCAAGTCTGTAAGTGTGTGGTTTCTCGAGCGCTTCGCCAGCACCAAGAATTTCTGGGCGGTATGGCATCTCGAGACAATCTGGCATGTGCGCCGAAACAGAAATATCCAGAATCCCAATTCCCATGCCGTTGTGCATTAAATCCACCACACTCGAGACCAGCCACCCTGTTTGCCAGCCGACTGCTTCGCCCGGCTCGAGAATGACTTCTACGCCCCATTTTTCTTTGAAGGCTTTAATTACCCGAATTAACCCATCCAAATCGTAACTGGCTTTGGTAATATGATGCCCACCACCAAAATTAACCCATTTGACTTGTGGTAAAAACTCGGCAAAATTCTGTTCAATCACAGCAATGGTGCGCTCGAGTGTATCTGCGCCCTTGCCGCACAAACTATGAAAATGCAATCCATCTAAGCCCTCAAGTAAATCTGGTCTGAATTCTGCTTTGGTCACACCGAGCCTCGAGAAAGGCACACATGGGTCGTAAAGAGGTGTTTCGACTTCGCTAAACTCTGGATTGACTCGAATACCAGCCGAAACATGGCGCGGTGCATCTTTGACCATCTGACGAAACCGAGTCCATTGCGAAAAGGTGTTGAACGAAATATGGTCAGCAATTCCCAGAATTTCGCCCATGTCATCTTCGGTAAAAGCTGGCGAGTAGACATGGACTTCACCACCAAATTCTTCATGCCCGAGCTTGGCTTCGTACAAGCCAGAAGCGGTTGTTCCGTGTAGATACTGCTTGATAATTCCAAAACTTGCCCAGAGCGAGTAGCCCTTCAAAGCACAAATAATTTTAGCCCCAGACTCGAGTTGTACCCTGTCCAGAATTTCCATGTTGCGTCGCAAGCGTGATTCGTCCAGCACATAGCACGGGCTTGGAAACTGCGAGAAATCAATTTCGGAAATCGGTTTAGGTTGTGCCGTTGGTTTATTCATAAGATACCCACAGGACAGACACAGGGGTCTGTCCCTACAAAAAATGAAACGGGTATCTCGTAGGGGCGAACCCCTGTGTTCGCCCTGCCACATAACGAAAATTCATTGACGTTCAAGAAATTTTGAAGTTTGAGAAATAGGATACAACCTAGTTTCATTTGTTTCCCACTGCTGCAAAAGCCAAAGCATCCGAAACGTCTTCAATTTGTATGTGTGGGTAAGCCTCGAGAATTTGCGGTACGGTAAACCCTGCTGCCATTTTCTCGAGAATGGCTTCGACGGTCACTCGAGTTCCAGCGATAACTGGTTTGCCCATCATAATTTGTGGATTGCTAGAAATCATAAATTGATGATACCTTAATTCACCGTTTTCACGCGCTTATTCACAAAGTCCATCAGCACATACTGCCCAATGTTATGCGGCGTGGTGAAGTACGCTTTGCCGTGGGTCATTTCTGAAACTTTTTTAACAAAGCCAATTAAATCTGGGTCTCGAGCAAGCATAAATGTGTTGATTTGAATCCCAGCCCGACGGCACATGGCGACTTCGCGCAATGTTTCGGACAGTACAAAAGGGTCTAAGCCCCAAGCGTTTTTATAAATCCGACCGTCAGGTAATGTTAGGGCAGAGGGTTTGCCATCGGTAATCATCACGATTTGTTTCATGTCTTTGTTCTCGCGCTTCAGGAGTTGCTGCGCCATGCGAAGCCCAGCCGCCGTGTTGGTGTGGTACGGACCGACTTGCACTTGAGCTAATTTCTCGAGTGGCACTTGTTCGGCGCTGTCATGGAACAATACAAATTTAATTGTGTCTCCTGCGTACTGATGCCGAATCATATGTGCCAATGCCAAGGCGACTTGCTTGGCAGGCGTAAAACGGTCTTCGCCGTACAAAATCATGCTGTGTGAACAGTCCAGCATCACCACAGTGGCGGCGCTGCTTTGGTACTCGGATTGACGAATCACCAAATCAGATTCGGTGATATTCTCGAGACCCTTTGAGACCAAATTTTTCATGGTGCTGGTTACATCGAGGTTTAAGGTATCGCCAAATTCGTAGTCTTTGAGGTCGCCAGTCATTTCCACACCACTCGAGTATTCGCGGGTATCGTGCCGTCCAGCACTGGATTTACCCAAGCCGCCCAAAATATCTCGCAGGGTCTTGTAGCCCATAAAATCAATGCTTTTTTGGGTCAGTTCAAAACGGGCATCGCCAGAATTGCCCACGCCACCTTCGCCTTGTGGCACAGCGCTTTCTCTTGTCGGGTCGTCTACCCGAATCATGCCTTCGTCTTGGAGGCGTTGAATCATTTTATTGATTTCTTGGTTTAATCTGGTTTGCGAAAAATCCTTACTGGATTGAGCTTCCTTGAGCATATCCTCGGGAATCATGTCGCGTTCCATCAAGGCTTGCAGAATTGCTTCACGCAGTTCATCCATGCTCGAGCCAGCATTTGGGTCTGGGTCGTAGGGGTTATTGAAGGCACTACCGATAATGCTGTCACGAATCATGTCCATGAGGCTGCCTGTGTCAATATCATCTAAGGTGGATTCGTACTTGGAGTATCGGGTTGAACGGCTGGTTGTGCTTAACATAATGGCTGCTCCTCGAGAATTAGTAAACTTCGTCGTGTGTTCCAATGTCAATTAATAAAATATCGTCTTCTGGGTCGTTCTTTGTAAAATCAAACACAATTCTTAAATCATAGCCAGCGCTACAAGCAAATGAGCCTTTTAGTTTTCCTTTTAACTTATGCGTTTCTAAACTTGGTTGGAATGGGTCAGCACTTAATTTCTCGAGTACAATTTGAATACCTGCTTGCATTGAAGGATTCTTAGCAACAAAATGCTTATAAGCTCTTCTAAAACTCGAGGCTGGGACGACTTGCCTCATGAATTTAAGTCATCCATTAACTCAGCTACACTCATGGCTTTTAGTTTGCCTTGGGCAAATTCGGCTCGAGAGAACTCGATATTTCGAGCAATTTCATCGCGCCGTAACTCGAGGTCACGCTTTTGAATAATACTAACCAAAGTCTGCCAGTTTTCCCTTGGTAGGCGTTCAACAAAATCTAAGGCTTCGTCTAAAGTTACGGTTTGCATTGCTTTCCTCCTTTTCTACTCGAGGCTATTTGTACACTTGGTCGTGCGTCCCAATGTCGGTCAAAATAATAGCTGCTTCTTCGGGTGGTTTTCGTTTCTCAAAATAAAATACGATTCGCAAATCATATGCTACTTCAACTGCCCATAAACCTTTCATTCTACCTTGTAACTGATGAATTCCAAGTTGTGGGTGAAATGGTTCTATCTCGAGGCGTTCTAAAATACTTTCGATACTCGAGTCTGAATCTGGATGTTGACGTAAATACTTTTTTAAGGCGCGGTCAAAGGAAGCATTGGTGATAAGTTCGCGCCGATTTCTCATTCTCTTGCTTCTTTCATGATTTGTGCCACAGTTTTTGGTTTGAGAATTCCTGCTTCATAATCAAGTTGTGCTTGGGCTGCGTTGCGCTGCACTTGGTCTTGCCATTCTTCTATTTCTTGTTGTCGTAAAATCTCGAGTAAAGCATGGCGTTGGGTG
This sequence comes from Deinococcales bacterium, assembly GCA_031414595.1. Classification (GTDB taxonomy): domain Bacteria; phylum Deinococcota; class Deinococci; order Deinococcales; family JAAFIG01; genus JAAFIG01. The sequence continues at coordinate 116,550 of JANNVX010000088.1, forward strand.
GGTTGTAGTTGCTGAACGACTGTGAGAGCTTGGTCTAAAGTGACGGTTTGCATTATTCTCCTCCTAAAATCTCAACGGTAAACTTCTTGATGTGTTCCAATGTTGACCAACCAAATTTCTTCTTGCAAATCTTTGGTTTTTTGAATTACAAACACGATTCTTAGGTCATAACCAGCACTACAAGCGTAATGATTCTTATATTTTCCTTTGAGTTTATGGGTTTCTAAAGACGCTTCAAAAGCGTTGACCGATAGTTGTTGTAGAACTTTTGTAATTTGAATCTGAAAATCTGGATGAATTGCTAGAAAACGTTTGTAAGCTCGCCAAAACGAGGTATACGTTCGTATTTCTCTCATTGCTGCAATGCCTTTAAGGTTTCGGCTAGGCTATTTGTTGCAAAATTGCCATTTTCCATTGCGCTCAAAGCATCGTTGCATTCCTGTACGAATTCCTCATGCTGATTGTTTTTTTGTATCAACTCGACTAATGATAGTTGTTCTTCTCGAGGTAGTGTTTGTACTACATCCATAACTTGCTGAAGGGTCATTTGCTGCATTCTATTCTCCTCCTATGCCTTCGTAAATTTGTTCTAAAGTTAGTGTGGTGCTTGGGCATGGAATTTCTATGTTACCGTCTGTGTAATGCTCGTGTTGCCAAGTCCCATTCTCGAGCCTACGGTGCATTTCCACCAGTCTTTGGTCTTGATGCACAATCATGTAGGCTTTGAGGCTTTCAATGCGCTGGTAATTGGTTTTTTTCTCGGTTAAGTCAATTCGTTTGGTGCTTTCGGATAAAACTTCAACCACAAAACAAGGTTTGGTCTTGAAAAGTGCACCGTCATCGGTTTCATCACAAATAACAATCACATCGGGATAATAAGAAACTTTTGGTGGTTCAACAATCATTACTTTCATATCGCTTTGCATGATTCGGCAGTGTTTTGTTTTCTTGGCTCGAGCCACAAGGGTTAATTCAAAGACGATATTCCCCACGATTAAATTATGGGTTTCGGTTGCTCCTGCCATGGCATACAATTGCCCATCCACATATTCATGCTTAATGAAAGCACGCTCTTCTTGCTCGAGGTACTGTTCTAAGCTGAGTGTGGATAGGGTCGTGTTCATGCCTTTATGCTACTCCTAATTCCAGCCTTTACCGCGTCCGCGTACCTGTTCTTGCTCTGGAGCGCTGTATCCCATTTCTTCGCTTCTCGAGACTTTCTTCTTGCCGTATAAGCCCTCGAGAATAAATTCGGCGGCGGCAATCGTGTGGGCATCGGACGCGCCCTCTGCCAGTTCCCTTGCCAATTTAATCAGGCTTGGCACTTTCTCGAGTTCTTTGATTGCACTGTTCGAACTTCCAAGTTGTGGGATGTTGAGTGTATTGCCCTCTTCAAACCACTTTTCTAAGCCTTCGGTGTTGTTGCGTGGCATTCTGCGGCTATAGACTGCGCCGGCGGCTTTACGAATAATATCTTTGGCGATGTTGTCCGCGCCTTTCATTTCGCCTTCGTACTCGAGTTCGAGTTTACCTGTAATGGCGGGCAAGCCAGCGTAAATGTCCACTGGTCGGGCAACGACTTCTTCGCCGCTCACAATGGCACGGCGTTCGGCATTACTTGCTACCAACTCGAGCAGACTAATCGGTAAGCGCTGCGAGACACCACTTTGTTTGTCCACACGGTTGTCATCTCGGGCTTGAAAGGCAATTTCTTCGGCAAGTTCTGCCATATAGCTTGGAATGGCAGCCCGCATTGTGCCGCCATCGGTCAGCCATGCTTCTTGTTGGGTGATTTCCATGCCAAGGTGAACATGATTTGGGTAGTGGGTGCGAATTTCTGAGCCGATGCGGTCTTTGAGTGGCGTGACAATTTTACCGCGTGCCGTATAGTCTTCTGGGTTGGCACTAAAAACCAACATCACATCTAGCTCGAGCCGAATTGGGTAGCCTTTAATTTGCACATCGCCTTCCTGCATGATGTTAAATAAGCCCACTTGAACTTTTGGCGACAGGTCGGCAAGTTCGTTGACTGCAAAAATCCCTCGGTTGGCTCGAGGCAGTAAGCCGTAATGAATGGTCAGTTCATCGCCCATTGTTTTGCCAAGTCGGGCTGCTTTAATTGGGTCTACATCGCCAATCATATCGGCAACCGTCACATCTGGGGTAGCAAGTTTTTCGACATAGCGCTGTTCCCTTGGCATCCAAGCTATCGGGGTTTCGTCGCCAAGTTCAAGTAAAATTTTATGGGCTTCGCTCGAGATGGGGTTCATTGGGTCGTCGTGCAGTTCTGAACCAAGAATGTAGGGGATTTCTGGGTCAAGTAAGTTGGTAATAGCGCGTAAAATACGGCTTTTGGCTTGTCCACGCAAACCAAGCAGAATAAAGTTTTGCTGCGCCAAAAGTGCATTGACCACTTGTGGTACAACGGTATCTTCGTAGCCCATGACACCATGAAAAATCGTTTCTTTAGCACGGAGTTTTTTGATTAAATTCTCACGCACTTCTTGTTGGACGCTGCGAGGACGGTAGCCACTGGCTTTAAGTTCTTTTAGGGTAAGTGCTTTCACGCCTTCATTCTACGCCTTGAGGTCTTTCTAAGATTGTGCCTTACGCAACTTCAAACCGCCAAAAAGAAGTACGGCTTACGGTGTTCTTGACAAGACAAACAGCGCTTGACGAAACTTTTTTTGAAATGCGGGTTACACTGTTCTCATGGTGCGAATTCTCTTAATCGAGGACAACCCAGACCAAGCCTTCGTCGCCAGTCGTTTTCTCGAGCGGGCTGGTTTTTCGGTGGCGCACCAAAGTACCGCCGCTACTGGACTGATGAGCGCCAAAACAGGCGGTTTTGATTTAATCATGCTCGATTACGGCTTGCCCGATTCAGATGGTTTAAGTGCCTTAGAAGCCCTTATGCCTTTGGGAATCCCAATCGTTTTGGTGACAGGGCGCAGCGAAGCACAACTGGCGGTTAAAGCCCTCCAAGCAGGCGCAGCCAATTATATTGTCAAAGACAGCCATTACTTGGGTAAACTGCCCGAGATAGCCAAAGATACCTTGGCGCGGGTTGCGGCTAAACCTGTGGTCTTTGAATCCAAACGCCACATCAGCCAAGAAGAGAGTTTAGAGCGTTTCAGGCAATCGGTGCGCCAAGCCCTTAGCCCAATGGTGCAACATTTTAAGGAACGAATCTTAGAAACCACCTTCGCCGATGCTGTCACCGAACTCGAGAACACCTTAGAAAGCGCTGAAGGTGTCCTAGATGAAGAACTCGAGGCGCTAGACCAACTTTTATACGAAGAACTATCTCGAGCATTGCAACCACAAGCCTAAGAGCAGAGAAAAGAGGAAGGAGGAATAGGTCAATCGTCTTCCTCTTTTCTCCTTCCTCCTTCCTCTCTTAAAGCCCTCTGAATCGTCCCATACGCAAAACCACGGCGCATTAAAAATGCTATCGCTTTGGCTTCGGCGCGTTCGCCCATAAAACGATTTTGGTACTTCTCGAGCAATGCAAGGGCGACGGTAAAGTCGGTATCGGTATCCCTTGTAGTCAGGACATCTTCAATCACGTGTTTATGAATGCCCCGTTTACTGAGTTTGCGTTGTACCCCAAATTTACCAAGGGCAGCGTCTTCGTTGGTTCGTTTGGCAATGGCGGTGTCGTTCAAAAAACCAAGTTCACGTAAACGAGCAATGATATTCGTAATGATTTCGCTGCTGGTTTTACGCAGTTTTAATTTTTTCTCGAGTTCATATTCAGTCAATGCCCGAGCCGATAACGCTCGGATGGCGTATTGCAAAGCATCTTGGGCAGACATCGGTTTAGGGTCAAATTTCTTGCCGTACATAATTTAATTGGCGTTTAAGAAACTGAGGATGCCCTTGGCAATTCCCGAGGCTAATTTTTGTTGATACCAAGTTGTGCCCAAGTTCTTGCCCTCGACTGGGTGTGTGCCAAAGCCCGTTTCGATTAAAATACTTGGAATTCTTGGCTTTTTAATCACCCAAAACTCGGCTTGCTTGACCCCTTGATTGTACGCGCCCGTCGCACTGATGATGTTATTTTGCACCAAACTGGCAAGCCGATTTGAGAACCTGACATTGAGTTGTGCCAATTGGTCGTTCAGTAAATCCTGAGCGGCGTTTCTGGCGGCTCGAGTTAAGGCTTTACCAGTGCTACCACCACCGTTTTCGCGTTCGGCTTGGGCGAGGGTTTCGGCATCGGGCGATTGTCCAAAAAGGTAAGTGGATATGCCCTGCGCCCGAGCATCAGCGCTATTGACATGAATACTGACAAAGGCATTGCGGTTACTGCTGCCCATGTTTGCCCTTGCATCTAAATCACAGCGTTTATCACAACCATTGCTGCCTTGCCAAGCATAATCGCCAGTGCGGGTCATGATGACGTTGACACCATTACTCTCGAGAATCGCCCGTACTTTTAAGCCAAGACTAAGCGTCACTTTTTCTTCGGTCACATAACCGACCATTCCGGGGTCTATGCCGCCGTGACCGGGGTCTAGCACCACAGTTAATTTTGGTTTGACTGGCGTTTTGGGTTTACTGACCAAAGGTTTTGTTGGTGCGCTGGTTGCTGCCACCACGCCTAACTGCTTACCAAGGTCTATAACAATGCGGTTTGGCTGGTCGCCAGTTGGGTCTAGGGTAAAGGCTTTCCAGCCCTTACTTTTACTTAAATCAAAAGTGGTGCGTAAAGTTAAAATCACACTTTGGTTGAGGGTTTTTAATTCCCAAAATGCCAATTCTGGTGTGTCAGAACTGCCATTGCCATTGACTGCCTTGGCGGGAGTAATCGTCATTTGAAAGGTTTTACCGTTAGTCGTCACACTAAATTTTGGTTTGGTCGGGGCATCCAAGACCACTCGAGTAAAACTACCTTGTTCATGGGCGGCAATGCGTGGTGTTCCTACGCCATTAAGCTGCGCTAAGCCAATCGAAAGCCCCAAAAATAAGAGCATCGTTGCTACGCCAAAAGCGCCAAGAAACCGAGAAGTTTGCACGTTCCTATTATTCCAAGAAAAACCGATTCTGTACAGGGGTTTAAGCACCAATACCACTATATTTGGTAGCTGCACCCAACCAGACCTCAAGTGAGCGTATGATGAACCAAATATTCTCGAGCTTTTTGTTTATCCACCTCGAGTTGGGCAATCAAAGCGGGTAAACCACTAAATTTTTGTTCGCTGCGAATAAAACCTTCAAAGTAAACACTGACTTCAAAACCATAAATATCTTGGGCGAAATCAAAAATATGGACTTCAAAACTCTCGGTCATGCCGCCAATGGTTGGGCGTGTGCCAATGTTAGCAATCGCGGGGTGCAAAACACCGTCTGGAGTCTCGAGCCGAACAGCATAAACCCCTTTTGGTAAGAGTTTTCCTTCTGGTACAGCAATGTTAGCCGTTGGTGTGCCAATCGTGCGCCCAAGTTGCTGACCCAAAACCACCACGCCCGAGGCATGGTACGAACGCCCAAGCATCGCATTGGCTGCCGTTACTTCGGTGTTCTCGAGCGCAGCGCGAATGCTTGAGGCATGAACTTCTGAACCGTTGAGGGTTTGCATCTCGAGCGTGTGAACAGTTGCTAGGGTCTCGAGGTCTGGAATACCACCGCTTCGGGCATTGCCAAAGCGAAAATCCCTACCGACCACAATCTCTTTTGGATTTAGAACGCGAATATCTTCTAAAAAAGCATTTGGCATTCGGCTCGAGAATTCTTTGGTAAACGGCACGGCAATCACTTCAGAGACTCCAAGACTTTGCAGAATCTCGAGTTTTTCGGCTAAAGAATATAAGAATTTACTGCCCTGCAAAAGCACCCGAGTTGGTTGGTCAAAAGTAAAGACCACACTTGGTAGATGGTTCTCAAAAGCCAAGATTTTGAGTTTCTCGAGCAATGCCAAATGCCCAAGGTGCAAGCCATCGAAAGAGCCAATGGCAACCACGCTTTGGGTTTTGGGACGGTCAAACGGGGATTGGTAAACACGCATGGGGCAAATCATAACGCAGATTCTTATGTGCCGTAAAATCGAGTTTTTGTGTATACTGTGTCTGGTGATGCCAATGATTGAAGTGAGTGTTTATACCCCAGAAGAAGTGGCTAAAACTTTACGCATCAGTGAAGAAACGGTGCGTCGAGAAATCAGAGCCAATCATCTTGGCGCACAGCGAATTGGTAAACAGTACCGAATCGCCCCGAGTGACTTGGTGGCGTACTTAGGCGAAGCTCGTTTTATTGAATGGTTTGCGTGGCGCAGCGAATTTCGCGCTTTCATTGGTCTGGGTGGACTCCCCGAAGTTCAAGCCTTGCAAATTGCGAAACAAGCCGTAAAAGAAGTACGTGCCGAAGCACCAACGCCAAGTGCTGGCTTGCCACAACCAAGTATTGAAGAAATTCGCAAAAAATTAAGGAAAAAGTGAACCAAGCGCCATTATGTGTGATTGACACAATGATTGTTGTTTCGGGAATGATTGGCAAACCAAATGGAAGCGACGCAAAGATTTTATCATTGATTGAAACAGGGCAACTTCGCTTGGTTTTATCTGATGCGGGTTTGCTCGAGTTTGTAAACGTGGTGTCACGGGATTTTGTAAAGCAGCACTTTCCATTACCCACTCGAGTTTTTCGGGCAGGATTGACATTAGGGATGATGGGAATGTTATACCGACCCAAGCGATTTGATTGGACAAGTTTATCTGACCCCAAAGACTGGTGGTTACTTGATTTGGCATTTTCAGCCGAAGCAGATTATATTGTCACTCGAGATAAAAAAGTGCTGGTGGCGGCAAATTCATTGGGGTTTACGGCTGTGACCCCACCTCAGTTGTTAAAACTCTTAAAGTGATTGACATTTAATTTTTCTAAGTGAGGCTTGAGGCGCTTAAGAAAATCCTGATAATCTCTTTTCATCGGTTGTGTCCAAAGCACTTCGGAGAGCGCACAAAGCCTAGGAAATGCCATTCGTTCAACATGGGCTGATTTTGGCATGTATTCCGTCCAGAGTTGGGCTTGACTGCCGAGTACACGCTGTCCCTCGAGTGCTGAAAGTTCTTTTGGAATCGGCTCATAACCATACACCTTCTCGAGCGTGGTGCAACCGCCAATTGCCAAAGGCTCGAGGTCTGGGGTCTCGGTCTGGTAATGGTCAAAATAAACATGAGTTCCGGGGGTCATGACCACATCATGACCAGCCTTCGCCGCAATAATCCCACCTTCTTCGCCACGCCAAGACATCACGGTAGCGCCATCTACCAAGCCGCCCTCGAGAATTTCGTCCCAACCAATCATTTTGCGCCCTCGAGATTTTAAGAAGGTATTGATTCGCCCGACAAAGTAACTTTGCAGCGCTTCTTCATCCTCTAGATGGTTGGCTTTCATGATGCTTTGTGCGACAGCGCTTTCTTTCCATTCTTTTTTCGGGCATTCATCGCCGCCAATGTGAATGTATGGGCTGGGGAAAATCTCGAGAACTTCGGACAGCACATCCTCAAGAAAAGAAAACGTATATTCTTCTGGACTAAAAACACTCTCAAACACACCCCAATTTGGAGTCACTTCGGGTGCAATTTTGGTGTTGCCAAATTCTGGGTAAGCTGCCAAAGCTGCTGTGGCATGACCAGGCATTTCGATTTCTGGAACAATCGTGATGTGGCGGTCATTCGCATACGCCACAAGCTCACGCATCTGGGCTTGGCTGTAAAAACCGCCGTGCGAAATCCCATCAAAACTTTTGTCATCCGATAACTCATGTCCAATGCGGGTCTGTTTACGCCATGCACCAATTTCGGTTAAACGCGGATATTTTTGAATCTCGAGCCGCCAGCCTTGGTCGTCGGTCAGGTGCAAATGCAAGATATTCATTTTGTGAACGGCGAGTAAATCCAAATATTTTTTAAGCCACTCAAATGGCATAAAATGCCTCGAGACATCCAAATGCGAACCGCGCCAAGCAAAACGCGGCGCATCTTCAATCAGGGCGCAACTCGAGCCGCACTGCAAAAGCGTAATACAGCCATAAAAAAGCCCAGCCAAACCACTGGCAGAAATTCGTACCCGATTTGGGCGAATCTCGAGAATATAGGCTTCGGGGTTTTTCAAGTCTGCACTTAACTCGAGGTGAATACCGTTTGGTGCTGCCTCTGAGATTTGTACAGGTAAGCTCAACTTTTTACCCAACTTCTCAGCCTCTAAAATCGCTTCTGCGCTGCAAGTGATAACTTTGATGGTCTCGAGGTGAAATTCGCCTTCTTGTGGTACAACCCGATTTGGAATTGGAAGCATGGGCTTAGAATACCGCATGAATCAAGAGATGCAACTTGGACTCGAGGCTTGGAAACTTGAGCAGGATTTGCAGGCGGTCGAGTATTTCAGACGCAGCGTCGACCTTTTGCCAGCGCATTCGCTCGAGTGGGCGATTTCAATGCGCCTGTATGGTTTAGCCCTGATTCGAGTCCAGCGCGAAGTCGAAGGGACGTTTGTGCTTGAACGCTCCGACCCGATTCTCGAGCAGTTTGGTATCGCACATTTCGATGAACATAACCTGCCAAGCAGTAATCTTTGGGCTATGCAACCAAGTTTACTGGCGGTTTTTGCACATCCAGACGATGAAGCCTTCTCGAGCGGCGGAATTTTAAGCCATTATGCCAAACTTGGTGTACGGGTAGAACTTCTTTGTGCCACACGCGGCGAAGCTGGAAAAATCACCGACCCAAATTTAAGTATTTCCGACCTCGGCAAACACCGTGAACTCGAGTTGCGAAAGGCTTGCAGCATCATGGGCATTTCAGAACCGCGATTTATGGATTACCACGATTCGGGCAGGCTCGAGCGGCTGCAAAAAGACGACCCACTTGCCACCATCAACATTGATTACCTCGAGATGGAGCAGAAAATTATTGAGGTGATAAAAGAAACCAAGCCCCAAGTGATGCTGACCTTCGACCCGCACGGTGGCTACAATCACCCAGACCACCTCAGTGTTTACCGCGCTGCCAGTGCTGCGTTTTTCTCGAGCGGGTACTTGGCAGATGCACCACAACGCTTATTTTTTACGGCTTTTCCACTCGAGACGATGCGCGAATGGATTAAGCAACCCAGTGGACCCATGACCCCCGGAATGACCCCAGAAGTTTTTGGGGTAAGTGCCGATACGATTGCCGTGAAATTTGATGGAAGTGCTTACACCGAGCAAAAACTGGCGGCGCTGGATGCCCACGGCTCTCAGACAGGGCAAAACTCGAGAATGGGGCAACTGCCGCCAGCGCAGAAAGCCACCATGCTCGAGCGAATCAAGACCGAAACTTTTGCGCTTGGTGGGACTCGAGGGGCAATACAGAATTACCCCTTAAAAGGCTTTTTTGATGGGTTGGGGCTTGGGGTAGATTGAAAATGAAAATGCCCCCAATAGCTGGGGGTATCAGGTTGGACACAAATAGGTATTTTACGGGGCGATGTCGTTACCACTGGTTGTACCAGTTGCTCCCTGTGGACCAGGTTGAGTTCCATTACAAATAGTAACACTAGAAGGCACAATACCACCCGTGCCGCCAAGACCGCCGACAACAAAATTACCACTTACTAAGCCACTCCCATTGACCGTCACTGTGCCAGCTTTGTACACCCCACCCACAGATGCGCTTCCACCAGTCCCACCAACCTTTGCTGGAGAACAAAAACTCATAGTTCCAAAAGTAACTCGAGAAGCATCCTGACCCCTTAACCCATTGCCACCAGTAGCTGTATTTCCAGTAATGGTGCTGGCAACCAGTGTTAAATTTGCGTCTTTGATGTATATCCCACCGCCCAAAGCCGGAACTGCACCAGTTCCTGTTCCTTTGGTGCTGTTGGTTTTAATTTGACTGTACTTGACTGAAACTGCCCCGTTAGATTGAATTCCACCACCTGTGGCAACTACACTGGACTCAGAGTTATTATTGCTAATAGTCATCCCAAATAGATTGAGTACACCATCGTTCAATATTCCAGCGCCACCACTGTTAGGAGTGAAACCTTGTTTGACAGTAAATCCGTACAAGTTTAATGTATTTCCACTACTGATGTTCAAAACGCGCCGTGCATTGTTACCACTGATGCTGACACCTTCGCCAGCCAAAATGGTCAAATTTTTAGTAATGCTCAGTTCGGCGCTTGTTAAGATGATATTTTGTGTAAAACAAAGCGTACTGCCTGTCGTGGCGTCGCTAATGGCTTGCCGCAAACTGCCAGCCCCAGTATCTGTGTTGCTGGTCACGGTTGTGGTGATGCTTGAGGCTTTCAATTCGCTGTCATAGACATTATCAACAGGGTCTTCTGCAAGGAGGACTCTTTCCTGAACACGATTTGAGCCACTTAATCCACAAGCTGCACCACCAAGTACGCTGACTCGAGCCGAGCCGTCGGTTGTTAATTGGGCTTGGGTTAAACCTGCGGTTGTCCCAGCAAATTGGTCTTCTGGGGTTTGCACCAATTCTTTTGTTCCAGAAGTATCGGTAAACAGCAAAAACGTCATACTGAAGTTATAAGTTTCCCCAATCTCTTTGGGTATCTTTAAGGCGATGGTCACAAAACCACTTTCGCCGTTCTCAATTGTTCGGTCTACGGCATCGGCATTGGTTTGAGGGCTGCGTTGCCGCACCAAATACCCGTAGCCAAGCAGGTTTTCGCCACTTGCTAAGTTTGTTCCGGCCAAGGTTGTTCTCGAGGTGATTTCTGTGTCGGTGTAAACTTGTAAATCGGCATAATCGGCACTAGGCTTAAATGGAGGTGTAATGGCGCAACTTGCACCCAAGCCATGGCGTGGTTGGGCAGCCGTAGCGTCTGGTGTGGCGACCCCGCCAAAATCGTTAATGCTTTTCAGGGCGGTTTTATTGGCGTTGCCAGTTTTTTTGTAGGCATGAAGTTGCAAATTTGTCAGGCTGCTTCCTGTGTTATTGACAACCGTAAAACGGCGGTAAATGTAGCGCAGATTGCTTGGGACATCATTACAAACAACTGTTAAACCGGGCGTAAAGATGATTCCAGTTTCGGTCTGAAAGGTGGCTGCTTGGGCGGCTAAGTTATTGCCAATCCCTAGTTCAATGGCTGTTACCTTAGTGTTGCTTGGGGCTGGACTGATTTGACAAGCTGCCAATAATGCTGTGCCAAAAATACCGAGTAAGACTATTTTTTTCATGGTTGTTCCTCCGTGTCAAACCCAGTTTCCATAAAATCACCTAAGCTGCTTGCGCCAATTGGTAAGCTGACTCCCGTCACGAGCGACCACGTTTTGATTGTCTCGAGACGCGGTGTCTGGTACGGTTGCGGCGGATTGTACTTAACGACTTGATTCATTGACTGCTCCTTTTTAGTACATCCCAGATTTTTGGATTGACTTTTGTACTTTTGACACTTTGCTTAGATAGGATTAAAGTCTGGTGTTTGACCTCGAGCATTCGTAGCCTAAACAAGCAACGTAGAACCAATGTAGAATCAAAGTGCATTCCAATCTACGTTAGACTTTTGGCATCGTGATTTTTGAGCAATTCGTTAAAAAATCTCATGCTAGGATACTCGAGTGATACAGTTTCTAGGGTTTGCGAAGTCTCAAAAAACCACCTTGGTCAACGAGTATGTCACCTATTTCATGACTTTTTTAGCTTCTCGAGAAGGCTGGGTGACTCGAGAAGAATTGGCGCAGTTGCTCTGGGAGGGTGCGGATACGGCTGGACAATTAACGCGCTTACGGCAATTGCTGTACCGCGTTAAATTACTTGGTTTTGCCGAACACCTTGAAGTCAAAAGAAGCCAGTTGCGCTGGAAATCTGATTGCGACCTGCGTATTTTTAAGAAAGCCATGCTCGAGCGTCAGTGGGAACTGGCGGTCAATACTTATCAAGGTAGTCTGCTCGAGGGAGTTGAAGTCTTTGAGTCACCAGAATTTGGGGCTTGGTTGCAATTTGAACGCGAACACCTGAGTAGCGACTTTTGTCGAGCCACACTTGAATTAGCCGAATTACAACCAAATAACGCTTTGGATTTACTCGAGCAAGCCTATGATGTCGAGCCTCTGAATCAGACGTTGTTGGCTGCTTTACTGGGTCATGCTGACCTAAATTTTATACGTTTGCAACGAATCTGGAAAAAACATCTTCAGCACTTGACCGAACTTGAATTACAACCTGAAGTTTCGCTTGTAGCCTTGGTCAGTCGCCTAGAATCGGGGTTTGGGTTGCCCGTAGCTGTACCACAACGCCATTTGCCGCTAACCCAACCCGAACTTCAACCGACCACGACCTTTGTTGGGCGTTTAGCCGAACTCGAGACTTTACAAACTTGGTTTCAGACCAGTCCAACTCAGAATAAACTCGGGCATTCGCGTTTACTAACCATTGTTGGTCTGGGCGGCACTGGAAAAACCCGTTTGGCTCAGGCGTTTTGCGCTCAGTTAAGTACGGCTTCAAATCTGGTATTTGTATCGCTTGCCAGCACTGATAGGCTCGAGTTAGTGCCGCAAGCGATTCTTGGGAAATTGCAGCTTTTATCTAAAACCGATGCCAAAGCCACACTGCTAGAACACCTAAAAACGTATCGGGGTTTGTTGGTACTTGATAACACCGAGCAAATAGAGGGTATACAAGACCTCGTTGCCCAGCTTTTGGGGTCATGCCCAGAAATGTATATTTTGTGTACGACAAGAGCTATGCTTGGTTTGCAATCAGAAATGGTTTTGCAACTGCAAGGTTTTCCCGCTCCAGTCATAAACAGTGCCTTTGAATTTCAGGATGCCATGATTTGTTTTGTCTCGGCTGCCCGAAGGCGCAAGCCAGAATTTAGCTTAAACCACGAGGATTACTCTGTGTTTTTGCGTTTACACCAAGCCGTTGCGGGTTTGCCACTTGGTTTTGAATTGGCTGCCAGTTGGATTTTTGGTTTGAGTCTCGAGGCAATTGTAGAGATGATTGAAACAGGTCTAATGCAGCTTCAATCAAGCGCCGCCGATGTGCCGCCGCGTCAGCGCAGTTTCAAAGCTGTGTTTGATGGCAGTTGGCGCTTATTAAACAGCCAACAACAAAGTGGTTTAGCAGCCGTGTCGGTACTGCGTGGATTATTTGACCTCGAGATGGCACAAAAGGCGATTGGGGTAACATTACCAACCCTGATGGCGCTGATTCAAAAGTCGCTCTTAAAACGCGAGGGCAATTTGTTTTACTTGCACGAATTGGTGCGCCAATACGCCGAACAGACCCTAAGTCCGACACAACGCCAAGAAATTCTGAATGGCTTACTCGAGTACAGTGTCCAGTATTCGCAGTTCTACAAAGTCAATTCAGCCCGTTCACACTATCTGCATTTGCGTTCATTAACCATCGAACTATACGATAATTTGCGTTTGGCATTGGAATTTGCACTCATTTCTAACCGCTCTAAAGCCATTTGCTTGATGACCGATTTAAGTGGATTTTGGACGGTTCAAGGCAAATTAAACGAAGCCAAGATTTGGTTCGGACACATCACCGAACACGACCTAAGTCAGGTTGATCTTGATACTCGGCTTGGTTTCCTGATTCAAAAAACCAACCTACTGGTCAATCTTTGTGGATATGAAGAAAGTCTCGAGCTTTTAGCGCAACTCAAATTCGCCGTTGAGAAATCTCCAAATAAGGTCTACGCAGCCGAGTATCATTTATGTGCTGGACTTAATTTTTATAGCCGAGCCAAGTTTGAAGATGCACTGCACAATTTAGAGCAAGCTGAAGAATTGTTTAGAACCACCGACGAAAAACGTCACGGCTATGCTTTGTATTTGCTTGGAACAGTCTGCCAACCTTTGAAGCAATCAGAGCGCGGCAAAGAATGTTTACGCTTAGCCATCGAAGAAACAAGAAATTGTGATAGCAATAGTGTTCTAGCCGCAGCCATGAGTATTTTAGCCAATACCTATTTTCAAGAAATCCAAGATGATGTCGCGCTTTTGACCTATCAGCAATCTTTGGTGATTGCTAAAAAACTCAAAGATGGCAACCGAATCGCTTATATTTTGTCTGGAATTGGACAAATTTTCAAAAAACAACAGCGTTATCTCGAGGCGCGTAAACATTTCCAAGAGGCTTTACAATACGCCTACCGAGCCAGACACTCAGCTTATTTTTACAGGATTTTTTTGTTTCTTGCCGAAGTCGAAATTTATTCAGACTCCACAACTGCCCTACAATATGTTGGGTTTTTTAGGCACAACTACCTGCGTTTAGTGGCGGTTTTGGGCGATGCAATGCAAAGCACCATCGAGAATTTATATGCCATCAGTGGTTTTTCGCCCTCTCACTGCCAACTTCTCGAGCAGCAAGGTGCTAAATTAGGTGCAGACGAAGTGTTTGAAATGGCGATGCAAAACCGTGTTCAAGACACACCTGTACTGCCCCCGCCATTCTCGAGCCACAGCGCATTATCGGTAGTATAAGCTATTCAAATGAATCTCAATTTTGGGAATAGGCGGTGAATTGTGAGATTTACGGTTCTCGAGGCTTTTGTTGTTGGCGGAAGATACACAGTATTGATCGTTAATGCTCTAACTCAGGATTGGCGAGTCAAAATAGGCTCAGCAATGGTGTTTGAACTGGATGGCAAGCAGCGTCGAGTTTCTATTCAAAGTGTTGACATCCCTCGTTATTCAGACGGCTCAACTGACAAAATCGGGTTTATAATTTCTGAACGCGAGTTGCAAAAAGCTGAATTGCGTCTCACGGTCGGAGTTACCTTGACACTCGAGAATTGAAATTCAAATAAGTAATTGTGCGGTGTCCAATTTTTTTTTGGTATTCTTGAGCCGTGACTTACGCCTTTGATTTTATTTTATTACCTTGACAGATGTTATTTTTTGAGCTATCATCTTTTTAGACGCTTATCTAAGCTCTAATTCCGAGGCTCGCGTGAAAACGCGGGCTTTCGTGTTATATTTCCTAAATGCACTATGTTGTTTATCTCGATGAATTCGGGCATATTGGACTATTCATCAGCCGACAAGATGCAAAGTACAATACCAGCCCAATTTTTGGATTAGGTGGTCTGGTTTTGCCAGTTGAACGAGTCAGAGAATTTGCAACTTGGTTTTATCAACTTAAATGTAAATTACTTGCATTTGAAATACAACGAGATGGCATTCCAGCTTATCGTTGGGAGAAAAAAGGTTCAGCCTTGTATACACCCCAAAATATCCTGAAGTATCGTGAATTGCGCCAAGCAACCTTTCGTTTACTCAATAAAATTCGCTCAGAATCTGGAATGGTTTTGTATGTTGGTTTGCAAAAAGAAATTGGTATTGAGCAGCAGGACGCAAAGAAATTGTATCGGGCGGTTCTTGCCGAAATAATCAAGCGAATGAGCCAGTTCTGCGAACAAAAACAAGCGACGTTTATGGTAATTCTTGACCAACAAGACGGACTAGATTTCCGCGCTCAAATCGTAGAAGAAGCGTCTTTGCAGATGTTTGCACAAGGGCGAACTCAGATGATAGAACCACCCTTACAAGCCGAAAGCCACTTGTTTCAAACTTTGCAATGTGCTGATTGGTTATGTGGCTTAATTGGGCGAGTTGCAGCCTATAAGGTCTTACCAAAAGAATACCCCGAACTAGAACCTATGGAAAAATTCTTTGATGAACGTCTAAGACAAGTCTCACCCAGAAGTGGAATACGTCAAGTGAAATAGAAAAATTAGTTTTCTCGAGGTACTTATGATAAAAACCCGTATTGCTCCAAGTCCAACCGGCGACCCACACGTTGGCACAATTTACCAAGCGCTGTTCAACCGTGTTTTTGCTCATCAGAACGGTGGCAAATTTATTCTGCGAATCGAAGACACTGACCGCACCCGTTTTAACCCAGAATCGCAAAAGCGTCTGCTCGAGATGCTTGATTGGGTGGGGCTTCCCGCCGATGAATCACCAACCCTTGGGGGACCGGCTGGCAGTTATATTCAAACCGAGCGTGTGGCGAATCATCAAAAATATGCCATGCAGATGCTCAAAGCGGGCAGTGCCTACCGAGCTTTTGATACCGCGCAGCAACTCGAGGAGCGCCGTAAAATTGCCGAAGCTGCCAAAGCCAGTTACCGTGGTTATGACCGCCGTGACCGTGACCTGACACGCGCCGAATCCGAGGCTCGAGCCACAAGCGGTGAGCCATTTGTGATTCGTATTAAAGCACCTCTGACTGGCGAAGTGATTGTCCAAGACCGTCTGCGCGGTGCGGTGGTCTTTAAGGCTTCGGAACTCGACGATAAAGTGCTACTCAAAGCCGATGGAATGCCAACCTATCATTTGGCGGCGATGTCCGATGACCATGACATGGGCGTGACCCATGTGATTCGCGCCGAGGAATGGCTGACCAGTTCGCCGATTCATAAACTGATTATTGAGGCGATGGGCTGGACTGAACCCGAATGGATTCACACGCCGCTTTTGCGAAATCCAGATAAATCTAAGCTCTCCAAACGAAAATCAAACACCAGTGTTGAAAGTTACAAAGAAATGGGCATCACCCCAGAAGCCTTGGTCAATTACCTTGGGATGATGGCGTTTAGTATGCCCGACGGACGCGAATTGTTTAGTTTTAACGACCTGCTCGAGTCCTTTTCTTGGGAGCGAGTGTCTTTGGGTGGACCTGTTTTTGATATTGCCAAACTGACATGGCTAAATGGGCGCTACATCCGCGAGATTCTCAGTCTCGAGGACGTGGTGCAAAGAGCCAAACCTTATCTCGAGCAGGCTGGGTATGACTTGTCGGACACCAAAAAACTCGAGAAAGTAATAGAGGCACTGCGACCAAGGTTTGATATTTTTGCTGATGTACCTGAGAAAGCCGCCTACTTTTACCAAGACATTGTTTTTGATGACAAAGCCCGTGCCAAACTCGAAGAGGGGAGAGGACACTTGGCGGCACTCTTGCCTCTGCTCGAGAATGCAGCTTGGACTTGGGATGTTCTCGAGCCAATGATTAAGGGTTATGCTGAGAACGCTGGCGCAAAACTTGGCGCAGTGATGCAGCCAATTCGGGCTGCCTTAACTGGTAAACTCGAGAGTCCGGGCATGGGCGAACTGCTCGAGGCTTTGGGTAAAGAACTTTGTTTGGCACGAATTAAAACCGCCATAGGAGACTTATGATTACCGACCTTGGACACACGGCATTTCGGGTACATGATTTACCAGCTTCGCTCGAGTTTTACGGTAAACTTGGGATTTATGAATCGTTTCGCTTGAACCACACCGATGGTTCTCTGATACTGGTGTACCTCCATGTTGGCGGTGATAGATTTATCGAGCTTTTCCCGGGAGGGGAATCCCCCAAAGTGCTGTCGGGGAGTTTTATGCACCTCTGCTTGGTTTCAGATAACATCCATGAAGATGTTGAGAAATTGCGTTCACAAGGTATAAAAATAACTTCTGAAGTCAGTCTAGGACTCGATTATAATTTACAAGCATGGCTGGCAGACCCAGATGGCAACCCGATAGAACTGATGCAGTTATCCGAAGATTCACCACAGCGAAAAATAACTCGGGAGGCTGCCAAGCAGTAGACAAGAAGACTCGAGAATTGAGCATTTTTTGGAGTTTTTAAGCGCCAACTTTCATTCTAAATTCGTGTGGACTGGTGGCAGCCGAATAACCTGTATTAAAATCTATCAGTCCTTCGCGGTGCAGTTCGGTCAGGTGGTCGTCAAACGGTATCATGCCGCTTTGTTTGCCGTCTTGAAGCGCATCTTTGAGTTTGCTCATGCCGTCTTCGTCTTTGATTAAGTCTTTGACATAAAGTGTGCCACGCATGATTTCTACGGCAGCCACCCGTCCTTGACCATCAGCTTTGGGCAGTAAACGTTGTGATATAACCGCGACGATTGAATCGGCAAAAAGTACCCGTGCAATGCCGCGTTCTTCTTGGGGGAATAATTCGAGAATTCGGTTGACGGTGCGAATCGTGTCCATGGTGTGCAATGTACTTAAGACCAAATGCCCAGTCTGTGCGGCACTGATGGCGGCTTGGGCGGTGGCAAAGTCACGGATTTCACCAATCATGATTACGTCTGGGTCTTGGCGCATGGCAGCCACAAGCGCTTCGGAGAAACTTGGGGCATCGTGTCCGACTTCGCGTTGCACAACAACACTCTGGTGGTTGCTGTGCAGGATTTCGATGGGGTCTTCGATGGTGACAATCATTTCGGCTCGAGTGCGGTTAATGTGGTCTAAAATTGCCGCGAGGGTGGTGCTTTTGCCACTGCCTGTCGGACCTGTGACCAGAATAATGCCGCGTTTATGGACAGCCAATTCTGCAATGGTATTAAATGGAAGCTCGACATTGGCGAGGCGGCTGGTGTCGTTGCTGATAATCCGTAAAACCATGCTGACACTGCCGCGTTGCCTGAACATATTGACCCGAAAACGTGCCACACCGGGGATGCTGTGGGCAAAATCCACTTGGTTTTTATCCAAGAATTTGGCGCGTTGCTTTTCGTTTAGCATGGTTGTGACCAGACTTTCCATCAGTTGGGCAGTTAAAGCTGTCGGCATCAATGGTTTCATATGCCCATTGAGTCGCACATGAGGTGGGATGCCTGCGTGTAAATGAATGTCCGAAGCGCCACTTTTTACGCATTGGGTCAGCATGTCATCAAAAGTCATGGTTTAGTGTACCTAAAAAAACGACGCAAGACTCACAGTAGAGGAGACTTTTAGTCTCGAGTCTAGGAAGATACTCGAGCAACTATGAACGGATGTACTCGAGTAGCAACTTAGAAGTCTCGAGCAGTGCATTGATATGGGTGCGTTCATAGGAATGACTGGCATCGACGCCAGGTCCTATCAGGGCGCAACGGGCATCGAGTCCGGCGCTCCAAGCGGCACTGGCATCCGAGGTGTAATACGGATAAATGTCTATTTTTAAGTCAACTCCAGCTCGAGTGGCAGCTTGACGCAAGGCTTGACCAAGATTATGGTCGTATGGTCCGCTCGAGTCTTTGACACAAAGGGTACAGTGCATTTCGCTGCTGGCTTGCCCATCGCCAATGGCTGCCATGTCTACGGCAATCACATCGGTCACATCGGTGGCGACTGTGCCAGCCGCACCATGTCCGACTTCTTCGTAATTGGTAATCACGAAATCCACTCGAGCAGGTAGTTTCTTTTTTTCACTCAGTAACTCTTTGGTCACAGCCAGTAGAATGGCTACGCCAGCTTTGTTATCTAAGAATCTTGATTTAATATAACCACTGTCAAAGACTTCGGTGCGTGGTTGCCAACTGACAAAATCGCCTACGCCGACCCCCAAGGCTCGAGTGTCCGAAGCACCAATTATCGCCCGTCCGTCGAGGATGGCATCAAGTCGTACTTCTAGGGTTTCGGAACTGCGTTTATTCTCGGACAGCGCCGAACCCCAAACGTGGGTCGATTGACGTACATTGACCACTGTGCCAGACAGCACTTGCCCCGATTGGGTATGAACTTGGCAGTATTCGCCTTCGACTGTTCCCCAGTCGTAGCCGCCAAGCATGGACAAACGTAAACGACCATTGTATTTGATCTCTTTGACCATTGCGCCCAAGGTGTCCATATGGGCAAGCACGGCTCGAGGGTTGCCTTTGCCAGTTCCAATGCTCCATTTTAATGCACCTTTATGCGAAAAAATTGGTTTTGCGCCCAAAGCAATCAATTCACGCTCGAGCCAAAGCAGGGCTTCTTGGGTAAAACCCGTCGGTGAAGGAATATCAAGCAAATCGCGTAACGATTGCAACATTTTTTGGGAGTCGAGCGCCATTTGTTTTATTCTACAAAATTTAGGAACAGCAAAACGATTTTTTTGCACATGGCGGCTATCGTCAGGCGGTTGCCTTGTTATAGGTAAGCAAGTCGCTAAGTCTTCGTTGCAAAGCCTGCCAAGCCTCGAGTAATGCCGGTGGTTCATCAACCTGTACCATACAACCCAAGCCCAATAGCATTGCTGCAAATGCCTCGAGATTACTTCGTTCGCAACGCAACCGTGTCCCACCATTTTCGGCTTGAATTTGAGTCCCCCAACTCGAGATTCGTCTGCCTAGAATATCGGGTGGATACTCGAGCCAGACAGAGATTTGATGGTTTTTTGGTGTATCGAACATCGTCTGTTGTAAGAGTGCAATCGCATCAATTGGAGCTTTTGGCGTAAATGTAGTCTCGAGCAATTCAAGGTCTTTAATGCGGTCAAGTCGAAAAATACGGGTATCCTGGCGCAATTCGCACCAACCAAAGGCGTACCATCGTCCGTTCCAATGCAAGACCTGCGAAATCTGCACACGGCGCAAAGAAGGTTCGTTCTTGCTGCTGTACGAAAGTTGCACCACCCGATTTTGCCGAGCCGCTTGTAACAAGGTTCTGAGGATTGCTACGTCGGTATTGACCACCCACGGGGCAGCATCCATCTGCAATGATTGCTCGAGGGTTTGGATTTGTTCACGGATGCTGTCCGGTAAAACCCGTTGTAATTTGGCATGAACAGTTTGCGCCGCAGGGGTTAAATTTTCTAAGCCAAGACGTTGAAGTGCCTGTAAACCCAATGCCACGGCAAAGGCTTCCTCGCTCGAGAACATCATCGGAGGAAGCCTAAATCCAGCTTTTAAGCGGTACGAACCACCCACACCACGCAGCCCTTGGACTGGAATCCCCAAATCTTGTAAACGCAGAATATAGCGCTGCACACTGCGCGGGCTGACCTCGAGCCGCCGCGCCAATTCTACCCCAGAGATGCTTTCATAGGATTGTAAAAGCTCGAGTACCGCCAATACCCGCATCGAAGGATCGTACATGCTGGTAGTATGACTTAAAATTACGACAAGTCCTGACGTAATTTGGCATTATGCTCTGTTTGGAGGTAATACCTATGAATATGTCCACAACCGAACAAGCCTTTTTCTCACCAGAACAATTTCTGTACCACTTCCAAGGTCATCGGCAACTGACCCGCAGTACAATAGAAGCCTTTCCAGATGACCAGTTATTCACCTTCAAAGCCGCTTCAAATATGCGACCCTTTGGCGAGATGGCATGGGAAATGCACCTCACCAGCCAAATGACCTTAAGCGGGTTGCAAAGCGGCGTTTGGAACGAACCAGATTGGAAAAAGCCTGCCGATAAAACCGTGCTACTCGAGGCATGGGATGAACTGACTGAGCAACTAAACCAGCAATTCACACAAATTCCACTCGAGCAGTTTCAAAAAACCCATGTCCTGCCTTGGTTTCCAATGACTGGCTTGGTTGCGTTACTGTACAACATAGACAACGAAATCCATCACCGAGGACAAGGTTATGTGTATTTACGGGTCTTGGGGATAGAACCACCACTGTTTTATCAGCGCCAGATGTAGTTTGTAAGGCTCAAGTCAAGTGCGGAATTGGCTCGAGCCAATTTCCGCGAAATGTATTCAAACTCTTTGAAAATGAGTAAGACAAATCTAGTAACACTGGATTATCCTTGTCCTCAGCACATTTAGACAAGGAGTACATATGATTTTACAACAACATTTAGAAAATTCTGGGTTTGGTTATCGTTCCACGGCTGCCGATGTGGTCAAAGGAATCGATTTAACAGGCAAAACGGCGGTCGTCACAGGTGGTTACTCTGGAATCGGCACTGAAACAGTACGGGCTTTGGTTGGTGTCGGCGCACAGGTGATTGTTGGGGCGCGTCGTCCTGATGTGGCACAGACCAACCTGGCTGGTATGCCAAGAGTCACGATTCTTGAGCTTGACCTTGGAGCGCCAGAGTCCATAAATTCGTTTAGCTTGGCAGTGTCATCACGCCTCACCCAACTGGACATGCTAATTAATAACGCGGCAATCATGGCAAACCCACTAACTCGAGACCAGCGCGGCTTTGAAAGTCAGTTGGCAGTCAATCATCTTGGTCATTTTCAACTCACCGCCCGTTTATGGAGATTGTTATGTGCAGCCCCGAGTGCAAGGGTGGTTACGCTGACCTCATCGGCTCATGGTGGCAATGGACTCGAGGTTAACGACCTAAACTTTGAAACTCGAGCTTATGAAAAGTGGACTGCTTATTCCCAAGCCAAATCTGCCAATGCACTT
This sequence comes from Deinococcales bacterium, assembly GCA_031414595.1. Taxonomy (GTDB): domain Bacteria; phylum Deinococcota; class Deinococci; order Deinococcales; family JAAFIG01; genus JAAFIG01. The sequence goes on from JANNVX010000088.1 coordinate 138,654, forward strand.
TTTGCACTTTCTTTAGATAAAAGAGGTCAGCCGCATGGTGTGCGTTCCTTTGCAGTAGACCCCGGTGGTATTGACACACCACTGCAACGCCACATGGCTGACGAAGAAAAAATTGCCATGGGTTGGATGGACAAAGACGGCAAGCTAAATGATTTACTCAAAACAGTCGAACAAGGTGCGGCAACCACCATCTGGTGCGCTACATCTTCGGTACTGAACGACATGGGTGGTGTCTACTGCGAAAATTGCAATATCGCCCAACCGTGGCAAGCTGGCAATCCGCCGATGATAGGTGTTCATCCTCACGTCCGCGACGAAGCACTGGCAGAGGCGTTATGGAAAAAGTCCGAAGATTTACTCGGCGAAAAGTTTCCTGGCTAAAGGAGTATCCATTATGAAAAGTATAGAAAATCTGAATACAGGCGGTACTTCACGAAAAATTGCCCGAAACGTTTTTATTGGATTTGCGGGATTCAACGGGTTAATCGCAGTTCTTCTCGGGGTGATGACCTTGGTCAATATGCAGGGTGTTTTTGAAGGCTTTGGAATCACCTTTACTCGAGAATTAAATTCAATTGGATTACCTGCGGCTGGGCTGCTGATTTTAGTTGGTGTACTGGTTTTTATCAGCATTTATTGGCTTGTGCAGGGAAAAATCGAAGGGATTTTAGTTCCTGTTGGACACGCTGCCTTTCTATTCGTCTTGGGATTTATGGCTTTGGCTCGGCTTGGCGCAACCGATATTCTTTTGATTGATAGCATCCGTGGTTTCTTGGCGATGGTCGCGGGTTACTTTGCTTATCAAGAAATGAGGCAAGGATGACCGAAATTGTTCAACTCAAAACTATTGCCGAATTACACCGATTTTTTGGCGTGGACAAACCACTCCATCCATTGATTTCAATTTCTTGGCACAAAGCAGACCAAAAATTTAGTTTTGGAGAAGTTCGTGTAACAAGTGATTTGTACCATATCTCGCTGAAAGGCGATATGCGCGGCGCATTTACTTATGGGCGCAATTCTTACGATTTTGAAGAAGGAACATTGGTCTTCACTGCACCCGGGCAAGTGGCATCTTTTGGGCAATCAGATTTTGAAATGACCAATTCGGGATGGTCGCTGATGTTTCATCCTGATTTAATCAGAAAATCCGAATTGGGACGCACGATTAAAGACTATTCGTTTTTTGATTATGCGGTTCATGAGGCGCTGCATGTTTCCGAAAAAGAAAGCAGCATTTTAACTGATTTGGTTAAAAAAGTGGAAATAGAACTGCAACAAAACATTGATGACCATTCTCAGGATTTAATGATTGTGATGCTCGAGGCAATCTTAAAGTATTGTCGTCGCTACTATAATCGTCAATTTCATACACGGACAAACCTAAATAAAGACCTGATTGTTCGGTTTGAAGCCTATCTCGAGACGTATTTTGCATCACAAGAACTGCTCGAGCGCGGGCTACCAACCGTGACGCAATGTGGTGAAGCCTTGAACATGACTGGTTCTTATCTGAGCGATTTGTTGAAACTCGAGACTGGTAAAAGTGCTTTAACCTACATCCATGCGTATGTGATTGAAGCGGCAAAAACATTGTTGCTGGGAACAAATGATTCGGTTGGTGAAGTGGCGTACCGACTGGGTTTTCAATACCAGCAGCACTTCAGCAAGCTATTTAAGTCTAAAACAGGGGTTAGTCCATCGGACTTTCGCAATACAAATTGACAATTTGGTTGTAGCATAGCAAGACAATTCAGGCTCAATAGTTGTGATTGGCGCTTGGATGGTTCAGGATATGTATATTTTAGTACTGATGTAGATGCGTTTATTACTAGGTAGAATTAGGAGTGTTCGCAATCGTTATGGATTTAATTTCCCGAGGTACGTTTCGGGGAATTATTGTTTGAGAGCTTGGTATGCTTGTTTTATGATTTCAGTTCTGATTCCAGCCGCAGGCAGTGGCGAACGCCTCGGCTTAGACGCGAAGGCATTGCTCGAGTTAAATGGGCTAACCCTTCTCGAGCGGGCGATTCAATGCTATCCCAATTGCTCGGGTAGCATTGCGACCATTGGCTGTGGTTGTGCCGCCCAGTCTCGAGAATAGTTTAATTCGGGCAAGTGGCTTTAATCCTAGTGGCACAAGCGAAGGCAGTTTGAAAGTGGTGTGAAGAAAGTGACCAGAAGAATTTTGTGGTCTCGAGTAGGATGGTATTGGAAGTTTAGGCTCGAGAATTAAGGGAGGTTTTATGTTCAATGTTCAAAGAATGAAATGGATTATTTTACCGTTATGCTTACTGATTGTGACGGGATTAGCACAGCAAATGGTGCAATTGCCAGAACCTGATCTAAATGCTTTTCCAGTACCGATTGTCAAAGCTAATATAAAGAAATTAGCTGAATATCCTATCGACACGAATTTAACCCAATTCCATTCATTAAAACGTGAAATTAGTATGGATTTACTTGCTATTGGCGAACATGTATTTTTTGCAGATAATAATACAGTTTATCGAATTACAAACAGTGAAAAACGTATACTGACTTTTAATGAACCGTTGACTCGAGTTATTACAGATTGGCAAACTCGTTTATTTGTGATGACCCAGAAACAGTGGATATTTATTTTTGATGTAAATACATTAAAACTACTAACAAAATTCCAAGTTAAATATGACCAAGAAATAAGTGATTTTGTTTATCTACCTAAAGACATTATTCTAGTGGGTTTCAATCTTTGGAAAGATGAGTCACGAAAAACCCCCCATCCATTGGCTGCTATTGCCTACTCTCCAACTGGGAAAGTGGTTTGGAGTATCAAAAACACCGCTAAAATTTTTACGGATTTTGATGAACGTCGTTTCTTTGAGGTTTTGCAAGTTGGAACTCGAGGATTTGTCGCAAATTGTTGTAGTTTTCCTACTCAAGTAAATAGTTACGAAGGGGCTTTGAAAACCGCATTTATATATGAAAATAAAACAGGTAAATTAAAACTCTTAGAACTCAGTCGTGGAACGCAAGAACCAAATCCACCTCAGTTTACATCTGGTACTACAAATCCTGATTTGTATGCTAATTCTAAAGCTTCCATAAATATAAGTGAATTTAAGATTCTTGATGCGAGATATAAGTTTTCAGATGTTTATTCCCATATTTCGGAAAAATTCTCTAAGCTCGCTCCAACTTGCGATAATTTGTTTAATTCAATGAAGTGGAATTACAAACGCAGCCCTGATATTTATAGCGAAGCAATAGTATTGCTAAATTTACTATTTTCTGATGAGGTTCTATTTTTTTCATATACTTTGCCAAACATATGTGGCTCTGTCACCTCTGGTTTTGATGTAGCAAAGAAAACGTTTTTTGGACACGAAAAATATATATCTTGCTTAAACAATAGTATTGAGGATTTTGCCAATGGTACTAAAAAGATAATAAATAAAATCCTGACAAAAAACAAAAAATTATTTATTAACTTATATGACTCAACTATCATAGAAATAAATGATAAAAACTCATTAAAGACAGCTTGTTTATGGAAATTTGATAAGAAATACACTAAGGAGGACGGAAGTTCATTTATTGATTTCAAAACTTATAAAATTTCATCAAAAACATATGGAAATGAAAATTGGTTTGTTTCTATCAATAAAGATATGCTTACTCAGATAATTTTAGTAGGTAGCCCAAAAACTGAAAATATAACTCAAATAAATGCCTATGAGATTGACATAAAAGGAGATTCATTACTTATGGTTAATAACTTTCTATATTCAAACTCAGGTCGTAAAATTTCCATCTATGGGGTAAAAAAATGAAATGGATTATTTGTTTACTGTGTTTGTTTATGACTAGCCTTGCACAACAAGCAGTACAAATACCAGAACCAAATTGGAATGCTTTTCCAGTCCCAATCGTAGATGCAACCACTCAAAAAATAGCTGAATTCCCAATAGATACCAGCTTGACTCAGTTTCAATCTTTGAAACGCGAAATTAACACTGATGTTCTATTTTTAGGAAATCATGCTGTATTTGCTGCGAATAAAACTGTTTACCAAATAACCAATGGTCAAAAGCGTAGTCTCGAGTTTGCAGAGCCTTTGTTTCGAGTGATAACAGATTGGCAAAGCAGATTGTTTGTTATCACCCAAAAACGATGGGTTCATATTATTGATGTCAACACCTTAAAAACATTAGTCAAGTTTCAAGCGAAGTATGACCAAGTGTTAAGTGATGTTGCGTACTTACCAAATAATGTTGTCCTAGTTGGTTTTAATTTCTGGGGTGACAATAACCGAAAAATAAGAAATCCAATTGTAGCGGCGGCTTACAATATGAATGGTAAAGAAATTTGGAACATCAAGAACACTTTGAACGCTAACCCTGTGGATTCAGATCATTTTTCGTATGAATTTGAAATTCTACAAGTGGGGACTCGAGGATTTATAGCCAATTGCTGTAATGCACCTAAAGATGACATTCAAGAAGGCTTTGTTTATGAAAGTAAAAACGGTCAAGTTAAAGTCAAGAATGTTACTTACCAAGGACCGCCAGGGGCGTTTTTTGGAGGTAAGTATGTGAATTTAGATGACCCAGATACTTATTATGGACGTGTAGCAGGAGTTAGTATTGTTGATCTATACAATTTTAAGTTTCTAGTTAATCAAATAGGTTTGCCAGATGCTTATTCTACTATTCCAGACATAGAAAAAGGATGTAAGGCACTGGGACTAGACCCTATTAGATCGGTGACAAAAAGTTATCACTTGAGTTCTTGGTACAACAAAGATTGTAGTGGAAAACTATATATTTTTGATAGAGTCAAAAATAGGTATTTAGATTGGAGTAAGCCTCAAAATTGTATGAGAGAAAAATATGGTGACAGGCAAGGATCAAATGTAAATGAAATAAAAATTCGTGGAGTTTCTTATTTTATTGATCCTTTTACTTTTTCTTTCTCTAAAATAGTTAAAGATGAGATTTCAACCTCTTGTATTTATAGTTTTGATAAAACAATTTTTCCAACAGATGAATGGAAAGAGCATTCCATAAATTTATATAAATGGTCAAATGATTCATTTTTAATAAGAATTGAAAATAGAATTTTAGAAAACAATTCCCAAGATAACTTAATTTATTCAAATTCCTTGCAAAAATTACTAAAAATAAAGGCAAAGAGGCAATCCGTGATTCAAGGTGATTTTTTACTTGAAATTGACCAGAAATTAAATCTCAAGCGATATAAGGTGGCAAAATGAAAATTAGTGCATATATTTTAGTTGTACTCTTAGCTCTATCTTCATGTGGACAGTATAATTCTCAAAACGACACAGTAATTACTGAAAATGATTTTAGGATTTTTGGTGATGAAAAATCTTCTTTGGATTCAGAAAGCAATTCAAATTCTTTGTTCACCCAAGCAAATACAAAAAGTATAGGAACTGGTCCTTTTTCTAAGACTACGCTCAGTTCTTCGCAATCATTTAATTGGGCAAAAATGACATTAAAACTACCCAAAGTCAATTCCGAAAAATTAATACAAGATGGGAAACGTTTTTGCGAAATAAAATCCATAAATGCAAAAGTAAGAAATATTCTCGCTCCTGCAACAAAAGAAAACCCAACCCCCAATCCTATGTCTGTCGAGTTTTCTCGTCAAAATCCGCAACTATATACAGGATTTAATGACTTAGATATTGGAGTTGTGTATAACACTGCTGTCTTTGAACGCAATGCTGAAAATACAGCTTGTGTACGAACACCATATGCCCCAAATTATGATTTAGAGATTAATAAATGGGTGGTTTTTTCACACAATTCTGACGGTAATCAAGGTATCGTTGAATTTAGCGCACAAGAAAATGATTCTATAGACCTAGAGTTTTGGATTCAAAAACTTAAATTTCAAAGTCCATACAATCAAAAAACTGTTTTTGCTATAAAAGTTTCTCGAGGAAATGCGGTTGCTCTGCAAGCTAGGGTTTTTAGTGGGAATTTTGTATTTAAGGAAGCTATAAAAAGGGTTTTTTCGATGGCTCAAACCGCAGGTTTTCAGCGACTATACGGTGATTCAAGCGTCAATATCGTTTTAGATAAGATACAGATTGGAATTCTAAAACCAATTTATGGTGTTGCACAATGGAATTTGCTAATTAGAGACCTTAATAATCCACAAAAAAATAATTATGGAACGGGTATAAGACCCATTCCTGCTGGGTCACTCCCTAAACTTGCAACTGACCCTAAATCAAGTGATATTGCTCAAGTCACTGATATTCAAAGTTCCACATCAAGAAATTTCTCAGAAGATGCTGGAGTCACAACAACTTCTGCTGATAGTCGCCAAATTTCAATTAAACTTTTGCCCGAAGCTGCGATTGATGGTCTTGAGAGTCCATTCAAACTAATTTCTGCCTTAAACCCTGATGGCACTTACCCAACCAAACTGTACAAAGTGGGTAATTCTGGTCGTGCGCCGTTGGCGTATAAGATTCCAGAACCAAAATGGCTCGAGTCAGACCCTACACAACAAGGAATTATTCCTGCTGGTGCAGACAAGCAAGTTAAGTTTAAGATTAAGGCAGGAGCAGATGGATGTCCAAAAGCACCATTTAAGATTGCTCGTCCGTTTTTTAGGTTCTTTCGTTTGCAAGATACAAAAGTGCAATCCACAGCAGAGAATGATCCTTCAATGGCTTCTAATCAAACGCCTTTTGCTGTTCCAAAAGATGCTGTTTTTGATGGGAGTAGTTTAGATCGTACTGCGACATTTCATACATTGGTAGTCTGTGCCACAGCCGAGTTAAAACCAGACGGCTTTGATACCACGGCAATAATTGTAAAAACCGATAAACCAACCAATCTAACCTTTAAGAACAGTGGCAGACCCGTTCAAGGCGATTTGAAAGATATTTTCAAGTATGATGGTAGCGAAGAAAAAGCCTTTACACCTGCTGAGTTAAAAATGGTTAAAGACCTAACTGACTTGGATTTTGAACTTACGGTCAAAGCCCTTGGTAATGTTGGATTATCAAAAATCATTGCCACTGTGGACGGCAAAACAGCAGGTAAGTTACCTGTTCGGGCAGTTGGAACGATTGTTATTCAAGCTGTTTGCAAAACGCCCGGTACGCATAAGTTTGAGTTGACTTTAAATGCCAAGAATGATCCAGTTGTTGACGAACGAAAACGTATTGTTCCTGTTACATTACAATGTCCTACAGCCAGTATTCAAACTTCACCCACACCCATTTCCTTAACAGGCAATGTCGGCTCGAGTACAAACACCCAAAACCTCACCATTTCCAACACTGGCGACCTTGATTCCACCCTCGAGTACAAACAATTCTTTGTGTCTGAGAACATCCTCGACTCGAGCTTACTAAATCCAAGTCCAGTTGCTGGGGCTGCTTTACGACCATTGGCTGTGGTTGTGCCGCCCAGTCTCGAGAATAGTTTAATTCGGGCGAGTGGGTTTAATCCCAGTGGCACAAGCGAAGGCAGTTTGAAAGTAGTTACGGCTGGTATTCCAGTCTCGAGTTAGCGAATTTGCCAAACGCGAATAGTATCATTTGAGCCTCCATACGCAATTCTCGAGGAATCTGGACTAAATTCAACACCAGAGCTTAATTCAAAATTCGGAAATTCACGAATTTTCTTACCCGTTTGAACATCCCACAACCAAAGTGAACCCCTAGTTGTACTGTCTTCGTTTTTACTTCCAATAAGTACCAAACGACCATCTGGACTAAACCGATGAATTGGTGTCCAGTTTTTTTGTGTCTTAAAAACTCGAATTAACTTTCCGTTACGCCAATCATAAATAGCGGGATACTGAACAGCTTTTCGAGTAATTTCATCTACTTCATTTGATATATAGCTCGCAATCATGGTGTCGAACTTTGGATTTAGAAGAATACCCTGTGACATTCCACCTTTCAAGGTAACGGTTTTTACTATTTTTAGTGTTTTTACATCAACAAAATTCATATAACTAGAGTCTGCGTAAATAATTTGTTTACTATCAGGAGTGAACACAATACCATCACAGCTAAGTTCTTTTAGGTCTGTGGCTGGGTATTCTTGTGCAGTATTTTTATAGTCTGCTTTTAACAAAGTTTTTATAATTGGTTTTCCTGACTTTAGGTCAATTAAATCTAATTCACCATGTTCCATTACCACATCAATGCTGTAATACTCTGGAGCAACGGGAGTGATGGCAATCAAATTTTTGTCGGAGCTTATATTTACATATTTACGAAAAGCAGAACCTAACTTCCAAGTTGGAGTATATGTCCAAACGAGTTTTCCTGTTCTCGCATCAATCATGTGAAGTGATTCAGAATAATCGGGATTATTTAAGTAATAGTCTTTATTTTTTAAGAATTGAACAGAACCCATTGCTTTACCTTTGAGTTCTTGGGGTAATTTGAGGGTTTTTGTTAGATTGCCAGTCAGCATGTTATAGCTTCTGATACCATCTTCCATAATGTAAGTGTAAACACTTTTTCCATCTGAACTAAAACCGGAAACACCATAGGCGTTTTTTATGATGAGTTCTCGAGGGGCGCTTAGACTAGGCAAAATCAAGCCTAAAATAGCGCTGATTCCCAGTACCATAGCAAATAATTTCATAGGTCTAATTTTACACAAGTTAGTTTGGTCAGCATGTGAAATTTCAACATGAGAATAAGAAACCGAATGCTAAGCTAACGTTTATGAAGAGATTTCTGCTTGCCGTTTTTCTACTTGCCTTATTTGTAACTGCTTGTGGTGGTGTACCACAGTCTGTTCAGAACAGACCTATCGAATCTTATCTTGACCCCAACACAAAACTAGAGGACAAAGAAAGTCTGCTACAGATTTTGGCACTTGTTACGCCCGAAGCCAGAGACGACATTACTTTTTTAACAGCCAAAGGGAGTGTTTACAGCACTTCGGAGCAAGCACGCAAAGCGGGTGCGCTTCTTAAGCCTGCGGGTGAGAATATTTTTGAGTTGCCTGATGGTAGTTTTAGGGCATTTCCAGCTTCTGGTGAATCGCCGAATAATCAAAATCTGACCGCAACAGGTGAGCCGTTTAGTGCATTGGATGATTGCTACAGAAAAGGCATAGGTGAAAAGTCTGGACCGATACGTCGGATTACTCATGCTCAAGGTACAAAACAAGCACCAACAAACTGGATGAAAGTAACACTTTATTTGCCAAAAGCAGCAGAGGCTAATGGATTTAAGCAACGAATTGCAGACGGTAAAACCATGAAGCCTGTGTACAATGCTCCCTTTATTTATGCTGGTGGTTGGGGAAATAAAGGAAGCGGGCAGAGTTATGTAGATGCTGGTTTTCAAATGAGTACGGGTGATAAAAATAACGACGCGAGTGACGAATGGACACTGTTTGTAAAGGCTTCTGGAGTTGTATATCTGGATAAAGAATATAGCAAGTTGGGTCAAGTTTCAGATAAGAAAGAATACCGATTTGCTGGTGGTTCAACAGTTGACTTGACATTTTTTAATTTGAGCGATTTGTTGATTGCAACTGCAAAAGAACAGGGTAGTAACCGTTCTCGAGTTATCGCTTTGAGGTTAGCCAATAATTCCAGATGGAGTGGCGATGGTATTGGTAACTGGTACAAAATGATGACAACAATTGGACAAGGACGTGTAGAACCAAGTGAACCCGTTCAAAAGTTGGATTCCGTAGGTTTCTTAAAAAATGCCGCCATTAAAAATATGGAAATTGGCTACATAGATTGGGGCGTTTTAGACAAGATACTTCGCCGTGAAATTCCAGAAGGAGAAGCTAATGTATTTGGGCGGGACAATGTTACCATCGAACCTCGGGTGGGGAATGGAAGTAAAGATCAACGGAAAAAATTTATGAACTCAGGGGAATTTACTGATTGTAAATTCCCAGATGACCGAGCCGCTAATGATTTTCGCTTTGATGTTACTGGAAATACAAATCTGATTTACGATAAAGCTGTTCAGGTTGTTAAGACCAGTGACGGCGAGCTTACATCCATAGACTTGCGAACACCAACGAGTCTTCAACTTGCAGAAGACAAACTTCCTGTTTCAAAATCAGCTTGGATTCCTGCAATACCTAACCAAACGGATCAACCATTACCAAGTGCTACACCTGATATTACAGTAAAATTAAAAGGCAAACCTAAAGCATCAGGGTCAACAGTTAAGACTCTGTTCTTTCAAAACTACGGCAGTCTAAATTCGCTACTCGAGTTCAGGGCTTATCCAATTGGACAAGTTGATACTGATACAAATTTGCAAAAAGCACTTGATAGAAAAGGACAAACGGGAATTGTTCTGTGGGGCAATAAAAGTACCAACGCCAATGAATTAGAAGACATAGCTTCACTCTCTCAATTGGCAACTAAACCCCCTAAGTCTCCGTGGGCGGATGGCTTATATGCCGCTCGTTCGACAGTCAATTTACGTCGTCCTAATAACATCCGTATGACACGCGGAATAGACCAAACTAAACTTGAGATTGAGGCAACCTGCCCAGAAAAACCTGAATCCACACCATACAAGGCGCGTTTCCCAATTATTTACAGCACAGGCTTGGCTGATGATGGTGTAACACCAGAAACCCCTGCAAACCAAAAATTCTCAACAGTGGATGATGAGCCTCAAAAAAGAGTTATGTGGGTCAACCTCGAGCTAGAATGTATTGTACCCGCCAAGATTGCAATTAACCCCACACCCATTTCCTTAACAGGCAATGTCGGCTCGAGTACAAACACCCAAAACCTCACCATTTCCAACACTGGCGACCTTGATTCCACCCTCGAGTACAAACAATTCTTTGTGTCTGAAAACACGCTCGACTCGAGCTTACTAAATCCAAGTCCAATTGCTGGGGCTGCTTTGCGACCATTGGCTGTGGTTGTCCCGCCCAGTCTCGAGAATAGTTTAATTCGGGCAAGTGGCTTTAGCCCAAGCAGCATCAGTACAGGTGAATTAAAAGTGCTGACAGAGGGTACACCAGTCTCGAGTACCGTTTCTGTTTCGTATTTCTGCTCGAGTGCTGGGACTTTTACGCGGTATATCAATGTGGTCTATAAAACTGGTGCAACTGATGAAGCTGGCATTGAAATTCTCGAGAATGCCGTGGTGAGTGTAGAGGTGACTTGCGTAAGTGTGGAGAAACCAAAAATACTAATTAGTAAGACACAAGTAAATATTAAAGCAGAACTCAATTCATACAATAAAATTCCATTGATTGTTAAGAATATTGGTACAGGAATACTTGAGTACAATGGTGGTATTGGTATTGGAAATCGGAGGTTAAATTCTGGTGAAGCAGAAGAAATAAATATCACATTTTTCTGTGGAACGTTCGGTGATTCAGCATCAGATTACATAATACAGTCGAATGACACGGAAAACATAATAACGTTTTTAGAAATTAAATCACAGTGTTTCGGTGATTTTGTCCTAAAAGATCAGCCTTTAGTGTATTTTTACGCTGGTGGTGGAGATGATGCAGTATATCAATCATTAAATCCTAAATATCCTTTATACTGTGGAGGTGATTTATATGCTACGTTCGCAATAAACTACCCTTCTATACGTATTTCCTCGAGTGATTATAGATTTTTTATATCTAATTTATTCAATTTACCTTTTGATTATCAAAGTATACTAGCAGACCCAAGCATTCTAAAGGTCTCAAAAGACTCAAACTATCAAAATTTTAAATGGTTTATTTTTGATGTCGAATATACTCCTTATTTCAGAGAATATTGGCTGCCTCCAGTACACGGTGATGAGTGTGGTACTCAAGACCGTTTTACCGAGTATTACAGACTAAATGATGAATTAAATACAAATTTGCCAATTTATTTTCAAAAAATTATTGAAGAGTATGTAGAAAATCTACCTCAGAATGTTACTTTAACTAATCTAAAGTATGGTGAAAACTGCAAAGTATACGTTGACCGCTCAACACGATATGCTTTATGCGCCGATATTGTGTATCACCTTGAGAAATAAACTTTTTTGTTCTTGAATCAGCAATTCCTAGGGTAACTTGGAGAACATGTGATTTCAGTTCTTATTCCAGCCGCAGGCAGTGGCGAACGCCTTGGCTTAGGTGCAAAAGCCCTACTCGAGTTAAATGGGCAAACCCTTCTCGAGCGTGCCATAAAAGCTTTTTCTGACATTGCAGATGAGATTATTGTCGCCTTGCCAGAAAATTATCTCGAGTTACCATTGCAAAATGCGCGTGCTGTGGCGGGTGGCTCGAGTCGTCAAGAATCGGTGCAGAACTTACTGAAAGCTGCAACTGGCGATGTGGTTCTCATCCACGATGCCGCTCGTCCATTTTTGCCTAGAGCCGTGATTGAACGAGTTCTCGAGGGCGTAAATTCAACTGGTGCAGCAACGGCTGCACTGCCAGCTTCGGACACCTTGGTTCTCGAGAACAACGGCTTGTGGGGCAGTCTGGTGGATCGCTCGAGTATTCGGGCTGTGCAAACGCCGCAGGGTTTTAAGCGTGATTTGTTGCTCGAGGCACATAAAAAAGCACTTCTTGAGGGCGTGACTGCCACCGACGATGCGGGATTGGTAGCGCGGCTTGGGTTGCCTGTGGCACTGTGTCTTGGCGATGAACGACTTTTTAAGGTCACAAGGGCTGGCGATTGGGCGTTGGCTCGTGCCTTTGCACCTGTTTGGGATGCTGATAAACTAAGTAATGCGTAATGGTATTAAAGAATTTGCTCCCGCCAAAATCAATCTTGGTTTGGCGGTTACAGGTCGGCTCGAGAATGGCTATCACACCTTGGAAACGTTGTTTTGTACCTTGGATGTCGGCGACACGCTAACCCTCGAGCCAACTGAATTGGGAATAGAATTATCTGTCATCGGCGCAGATTTGCCTGTCACTTCGGAAAACTTGGTCTACCGCGCTGCCCAAGTCTATCTCGAGGCGGCTGAGATAAAAGCGGGAGTACGTTTAACCCTCGAGAAGCGCTTACCGATTGCGGCTGGGCTTGGTGGTGGCTCGAGCGATGCGGCGGCTTGTCTGCGTGGTTTGCAGCGCTTATACCCAAGTAAAGTGAATTTACATAGTCTTGCTAAAAACTTAGGGGCAGATGTGCCTTTTTTGATTCGTGGTGGCGCGGCTAGGGCATCGGGCATCGGCGAGATTCTCGAGCCTGTGGCGCTACCTAAAATTCATGTGGTCTTGGCAAACCCAATGGTCGGTATTACTGCCAAAGAAGCCTATTTGGGTTTGCAAGGGCATTTTGGCTCGAGATTAGAGATGCCAAGTATTCTCGAAGCGCTGAGCAGGGGAGATGTGCCATCCTACCGCAATGACCTTGAATTGCCAGTCATCAAAGCGTACCCGATTGTCCAAGACGTAAAAAATGCACTTTCTAAAGCTGGACTATTTGCTGTACTGATGAGTGGTTCGGGCAGCACTTGTTTTGGTTTGGCGCACAGTCAAACAGAAGCTGCTCGAGTGGCTAATGCCTTGCAACTCGAACAGCCAAATTGGTGGGTCAGGGCAGCCTCAAACCTTTGAGATTTACTTGCTTTCAATTTCGACTTGCACCGCGTTAAATTGGGTGTTTTTGATTTCAAGCATCACAAATGGGCTGGTGATGACTTGCGAAACCATTCGGTCTGGGCTTGGGGAGATGGTTTCGATCAGCAGATTAAGGATGTTCCCCTCGAGTGTGGCGCTTTTGTAACGTATGCTGTAGCCACCAGTTGGACGTTGCCCTAAGAATACCGTGACCATACGGCTTTTGCTAAAATCAATTTTTGGAGCAGTTGGTAATGGGATTTGATTGCCAGCCACCATTTTCCATGTCTTTAGGAAATCGGCTTCGTTGTCATCAAAGCGGGTCAGTAAGTCGCCTTGGCTGTATTCTGAATTGCTGCCTGTCTCGAGGGTCGAAATAATTGGGATGATCAGGCTGGTGCTGACTGGTGGTTTTGGGGTAACTGGGATTGGGTTGGCTGGGGTAATTCCAGTTCCAGCCACTGGTTTGACAATCGCGGCACTGCGCGGCACACCGTACTGCACTGCCAAAACCGAGCGTTTGTAAGTGCTTGGGGCTGGGTCTAAGTTTAGGCGACTTTCTGGAACTTCGCCTTCGATTAAGGTCGCAAGCAGCAATTCGCCTTTTGGTGTTAAGTATTTACTGAGTGCTAAGGCTTCTTCGCTCGAGAGTAAGCCAGCCCCCAACGGCGACAAACGCGGTGTGGGTTTGAATTGGGCAGCTTCTCCGACTTTGATATTGCGGGTAATCGTGAACCATTTTGTGCCATCAAAATAATAAACACTTTGCAGGTTGCGTTTAGCCCGAACTTGGATTTGGTCGCCAATAAATGCGCCTTCAAAAGCATTGAGGTTTTGAAGCTCGAGTTTTAAGGTGTTAGAGCCATTGACTGCCAAAGTGCGTGGCACAACAAAACCATTTAAGGCAATGGTCACGGGTTTACTTAATTCGAGTCTGCCATTGTTCCATAACAGTGTTTGTGGGTCGCCACTAAAAACCCCGTAACGTTCGCTGGTTTTGGTGTTGTACAAGGAAATGTCAGAAAAGGTGTAACTGCTACTGGCGGGTGGTTGTTGTCCAATAACACTTCCAAGTCCAAGGGCGGTAGCGATGGCTAAAAAGGGGAGTAGTGGTTTCATGAGTCATATCCTAATCTAGTTTGCGTTTAGTAGATGTGGATTCACTCATCAAACCCCAAGGTTTCTTTTAGTTAGGCTACTCAGTTCTCGAGCCAAGTCAGTTGCAATTTGTTCAAAAACAAGGCTTCTTGCGATCCACTCGAGAAAATCTCATTAAATTGGGCTGGGCTGCATGTTCGCTCGATTTTTTTAGCATAAACCCGTTCGAGTAAAGAAAGGTAATGCCTAACCTCGTAATCTTTTGCCAGCTCGAGCGGACTGGCAGACTCATCGGCGGGTAGAATCCCGTAACCATGATTGCGACGATACAACCTGATTCTTTCGCCCTTCTGCCAAGTTCGTCCAGCTTCGAGCATTGCTTCATACGCCGCTTCGCGTAATTTGGCGCGACTGGCTTGATATTCCTGAACAGTTTTTCGCAAACGCACCCGAGTGGCAAGTTCTTTTGCCACAAAGCCTCGAGATTCAATTTTTCTGCAAGTCTCAAGGTAAATCTGGCGAATTTTATCTGGCTTGTCATGCAGCGCTGCTTCAGCAATTTGCTGGGTAAAAATCTGCATAACAGGTTCAAAACGGCTCGAGTGAAAATTCACCCCACGCAATTGGACTGTGCCATCGGTTCTAAGCAGTGCATAGTTTTTTATATCATGCGAAAGCATGGCAGGGTAAAGGTCGTCGAACTCGAGGGTGATGCCTTCGGGTAGAGAATCGGAAATGTTTTTGACCAAGGCTCGAGAAGTGGCTTCGTCCATTTCGGAGGCAAAGAAAACTCCGTCTGTGTCGGCTTCTAGTAATTTTACTTTGGCATCTCGTAACTGTTTAATCACCTGCTCGAGAATATCCCTGCCCGTCTGGGTGATTTTATCGGCGGCGTGGCGGTCGGCAAATAAAGCCATTTGTCCAGCCCCCAAATACCCATAAGCGCTGTTTAGCACTAATTTTAGAGCAGACGACATCGCATCGTGGTGGGTGTTTTTGGTTTCTTTTGACAAGCGTTTATGTTCGAGGCGGCGCTCTAACATCTGTTTGACCAACGAAAGCAGTACGCCCATTTCATCACAACTCGAGCCAATGTTAAACGCCCGCATCACACTTGGGTAAAGAGAAGCAATATCGGCTTTGACCACGTTTTTTGCCAGTCCAGCATAAAATAAAAAGACTGCCCCGCCCTCGTGCGGTTTTTCCAAATAGGCGCAATCAGAACTTGGTAAAGCCTGACCAGCCTGCAAGTACGCCCGAACCAGCATCGGCTCGAGAATACCGGTGGCAGTTCCAGCACTGGAAATCCGTTCATAACGCCGAGGTGCAAGTTTAGACAGCGCAAAACTGGCGGGCATCAGTTTTTGACTGAGCCTGTCCACTTCACGCACATCCTCTAAAGCGTATGCCCTGACCAAATCTGGATTTTTGGTGTACTGAGCCGCGATACTCGAGCCTTCAAGGTAAACTCGGTTCGGCGAAGCCAAGCCGTAATGTTTTGCCACATCTTTAAGGCGGTGACTTGGCAATTCCCGAGTTACAAAATCATGTCGCCAAACCGCGTCGAGCGTATCTATAATTTCACGCCCTGCCACGCTGTAGCGCTCACCTTCACGGCGCAGCACTTTTGGGGTGCGCCCAAGTGTTAAGGCAATTCCATGAACTGCTGCTCGAGCCTCGAGAAACGGCATGTCAAAGCCATTAATATTGTGGTTCTCGAGTACATCAGGGTCGCGTTCACCAATCACCGAGACCAAATCCGTAATTAAGTCGCTTTCCGTCCCTTCAAGCAGCACTTCAAACCCACTCGAGTCACGCACCGCAATTAAAAAAATCTGTCCATCCTCGGGTTTTAAGCTGGTGGTCTCGAGGTCAAATTGCAAACGTTTAAGTTCAAAAAACTCAAGTCCCTTAAAATAAGTTCGCCCAGAAGCCATTAAATACTGCTCATTCAAGCCAACCGAGTAAAAATTCGGATGTTCACGAGTCAACCCAAGTACCCGCCGTAACTTAAGCCAGTTCTCGCATCTGACCAAGTATTTGTATGTCCCAGACCCCGGTAACTCGAGCATCTGCAAACCCTGCTTTTCCCAATTTGGCTCTACTTTTTTGGCATAGACCCAAGGCACAAATCGGTCAGTCTCGAGCAAAAGCTGCCCGCCCACACGTCGCCAAATTTGCACCAAGCCATTTGGGGCTGTCTCTACCGAAACAATCCCCGAAGTCTCATCCCACCCCTCGAGCCAGTGTATTTGCGAAAACCCTGTATCCATTTATCTAAAAACAGAATAAAACCCAACTGTGCGAAGAAAGTGAGGAGGGGGAGCAGGGTGAAAAGGTGAAAAGGTTAAAAGGTTTCTCCTTCCTCTGCCCTTACTGCCCTTGCCCAAGCGAAAACCCGGGTTCGCCATCAAAAGTGCATAAATTCTCGATTTTAATAAAGTCTAAGCCCTCGAGTGCCACCCGTCCGAGCAACCGAACAATGTCTTCATGGCTGATTGATAACCCTTCTGGCACAGTGAATCTGCCGCGCCAATGGTCGGTTCTAAAGGTTTCTGGGAAGCCTCCGGGCCAGACTTTTACGCCACGGTTGGTAATCATCGTCAGTTTCAAATGTTCTAAATTTGCCCGTTGGAGTTGTACCGCCAAATCCTCGGCGGTCTGTCCACGCCAATTGACAAAGACATCCACACCAACGGTTTCTTTGCGGGCGGGTAAACGGCGCACCAGCTTGGCGTGGGGTTGACGTTCTAAGTCGGCGGCTGCAAAATGGGTGACGGGTAGGTGTTGTGGTTCACGCCCGAGGTTGGCAATCAGGGCATCAGCAAATTCTTGTGTACCAACTTTTTTCTGGCTCGAGTCGGCTTCAAAAATATCGGCGGTGTGGTGTCCTTCCTCGAGCGTCACCAGCCAAGCATTTTTGATTTTAGCGGCTACTTCGGGTTGTCCAATATGCACCAGCATCAGCACCGCCGCGTTCAGTAAGCCACTCGGGTTAGCGATGTCTTGCCCAGCAATGTCTGGGGCGCTGCCGTGAACCGCTTCAAACATCGCAACCTCATCACCAATGTTGGCACTTCCCGCCAAGCCGACACTGCCCGTCACTTCGGCAGCGATGTCGGATAAAATATCGCCGTACAAATTTGGGGCTAAAATCACATCAAATCGGTCTGGGTTCTCGGCTAAACGGGCTGCACCAATGTCTACAATCATGTGTTCTTGGCTAATTTCGGGGTACTCTGCGCCAAGTTCGTCAAAAACCTTATGGAATAAACCGTCGGTCAGTTTCATAATGTTGTCTTTAGTCACGCAAGTGATGTGTTTACGCCCGTGTCGCCGAGCGTATTCAAAGGCATAGCGCACAATCCGTTCTGTGCCGGGTCTCGAGATGAGTTTTAAGCACTGCACCACTTCATCGGTTTGGCGGTGTTCGATACCCGCATACAAATCCTCTTCGTTTTCGCGGACAATCACCAAATCAATTTTCTTATGCTTGGTACTGACAAATGGCGCAAAACTTTGGCACGGGCGGACATTGGCATACAAACCCAAGGTCTTACGAATCGTCACATTCAGGCTCTTAAAACCCCCACCTTGCGGCGTGGTAATCGGGCTTTTAAGAAAAACCTTGGTGCGGCGCAAACTTGCCCAAGAACTCGGTTCAATCCCACTCGAGTGACCACGTTCATAGACCGCTTTGCCAATCGCAATTTCTTCGAGTTCAAGCTGCGCCCCGGCTGCATCTAAAATTCGCAAAGTCGCCTTCATGATTTCAGGACCAATGCCATCGCCGTGCGCTACAGTAATAGGAATTTTCACGGTTTTAGCCTAACGATTCTCGAGCTTTGCAATACCAAGCTAAGTCACAATTGTGGTGGGTCGGCAACCTTAACCACCCAAAATATCAGCTTGTTTTTGCTCCAAGGTTTTATCTACTTTTTGAATGTGTTCATCGGTAATTTTCTGCACATCGGCTTCGCCACGTTTGACATCATCTTGGCTGGCAAGTTTGTCTTTCTCGAGTTGCTTTACGGCTTTATTGGCATCTTGGCGGACATTGCGAATCGCAACTTTGGCTTCCTCGGCGTATTTATGGGCGGTTTTCACCAAGTCCTTACGGCGTTCTTCGGTTAGTGACGGAATCGTAATATAAAGCGCATCGCCTTTATTGGCGGGGTTTAACCCAAGGTCAGAATCGCGGATGGCTTTTTCGATACCACTTAAGCTGCCACGGTCAAACGGTGTGACCACCAGTGTTCTCGAGTCCGGCACAGTAATATTTGCCATTTGGTTAATCGGCATCTCCGAGCCGTAATAATCCATGGTTACTTTTTGCAGCATTCCGGGGTTGGCTCGTCCGGTGCGAAGCACACTTAAATGATGCTCCAAGGCTTCGATGGCTTTGCTCATGCGGGTTTTCGCGTCAGATATAATTTCTTTCATAACGCGCTATTCTACCTGAAATCTTTCTAAAAAAAAGAAGCCCAATAATTGGGCTTCTTTTTAGTATTTTTACTCGAGTGCTGCCACACCGGGCAAGATTTTCCCCTCGAGCAATTCAAGGCTTGCGCCGCCACCCGTGGAGATATGGTCTATTTTATTGGCATAGCCCGTTTCGTTAATTGCCGCTACACTGTCGCCGCCACCAACCACCGTAAAGGCATTCTGGATTTTAGCCAAGGCTGCTGCTACCGCATTTGTACCACTGGCGAAAGCTGGAAATTCAAAGACCCCCATTGGTCCGTTCCAAAAAACCGTTTGGGCATTCTCTAGCGCCGCAGCAAAGACTTTTTGGCTTTCAGGTCCAATATCCATGCCTTCCCAATCGTCGGGTATGGCATTGGTGGCAAAAATCTGCGTGTTTGCGTCTGCCGCAAATTTATCGCCTGCCAAGGTATCGGACGGCAACACAATTTTAGAGCCGAACTGCTCGAGTAAGCGCTTGGCAGTCTCCAAAAAATCATCTTCATGGATGCTCTTGCCGATTTTGCCACCCATGGCTTTGACAAAGGTGTACGCCATGCCCCCACCAATCAGCATTTTATCCACTTTGGGCAGCAGGTTCTCGATGACTTTGAGTTTATCCGAAACCTTTGCTCCGCCAATAATCACCACATAAGGTGAAACAGGATGCTCGAGCAGTTTGGTTAATTGCACCATTTCTTTCTCGAGCAGTAAACCTGCCGCATGAGGAAGCAACCCAGCCACACCAGAAACACTTGAATGCGCCCGATGAGCGCTTCCAAAAGCATCTAGTACAAAGGCATCACCAAGCGCAGCTAGTGCTGAATTTAGAGTCGCATCATTTTTTTCTTCGCCAGTTTCAAAACGCACATTCTCGAGTAGTGCCACCTGTCCAGCTTGTAAATCCGACAAGGCTTGGACGGTCTCAGGGCTGGCAGGAGTTGACCGAACATACAAGACACTCTTGCCTAATGCCTTCTCGAGAACTGGAACAACAGGTGCAAGTCGGTATTTTTCATCCACACCTTTAGGACGACCAAAATGCGACATTAAAATAACGGCTGCGCCACGCTCAAGCAGCCAATTGATGGTCTCGAGACTGGCTGTAATTCGCGTGTCATCTGATACCACACCGTTATCAACTGGTACATTGTAATCTACACGCACCAAAACACGTTTACCAGCCACTTCTAAAGAATTTAGGGTTTTCATAAATAGCTCCTAGTTTTTAGCTGTTAGCTTCTAGTTCATTAGGTTTTTGAAGAAGTCTTAAAGATACAGTTTGTATAATCCAAAAACCTTTCGAGCTAACAGCTAGAAACTAGAAGCTAACAGCTTATTAAAGGCTTTTTGCAATGTGTTTTACAAGGTCTACAACGCGGTTGCTGTAACCCCATTCGTTATCGTACCAACTGACAACCTTGACAAAATTACCACCCAAGACAAGGGTTTCTAAAGCGCTGAAAATACTCGAGTTTGGATTGCCTTTTAAGTCAATGCTGACCAGTGGTTCTTCGGTGTACTCGAGAATGCCTTTCATTGCGCCTTCGGCGGCGGCTTTCATGGCGGCGTTAATTTCGGCAACGGTCACGGATTTATTCAGTAACGCCGTAAAATCCACGACGCTGACGGTACTGACTGGAACGCGGAAGGCAATACCAGTAAACTTACCTTGAAGCTCTGGAATCACCAAGCCAACCGCTTTGGCTGCACCTGTGCCGCTTGGTACAATGTTCATGGCAGCCGCACGGTTATCGCGTGGGTCGCCGCGAGGACCATCTACCAAGCTCTGGCTGGCGGTGTAGGCATGGACGGTGGTCAGGATGCCTCGATCAATGCCAAATAAATCGTTTAGCACTTTAGCAACAGGTGCAAGTCCGTTGGTGGTGCAACTGGCATTAGAAATCACATGATGGTTAGCTGGGTCATAAGTATTTTCATTAACCCCCATCACAAAGGTTGGCGTGGCATCTTTAGCGGGCGCAGAGATAATCACTTTTTTTGCCCCACCTGCAATGTGAGCGCTGGCAGCCAATGAAGTCGTAAAACGCCCTGTAGATTCAATTACAATATCCGCGCCGTATTGTCCCCAAGGCAGCTTACTTGGGTCTTTTTCGGCAAAAACACGGGTTTTATGACCATCTACAATGATGTTTTCGGTGTCACTCGAGATAACCCCGGGGTAACGACCATAATTGCTATCGTATTTTAGCAAATGCGCCAGTTCGGCATTGTCCGTTAAATCATTGACGGCTGCGACTTCGATTCCAGCTTCTTGGAGCAAACGGAACACCTGACGACCAATACGACCAAATCCGTTAATACCTACTTTCATAATGAGCCTCCTGTTAGAATAGCGGTTGAACTTCTTAACCTTTTGAATTCTAACACCCGAGGTGTGAGGGTTTAGTATTGCCTTGTCTGGACGAGGTAAAACCATACCTAGAATAACGTCCTGCTTGAATTTTCACGCTTCGAATTCGTTTGCAATGGTTGGTGGTACAACCAGCACACTCAGCACCAAACCCGTAAAAGCCGCCATAACCATTGTCCCAGTCCAGAATTCAAGCTCAAGCGCTATGCCTTCGCGTAAGTGGCGCACCAGAAAATGCCCACCCCAAATAATAATTGGTAGCACTACTGCTAAAGCGCGAAACTCGAGAACCCGTTTGCAAGA
The DNA here is from genome assembly GCA_031414595.1 of Deinococcales bacterium. GTDB lineage: Bacteria > Deinococcota > Deinococci > Deinococcales > JAAFIG01 > JAAFIG01. The sequence continues at coordinate 160,446 of JANNVX010000088.1, forward strand.
CGGTTTGTATAGCGCGACAAAACCATCGGCGAATAAACCCGCTACTGCCATGGCAAAAACAGCTTGCCAATTGACTGAACCACCAATCACGGTCATGCCAATGGTGTTTAGTGTAAACAGTAAAGTAAACGCCCCAAAAGGAGTTTTCCAACGTCGGAGTAGCAGTAAAACAGGTGTGAGGAGAATAACGTTGCTAAACAATATCCCCATGTTGGCAAAATTAGAAGCGATGTTAAAGGTTGTACTTCCTCGAATTCCACCAATCCAATTCATATAATTATTTCCATCTGGCACATTGGTTAAACCCCAAGCGTGCAGTTGAAAAAAAGTAGCAAAGGAAAAAGCTGCTAAACTGCTCAGTAACACAGGTAGAAACTCGAGGAATTTGGGGGCATACCCAAGAGTTGCCCATCCTGAACGTAACGGACTTGTGACCAACAATGTGCCACCACATAGCAGCAGCAAATGACTTGGCGAGAGCAGCGCTGCATTGCCAACTTCGATACCAAAAACCGAATGCCAAATCATGTCGCTAATGCCACCAAGTCCAAAAATAGCAATGCCAAGTAATCCCAGTTCGTACCCAATCGGGATAGCCGCAAAACTGGTTCGTCCTAGGCGGATTTGCTTAAAAACCAACCACATTGTCCAAAGTGCCGAAACAGAAAAGCCAGCGTATAAAATCGCGTGCCAAGGTGTAAAGAAACTTTCGATTGTGCCACGCAGATTGCTATGGGCAAAACCATCAATAAAAACCCCAGTGATTAACCAAAGTCCTAATCCAATGGTGATCAGGTTTTCGTTCCAACTTGCTTGGGCGCGACCTAGGGGCATGGCTCGAGAAGAGGCAGGAATGTTAGCGTTAGCGTTCATAAGACAATGTACTCGAGAATCGAGTTTCAGTGTTAAATCCGTTTATGTTTTTATATACCTAAGAAAAAACTCGAGAAGCTGCCTCGAGTTTTCAAAAAGCCTTGTATATGGCTTTTAATTGGCTACACCAAGAACTATTCTTTGGTTTTGAATAATCCAAGGGTTTGAGCGCCAAAAACAATTCCAGCCCCAGCTGCCGCCACAATTGCAATCTGTCCAATCAGCGCCAGTAAACTGGCAATAATTGGGGCAAGTAGCGCATTGGCAAGCACGCCAGCTACTGCGCCGCCAACCACGGCAATACCAAGGTGTTGTGGCTTAGAGAGTTTAAGTTGCAATATCGCAAGGGCAATTCCTGCACCTGCACCGATGAGAAGAGCTAAAACTAAGGGTAAATTCATAAGAAACCTCCTATTTACAGTACGTTGTTTTTGGTGAGAAAGTTCCAAGTTCTGGATACTTTCTTTTGTTAGCATACCCCGTTAGTCTAATGCCATGCCAAAAGAATCCAAAAAAGCCAAGCAAACTCGAGCCAATACTGTTCTCGAGCAGTTGCGTTTAGATTTTCCAGATGCCCGCACCGAACTCGAGTACGCCGCCCCGTTTGAACTCTTAATTGCCACGATTTTATCGGCTCAAGCCACCGATGTCAGTGTCAATGCAGCCACCCCAGCCTTGTTTGAGGCGTTTCCAAACGCGGCAGCCCTCGCCAACGCCGACCTCGAGACAGTTGAAGGGCTGATTAAAACCATTGGCTTATTTCGTAATAAAGCCAAGAACATTGTTGCCACCTCTAAAATCCTTGTTTCACAGTATGGCGGTCAAATGCCGAACGATTTTGCAGCCTTGCTGACCCTGCCCGGTGTAGGACGTAAAACTGCCACGGTGGTGCTGTCCAATGCCTTTGGTCGCCCGGGAATTGCGGTGGATACCCATGTCGGGCGCTTAGCGCGACGCTTAGAATTTTCGGTTTCGCAAAATCCAGATGCGGTCGAAACCGACCTAGAAAAGCTATTTCCTCGAGCAGACTGGATTTTTGTCCATCACGCCCTGATTCTGCATGGCAGACGGGTTTGTACTGCCCGAAGTCCAAATTGTGAAGTGTGCAGCTTGCTGGGGACTTGCCCACAAATTGGAATTTAAGGGTGTAAGCCCATAAACTCGAGACCAAGGCTTTCCTCCCAACCTCTGGAGATGTTTAGGGACTGAATCGCATGTCCGGCTGTGCCTTTGACCAGATTATCTATGGCGGTAATAATTACCACCCGCCCTGTTTCTGGGTCAAGTTCAAAGCCAATATCACAGTAATTTGTACCATCAAGCATTTTTGGGTCTGGGTAACGATGAATTCCTTTTTTGACTTTTACAATCCGCGTAAAAGGTGCATCAGCATAAACTTCGCGGTACGCGCTCCAAACATCACGTTCGGAGTACCCGTCGGGAATAAAGACACTCGAGGTGGCAAGAATGCCTCGGATGCGCTCTACGGCAATGGCGGTTAAATGAAAATTAACCTGGGCAGGAATTTCTTGAATCACTTCGGCGGTGTGCCGATGACCAACGGGCTTAAAAACCCGTAAAGACCCACTGCGCTCTGGGTGGTGGCTCGCATCACTCGAGGCTGCCCCTGCCGCACTTGAACCCATTAGAATGGTGGTAAAGACATCCTTACCGGGCATTGGCACACCCATTTTATAGAGCGGGTATAGACCTAGAATTGTGGCAGTCGCCCCGCATCCAGCACAAGCAATCCGCTTTGCACCTTTTAATTCTTCTTTGTGAATCTCGGGGTTGCCGTAGACAAAAGTATTTAGTAACTCTGGACGAGGATGGCTTTCTTCATAGAACTTTTCATAGAGTTTCGGGTCTCGAATCCTGAAATCATGACTTAAATCTATAATCACCTCTTTAGCCAAAGCATCAAAGACATCAAATTGCTTAATCGCCTCGTGGTGCGGCATGGCAAGCACAACCACATCGGCTGGCTCGAGGTCAGATGGTTTTTTGTACTTTAAGTTGGTTCGCCCACGCAGATTAGGATGGGTAAAGGTAATGGGGTCGCCCGCATTTGCCCTCGAGGTAATCTGTGTCACCTCGAGTTTAGGATGCGATAAAGCCAAGCGCAGGAATTCGCCGCCTGCATATCCAGAACCACCAACAATAGCCACCGAGAGTTTCTCCATGGTAGCGAATGTAACTTAAAAATAGGGGAGGCGTGACCCGTAAAGCTCTAAGTCCTGAGCTATGAAAGGCTTCCCCAAAGCCTCGGTAAGGGTATTGTGACATCAAACTGCCAAAATGGGCTAGACTGTCGTTATCTATTTTCGTAACCGCCAAAAGCGGTTGACCTTGCAAGGGGGAATATGCCCGTACTATCAATTGGAGACCGTCGCCTCGGAGCAATACTTTTACAACTTGGGTATGTATCAGACACAGACTTACAACGTGCTTTGGAAAAACACGCCGAACTCGGTGGTCGTTTAGCCGATATTTTGATCGACAATGGGATTGTCAATGAACGACGAATTGCCAGAGCCATCGAAGATGAACTTGGGTATCCTTTGGTCAATTTGGTGCTGCTCGAGCCAGAACCAGAAGTAACCGCCTTAATAGACGGCAATAAAGCCCAAGAACTGATGGCGTTTCCCTTTAAGTTCGAGAATGGCAAATTGCGGGTCGCCTTTGTTGACCCACTGAACACCATGGCAATAGAAGCCATCGAAGATGCCACAAATTGTGTTGTAGACCCGCACCAAGCCCTGCGTGACCATATTAAATGGGCGATTGCCACCTATTACCCCGAATTGGGTTTGGATATTCCAGAACTCGGTAAGTTGTCCAGCCCCGAAGAAGAACGGCTTGGCAATCGTTTGGCGCGTAAAGGGGTCATCACCGATGGGCAACTCGAGGAAGCTCTGGCGCTCCAAGAGCCAAATGGCGAACCGATAGGCAAAATTTTGGTGCGCTTAGGCTACTTACCCGAAGTCGAATTGTTTCGGGTGCTTGCCGAACAAGCCAATGCGCCGTTTATTGAAGATAGTATTTCCTTGGCTGTGCCAGAAGAAGTCTCGAGTTTACTGCTGCGTACCGATGCAGTGCGTTTTCAAGCCGTGCCAATCAGCGATGATGGCGTGACAATCACCATTGTTTGCCCTGAGCCAAAACGCCAACCAGACATTCAAGCCTTGTTCAAAAAACAAGTGCGAATTTCAATGATGGCACCTACCCAAGTCGAAGCCTTGATTGACCGTATCTATGTGTTCAAAGGGCAGGTAGGTACAACTTTAATCATAGATGGTAAAATTAACCGTGAACAACTTGCCGAAGCGCTTAAAATCCAACGCAAAGAGGGGAAGTCCAAACCGCTTGGTGAAGTCCTTGTAGAACTCGGCTATGCCAGTTCCGATGAAGTAGACCGCGCCCTTGCCAAGCAAAAAACGGGTGGTGGTCGTCTCGAGGATACGCTGGTGCAGTCTGGCAAACTCTCCCCAGAAATGCTGGCGAAGTCCTTGGCAGTGCAATTGGGCTATGAATTTGTCAATCCCGGGCAAGATGCCCCAGACCCCGGAGTGATTACCTTAATCCCCGAAAATCAAGCGCGGCGTTATACACTTTTTCCTTATAAGATGCAGGGCAATGCACTGCAAGTTTTAATGAAAGACCCACGCAATGTCTTTGCCATAGACGACTTAAAACTGATGACTGGGCGCGAGATTATTCCCGTCGTCGCCATCGAAGGCGATATTCAAAAACTGATTGACCGAGCGTATGGTGCAAGCGGAATAAACGCCGATGAGTTAAATAAAGAACTGGCAGCCCTTGGTTCTGGTAGCAGTGGCAAAGTCGAAGAAATAGACTCGAGTTTAGACGATAACGCTGTGGTTCGCACGGTTGATCATGTCATCCGTGAAGCGATTCTGGCAGAGGCTTCGGATATTCACATCGAACCCACCCCAGACTTGGTGCGGGTTCGTTTTCGCATAGACGGTTCGCTCAAAGAAATCACCACCCTGCCGAGGGCGAGTGCCAACAGTATTGCCGCCCGTATCAAAATCATGGGCGGCTTGGATATTGCTGAACGCCGCGTACCCCAAGATGGTCGGGTTAGTTTTAAGTCTAAAGGCATCAACTGCGATTTGCGTCTTTCTACCCTTCCCGTCAAATACGGTGAAAAAATTGTCATGCGTGTGCTGCAAAAAGCTACCAACATTCCAGAAATCGAGGATTTGGGTTTCTCAGATTATAACTTAGAACGCTACAAAGACCTGATTCAAATCCCTTACGGAATCTTTTTAATTACTGGTCCGACAGGTTCTGGTAAGTCCTACACGACCTTCTCGAGCCTAAAACGAATTGCTACCCCAGATATTAATGTCACCACCATTGAAGACCCTATCGAATACGAAATTCCAGGCTTAAACCAATCACAAGTCAATAATGCGGCGGGTATGACTTTTGCGCGGGCGCTTAGGTCTTTTTTGCGGCAAGACCCAGACGTTATTATGGTCGGCGAAATCCGTGACACTGAAACCGCTAAAATTGCGGTTGAAGCTGCCCTGACAGGACATTTGGTGGTCGGAACACTCCACACCAATGATGCGGCTGGTGCAATTACTCGTCTCGAGGAAATGGGAGTAGAACTTTTCAATGTTTCGGCTTCCTTAGTTGGGGTACTAGCTCAGCGTTTAGTGCGTAAAGTCTGCAAAGACTGCAAACAAGAACTGCCCGCCGACCCTGAAGTGCTACGCCGCCTCGGAGTCAGTGAGGAGCAAGTGGTCGGACGTACCATCGTTAAAGGTTTGGGCTGCAACAAATGCAGTGATACAGGTTATAAAGGTCGTATGGCAATCCACGAATTGATGGTGGTGGACGATCATGTTCGCAAGGCAATCATTGAACATAAAACTTCGACTGAAATCAGACAAATTGCCAGAGAAAAAGCTGGGCTTGTGACCTTAATGGAAGATGGTCTCGAAAAAGCCCTGCAAGGTAAAACCACGCTTGAGGAAATCGCCAGCGCAATCTCTGACTAAGTTCAGGTGAATCCACCAGTCAAACTGGTGGATTTTTTATGCCCGAAATTACGGTAGACTGATACTGGGAATATGACAGCCACCGCCGTCACAACTGTTCATTTGTCAACTTTAGGGCAACACCGTCTCGAGGGTCGTTCATTTACTCGCCCAAAAGCCGTGGCGTTTTTGACCTACTTACTGTTTGAAGGTCGGCAAAATCGGCATTTTCTGGCAGATTTTTTCTGGCAAGATGCCGAAGACCCAATGAATAGCCTACGCAATCAAATTTTTCAGCTTAAACCTTTTGTCGCAGATGCCCTAGTAACCTCACGGCAAAGCATCGAATTTATTGGAACTTGTGATGCCCTCGAGCTACTGCATTTACTCGAACTGGGGCAATTAGAAGCAGCCATAGCACTTTATCAAGGCGAATTTCTAGCTGGTTTTGAAGCACCGGACAACATCGAACTGGCTGCATGGCTCAAAACCACCCGCCAATTTATTAAACGCCAAGTTCTCGAGGCTTATTTACAACTCTGCGAAAAGGCTTTAGCGCAAAAAAACCTTGACCAGATAGAGCCATACCTCGAGCAAGCCCAGAATGTACTGAATTTGGGCAGCACCGACTTAAAATCGTGGTTTACCCGACGAGTTGAGGACTTACAAAGTCGTATCCAAGAACAACAAAAACAAGTTACCCCCCATAATTTAATACCTTCCAGCAGCGAATTTATTGGACGAAGCCAAGAAATCAGTACAATTTTAATCAATTTTCAAAATCAAGCCCAGTTGCTAACCCTGTTTGGCTTTGGCGGCATTGGCAAAACTACGCTTGCGCTCGAGACTGCCCGAACTGCTTTGCAGACCCAACAATACTTAGACGGTATTTACTTTATTGCCTTAGAAACAGCCCAAACCGAAAACGATTTACTGGCTCGAGTCGTCACGACCCTAGAAATAACTTTACAAACCAGTCAGCCGATGCTTGAGCAGATTAAAACCTTTATTGGCGTTAAATCCATGTTGCTGGTTTTAGACAATTTCGAGCAACTGACCGAACAAACCCACTTAATCGCCGAATTACTCGAGAACAGCCCAAATCTGCGTGTACTTTGCACCAGCCGTGAAGTGCTTGGCTTACAAGCCGAACATGTCTACCCGATTTCTGGACTCGAGACTACAAATATCAGTAGTGGCGCAGTGCAACTCTTTACCACTCGAGCCGCCGAAGAGTTTTCGAGCCAAGAACTTGAAATTATTTTAGAGATTGTCCGAGTCTTACAAGGTATCCCATTAGCCATAGAACTGGCAGTCCCACAATTAAAGACTTTTAGTTTGCTCGAGTTACAAGCTGCCTTGCAAAAAAGCATGGATGCCCTACAAAGCCAAACCACCGAACTACCCGAGCGTCAACGCAGCATCCGAGCCGTGTTTTTACATTCATGGGCATTACTGAGCCAAGCCGAACGCCAAGGCTTACAGCGCATGGCAGTTTTTAAGAACGGCGCAAACCGCCATGCGCTCTTAACCATAGCCCAAATTAGTCTATCGCAGATTGCCAATTTAATAGATAAATCCTTTGTGCAACGGGCTGGACAACAACGGTACACGATTCATCCGCTTATTCTCGAGTACACTTTGGAGCTACTACAAGCCGACTCGGAATTTGCACCGATGCTAGGTAAGCACGCGTTTTTTTACCTAGACCAAATTGGCAACGAATTACCAAAAATTAGGGGAGCAGAAGCGGCGGCTGTGATGCAGAAAATAGAAACTGATTTTGACAACCTAAAAGCAGCTTGGGCATGGGCGCTCGAGAATAAGGATTTTCCTCGAATAGCGGCACTCGAGGAAATGGTGGTCTACTTTGACCAGAAAGCACTTTTTTTTCAGGGGATAGAGTTTTTTGAAGAAGCGAATAGCAAACTTAAAGATGTTGTAAACCAGCCGTTGATGCTAAGTGGAATAGCCATTGGAATTGCTTGGTTAAATTACCGTTTGGGGAACGCTGAGAAAGCAAAAATGTATGCAGAGTGTGCAGTTGAGTGTGCTAAAAGCGAGCTAATTTTAGGAAAAAATAATCTATCAAAAGCGTTCAATATTTTAGGAAGTATTGCATCATTAGATTATGAACACACAGCAGCATTGAATTATTTTAATGAAGCGGTTCGATATTGTGACTCTGATAATCTTAAAATTAGGAAAGTGACGCTTCTTTTAAGGATAGCAGGAATTTACCGAGAACTCGAGGATTTTGAAGGGTTTTGGGAAGTTTGGGAGTCTGCTTATGCAATAAATCAAGAATTGAATCTCGATACTTTAAGAGTTTTAGTGACCATACAAAAAGCAAACTTCATACTTTACTATGTTTCAAAAGAAGAAATTATAAAATTTATACCTGAAATGATCGAAGTTTATAATCTAACTCGAAGTAGTTCTGTTAATGGTCAACCTTATTTTGAAGTTTTAATTTGCCAGTGTTATTTAGCTGTCAAAGATTTGAAAAATGCGGAATTCTGGCTTCAAAAGTTCATCCTAAGAGATACGTCTCAAATGAATCACCAGCTCAACTTTTTCTCGCAATCACTATTCGGAAAAATTGAAATACTGAAAGGGAATCGTAAAAATGCCAAAGACATATTGATCAACATTTTCTTTGTTCCCTTTGAAAGACACAATATTTTAACATTCTTTATGACTTCGGTTAGCTTAGTTGACTTACTCCCAGAGGTTTATAGCAACGATTTTCGGGATTTAGTAAAACTGGTCATCACTCATAAAGCGATGACCAGTCAGAAGATTTTAGTTAAGCAGTATTTGAAAGAAGAGTCTTTTGATGTGAGACTGGAATTACTTCAAGAGACTTCTGACCAGCAAATAGAATCTGCTCAACAGCGTATTATTGGTATGTTACGGACCACCGCCGTAGTTAGTAGGGTCAGCTAGGGTGACTCCTAACAGGCTTGAAGCACCAAACATCAGAGCAAGCAAAGCTAAAGTAACAACCAAGGGCTTTGTGAGTTGCATGAGAACTAATTTTAAATTTTTCATAAACACCTCCTTCGGCTATACTTAGCCGAAGGAGGTGTTTATTTGCAATCGTCGCGGCTTCTAAAACGTTTACTGTTTAACAGAGTAGGAAGAATAGATTAGGGTCCACCACCAAAGTTTGTTGGATTACCAATATCATCACCCATTTTAGCAACAGGCAACTCGAGCAATTCGCCTTTCGCGTTGACCAATTCAAATTGCCCTTCAACTGGATTTGAAGTTCCAGCCGCTTCGCCCGGAATAACATACAGCCACCAGCCTTTGTAGACAATTTGTTGTTGGGCTTTGTCTGGGTTTCCGCCGCGTGTAATTGTGCTTAGGTCGCCTTGGTTCACGCCGCTTCCAGCTTTGGGTGTGCCAATTAATGGACTCCATTGCAAAATGAATTCCTGCATATAACCGGGGAATTGGTCGCCCCACGGGATGTACTTGTGGAATGGGTCGGTTTGCATTGGGCGGTACAAGTACACGGTTTGGTTTGTGCCAGTGACCAAGTGTGTGCCGTCACTCGAGACTTGGATAATGACTGTTTGGGCTGCTTCGTCTGCCATGTTTCACCTCTGGGTTAGATTTTATTGCTTTTAGAGTCTATCAGAAATAGAACGGAAAACGGATTGCTCGAAGTGAACGAGGTTGCAAAATCACAAGAATAGATTCACAAACAACGTAATCGTGAATAAAATCACAAAATAGGCACTGCTTTTCTTGATATGCTTACTAGCCATGAATATTGAAAATGCCAAGACAGAACTGCTCGAATGGCTTGCCATTCCTAGCATCAGCACCCTTTCCGAACGCGCCCCCGAAATGCGCCAAGCTGCCGAATACCTGCATCAAAAACTAAGTAGTCTTGGCATTACCTCGAGTATCCTCGAGACGGCTGGACATCCCGTGGTGTACGCCGAACACCTCAAAGCAGACTCTAGCGCCCCAACGGTTTTATTGTACGGACATTACGATGTTCAACCCACCGACCCCGAAAACGAATGGACAACCCCACCGTTTGCCCCAGAAATCCGAGACCAAGCCATTTATGCTCGAGGCAGCACCGACGACAAAGGACAAGTCTGGGCGCATGTGGCAGCTTTAGAGCATCACCTAACGACCCACGGAAAATTGCCTGTCAACCTTAAAATTTTAATCGAAGGCGAAGAAGAAATCGGCAGCCCTAACCTTAAACCTTTTGTCCAGTGGAATGCGGCTAAACTCGGCTGTGATGTGGTGGTGATTTCCGATGGCAGCATGTTCGCGCCAAACGTCCCGACCCTGACGACTGGACTGCGTGGATTGTGTTATCTCGAGGTGCATGTTCAAGGCGCAAAACAAGACCTGCATTCGGGCGGCTACGGCGGTGCAGTCGCCAACCCAATTCAAGCCCTCGCCCAGATTATTCAGAGCCTTCGCAATGGCAACGGCGAGATTCTGATTCCAAGCATATATAACGATGTGCGCCCTGTCCCACCAGAAGAACTCGAGGGCTGGAAGCGTTTACCTTTTGATGAAGCAGCCCTGATGAAATCTGTGGGAGTCAGCGCCCTGCCCGGTGAAACCGGATACTCTGTCCTCGAGCGGCTCTGGGCAAGACCGACCTTAGAGATTAACGGCATCTGGGGCGGATTTAGTGGCGAAGGACAAAAAACTGTGCTGCCCGCTAAGGCTGGCGCAAAAATCAGCCTCAGACTTGTGCCAGACCAAGAACCAGACCAAATTTTTGAATTGGTCAAAAACCATATTCATAGCCTCGAGTTACCCGGCGTGACCGTCAGGGTTAAAAAACTACACACTGGTAATCCAGCGCTGGTGGACGCAAACAGCCCCGCCGCCCAAGCTGCGATTGCCGCCCTGTCTCGAGCTTACCCAAATGTTAAGCCATCCTTGGTACGGACTGGCGGTACAATCCCAGTGGTTTCGGTTTTCCGCGAAGTGCTAAACGCACCTGTATTACTGGTGGATTACGGCTTACCAGATGACGGAGCGCACGGACCAAATGAACGTTTTACGCTCGAGTGTTTTGAAAAAGGCATAGAAACCAGTATTTACTTATACGAAGAACTGGCAAAACTCGAGAAACGCTAAGCGTATACGGGAAAAATAAAAAAACAGTAAACTCTTACGCACTCCCCCCGCCGCAAGCGACGACCCCCTCGAAAAAGAGGGGGTTTAGGGTTGCTTGTTTTGAGTTGTTTTTAGGTTTTTCTGTGGGTATTAGGAAGGTAAACCAATTGAGTTTTGTGGAACATCTATTGTGCGCCGAACTCGCTCAACTGCTTCCTTGACCGTTTCGCCAGTAATAATTTCATTCTCGAGCAGGGCGTTAGCCACATCGTGCATGGCTTGGGCATATTGTTTCATGACCGTCTTGGTGTTGGCATACGCCCTGTCTAAAATATCTTTGATGTCTGCATCTATCATTCGGGCAGTTTCATCTGAAACTTCGGAACGATTGACCAACTGATCGCCCAAGAAAACAGGTCCACTGCTTGCGCCACCCCAAGCGATATTCCGTAATCTATCGCCCATGCCCCACTCGAGAACCATGCGCCGAGCCAGTTGCAAAGTGCGCTGGAAATCGTTTGACGCACCAGCCCCAACGTAGCCAATAAATTCTTCTTCGGCAGCCCGACCAGCCAATGCCGCCGCCAGCGTTGCTTCAGCGCGTTGTTGGGTCATCTCGAGCATTTCTGATTCGTTTTCGGGAGCGAACATCGCCACACCTAGAGTTCTACCACGCGGCACAATACTGACCTTGACAGGTTTCATGGCGTAGGGCAGGACTTGAGAAATCACGGCATGACCAGCTTCGTGGTACGCCGTAGCGCGTTTCATTTCGTTGGAAATCATCATGCTGCCATGCTCGAGACCAAGCGTAATTTTATCAAATGCCCTCGAGAAATCCATCATTTTGATGATGTTCGCCCCGCGTCTGGCTGCCTCGAGTGCAGCTTCATTAGCAAGGTTTTTGAGGTCAGCCCCGCTCATGCCCGGAGTCATTTTGGAAAGCATTTCGACGTTGACATCTGGGTCAATTGGTTTATTCCGCATATGAACTTGGACAATTTGTTCGCGTTCTTTCATGGTCGGTAAATCCACTGTGACTTGACGGTCAAAACGCCCCGGACGAAGAAGCGCCGAATCGAGAATATCAGGGCGATTGGTTGCCGCCATAATAATCACGGATGTTTGCTTATCAAAACCATCCATTTCAGTCAGGATTTGATTCAGGGTTTGTTCGCGTTCATCATGACCGCCACCAATACCCGCGCCGCGTTTACGACCAATGCTGTCAAGCTCGTCAATAAAAATAATGGCTGGCGAGGCTTTACGCGCATCATCGAACAAACTCCGAACTCGAGACGCACCAACACCGACAAACATTTCCATGAATTCGGAAGCTGAAACGGTGAAAAATGGCACACCAGCTTCTCCTGCCACCGCTCGAGCCAACAGCGTTTTACCAGTACCGGGAGGTCCAACCAGCAACACGCCTTTTGGAATTTCTGCCCCAACTGCATGGTACTTACCGGGATTCTTAAGAAAATCCACAACCTCGATTAACTCGCGCTTGACCTCTTCGTGACCCGCCACATCGGGGAACATGGTACTGACTTTTTTCTCTTTACCGTACTGCTTGGCTCGAGACTGCCCGAACTGCATGACCTGCCCTTGAGCGCCTTGCCCACGCATAAAAATAAACCAGAAAATACCGAGCATCAAAAGTACAGGTAAAAACGCGGTCAGTAAACCAAGCCACGGCGAAGGATTCTGTGCCTGAATTGCCACATTGTTTTTCTTTAAAGTTGGCATCAAATCTGGGTCTCGAGCCTCCACCGAAGGCAATAAGGTACTAAAGGTGCTGAGTTCAACTGACCTATCGCCAATCAAGATTCGTTCAATTTGTTTGGTTTTTAGATCAAGCCGATTCTCGGTAATCGAAACACTTTCAACTTTACCCGCTTCGACAAGCCCAAGAAACTGTGAGTAACTGATTTGCCGTCCGCCAGAACCACCAGGGTTAAAAGCATTAAAAGCAAAGAACAACGCGATAATAACAAGGAAAATAACAAACGGATTAATTTTCAACGGAGGTGCCTCCTTCAAAGGCGGAGAGGGGAAAAGCAAAGCTAACAGCAACAATATACAACGTGGTCTGTGAGGAACAATGTACTCGAGACCGTAAAAATGCTAAAATCATCCAATGACGTTGGCTGCCACACAACTGATGACTGCCGAAATGCTCGAGGTGCTGCCCAACGATGGGCGGCGTTTGGAGCTTGTGAAGGGAGAATTACGAGAACTTATGGCAAGTGGAGGAGACCACGGTGATGTGACGATGGAACTTTCGTGGCGACTAGCACGAATTGCTTTTGAGGATAAACTCGGTAAGGTGTTTGCAGCAGAAACTGGTTTTATTGTGGACAGAAACCCAGATACGGTACGAGCGCCAGATATTGCCTTTATGTGTAAAGAACGAATCGAACTGATGGGTGGTATTCCCAAAGGGTACATTCCACTTGCCCCAGACATAGCTGTTGAAACCATTTCACCAAACGATTTGTATACCGAAAGCCACGCAAAAGCCATGATGTGGCTTGAATTTGGTTCAAAACTGGTCTTGGTTCTTAATCCTAGAAAAGCAAGTATTACTGTATACCGAGCAAACTCTGTTCCTATCGAATTAAAACCAGAAGACAGACTTGAGTTTGTAGATATTCTGCCAAGATTCTCCGTCCGAGTCGGCGAGATTTTTGGAATATAAATCATCAGTTTGCCAACCTCGAGCCAAAATTAAAGCGCCCATCGGAATAATCCACCACTAAACTCGAGTTATCTGGCACTTCGCCGCCCAGAATCCGTTTAGCAATTGGAGTCTCGAGTTCGCGCCCAATGGTGCGTTTGAGTGGTCTAGCCCCATACGCTGGGTCGTAACCCATGCCCGCAAGATGGTCTTTGGCTAGGTCGGAAAGTTCTAAGCTAACGCCGCGTTCAAGCAGTCTCGAGCGTAACCCGTTGAGTTGAATATCCACAATGTCACGCATTTGATGCACACTTAAAGCATCAAAGACCACAATCTCATCTACGCGGTTTAAGAACTCTGGGCGGAAATGCTGGGTCAAGAGTTTTTGTACATCCTCACGCACCCCACGGGTCACACCACCATTTTTGGCTGCCTCGAGAATCATCGGGCTTCCAAGGTTACTGGTCATGATAATCACAGTGTTGCGAAAATCCACGGTTCGCCCTTGCCCATCGGTTAAGCGCCCATCATCAAGCACTTGCAGCAGGGTATTAAAGACATCGGGATGGGCTTTTTCGATTTCGTCTAAGAGAATCACCGAGTACGGACGACGGCGCACGGCTTCGGTCAGTTGTCCACCTTCGTCATAGCCGACATAGCCCGGAGGCGCACCGATTAAACGGCTGACACTGTGTTTTTCCATGTACTCGGACATGTCAAGCCGCACCAGCGCATCTTCGGTGTCAAACAAAAATGCAGCCAGTGTTTTTGCCAGTTCGGTCTTGCCGACACCGGTTGGTCCTAAAAACATCAGGCTACCAATCGGGCGCTTTGGGTCAGACAAACCAGCTCTTGAACGACGAATCGCATCCGAGACCGCCCGAACCGCTTCTTCTTGACCAATCACCCGAAGGTGTAACTCTGACTCGAGACGAAGCAGTTTTTCGCGTTCACCCTCGAGTAATCGCGCCACAGGAATTCCCGTCCAACGCGCCACAATCTCGGCAATGTCGTGTTCGGTCACTTGGCTCGAGGCAAATTTGGCGCTTTTTAATTTCTTCTCGAGATTTCGCACTTCCATTTCTAAAGCGGGCAGTGTGCCATATTTTAACTCGGCGGCTTTGGAAAGGTCGTACTCGCGTTCGGCACGTTCAATCTGTACCCGTACCGAATCGAGTTGTTCACGGGCATCTTTGAGTTTTAAGAGTTCGGCACGTTCAACTTCCCACTCCGAGCGTAAACCTGCCGTTTTTGCGGTCACATCCTGCAATTCACGTTGTAAATCCTCGAGCCGACGCGCCGAATCCTCATCCTTTTCTTTTTGCAGCGCTTGTTGTTCGATTTCCAGTTGCAATTTGCGCCGCTCGAGCGTGTCTATTTCTTCGGGGCTGGATTCAAGCTGCATTCGCAAACGGGCGGCGGCTTCATCAATTAAATCAATGGCTTTATCGGGAAGCTGCCTGTCGGCGATATAGCGGTTAGAAAGTAAAGCGGCTGCCACCACCGCAGGGTCAGTGATTTCAACATTATGATGCACTTGATAGCGTTCTTTGATGCCGCGTAAAATGCTGATCGTATCCTCAACACTTGGTTCATTGATATACACAGGCTGGAAACGTCGCTCTAAGGCTGCGTCTTTTTCGATTTCACGGTATTCTTTTAAGGTTGTTGCTCCAATCAAATGCAGTTCGCCGCGTGCTAACGCGGGTTTAAGCATATTGCCCGCATCGGGGCTACCTTCGGATTTACCCGCGCCAACAATCGTGTGCAGTTCATCAATAAAAAGAATAATCTCGCCATTGGCTTTTTCGACTTCAGAAATTACCGCCTTTAAGCGTTCCTCGAACTCGCCTCGGAATTTTGCCCCAGCCAGCAGTGTACCTATCGCTAAACTGACAATTCGTTTGTGTTTTAAGCCGTCCGGCACATCACCTTTGACTATTCGTTGGGCTAGACCTTCGGCAATGGCGGTTTTACCCACCCCCGGTTCGCCAATCACCACAGGGTTATTTTTAGTTCGACGCAACAAAATCTGCATCACTCGACGAATTTCCTCATCACGCCCAATCACTGGGTCTAGCTTGCCATCTCGAGCCTGAGCCGTTAAATCCAGCCCGTACTTCTCGAGGGCTTCAAAGGTTGTTTCGGCTGTTTTGGTGTCCACTTTACGACCTCCTCTAATTTTCTCGAGCGCCGTTCTTAAATTTGCTGCGCTTGGTAAATCGTGACTGATAAATTGTTCACGCATGGCAACAAAAAGTGCGTCCAAGCCAATAAACGAATCTTGTAATTCTTTAACAATAACTTCGGCTCGTTCTAAGCCTCGAGCAAATTCTTGGGATGCAAATTGCCCCGCGTTTTGTGAAGTTTTAGCTTGGGCATTGAGGAATTTCTCTAAACTATTTTTAGCAACTTGGGCGTTTCCACTGGCTAACTCGAGCATCCGCAGTATAGGCGTGTCCCCCTCGAGAGCGGCTAACAAGACATGCGCTGGTAAAAGTTGGGAATTACCAATGGCTTGGGCTTTGGTCTGGGCAGTTTGTAAAGTTTGTAGTGCAAGTTCGGTATATCGTTCTGGGTTCATAGTTACCTCGAGAGCCAAGAGAGAGGGTAGTGGCTTAACATAATGACACAATAAAACTTGAGTGCAGTCTTGTCAAGTTTATTGCAATACAATTACTCGAGATAACCCACTTGAAAGCTGTCGTGCCGAATTAGAATTCTGACCAAGCCAAAAAAGCGCCAAGCAAATTGCTTGGCGCTTTTTTGAGTTTTTTCTTATTTCTTTTTCTTTTTCTTTTCAGGACCGCCGCCCATCCCACTGGTGGTTCGGTCTTTGGCATCGCGCATAAAAGCGCGGAGTTTGGCTTCAAAAGCAGGTGCTTGCTTGCCGATGCGTTTGGGCTTCGGGATTTCTTCGGGTGTGTCTTGGAGTTCTTTGATGCTTAAATCCAAGCGTCCTTTTTCGTCCCTACCTAGAACTTTCACGGTTATTTCTTGTCCATCGCGTAAGTGTTCAGAAACTGACCGCACAAACTCATGTGCGATTTGCGAGATGTGAACCAAACCAGTCTCGCCAGTATCTTTTATTTCCACAAACGCGCCGAAATCGGTAACTCGCGTGACTTTTCCTTCTACCACTGCCCCAGACTCAATTGACACTCGGTGTAGCCTCCTTTGATAACGCCCGCTTTTGAAAAAGTTTCATAGCTTTTGACATTGCTTACAGTTTAACACAAGTTTAGAGGAATGCGTGATACATCTTTTCTCTTGTGTGTTAGCCCAACACCTGTTATAGTCTTGCCTCGCGCTGTGTCAAAGCGGTGTGATTTTATGTCTACAAGGAGGTGAAATAATTATGGCAAATTATGACTTAAATGTGTTACTCAACCCTAACCTTGACCAGAGCCAAATCGCTGTGGAAAAAGAGTACATCGAGAATGCAGTTAAAAACGGTGGTGGAAGTGTTTCCCAACTCGACGAGTGGGGCAACAAGAAACTGGCTTACCAAATCAAAAAGGATTCGCAAGCCTACTTTTTGGTCTACCGCTTAGACCTTCCCGAGAATGCAACCAACACGATTCAAACATCGTTGCGTTTACGCGACCATGTGCGTCGCGTGATGGTGGTAAAACAACGTCCGGAATGGAAGACCAAAAAATCGGCTTAAGGTACTTTGCTCGAGCAGCCCCTAACGCATACTCGAGATTATTCGCAAATCACTAGCATTACGAGCAAACCGCTCGAGAAGAGGAAGAACATGGCAAGAGGCTTAAATCACGTTTATCTGATGGGCGCATTGGCAAAAGACCCAGACTTGCGTTATACCCCAAGCGGCATTGCTGTGGCGGATTTAACCGTGGCTGGCGAAGATAACGTCATGGGCAACGATGGTCGCTCACGGGTACTGCCTTGGTATCATCGGGTCAGTATTCTTGGACAACAAGCCGAGCGCATGACCGATGGCAACTTAAAAGCTGGCGATCCTGTGCTGGTCGAAGGTTCTTTGGAATTTCGCACTTGGGAAACGCCCGAAGGACAAAAACGCAGTGCGGTCAATGTCAAAGCCTTACGGGTCGAGATTGCCCAATACGGAACTCGAGCCGAACCACTTGTGACCGATAGTGTCGGCGGTAAACGCCTAACCAACGCCCTAAACGAAGTCGTCCTGATTGGCAATTTAACCCGCGATTCAGAGCTTCGCTACACCCCATCTGGTGATGCTGTTACCACCATTTCCATTGCAGTAAACGAATCATGGAAAGACAAGACTGGTAATTGGCAAGAAAAAACCCATTATGTCGAGGTTAATTTGTGGCGCGACCTCGCCGAAGCCGCCGGAGAACTGAAAAAAGGCGATCCGATTATGGTTTTGGGCAGACTGGTCAATGAATCTTGGACTGACCGAGAAGGTAATAAAAGATCAACCACCCGAGTTGAAGGAAGACGTATTGAAATACTGGCTCGCGGTCCTGGAACTGCTGGTAATTCCGGAACCACCTCGAGTGCCAACCGCCAAGCCGGCGGATTTGCACCAGCGCGACAAGCAGCCCCGCAAGCTGACGCAGGGTCCCGTGCGAGACCAGACATTGATGACGGCTTACAAGATTTCCCACCAGAAGAAGATTTACCATTTTAGGAGTTTTATATGCCCGCAGGTAAACCCAACAATCGAAATAGCGGTTCCAGGGACCGCAATTCAGACCGTAATTCTGACCGCAACGACCGCGACAATGACCGTGGCGATAAACGCGGCGGAGCGGCAGCCGGCGGTAAGAACGCCAAGCGTCCTCGCAAGCCAAAAGTTGACCCATTCAAGACTGGTGAACTCGAAGTGACCGATTACCACGATGCCAAAATGTTGCGCCGTTTTATTTCCGACACTGGGCGCATCTTGCCGCGTCGTCGGACTGGGGTCAACGCCAAGAACCAACGCCGTTTAGCCTTAACCATCAAACGCGCCCGTATGATTGCCTTGTTGCCATTCACCGACAAGCTCGTTCGGAAATAAGGAGGAATCATCATGTCTAAGAATGCAAAAGTGATTCTTCTCGAGCCAGTTACTAAGCTCGGCACAACCGGTAACATCATCGAAGTCCGCCCCGGATATGCCCGTAACTTCTTAATTCCACGCGGCTTGGTTGCCTACGCAACCCCAGCTAACTTGAAGAACCTCGAAATGCAACTCCGCGCCAAAGTCAAGCGCTTAGAAGCGATTAAAACCGATGCCGAGAAATTGGCAGGACAATTTGCAGAAATTGTTGTGGAATTAAAAGTCAAAGCTGGCGAAGGCAAAATTTACGGCGCTGTGACCAATCAAATGGTTGCCGATGCCGTCGAGCAACAAACAGGTTTAGCCATTGACAAGCGCAAAATTGAAATGGGCAAAGCCATCAAGGATTTGGGCGAATACGGCGTGGTTTACAAGCCACACCCAGAAGTGCCGATTCCATTGAAGTTGAATGTAACCGCAGTTTAATTTGTGCATTACAATGCCCCTCGAGTCAATTCTCGAGGGGCATTCATTTGGTTCTTTCAAAACTCGAGAAATACGCTAGAATTAGGTATGCAATCACGATTTATCAACCCATTCACAGATTTTGGTTTCAAAAAAATCTTTGGCGAAGAAGCCAGTAAGCCATTGTTGCTCGACTTCTTAAACGCCTTACTGCCAGCCCAGCACCAGATAAAAGACCTCAGTTTTAAGAATCTCGAGCAACTCCCAGAAACAGAAAGCCAACGCAGGGCTGTCTACGATATTTACTGCGAAAGTGATAGCGGTGAACGGTTCATTGTCGAATTACAACGATTACACCAAGCCTATTTTAAGGATAGAACTATTTACTACAGCACTTTTCCAATCAGAGAACAAGCCGAAAAAGGCAATTGGAATTACAGGTTAAATGCGGTTTACTGCATTGGAATCCTAGATTTTACCTTTGACGACTTTGAGCCAGAACCCATTAAAAGCGAAGTAATACAAACCGTTAATCTAAAAAATCAGCATAACCAAGTCTTCTACGATAAACTCACGCTGATTTACCTCGAGATACCGAACTTCAAAAAGACCGAAAGTCAACTCGAGACGCGCTTAGATAAATGGTTGTACTTTATCAAAAACCTAGAATATCTCGAGAGTATCCCCGAGATATTTAAGGATGTGGTCTTTACCCAAGCCTTTGAAGCCGCAAAAATGGCGAATTTGGGATCAGTAGAATTATACGGGTACGAACAGAGTCTAAAAATCATGCGTGATAATTACTCGACTTTTCAGTACGCGGTGGATACTGCGTTAGCCGAAGGGCGCGAAGCGGGACTTGCCGAAGGACTTGCCGAAGGCGAAGCCAAAGGCGAACGGCAAGCTAAGCTCGAGATTGCTAAAACCCTGCTCAGGCAGGGCATGACCAAGGAACAAGTTGGGGCGATAACTGGTTTAGAAACAA
The DNA here is from genome assembly GCA_031414595.1 of Deinococcales bacterium. Taxonomy (GTDB): domain Bacteria; phylum Deinococcota; class Deinococci; order Deinococcales; family JAAFIG01; genus JAAFIG01. Next base: position 180,563 of record JANNVX010000088.1, read on the forward strand.
CTGACTTAAAGTTTGGTGAGTCCTGAAAAAATTAGTCAGCATTGCAAAATCCGAAAACTCGAGCAGAGCGATACAAACCTAGAAGTGGCTAGTTTAGTTCGGGTAGCCCATGAACTCGAGTTTGATGTGACGATTCGGCTCGAGCCAAGGCAAGCAGGGGTGGTGCTTGAAGTGAAGTTTTAAGAAGTTTTAGTATAATAACGACAAACGGAAGTGCCGATTACTTTGAAGTTAAACGTAATGGCTACTTAAAGTTAAATGCAGTACAATACCCCTCGAGAATTCCCAAGGAATATTTACTATATACATCAAAATTTCAGTTCAGGAGAGTAGATAATGCGTGTATTTGCGTATATGCCTAATGCAATTTTGGTAAATGTTGATCTTCCACAGGGTATTTCAAATACCGATTCCGAGCTTTCTCGAGCAATCTTTTCTTTGGATTCAGAAAATATTTTTTTGTCAATACCAGAATCGGAAAGAAAAAGCCTGTTTACATCGTTGCATACAACATATGAAAGGTGTCAATATCATTATCATCGCTACCAAGAAATTGAATTATTTTTATCAACAACGCGCAAAAGTTTACCCATAGAGATTTCATATGACGCGTCACTTAAGTATATGTATTTTGAAATACAAGCTTTATTCGGCTCTATTCGTCTGTTTTTAGACGAAATAATTTACATTATTGCTCGCAAGGAAGGAAATACACATGATGAATCTTTTTCTGGGGATTGGGCTGTAAATAATGTTTTCAAAACCTCACCTCCAATAGCCATTAGGCATGTTCCCGAAATTGTCCATGCCGCTCACTTTGAAACTTGGTACTCAAAATTAAACGGCTACAGAAACGCTTTCTATCATCATGGGTGGAATTTTTCTAGTGGTCACTCAGATACCAATGATTTAAGCTCTCGAGCAAGTTCACCTCAACACAATGGTTTTTTTGTTCCAGATTTAGATTCAGTCAAACGAAACAGTAAGCCGTTCCAATGGACTTGGAATGATAAAACTCAAATTTTGGATGTTGTAGCTGATGTAAAGAGTGAATTTAAAAGATTTATAGAAGGTTTAGTTTTTACCGTTTGGGCTATTGCCAAACAAGACTACAGCAATGCAGTACCAATACTTGAACAGCCTAATATAATCGTTACTTTTCCATTTCCTTGCGTACTTTTATACCAAAGTAATGTTGTTATTCCAGTCTTCACAAAACTCAATAAAGCTGAGTCATACACTCATTTTCAAGATATTGCTGCTGCCAATGATGCAAAAGTTGAAATTATACAACTAAGAAAAAATAAACTTTTCGACCCTAAAATTGAATATTTTACAGTTGGAATATCAGAGCTAGAACGATTAAATTTTCACGAAGAACACGAAAATTCTAGGCTTCAGATAGTGGTTGACGCAGAATTCGATAGTGTCGGAAATCTTAAAGACGGTTTAGGTACATTTGTTGACCTTATGAGCCTAGCAGAAGCAAAAAAAGATATTGCAGTCAAGCCATTAAGTTTTTATGTTCCCGAGATTAATCCTGAAGTTGTATATATCTGGAGAAAAATTACGCATTTGTAGCTCCTCGAGTTTTTCCATGCTCATCCAACGCGGCTCTTACTCAAGTAGCAGATTTGCTTTTGCCCTTTGCCTCGAGCTTTGTGCTTTGGCTGGTGGCTCGAGAACCAAATTCTAATTCTTAATTTATGGTGTACGATATTCCCATGAGCTTAGTTGAACTCAAAGAAAATACTAAAAAACTTGAAAACGCTGAACTTCTCGAATTTGCCCGTTGGATACGAGAACTCGAGGCGGATGCTTGGGATGCACAAATTGCGGCTGACCTTGAGGCTGGTCGTTTTGATGCGCTGCTCGAGTCGGTTAAAGCAGATATTGACGCTGGACTTGTAAAAGCCCTGTGAATCACTTTACTCGCCCGAGTTTCTGGGATTTTTATAGTTAGCTACCACCAGAAATTCAGATATTGGCAGACAAAAATTATACGTTGCTGAAAGAAAATCCTCGCCATCCCAGTTTGCAATTAAAACCCATTGGGCGTTTATGGTCAGTCAGGATTACCGATGATTACCGCGCCCTTGGCTTGGACGATAAAATTGGAATTGTCTGGTTTTGGATAGGCAAACACAAGGAGTACGAGCGCTTGCTTAAACGAGGTTGAATTCTCGAGCCTCACGCCTAAAACTGGTGGCTTGGGCTAGTTTTTGAGGTTTCTCGAATCAAACAAAAACCCGCCATTGCTGACGGGGTGTAGCTTCTCTGGTTTTTGGTTACTTGAGGATGCTCATAATCGCGGCAATTACGCCAGCAATCAGTGTCACAATGGCTGCCCAGAACTGCAAGTCTCGAGTGGCTTTTTTACGGCTTTGTCGAATTGCTTTGTGTTTACCTTGCGGTTTAACACGTTTTCTGGTACGCTTCTTGTGTGGAATAATCATCACCTCCTTTAACAGAGGTAAATTACCCGCACCCTCTGGTACAGGGCGCGGGTTTCTCCGTTTTACGGGTTTGCCCACATTCCCTGTGGGTCAACCATCAACCCAGAGAAGCTACGCAAGGAGCATAACATTATCGTGTCGAGTTTTGAAGAGCTTTGTTGAATCGTAAAGCATAGCGTGTGGGCTTGCCACAACTAACCACACATCTGCTACCGCTCTTGCTCGATTATCGGATTTTGCTTCTGCCCTCTCCCTCGAGCATCGTGCCTAACAAAAGCGGTTTAGAGTTTTCCAAGTTAGTCTACATGGTGGATTTGCGAGGCTCGTTTATCGGTGAATCATTGTCTCGAGAATTGGGGTTTTGTCATTTGGTACAAACGCAATTTTTAATTGACAATCTAGTGCTTCGGCAATTCTTGCTAAGGTGACAAGTTGTACATTGCCATCTGAGTTTTCAATCCCAAGAAGCTGTGTGTGTGCCATTCCAGCTTTGGTGGCAACACTGCGAAGGCTAATTTTGCGCCGACCACGCGCCTCGAGTAGTAAATTTTTAAGTGAGGCAGCCGTAAATATTGTGTCTGCCATGTCTGTCGCTTTTTCCAATGCAGCTTGATCGAGCTTAATCGAGGTGCGTTTTTTGAGCGGAGTTATTGGTAGGTTCGGGTCTAGCAATGCTAATTCTGCTAGGGCATCCTGCGGATTCATCCAAGGTGTGGCTGCTTTGCGGTTGCGGGTCATGGTGTTCTCCTTGTGCGTTTAGCACGTTTGCTGGTTGGGAAAATTTCTTGGTTTCTACGCCAAGCTACGGCTATCAGTGCGGTACGCTCGAGCAAATTCTGGCTTGGTGTGTTACCCCGTTTCGTTTCGGCGGCACACAGATGAAATTCTTGTTCATCGGCGCGGTATAAGTACACTCGAGCGCCACCAGCTTCGCCTCCTCGAGTGCGGGTTTTGAGTTCGAGAATTGGTAAACCAATCATGGTCTCGAGATAACGGCATTGTGTTCCATTTTGTCGGAGGTCAAAAACCATTGAGCCAATGGCGAGCAAGGCTTGGTTTCGTTGTGCGTCTCGTAAATCAAGCAAATCGTCTATGAAAGGTGGGAATCCATTCATATCATTCGGTTCGTAGGGATAACGAAGCACCGATAACATAGACTGGTAGTATAAGGCATACCATTGGATTATTCAACTTTGACCGCACTGCCCTTGCTCGAGCATCTGATTTTGCTTCTGCCTCGAGCTTTGGCTGGCGACTCGAGTACCAAAATCTAATTCTTATTTATGGTGTACGATAACCCATGAGCTTAGTTGAACTCAAAGAAAACACTAAAAAACTTGAAAGTGCCGAACTTCTTGAATTCGCCCGTTGGATACGAGAACTCGAGGCGGATGCTTGGGATGCACAAATTGCGGCTGACCTTGAGGCTGGTCATTTTGATACGCTGCTCGAGTCGGTTAAAGCAGATATTGATGCTGGACTTGTAAAAGCCCTGTGAATCACTTTACTCGTCCAAGTTTCTGGGATTTTTACCATCAGCTACCACCAGAAATTCAGATATTGGCAGATAAAAATTATGCTTTGTTGAAAGAAAATCCGCGTCATCCAAGTTTGCAATTAAAACCCATTGGGCGTTTATGGTCAGTTAGGATTACCGATGATTACCGCGCTCTTGGCTTGGACGATAAAATTGGAATTGTCTGGTTTTGGATAGGCAAACACAAAGAATACAAACGCCTGCTTAAACGTGGTTGAACTCTTTCGCCTCACGCCTACAAATGACAGTACAGACCAATTACTACACCATTGCTCGAGTATCTGCTCTTGCTTCTACCCTCGCCTTGAGCTTTATGCTTATGCTTTGCAAAAAGTGGCTTAAGATTTCCAAGCATAAACCCTTCCACCACACGTTGACAATTTCTCATAACAACAATATCATTGTCATTATGATTCCACCGTTCACCAAAACAGGTTTATTACCCGCAGGTGAACACTTGGCAACTTGGGAAGAAATTGTTGCCCATTACGGAACAAATTCGCACCGATTACGTTTACTAGCAGGATTACTTGAAGCCATAGAAGCACTGCAAACAGCCCAAAGTGACTGGATTCTAATAAACGGAAGTTTTGTGACTGACAAAGAATACCCAAACGACATAGATTCTTGTTACGACGACCAGAACCTAGACTATGACCTACTCGAGCAACTAGAACCCAGCCTACTTGAATTTGACAATGCCAGAGCCGCCCAAAAAGCCCGATTTGGTTGTGAATTCTTCCCTGCTCGAGCCGTAGCAGATAGCGCAGGCAAGACTTTTCAGCACTTTTTTCAATTTGACCGTTACAACCAAGCCAAAGGAATTATCAAGCTCGAGCTAAAGCAAAAAGGAGGCAACCCATGATTCAAAACGAGTTGCAGTACCGCGTCACCAACGCCAGATTACGCGAATTTCAAACCGCCCAGCAGAGCCTTGAACTAGACGGCATCAAAGGTAAAGCACTTGAAGTGCGACGCAAAGCCGTAGCAAGCATAATTGCTGAACTGAGCCTAGAACTCGAGGCATTCCAAGCCATAAAAACCCAAGGTGTACCAAGCAGTTTAGGCAGTCTCGAGCAAATACCAGACGACCTGATAAAAGCCAGAATTGCGGCTGGATTCACCCAAGCCAGCCTTGCTAAAACCCTGCACTTAAAACCACAACAGATTCAGAGGTACGAAGCCACAAGATACGCCAGTGCCAGTTTAGCAAGGGTTCTCGAGGTGGCAAGGGTGTTGCAAGACAAGGCAAAATAGTTTCTCAAGCAGAGCGATACGAACTTAGAAGTAGCCAGTTTAGTTCGGGTAGCCCATGAACTCGAGTTTGATGTGACAATTCGGCTCGAGCCTAGGCAAGCAGGTGTGGTACTCGAAGCGAAGTTCTAAGAAGCTACGTTACCCAGAAGTGCCAATCCAATTGAATTTAACATACGGCTGCATATAAACAGAATGTTTGGTACAATGCCATTCGAGAATTCTCGAGGGGTTTTAGTGAAAAAATACTCTAAAAAAGTCCGTGAATCACTGCCTCGAATATTATGGGAATTCGCTAGATCCCACGATTCTGTCACTATTTTTGAGCAAAACCAGCCCAAGTTTGAATATAAGTATTTATGGTCAAACATGGTAATCTGCTGGGAATATAAAATCCATTTCTGGGCAGCACTCGATATTCTTAAAGGACATCGTATCCTCATTAGCAGAGGTCAATTTTACCGAGGATTGAAGAAAAGAAGCAAAAGCGTGTAGTGCGAGATATGCCCACAACTCCACGCCCGCTAAACTACACCATGTTCACTTAACGCCGCTTTCGCCTCTACCTTCTGCCCTTTAGCCTCGAGCTTTGTGCTTGGGCTGGCTCGAGGTACGAATCAATTCTCGAGTTCAAACCATCTTCATTCAGAGTCGGCTGCGCGGGTCAAGTGCATCTCGCAGACCGTCGCCTAAGAAGTTGATACTCAGGCTGGTCAGTAAAATAAATAGTCCGGGCCAGAATACGGTAAACGGATTTTGGAAAATCGCTTCTTGCGCCCCAGAAAGCATGTTTCCCCAACTGGCGGTCGGTTCTTGAATCCCAAAGCCTAAAAAACTCAAGGCAGCTTCGGAGACAATCGTGTTACCGACATCTAACGTGACTTGCACAATAATCGGGGCGATGGCATTAGGCAATAAGTGCGAGAGCATAATCCGCCAATCGCTCGAGCCTAATGCCCGGGCTGCATCGGTAAATTCACGTTGCCGTAGACTCAGCACCAGACCACGAATCACTCGGGCTGTGCCAAGCCAACCAAAAAGTGTCAGCACAAAGATAATTAAAACAATCGAACGCGACTGTCCAAAAAAGGTGTTCAGTACGTCGCCAAGTGGTACTTCTGGATTGGCTAGTAAGCCTGCCAAAATCAGTAAGAACGGGATATTCGGTAAACTGAGCATCACATCAATCAGTCTCGAGATGGCATTGTCTATATCTATAATGATGGCTTTGTAGAAGGCATTGTATGCCGCAAAAGCGGCTAAGCCCCCACCAATTAGCCATGCCACCACCGCTAAAACTCCAGTAAAGGTAGCGGCAAATTGCGAGGTGATTTGCAGTAAGAAGAAAATCAAGACCGCCCAGACCAACCAACGTAAACCAGTCCGCCAGATAAAACTCGAGCCTTCAGCATTTTTGCGTTCATTCCATAAGGGGCTACCAACACCCACCGACATCAACCACGGAATACCACTGTAGTAACCAGCCACCAAGCCCATGATGACACCAATAATGGCAGATAGAAAAGCCACCACAATACCAACCAAGAGTGAGACCCGTCCGGCGTACAAAACTCGAGAAAAGACATCGCGTCCAAGCCCATCTGTTCCCATCCAATGTGCGACTGACGACCCAGCATAAAGGTTCGAGGAATCTATTTTGTCTGGTGCATAGGGTGCAATAAATGGGGCAAAAATAGCCACCGAGAACAACAGCATTAAGACCACACCAGAAACCATGGCTGCACGGTGCTTGGTGAAACGTCGCCAAATTTTAGTGTTGGAGCTTTCGTCTTTCTTTAGTTTTTCTGGAATAGTAGCAATAGACATAATTTTTAGTCCTTAATTGTAACGAATGCGTGGGTCAACGAGGGCGTAGGCTAAATCGGTCAGCAAATTGGCTGCCAGAGTCACAATACTGAGCATCATTAAAATCACCATGGCGACGTTGTAATCTTTTTTAACCACACTATCAAGCAGTGCCGTTCCCATTCCGGGCCAATTAAAAACAGTTTCGGTTAGCACTGCTCCGTTTAGAATCCCGGGGACAGATAAACCCACCAGTGTCACAATCGGAATCAGCGCATTTCTAAGGGCGTGTTTGTAAATTACAATCCGTTCAGATAAACCTTTTGCTCTTGCGGTGCGTACAAAATCTTGGTTGATCACCTCGAGCAGACTGGCTCGCATAAACCTAGTCCAGCCAGCGATTGAAATAATAGATAAAGCCACCGCAGGTAAAACCAAATGGTGCAAACGGTCAAGTAACCAAGCCCACCAAGATTGTGCCGTCACTTCCTGCCCAACGCTCTGCCCTTGGGAAACATAATCGCCTTTGGTAACAGACGGGCGAATCCCAGCAGGTAAAGTAAATTCTTTGGGAATCTCGAGTTTGGTGGCTTCGTCATAAACGCCAATCGTGATAAACGATGTGCCTTCTCGAGTTTCTACCCTTTGCACTTGACCCGTGACATCAAATTGCTTGGTACTTTCGATGTACTGAGTCACGCCTTCGGTTTGCATACCGCCTGTGGGAAAAATCTTAAAAGTCACACCAAATAAAATCAGCATCATGATTCCAAGCCAAAAGACTGGCACACTAAAACCGACAAATGATAAAAAGGTGGTCACATAATCGAGTAAGCTGTACTGCCGTACCGCCGCATAAATTCCAATTGGAATACCAATAAAAAGGGCAATAAAAAAGGCGGTTGCCGAAAGGGTGATGGTATTGCCTAAGCGCTGTTCAAAAACAAAATTGGCGGCTGGTTCATAGCCGTTTTCCCTTGATAAGCCAAAATCAAGCCGCACCGCTCGATTTAACCACTTGCCATACTGCACATACCAAGGTTGGTCTAAGCCGTATTCGCGGCGCAACCTGAGAATATCGGCTTGGGTTATTTTTGGGTTGGCTAGTCTGAGTTCATCAATAAAATCGCCCGGTTGCAATTGAATCAAGCCAAAAATTGCCATCGAGACTGCCAGTAAAATTGGGACCATGGCAATGATCCGCCGAGATGCGTATAGGAACATACGCCATTTTACTCATAGATGGCTGTCTTGTGTGGCAAAATTGCGCCGAAGTACCTAAAAAGGCTAGATTGTAGGGCATGACCCAGATTATCAGCGTCTCAACTCGAGCCGAACGCAAACAATGGATAGACTATCCGTACCAAAAGTACCGTCATCATCCAACATGGGTTCCGCCAATGCTGATCCAAGAATGGGACGACACCGACCCTAAGAAAAATCCCTTCTATGACCATGCCGAGGTTGAGCTTTTCATTGCATTAGACAACGGTAAAGTGGTTGGACGTATCGCTGCGATTCTCGATAAGAGCTTTAATCAGTACCGCAACGAAAACACAGTGTTGTTCTCGAGCCTAGAAGCCGATAATGCTAGTGTTTTTAAGGCATTGCTCGAGCAAGTCGAAAACTGGGCGCGGTCTCGAGGGGCGAATAATATCAAAGGTCCGAGTAAAATTGCCCAAAACGACATGCACGGCTTTCTGGTGGACAATTTTGATGACCCGCCCGCCGTCATGATGAATTACAACCCGCTTGAGTACATTGCTTGGTCAGAAGCGGCTGGGTACAGTAAGTACGAGGATACCTTTGCTTGGAAAATGACTGTCGAACAAGGGCTGCCAGAACGGGTTGGGCGAATTGCTGAACGGGTCAAGAAGAATTTGAGGGTGACTCTGCGTCCACTTAATTTTAAGAAAATGAACGAAGAAGTGGTTCATATCCGAAAAATCTACAACAGCGCTTGGAGTCGTAACCTTGGCTTTGTGCCGTGGACGGAAAGCGAAATAGACCACTTAAAAAAGCAACTCGGGCAAGTTGCCGACCAACAAATTAGTTTTATGGCAGAAATAGACGGCAATCCCGTCGCCTTTAGTTTGGTCTTGCCAGACTTAAACCAAGCCCTGCCCGGAACTGGCGGTAAACTCCTGCCATTTGGTATTTTTAAGTTGCAGTTTTTTAAGTACACTCGAATGCGCCTTGTTGCCCTTGGCATTTTAGATGAATACCACGGTAAAGGTTTAGATGCGCTGCTGTATGCCGAGTCATTCTGGCGCGGACAAAAGAAATACTCGAGTGGCGAATTTGGCTGGACTTTAGAGAGCAACGACGGCATCAACAACGGTATGAAAGCCCTTGGTGCGATACCATATAAGCGCTACCGTATTTTCCAAAAGAAACTCTAAAGGCATGACCATGAGCCAACTTGAAGATGAAGCCGCCTTAAACGCAGCTTGGGCAATCCTCAAAAAACACCAGATACCAGATGGATTATTGGGTGTATTTTACCTCGAGACAAGGGAACATTTTGTGCTGCTTTACGAAGAAGAGAACTGTGAATACCAAGAATGGGTACGCTTAGAAATTGACAGCCTAACCAACCTGCCGCAAGATGTACTCGAGGAAGCCGCCCAGCGCTTGGTCAAACGAATAGCCATTACCCGCCGTCGGTTCATTGACCCACGTAAAAGCCTAAAGGCTTAGATTCGCATTTCTTCCAGCACATCCCAATAGTTAGGAAAGGTTTTACTGGTACATTTTGGGTCAAGAATTGTGACCCCAACTTGTTTTAAGCCAATCAAAGCAAAGCTCATTGCCATGCGGTGGTCATCATAGGTTTGCACTCGAGCAGGGGAGACCTTACCTGGATAAATCACAAATCCATCTTCTTCCTCGAGTGCCTGTATGCCAAGGCGCTTGAGTTCAGTCACCACGGCTGCCACCCGGTCGGTTTCTTTTTTACGGATAAATCCAATTCCAGTCACTCGTGTTGGACTGTCGGCAAAGACTGCTACTGCCGCTAAAGTTTGGGCTGTATCTGAAATTTGGCTCATGTCTATTGTCTCGAGTCCGCGTAAGTGCGGTGTACCAATCACTGTGGTTTCGGTTTCGGTCATCTGAACTGTGCAACCCATCTGCTCGAGTATTCGCACAAAGGCTAAATCGCCTTGCAAGCTGCTTGAACCGAGTCTGGGAACGGTTACTCGCCCACCCGTAATGGCGGCGGCGGCAAACAAGTAACTGGCGGCACTGGCATCTGGCTCGACCAAATAAGCGGCTGGCTGATAGCGACTGGGCTTAACCACAAAACGCTCAAAGTTATAAGTCTCGAGTTCGACCCCAAAGGCTTGCATAGCTTGGGCAGTGACGGCTAAGTACGGCTTAGAAACCAATTCGCCTTCGACAATCAGTTCCAAGCCTTGTTCAAAATATGGGGCGCTCATCAGTAAACCACTCAGGTATTGGCTGGATAAATCACCACGGATTCGTACTGAACCACCACGAATTCCATTTGCCATAACTCGAATTGGCGGGCAACCTGTGCTTTGAATACTCGAGACATCACCACCGATTTGATTTAGCGCATCTATTAATGGCTGGAGTGGACGTTGACGCATGGCTTCGACACCATCAATCACGTATTTGCTTTGTCCTAAAGTCACAAGTGGGGCTAAAAACCGAGCGCTTGTCCCAGAATTCCCAATAAAAAGCGGCTGGCTCGAGGCTTGCAAGATTCCACCCGTACCATGCACCGTAAAACCCTGATTGGCTTCGTCCTCGAGAACCTGTACGCCCAATTGTCGCAGGGCTTGCGCCATGTACAAGGTGTCATCACTAAAAAGCGCCCCAGCAATCTGACTCTCGCCGTTTGCCAAAGCCGCAATTGGCAGTACCCGATTGGTATAACTTTTCGAGCCGGGCGGGGACACCGTGGCATGTACGGGTTTAGAAAACGGAATCATCTCGAGGGCATCAGGTAACATCGAATGACAGGATAACAAACTTATCTGGTCGTTGCTAAGGTTCAAATAGCAATTTCCAAAGCACAAAACCTAAAAAGCCCTCCAAAAACCCATGCGACGCTCATGCGACGCTAGGTTTGGTAAGTTGATCTCACTTCGAGAACACCATTCTACAGCACTGACCCGTGTAGCTCGGATCGAAAGTTTGGAATCAATGTTATGTGCTTGTACGACGGAGGTGAGGATTACTCAAGAAACCACAGCACCCAAGCATTCCGCTCGAGTCTCTTTTTAAGGCTGACCAGAACATGAAACACCTGGAGGTACGCATGATGGAACAACCCAAACGTTTGACCCCGTGGCTGTTGCTGCTGTTGGTGGCTTGCGGTGGCGGGGGAAACCCAGGAACAAAAGTGAACATTGGCGGTGATGTGCAGGGATTTGTGATTCCTGCCGGTAGCAAAGCCGTGGCGCTTTCACTCTCGAGTGACCCGACTTTTAGGTTGAGCGAAGCCAGTATCAGTGGCGCTTCGTTCAACCTCAACTTGCCAGATTTACCAGATGCCGATGCCTTTGGAGCAGCCTTTGAAGCGCCCACTGGCTGCACTGGCGTAAGTGTACAACCTCTTAATGCCGAGGTGGTCTGGCTGGGTTCGTCGCTCGAGGTTGCAGGGCAGTCGGCGGGTGAGTTGGTGGCAAAAAGTGGTGACAAAATTGCCCGTTGGGTGTACGCCGAAGAGCCAATTACGCTAAGTGGAACGCTGACTTGTCCTGCGGCACTAGAAACTCAAACACAGGCTCGAATTGGTAACAACACGCAATACAACCTCAAGCTGATTCAAGGCTGGAATCTGGTCTTAAGCAACACCGACGAGACAAGCTTTATCAATGCGCCGATGAGTACGTCCGTCACTTGGGGCGTAAAAACCTCGAATGACTTTGTGGCTGCCAAAGGTAGCGACACGGGTAGCACCGTCACGCGGTTAAAGGGGACGCTCGGCGAAGCAGGTTACGGCTTAGTCGTGAAGCTCGAAAAACCCGGAACGGGCAACTCCAATGACTTGACTGCTGCGCCATCAGCCGCATCTGGAGCCGATGGCAGCTTTGAAATCAACTTGCCTCCTACTTTGAACCTAGCCTTGCTAGGCGCAGCTTCTGGTCTAAAAGAGGAAGGCTGCCAAGGCAATTTTACTTTGAGTAATCCAAATGCTTTGTTGGGTCAACTGGCAGTTTCGGTTTATCGGGGTAATACCGCCATTGGTAAGACTTTTCTGGTGTCGTACTCGACCACAATCGGTTGGTGGTACGCCTCGAGCGCTCTGAGCATCAGTGGTCAAGAAAAATGTGGTAGTGGTGATGAGGCGTTTTTCACAAAGTACAATCTCAATTTGCAGACTGGTTGGAATTTGGTGCAGCGACTCGAGAACAGCCTACTGCAAACCACCACTTGGAAAAACCTGAGCGGTATCTCGAGTGGTGAAAAATGGTTTATCCGTATTGAAGACGATGGGGTTGGCGTTGCGCCAGGTCCGTCTGGTGGGCTGGATGCTGGCAGCAGTGCCACGCGAATGCGCGGTAAACTGGGTGGCTGGACAGATACGCTGGTGGCAAACTTAAAACTTGAGTCCGACTCAGGAAAAAACTTGGCTTTAGCACCCTTAAGTGCAACGGGCGAGTTTGACTTGACCTTGCCAGCTACCATCGAGAGTACCTCCTTTGAAGCCCTCGAGTTGACCCAAGGTTGTGGTGCTGGTGTAACTTCCACCCCAATCAATCCAACGGGTATAAAGGCATCGCTCGAGCCAAACCGTGACGGCGCACCCTTGGGCATAATTGCTGTTGGTGGACGTGGTTTCACAGTCAACTGGGTGTATGCCTCAAGTGCTGTTCAAGTAACTGGACAGGAAAACTGCCCAAGTGGTGATGGGGCGGGCGAACTGCACGAGTACAACATTAACTTTGCATCAGGCTGGAATCTTTTGATCGAACAGGTCGTCATCAAGAATGGCAACGAAGTTTTCCTACACAAAAGTGGTACGTTACCAACTGGTTCACAATGGTACTTTGAAGCCGACAAAGAACCTGGTCTACCAGATACGGGCAGCACCACAAACAGCCTGAGCGGTTCAGTTGGGGCTGGTTTTGCGAATAACAGTTTGCTCTTGAAGGTGGGCGGTCAAACGATCTTGACCACCCTACTTGGAACTAACGGCGAAGCCACCGCGACCTTGCCTGCTACGGTTACTTTGAGCGCCCTCAAGTCGCTCAGCCCTGCTCGAGCCGACTGCACTGGAGCTTTAAGCTTCGCGTCGCCAAGCAAGTACGGTGTCCTCAGCCTCGAGATTTGGAAACTCTCAACCTTCAAAAGCCCAGTCGAAATTACCAATGAAGACTCGGATGGCTCACTCGAGAAAATTTCTTGGTGGTACTTGGAAACGGCAACCACAGTCAGTGGCACACAAGCATGTGCGGGTCTGGTCAACAACACATTCAAATACGACCTTAATTTGCAAGCGGGTTGGAATTTGGTGCTTGAGCATGTCGAAGAAGAACCAACTGGTGACCGTGACACCAAATTCAGCACCGTCAGCACTGTGCCTGAAGGCACACGTTGGGGCAGCAATTAACCTTGGAGCTTTGGAGGAATTTATGAACATTGATCGCCGCAATTTTCTCAAAGCCACGGGACTAGGCTTTTCTGGAGCGCTCTTAAGTGCCTGTGGCACGACCAACACTGCGCCGTTACCCCCAGGCACGGACGGCATCCTACCGAACGGGTACCGGTTCTATGCAATCAAGCACAACACCGATATTCTGCCCGGTGGTCGCAAAGGTCTAACTTTGCGCCTCGATGCCGCAATAGACGCAAATGGTCGGGTGGTTTACGGTGCGATTGACAACCAAGACCAAATTGGATTGTACGCCTTACAATTGGATTTCAGTCAAGCCACACCTCGAGTCTCGAGCGAAGAAAGGTTGGTTCAGGTCGGTGATGTACTCGATGGGCGGCGGGTGGTTGAACTAGGAACACATGACATCAACCGTCAAGGACAACTGGCGCTGGTGGTCAAGGTCGAGACTGAAATGACCTTTAAGACATCAGACGATCAAGGCAATTTTGATGGCGGCACTGCCCCGATGAAAATGCAAGCCCTGTATCGGGATCAAGGTCAGGGCTTGACCAGAGTATTATTTGAGCATGTCTTCAACACTGAAGGTCACGAATTTGCGGGTATGTTTGGAGACCTCAACATTCACGAAGGCGACCTGATTTTTGTCGCCAACTACTATCATAACACTGGACAAATCACCAAAGACGTGCGCCAAGGTGTGTTCTGGTTGCGCGGTCTGGACGGCAAACAAGCAAGTTTGGTCGTGACCAGTGGCACAACCTTGGCAGCCAGCACCAGCGCACCGACCATCTCACAATTTGGTCTCATCAGCCTGCACGACTCCGGACAATTTGTGCTTCAAGCCATGCTCACTCCAGCTTCAGAATTCGCCCAACAATTTGCCCAAGGCGCAGAGCAAACGGCTGTTTTGCGTGGAAACCTCAATAGCCTTGCGCCTGCTACTCGAAAAACAGGTTCACCCAGCAACTTGCGGGTTGAAGCCAGTTCAATCTCGAGTGGTTTGCGTACAAATAGCACTCGAGCCTCGGGCTTGACCTACTTTGCGCCGCGCAGTGGACCAAACTCGAGCTTCGCCCATGTCATCAATACGGGTAGCACTCACGCGCTGGTGGTCAATAACCGCGTGGTGATGCAATCAGGTGATCGTTCGCCGACAGGCAAAACCATCAACGCCATCGCCACCCCGCAAATGGCAAGTGATGGTTTGACTTACTTTATGGTTGGCACCGACACAGGCATTGAATTGCTCGTCACTAACGGCGCACAATCACGCACCATCCTCAAAACGGGTGATCTATTGGTCAACCACCCAAGTCCAGTCAGCGATTTTATTGGTGTTGGTTATTCTGCCATGCACAGCGACGACGAGGGGCGACTGGCGTTTGTGGTGATTCACAAAGACGACAGCCAATCCTTGGTACTCGGCTTGCCCATTTAAGCAATGGTACTCGGCTTGCCCGTTTAAGCAATTTTTGAATCAAAAGGAGTTCATTCATGCCCGACCTTGCCATCACCACCCTCGAGACTTCGCCGTCTTTGGACATCTGTCAGGGCTTTGCGATCATTCCAGCACTGGGAACATTGCGTGCCAGTGTGCAAGGCTCGAATGTGCAACGCCAACTGCTGAATATCAACTACACAAGCTGGTTTATTAACGTGATTGTGGATGTGCGCTGGAGCTACTTTTTTGGGATTTGCGGACCCGCTTGGGCGATGAACACCGAAGTCGGCGGCAACTTTGATAACCCAGACCAACCGGCTGTACAACTGAACTGGGCAGGCAAATACGGCGATGGAACTCAGGACGGTTTCGCTGGCGGCATTCAAGTTGGTCTGGAATTTGCCGTGACTTGGAATTACGATATTTTCCCACCGCGAATCTTCCCAAGGCTTCAGGGCAATGGTGAATTTCGCATTAACATCCTGAAGACCTTTCTCGATTTTCTGATTTCTCGAGCCACCGCCGGCGGTTCTGGGGCGAAAGGCTCGGATAAACCGCGCACCTCGAGCCAAGGCACTTTGGATTTTGACATGTTCCAAACGAGGAATGGCGAATGGAAATCCAAGGGTAACATTCAAATGACACCCGGCATTGAAGGCACATTGAATGTGATTGACCTGATTCCCTTTACCAAAGCCGCTAATGCGCTGTTGCAACGTTTTGGCGGTACGATCATTGCTGGACCAGTGGTACAAGTTGGTTTTCCAATTACGATTGCCCCCAGCGAAATTGTCATTGGCAAGCAGTCCTATAACAACTTGCGCTTCGATGCCAACCGCACCATTGGTGACCGTAACGCTGGCGGCGACAAAGCCGACAATCCCGACACCAAATTGACCCTCAACATCAAACAGACCAGCCGCGTTGAGGTTCGGGTCGGTATCGAACTGGCAATTTCACACTCGAGATTCGGTTACTTCGGTCAAAAATGGACATGGAGCATTGTGGATTTTATTTCCGCGCTGGCAGGTGTGCCATTGGGAACCGATACAGATGCGTTTAACGCGCTCGAGAACACCATCGGTACGGTTAATAAATCTTTTGAAGCCCAGAGCGGCAGTTGTGGTTGTGGTCCCGCCACCACGCAAATTAGGCGAAAAGTCGTGTTTGGAGGCGCAACCCAATGAATCCCGACCTTCAACGGCAACTCGAAGCATCACTCGAAGCTCAATTTGCCAGCGCTCAAGCCTTAGGTGCTGAGGTAAACGATAACGAATTGCGACTCGAGACTGCGGCTGATTTATTTGCCGCGATTGAGTCCAATGATTTGCTGACCCGTCTGAGTGTCCTCGAGGCAATCGCCAATGAACCCGAATCGGCACTGGCATTAGGGTCAGATGGAAAACGTGATTTAATCGCCGTGCTTCGTTCCGAACTCGAACAGGTCTTCAGTCCAGAGATGCGAATGTACTTGCTTTCAGCCTTGACTGCCATGCCTAGCGATCCACGGGTCACGACTGCACTCGAGCAAATCTGGTTTTTGTCCTCGGATACCAATGAACGGTTGTGTGTCGTCTCGAGGTTGGTGCAAGAAGCAGAACCTGCGGTGCGCCAACACCTCGAACGCAGTTTAATGTGCAGTGATTCAGAGCGTGTCCAAAGCGTGGCAAACGTCTGGCAATCTTTGAGCCAAGATTCGCCAGCCCTGCACCTGCGCTTGGCGTTGGCTGCCGAGCATTTCAAAGGAACTGTCCCAAGACTCGAACAAAATACCGAGCTTTGGTTAAGCGAATTGCGAGGGGTATTTGCTGACCGCGCTCGAGAAATGCTCGAAACAAACTCTACCCAAAGCATTGAAGTGCTTAGTGGCGCGTGGCAAAAACTCAACCGCGAGACTCGAGCTTGGTTGCTTGACCTTGCACGACGCGTCGAATCCGAGAAACTCTCACGCTTAACCGACCTTGCCCTGCAAGACCAAAACTTGCAATTAGAAACCATTCATGCCGCCAGCGCACCTTCCATCACAAATCAGTACACCCAACAACTCGAGCAACTGGCAAACCATAGCCCTGTCCCTGAAATACAAGCCGCCGCGATTCGGGCGGGTGCGCCAGGTAACAACCGCACTCGAGCTTTGCAAGCCAATGCCAGAACGGTGCGAATAGCCGCCATTCGTCAACTCGGAAATACCGACCAGACCACGCTGCTCGAGTTACTACACGATACAGATTGGCGTATTCGCAGTGCTGCCGCCGACCGCCTGAGTTCATTTGGTGAAACTGGCAAACTTGCCGTTCAAGCGCTCCTAGAACACGAATGGCTCGAGGTTCGCATCGCAGCAGCTCGAGTTATGCAAACTTACTAATCCGCTCCCATCATTGAAACCAATTCATGGCTCGAGTAGACTCAAAAATCAGGTTTTATACTGATTTGCCAGTCCTTTCAATCGCTCTGCCACATCTGCAAGGTGCTGACTGGCGTTGCGGGTGTCGTTGGTACTGGCTAGGTTCTGGGTTGCGCTTTGCTGAATTTGCTGCATGGCACTGCCAATTTGCTCCATACCAATGGCGTGTTGTTGAACACTGGCAAAAATCAGTTGAGCATTGGTGGCGGCTTCTTGAATTGCGTACTCGAGGTCATGAATGGTACTCGAGACCGATTCAATGCTGTGCGTCCCCGTTTCGGCACTTTTTAGCCCCTGCTCAGTGGTCATCACGGCGGTGTTGGTGCTGCTTTGAATCTCGCCTAGAATACTCGAGATTTGAGTGGTGGCAGTTTTACTCTGCTCGGCTAAAATTCTAATTTCTTGGGCAACCACCGCAAAACCTTTGCCATTTTCGCCGGCTCTAGCTGCCTCGATGGCGGCATTTAAGGCAAGCATATTGGTTTGGTCAGCGAGTTTAGAAACAGTTTGAATAATTTCACCGATGGCTTGGGTTTGTTCGGATAGTTCGAGGATGTTCTGGGCAATCTGTCCGACCCGCTCTCGGATGTCATTCATGCTGACCGTGGCAATCCGAGCGGCTTGCACACCCACAGAGGCAACTTGGCTGGCGGCTTTGGCACTGCTGTTGACACTGCTGGCATTCTCGGCAATCTGGTCAGCACTGGCATGAACTTGCCTGACCGTACTGGTGGTCTGGGCGACACTGGCGTTTTGCCCCGTGGCGCTCGAGGCTTGTTGTCCAGTGGCAGCTAGAATTTCTTGGGCAGCCGAAGAAACTTGGGCTGCACTGCCCTGCAAGTTCTCAATCAGTTCGGCTAAACGCGTGGTCATCGAAGCAAAGGCATTGCCAAATTGGTCATCAGCCGATTCTGGACTGATTCGATGACCGATGTCGCCACTGGCAATTTTTTCGGCGGTCTCCGCCATCTTGCGTTGGTACAAAGTCATTTTTTGTAAAGCTATCGAAACCTGACCAATTTCATCTCTAGCATCATCCACAAAATTCTGCTCTAAGTTGCCTCTAGCCAATTCCTGAGCCATTTCTGCCATTTTCCTTGCCCGAAAACCAATGCTGTTGGTAATCACAAAAATCGAAATAACCAACAGTGGCACAATTAAACTCATCGAAGTAATAATAGAGGTGAGTAAACCGCTTGCTTCTTTAACAACCAAGGCTGCCTCGATTTTCTGGCTTAAATTGATGTAAACAGCCACTAAAAACGGCGGGATACTCAAACAGAGCATTAAGAAAATTGAATTAAAAATACTCGAGTCACGTATCCAACGAATAAAAGCTGGTAATTTGTCTCGAGAAGTCAGAATTTCGGTTTGACGCGGATAAAAAGCCAAAAAAGAAATTCCCAACATCCAAAAATTGTGGCGAAAATGACCCGCTAACTCGTTATTAAAAGCCGCTACTGTGGTGACCATGAGTTGCGCCAAACTGACCACTGCAATACCTCGGGTAATACTTTGCATCACTTGCCAATTAAAATCACGGCTTTTACTTGAAAAGGTCAGCCGTAAAAACAAAACAGTCAGAAAAATAGCCACACTCTGATAAACAATCCTGACCAAGCTCGGTTGTAGTAAAGCCGTCATTAGCCCAGAAACAGCCACGGTAATAAAAACACTCGAAAATAAGATATTAAAGCCCAATCCAGCCTTAAAAAACCCGTGACGCTCGAGTAAAAAAGGGGTTTGAATCCCACTGAAAATTAAAAAAAACACACCCAGTAAAGAAAAAAAAGTATCAGTGTCGATGGCTTGGGAAACAGTCAAAAGCGGAATGACTTCTCCAATACCAAGAAAAACCAAACCCAAAGCCAGACCACGCAATGAGCCACGAATGGCTGGGGTTAATTGATTGGCGGCAGACAATAAAAAATAAACTCCGATAAAATCAGTTATCCCAAGAATGTAAACTCGCGCTTCGCGTGAATCAAAACCAAAGGCGACAATGGTTGCCAGCCAGATAGCGACAACAAGAAATAAATTGCTTGGCGAACTCATGCTTGTATCATAACGTGAATTGTCGGGTCAGCGCGTGCAAACATAACTTAAGGGACTTTACGGGTTCGCAAAGCCAAAGTCTCGAGAATCCAAGCCAGTAAATTTACAGCATAAATTGCGGCTAAGGCAATCAGTAAATACTGCCAATTGCTTTTTAGATCAAGTAAAGGTGGCAAATTTGACAAGCCCAAAATACTCGAGCCTTGTAAGATGCTTTCTGCAAACGGCAACTGATACCACTGGATGACAATCAAAGCCACCAGTGCCACGCTTGGTGGTAGTAACAAAATTCCCCAGACCTCATCGGCTAAACCAGACCCCGGTATGAGAATTGCTCCCAAATGATAAAGCACTGAACGTGGCGCATTTCGTGCCGAAGCTACCCTTGGCACAAGCAACCACAAGACACTCAATAAAACAGTGATGAGAACCAATGCCCCTAAAGCCTGATGCGCCCAAAAAGGCAAACCAAAATTGAGGGCTAACCAGTAATTCCAAGGGTCTTGGACCATCCGCCTAAATTCTTGTTCTAAAGTACCAAAACGCAGCACCACCAATTCTTCGGTACTTGGCACTTCTAGCATGGCAGTGCCTTTGCGGTAAGCAGTATGAAAAGCGGCTCGATAACCAACAATGCTCGAGCCAAGGTTTTGATTGGCGACCCTCGAGCCGAGTCCAGCCGCCCGTTGAAATTCGCGTTCAGAACCAGCCTTATCGCCGCGAGCAGCCAAAATCACCCCAAGGTTATTGGCTGCCCCTGCGATATCTCCACTGGCACGGTAGGCTAGAATAGCCCCGTCATTATCATTGCCAAGTTGTAAACCTAAACCACGCAAATAATCAGAGGTGGGTTGTGGCACACTATTTAAGGCTTGAAAATAACTTGTTCCACCAGCGCTGCCTTGGGTTAAAAATGACCCACGAAGCCATTTATCGGTTTGGGTACTGTATTGCCAAACGCCAATGCCCACCACGCTTGCCAGTAATAAGACCAGCAAAACCAGTTTTTCGGTAAAGGTAAAATAAGCTGGCATACTGTGGCGTAACCGTGCAAAAGGCGCACGTCCAATTGCCGCAAAACGCCCACCAAACGGCGCTAAGTCCTTGGTTTGTTGCGACCAGTATTTAAGCAGCAAGACAAACTGCAACAACAAAAACGAAACCAGCGCCACCACTGTCCCCGCCAAAGCAAACGCTGATAAACGCACCAAACCAGCATCTCCAAATCGAAAGACGCTACCCTTATCTAAATCGGTGATCAATTCACGAACTTGCCGAGCTTCACCTGCTCGGGTCTGGGCATCTAACCACGCCGCATACTCGAGAAACACTGTACCCGCCCCCGGAAAATGAGGCGTGGTGTCGCGCAAATAGGCTAACCAAGCCTCAGCACGTTTTGGATTATTGTTCTCAAACAATCTTTTAGCTGTTTCAAGCGGATTACCCCAAGCCACCAAAACCGCCTTGGAAACCGCAAAGCCCGGGTCATAACCACTTTCGGCGTACTGAACTCTGGCTTGAGTCAATGCCAAATCTGCCAATTCCGGTTGATTGGCTTTTTCAAACTCTTGGGCTAATCGCAAAAAAACATAAAACGGCACGCTGATTTCGAGTGCTTGCGAAAAAGCAGCCTTGGCAGCCTCAGCTTGATTGGCTTTTTGTAAAGCCATCCCCAGTTGTACTTTCAGAAGCGGATTTGTAGCATCGAGCGCCACCCGTTCACGCCAAAAAGCCACTGGGTCACCAATTACTTTTTCGCGCCAGCCACGATTAAGGGTCTCGAGGAGGGCTGGACTTGAGGCAAACACCACTCGTTCAAGAATTTTGCCATTTTCGAGCAGAAAAATTTCCTCAACCCCTGGTGCGGTTTGTACGGCTGCTCGGTAGCCAGACACGGTAGGCTCTAAAGTTTTGACCTGCCCAGATAAATAAAAACGCTGGGTGATTTTGCCATTACCTGCCTCTTTTGCCACAATCGAACTGCCATCAGCTACAAATTCTAATTGTGGTGGAGTCCGAACCAACGAAGCCGACAACTTTCCGCTTTTTGCTGAAACCGACAACCGAGAACCACCGACTTTTAACTCGAGCCGAAAACCACCCTGCGCGTTAGCCTGAACCGTGGCTGGCACTGCCTTACCATCGGGCAGCATTGGACGAGGCTCAGTAAAACTCAGTGCCACCGTAGACGTGGCTTCAAACCCTTGTCCGCTTAAGGTGGTGCGTCCATCTGGCGATGGCAACCACGGGCTGACCTCCAACGACTGCGCCAAACTCGAGCCAAGCAGTAGCCCAATACAAATAATCACAAACCGAATCACAGCTTCGAGAATAGCACTTTTCCAGACTCGAATCCCACTTCGTCCCCCATTTTGTAACGCATCTGTACCGCCTCGAGATGCTACCCTGTTCTTCATGGCAAAGACTGATGTTTTAATCGTTGGCGCAGGACCCGTAGGATTGTTCGCCGCTTTTTATGTTGGAATGCGCGATTTATCAATGCGAATTGTAGACCCTCTACCCGAAGCCGGCGGGCAATTAACCGCCCTTTATCCAGAAAAATACATTTATGACGTGGCTGGATTCCCAAAAATTCGCGCCAAGGAACTGGTCAAAAACCAAGTTGAACAACTCGCGCCATTTTACCCGATTTATAACTTAAGCGAACGCGCCGAAAAACTCGAGAAGCTATCCGACGGTAGTTTTTCGCTGGTTACCGATAAAGGTAACACCTACCAAGCGGCGGCGGTGATTATCGCTGGGGGTGTTGGCGCATTTGAACCACGCAAAGTTGTTGCGCCCGGTATTGCCGAATTTGAAGGTAAAGGCGTGCAGTACGCCGTCAAAAACCTCGAGATGTACCGAGGCAAACGAGTCCTGGTGATGGGCGGAGGGGACAGCGCCGTAGACTGGGTGTTAATGCTTAAAGATGTCGGCGCAAAAGTGACTTTAATTCACCGCCGTGATTCTTTTCGCGCCCATGCTGCCACCACCAACCAAATGATTGCGGCACATGATGCTGGAGAAATCAATATCATGACCCCTTTTGAACTGCGCCGTCTCGAGGGCAACGAAAAACTCGAGCGAGCCGTGGTGTTTAACAACGCCACCCAAGCCGAAACGATTCTCGAGATAGACGAAGTGCTGAGTATGGTCGGGTATTTGAGTAAACTTGGACCCATCGCTGAATGGGGCTTAGAACTCGAGGGCAACCGCATTAAAGTATCCCAAGTTATGGAAACCAACATTGCTGGTGTCTATTCTTGCGGCGATATATGCGCCTATCAAGGCAAACTCAAACTGATTGCGACGGGTTACGGCGAAGCTGCCATTGCCGCCAACCATGCGGCTGTGGTTGCCAATCCAAGCCTTAAGTTTGAACCTGGACACTCGAGTGAAGCCAAAGATGCACCCGGCACAAAGCCAGCCGTTGCTCCAGTGGTCTAAATAACCCATTGACCAGTCTGCCTTACACTGGTACACTTCTCGGGCTTTGGAGAGGTGTCCGAGTGGTTTAAGGAGCACGCCTGGAAAGTGTGTGAACGGGAAACTGTTCCGAGAGTTCGAATCTCTCTCTCTCCGCCATACTGCACAGCGTTAATCGAATCACGCCTCGAGCAATTTTTAGACTCGAGGCGTGGCTTGTGTGAATTGATGGTTTGGATGTCAATTTGTATTTTTACTTTAAATTACGGCAAATGTGTTAATAGGAGAGTAGCATGTCGAGCAAAATGAATCCTCTTACCCATTTTAAGGATGGTATGCCCGTCATGGTGGATGTCTCGAGCAAAGCCACCACCCTGCGCTCAGCCACTGCCGAAGCCCTTGTTTGGCTGCCACAAACTGCACGGGAAGCATTCGAGGCTGGTGGTGTAGGCAAAGGTGATGTGCTGGTTGTAGCGCAACTGGCTGGGATTATGGGCGCAAAGCAGACCGCCAATTTAATTCCGCTTTGTCATCCGCTTGGTTTATCGAGTGTCGAAGTTGCCTTGTCTCGAGATGGTGAATTCGTAAAAATTCTGGCAACGGCTCGCACATCGGCACAAACAGGGGTAGAAATGGAGGCATTGACGGCGGTTAGTGTAGCGGCTTTAACGGTCTACGACATGCTCAAAGCCGCTACCAAAGGCATAGAAATCAGGCAGATTAGGCTGCTCGAGAAAACTGGTGGGAAAAGTGGCGACTGGAAAGCTGGGTAGTTAAGCGTCAAATGGTAAAAAATCTCTCTCGGGAAATGCGCTAGAATGACGATATGCAAACGCAGTTCATTAATCCTTTTACCGATTTTGGGTTCAAAAAAATCTTTGGACAAGAAGCCAGCAAGCCAATGCTGCTTGATTTTCTCAATGCCTTGTTGCCAAAAAAACACCAAATAAAGGATTTGAGTTTTAAGACCCTCGAGCAACTGCCCGAAACCGAAGCCCAACGCCGCGCTGTCTACGATTTGTACTGCGAATCTGATTCTGGTGAACGATTCATTGTTGAGTTACAACGCTTACGCCAAGCCTATTTTAAGGACAGAACTATTTACTACAGCACCTTTCCAATTCGTGAGCAAGCCGAAAAAGGCAATTGGGATTATCGGCTAAATGCGGTTTACTGCATTGGTATTTTGGACTTTACCTTTGATGACTATGAACCAGAACCAAAAAGAAGTGAAGTGATCCAAGAAGTCAAACTCAAAAACCAAAATAATCATGTTTTTTACGACAAATTAACCCTGATTTACCTCGAGATACCAAACTTTAAGAAAACCGAAGCCGAACTCGAGACGCGCTTAGATAAATGGTTGTACTTCATTAAAAACCTTGAATATCTCGAGAGCATCCCCGAGATTTTTAAGGATGTGGTGTTCATACAAGCCTTTGAAACCGCAAAGATGGCGAATCTTGGTTCGAGCGAGTTATTTGGTTATGAACAAAGTCTAAAAATCATGCGCGATAATTATGCGACCCAGAAATACGCGATTGAAACGGCATTGGCAGAAGGACGCGAAGCTGGTCACGAAGCTGGGCGCGAGGCTGGACTTGTGGAAGGACGCGAAGCAGGAATTGTAGAGGGACGCGAAGCAGGAATTGCCGAAGGTGAAGCCAGAGGTAAAACTGAAGGCGAACGCCAAGCCAAACAAGCCATTGCCAAAACCTTGCTCGAGCAGGGTATGAGCAGAGAACAAGTCAGTTCGATTACTGGTTTAGAGGTAGCCGACTTAAAGGACGGTGAATCATGAAAAAAGTCTGGTTCCTACTGGTGCTGCTGTGCTTAGGCATGGTGCTTGGGCAAGGAAGCACGGATTTTTCAAAGGTGAAATTGCTGCAAAGCGTAAAAGGGCATGATGGTGAAGTCCTTACAGTAGCTTTCAGTCCAAATGGGCGGTTACTTGCCACGGGCGGAAGAGATGGCATTGTTATTTTGCGTGAAGTAAGCAGTGGTAACGAAATTAGACGATTTATGGGTCACTCAAATGCTGTGAACAGCGTAGCTTTTAGTCGAGATGGACGCATCTTAGCAACTGGAAGTAATGATAGTACGGCGCGAGTTTGGGATGTCTCGAGTGGTTCAGACGGCACAGAATTAACACGTTTTCTAGGTCATTCAGATGCTGTGAACAGCGTGGTATTTAGTCCAGATGGACGTACTCTTGCCACAGCAAGTTGGGATAAAACCGCTCGAATTTGGGATGTTTTAAGCGGTAGTGAACTCAAACGTTTCTCAGGTCACACAAGTGGTATCAGTAATGTTGCATTTAGTCCAGATGGACGTACTCTTGCTACAGCAAGTTCGGACAAGACTGCTTGGCTCTGGGATGTCGAAACGGGCAATGAACTCAAACTCTTAACTGGTCATTCTGGTGCTTTGACCAGCATTGCCTTTAGTCCTGACGGGCGTACTCTTGCCACAGGAAGTTTGGATAAAACTGCTCGGCTCTGGGATGTCAATTCTGGGCGTGAAATCCGCAAACTCGAGGGAAATCTTGGCTCCGTTTACTCAGTTGCATTCTCCCCAGATGGCACTCGAGTCGCTACTGGCAGCATAGACACTGCTCGCATTTAGGGTACACCAGACCTCCAACCTATTTTCGATGTTCGTAAACAAGTTGGCACACTGCAAATCAATGCTCCGACTGGCTCGAGTATTTCCATCAATAACCAAAGTGGCTCGAGTACCCAAAACCTCCCCGTAGGTGCGTATACCATTAGCGTTTCACAAAATGGTTTTAAGACATTCACCCAAACGGTTAGTTTGGCAATTGGTCAGACCATTACGGTCAATGCAATTCTCGAGCGCGAAGTTGCCCCAAACGTACTCGAGGCTCGAGTTGACAAAGTGCTTGCTTTGCGTCAAGCCGAAAAAATCACTTCGGCACAATTCCTTGTCTTGAAACGCCTGATTGAAGACAGGCGCGAACCAAAGGACTTAACCGATTACTTGGACGATAAGCTATCCGAGCGCGATTTTCTCGAGTTGCTTTATGCTGGGGTTTTTGAACCGCAAGGTGTGCCACGCGGTAAACCCTAATTGTTTTGTCTCGAGATGATATAGCTCATCCTGATTTATTCGCACGCGCTTAAAGCGGTTTGCCACTTGGGTCATACGAACGTGTGGCTTTAATACGGTCTTTGCCACCGTAAAATTCGATGGTCACTTTTTTTGGTTTGTACGCCTCGAGTTCTTTAATTTTCCAATTCTTAGCCAGTAATGCCGTGTATTTGTCGGTGTTTGCGGCATTTTGCTTTGGATTAAAATTGACGGTGTAGGACAGAATCAGTTCCGAACTATCGGTCAAGAAACTGTAGCCTTCAAGGGCGGGTTTAACTTCAGCAGCAATTTTAGTAGCACTGGCTTGGACGGCATTGGCTTGTTTGGTGCTGGCTTTTGATGCGTTCTGCATGGCTTGTTTGGTGGCTGCATCCATCACCAATTCGGGTGGCTTATTGATAATTGGGTCAACAGCCACTGGCGCACTAGGGCGCAAGACCAACGCCACAGCAATCACAAGGACAACAATTAGGACAGCAATTCCAACTCGAGCATTCATAAAATCCAGTCTACCCTTAGCCGTCTAAGCTCGCCAAGCCCTCGCGGATGGCATACAGAGCAGCTTGGGTGCGGTTATTGAGTTGGAGCTTAGCAAAAATCTCGGATAAGCGGTTTCGCACGGTTTTTTCAGAGATATTCAGTTTAAGGGCAATCTCTTGGTTGCTCGAGCCTTGGGCTAGTAATCGCAGAATGGCGGCTTCGCGTTCGGTCAGGTCGCCTCGGTTCTCGTCGGGCAAGGATTCTTTTTTAACCCTGAAATCCTCGAGAACATTTTTTGCCATTTCTGGGTCTAAAAGTGTGCCACCTTCATAAATTTGGTGAATCGCGGCAATTAAGGTAGTCGAGTCTACGTCTTTAAGTAAGTAACCTCTTGCGCCGGCTTTGACGGCTTCAAAGACATAGCTGTCTTGGCGATACATCGTCAGGATAATCACATTGGCATTCGGGTTAATCTCGAGAATGCTTTGGGTGGCTTTTACACCGTCCAACTCGGGCATTTGAATGTCCATCAGAATCACATCTGGCTTGGTGTCGGCGGCATAGCGCACCGCTTCACGTCCAGTTTGGGCTTCGCCAATCACGCGCAGGTCGTCTTCGGTCTCGAGCAGACTCTTTAAGCCTTGGCGAAAAAGGGCATGGTCATCGGCAAGTAGAATTCGTATCATCTGGGCTATTGTACATGCTTTTTGGCTCGGGAATTGTTTCACGTATTACAACTCGAGTTCTGCTAATATCGTTATTCGAGGGGAAATTATGGCAGAACTGAAAACTAAAATGACAGAGGCTTCGGTTCAGGATTTTCTTGATGCCATTCCCGACCCGAAGATACGCCAAGACTGTTTGTACCTTGGTGCTTTAATGCAGGAAGCCACCAACGCCGAGGGCAAAATCTGGGGGAAAAGCATTGTTGGTTACGGCTCACGCTTGTATACCTACCCAAACGGAAAAAGCATGGATTGGATGGTGTTGGCTTTTGCGCCGCGAAAAGGCAAAATTGCTTTGTACTTAACAGGCGCAATTCAAGCAACCCCAGACCTGCTCGCCCAAATTGGGAAATACACCAGCGCCGCATCTTGCCTGTATATCAAGCGCCTAAGCGATGTCCATGAAGATGTTCTCAAGGAATTATTACGCACCACTGTTTCACGGCTTACCAAAAGCTAAATTCATTTTGGAAAAACCGTTAAATTCAATGCCGCCAGCGAAGCATAGCTAACCCGCCAAGCCGAAGCGTTATTGCTCGAGAGCAGAAGTGTTCCAGTGCGCTTCTGCACCCCTGAAGCCAAGTTCAAAGTCAGATTGATGACCACACTGGCAGAATTGCCTGAAACTGTGGTTTTGCCAAAACTAAGCTGGAATCCCCGCACGGTTTTACTCGAGACCAATGCCGCTAAACCACTCGGCGCATCAGCAATAAATTTACCAGTCCAAGCAGGATTGCCGCACTGCATCCCTTCAAAGACCTGACGTACTGCATTTTGGGCATTGCTGGCATTCTGGGCTGGTGTGACTTTATCACCTGCCGAAACGATGTTGATGGCTGCAACTGCCCAATGACAGGGCGGCACATCCACATAGGCTGTTTGGGCTTGTGCCAAACCAAGTAACCCAATCGCCGCACCAACAATAACCAAAGGGATTTTCATTTTCAAAGTCTAGCAGAGTAACTTAAAACCACCTGTAAGAAACCATCCAATTATTTGCTAGACTAGGCTACATGGAACGAAAAATTCGGGTCTTAATCGCCAAACCGGGCTTAGATGGGCATGACCGTGGTGCAAAAGTGATTGCTCGGGCGCTGCGTGACGCTGGGATGGAAGTGATTTACACTGGTTTGCGCCAAACCTCAGAGATGATTGTCAATGCTGCCGTGCAAGAAGATGTGGATGCAATTGGATTATCGGTCTTAAGTGGCGCTCACATGCACTATTTCAGAGAAATCCGTGTCATGCTCGAGACACGCCAAGCAACCGATATTTTACTTTTTGGCGGCGGTATTATTCCAGACCAAGACTTGCCAAAACTCGAGGAGCTTGGCGTAGACGGATTATTTACGCCCGGCACAAGTACCCAAGATGTGGTCAGTTTTCTCGAGACCAAAGTACCGCCGCGTTGGACAAAGCTCTAAATCAGCTTGACTCGAGACCGATTAGCAAATAATTAAACCAGCGTTAAAATAGAGTCCGTATACAAAACACCTTGCCAAGTGCCATAATCGCAGGTGGGTACACCCCGAATTTCTAGGAGGAAATATGAAGAAAGCAATGGCATTAAGTGCAGTTGCCGCAATGCTCGCATTCGGCTTCACAACCGCACAACAACCAATCCGTGTAGGAATGGCGTTCGATGCAGGTGGAAAGAACGACAAGAGCTTCAACCAAAGCGCTTTTGAAGGCGCACAACGTGCCGCCAAGCAATTTGGTGTCGAAGTCAAAGACTTTGAACCATCTGACCCTAGCCAAGTCGGTTCTGGCATTCGTGCCTTTGCCGAAGCTGGCTTTGACTTGGTGATTGGCGTGGGCTTTGCCAACCAACCAAGCATCACCAAGACCGCCGCCGAATTCAAGGACACCAAATTTGCTGTGATTGACGACGTACCAACTGGCGACAACACCAGTGGCGCAGTTTTCCGCGAACACGAAGGCAGCTTCTTGGTCGGTTACATTGCTGGAAAAACCAGCAGCACTGGCGTGATTGGCTTTGTCGGCGGAATGCAAATTCCGTTAATTCGTAAGTTCTACGCTGGCTTTAATGCTGGTGTCAAAGCCGCCTGCCCAACTTGCACCACAATCGAAAACTACACTGGCACAACCCCAGAAGCCTGGAACAACCCAACCAAAGCGCGTGAAATTGCGGCTGCCCAAGGTGCAAAAGGCGCAGATATTATTTACGCTGCGGCTGGCGGTTCGGGTGCCGGAGCGCTCAAGTACGTGATGGATACCAAGTGCATCAGTGGCACAAAACCACCGGCTGGCATTAAACTCAAACCCGCCTTGGCTGGTCTTCGCAGCGTTGCCAAACCAAAAGACTACAGCGCCAAGTGCAAAACCACTGACCGCCCAATGTTCTTTATTGGTGTAGACAGCAACCAAAACTACTTAGGCGATTCTGACAAAGACCCAAAGACCATGAACTACGTGCTGACCAGCATGTTAAAGCGCGTGGATTTGGCAGTCTTTAACCTGATTCGTGGCATTGCCCAGAATCGTCCTTGGATTAAAGGCGCTCAAGAATTTGGCTTGGACAACAGTGGTGTTGGTTACGCTCTTGACCAATACAACGAAGCCTTGATTTCAGCTGACACGATCAAAGGTGTAGAGTCCGCCAAAGCCCGTATTATCAACGGTCAACTTGACGTTGCCGACAAATAAGCCTTATTCTCGAGAACCGCACCCCATAACAGGGTGCGGTTTTTTGTACAAACTGTGACAAATAACCAAGTCACGACTAAGAAATATGTTTGAATAGCGACTCATGGATACAAAACCCTCGAGCCATTCAGAAGTTATTCCTAGACTTCTGCTGTTTGGGTTGATTTTTTGTACTTGTATTAGGCAAATTTGGTTGGCTTTGCCTAATATCGCCGAGCAAACACTGTTAGGCAACTTAATCAGCTTACCAAGCTCTTTTTTAGCTGGCTTACTGTGTTTTTCAGTCGGATTTTATAGGCTGCCGATGCGCCGAACTTGGTGGTTTTTTGCGGCTGCCCTACTGTTCTTTTTTTTAGGTGATCTCAGTTGGACGATTCTCGAGTCGGTGCTGCAACAAGACCCGTATCCTTCGGTTGCCGATTTTTTCTATTTGAGTCTTTTTCCACTGATTTACCTAGGACTACTCAGTTTTCCGCGAAAAAAATTACAACCAGCCGATGTTGTTCAGTTACTGCTTCAAGTTGGAATCATCACGGCTGCCATTGGAACTTTTTTATGGCATTTTATTTTTGCCCAAATTATCAGCAATGGCGAAGCACCACTTAGTTTTGTCGTTTCACTTTCTTATCCGCTCGGCGATGTGATTTTACTGGCGATGGTACTTTTTGTTATTTTTCGACCCAATGGGCGACGTTTTCAAATTGAGTTCAATTGGATTTTGCTGGCAACGCTTTTTCAAATCTTGGCAGATTTATACTTTTCGTATCTCAGTGCCAATAACTTAGAAAGCACCGTCAATGTATTTGATGGTGGTTGGGGATGGTTCGCTTGTTTTGTTGGTGTAGCGGCGTATCACAACTTCAAAAGAACCGAGACTTACGAAATTTCTAACACAAACCAGCCTGTGTTTCATTCGTTTTTTGCCATAAGCGCTCCGTTTTTTGCTAGTTTTGCAGCCGTGGTTTTACTAATTACTACAAGTCAACAACATTCGTTGCAGTATCAAGGAACGGGTATTGGCGTGCTGGTGGTACTGAGTTTTGTGGTGGTTCGTTTGGTGCTGATGACCTTAGACAACAAGAACTTAAATCGGCAATTAATCAACTTTTCTTTAGAATTAGAAGCTCGGGTCGAACAACGCACCCAACAACTCGAGTGGAATGCCACCCATGATGCCCTGACTGGACTAGCCAACCGAGTTTTATTACAACGTCAATTGCAACACCACTTACTAGAAAACCATGTGGCGGTCTTGTTGATTGATTTGGATGGTTTCAAACGCATCAATGACACGCTTGGGCATCAAATTGGCGACTATTTACTATGTGAAGTTGCCAAACGACTTGAGCAGCTTTGTCCTTTGGTGGCTCGGACTGGAGGTGATGAATTTGTACTGGTTTGTCTCGAGAAAACAGCTGCCGATGCACTTGCACAAGCTGCCCTTAGTGCAATTGAACAACCGTTTCTGGTTTCAGGACAACAGTTTTGCATCAGTGCAAGTATCGGCATCAGTCAGTCCCCTGAAGATGGTACGACTTCCGAAATTCTGCAACGTCATGCCGATGCAGCCATGTATGTGGCTAAAAACCAAGGAGTTGGGAACGTTGAACACTTTACATTTGCAATTAAACAGCAACTAGACCGCCGATTTGAACTTGAACAAAATTTGCGTCACGCCCTCGAGAATAAAGAATTTCACCTTCAATATCAGCCAATTATAGACAGCCACACCAATAAACTAGATTCGCTAGAAGCACTTTTACGTTGGAATTCACCAGCACTTGGTCTAGTATCGCCCTTGGAGTTTATTCCAGTCACCGAAAACACTGGTTTAATTGCTGCATTAACCGACTGGATAATAGAAGAAGTTTGTTGGCAATTACAAACTTGGAAAATACTGGGCTTAGAAATTGTTCCTGTTTCAATCAATATTCCAATGGCACAAGTCGGACAATTGACCTTCACCAAATTGCTACAACAAAAACTCGAGCAGTACCAAATTGTCGCCCAATACATTCAAATCGAATTGCTTGAAGCTGCCCTTGCCCAACCCAATGTTGCCGAACAACTGGTGATGTTTCGTCAAATGGGCATCAAAATAGCAATAGATGACTTTGGTACAGGATATTCTAACCTGAGTTATTTTAATCAGTTGCCAATAGATACCGTTAAAATTGACCAAAGTTTTATCCAACAAACAAGTTCACACACCATTCTCGAGGGTTTAACCGCCTTTTGTAAACATCTGAAGGTTAAGGTCGTGGTTGAAGGTGTGGAAACAAAAGCTCAACTCGAGCAATTAAAATTACTCAATTGTCATGCGATTCAAGGTCATATTTTTGCTGCCCCATCTGACCCAGAAGTAGTTGAGAATTGGCTAAAAAACCCGAATTTTAAGTCAATTTAGGTCTCTTCTTTGTGTTCTTTACCAAGGGCTTTTTGCACTTCTAAAGCAGCCCGTTCGCCTGCTTCGATTGCCCCTTCAACATAGCCGTAGTACCAAACAGCCGTTTCTGTTCCCGCAAAGTGAATTCTGCCAATTGGGTCGCGGAGTTCTTCAAAGCCGTTGGTCATCACCCCGGGTGGGGCGTAACACTGGTAGCCACCACCGATAAACGGTTCGGTCATCCAGTCATGGTCAAAGTAATCTCGCGGGTAGAGTGCTTCGTCACCGTAAATCATGGCAAGGTTTTCCAGCACTGCGCGGCGGCGCGTCCCAGCCGGACGGTCAGACCAAAATACGGCATCGTCACCACCAATAAAGGCAACCAGCGCTGGGTGCTTATCATCGTGGCTCGACGCATCCATCGCATGGTCAAAAATCAGGTTGTCGGGGTCTACAGCTTTTAAGGTTTGGCTGCGCCAGAACGGACGGTCATAGATTGCAAAGCATTTAATCACACTGCCCATCTCGAGACGCTGCATGAGTTTCATACGGCGGCGTGGCAGCACAGGGTCAAAGTCTATGCGTTGGGCTTGGTTGGGTGGAATTGCCACAATCGCATGTTTAGCGGTGACACTAAAGCCTTCGGAAATAACCCGCACACCCAAATCTGAATGCTCGAGTTCGTAGGCTTGAGAATTCAGGTGTAACCTATCGCCAAGTTCTTCGGCAAGTTTGGTGCAAATGACCTGCATTCCTTCGGTCAAGCGCATGGTGTGGTTGCCGCCATCAAGGTCTATTAAGTCCTCAAAACCGCCAGCGCTGCGAACACTGTAGAGTAAAAACAGCATCGAAAAATCCTTGGGTTCGATGGTGTACTCGGTGCGAATCAGTTGGTCAAAGAGATGGCGCAGGTACTCAGACTCAAGATTCTGGCATTTCCATTCTTCAACGCTCATCACATCGAGTTGCGAAGCATTGGGCGTTTCGGCGGGGCGTTCGACATTAACTTGATCGACCAACCAACCAATTTTAGCCGTGAACCATGCCCATTCTGCTTGGGTCAGTTTGTCCATACTCGAGAGAGGCTGAGCGCTTAAATCCATTCGACCGATTTCATTTTGGGCAAAAGTGGCTAGACCCAGTTCTTGCACCAGCCGAGTGACACGCCACATCTCAGGTCCTAGCCATTGCCCACCAAGGTCAAAAGCAGTTCCATCTGGTAGCACTTTGGTCAGCAACCGACCGCCAACACGCGGGGCAGCCTCGAGAACAACCACATCCACACCAGCTTCGATTAGCTTATGGGCAGCAATCAAGCCAGAAATTCCCGCACCGACAATCACCGTATCTGTGGTGATTTCAAGTGGTGGCATACGTTTCACATCTCCTAAAAAATTATTAAAACCAAGAACGAAAAGACGAATAGTTAGGCAGCCATGATACGCGCCACCATAAAAAAAAAGCAAACGAGACAAAATCTATTGTGATAAACACCACAAATTTATTCAGGGCGCTTTCAGACTTGAATTTGTAAATTATCCTATGGACGCAAATTCCCCACCAATGGGTAGAATGGTTAAACATGACCCTTGCACTGCACTTGCTTGGCTCACCTCGTCTCGAGTTAAATCGGCGGGTCATCAAACTTGGCTTAAAACCAATGTTGGTGCTGGCGTACTTGGCACTCGAAGGCAGGGCATCACGCCGCGACTTGGCGCAATTGCTCTGGTCAAATGCCTCAGACCCCTTAAACAGTGTTTCGGCGGCTCGAGTCACAATCCGCGACGCTATCAAGAAGCACCTATTGGGCGACAACGAAACGCTTTTTTTACAAGCTGGTTTTTACTGCGATGTCCATATTTTTACCAAAGCCCTCGAATCCCAAGACCACGAAATTTGGCAGCAAGCGCTCGAGCTTCGCCGCGAAGTATTTCTCGAGGGGGTGCGTTTACCCGAATGGATTGAAGGTTTTGGGGCAGAATTTGAAGAATGGTTACTGGGTCAGCGCGAACAACTCGAGGAAACCCACGCCGAACTCAACTGGCGACTAGCACGGCATTATTTGCAGCAAAAAGACTTTGAGAATGCTTTGCAGCACCTTGAAATCACCCAAGCTGCACATTTGCCACCCCGCGAAGATGCGACCCGCCTACTGATTTTGTGTGCTGGCGCAGTTGGGCGTGAAATCAAAGCCCAGACTGCTTATTTAAGACTCGAGAAACGCTTGCAAGACGAACTCGAGTTAAGCCCTAGCAACCCCACAAAAACTGCCCTGAGCCTCGCTCGAGAAAACCCCAAAGCCTGCCAAGCTGCGCTACATGACGAATTTCGCAGTCAGAATCCGACCATTTCGCTCTCCTTGGGTTTGGAGGAAACACAAGTGCCACTTTTTGGACGTGAACACGAATTGAAACAAATAGACAGCGAACTAAAGCGTGCCAAAAGCAAACTGGCGCGGTTGGTGGTGTTGTCTGGCGAACCGGGGGTTGGCAAAACCCGTTTAGCCAAAGAAGCCATTCGTGGTCAAGATTTGTTTGTCTTAAGTGGGGTAGCATCGCCAACTGGTGTTTCGCTCGGGGTTTTTGAAAAAGCCGTGCGGCAAGCCCTAAGTCAACAACCCATTGGTCATTTTAACCGACTTTGGCAACAGGCACTCGCTGCATTTTTACCCGATACCATAAGTGCTACCCAAATCGAACCAAGCAAAGAACATTTATTTGCCGCGATTACCGCCCTGTTCTGCCACCTTGAGCGCCCAACGGTGCTACTGCTGGACGACTTACAGTGGGCAGATAAAACTTCGCTTGAGCTATTGCTGCATTTAGTACACAATCCCTCACCTCAAGGCTTGTTGGTACTGGCAACCCTGCGTGATACCGAACAGCCACGCAGCGACCTCAAAAGCGTTTTTGAACTGATTACTCGAGAACAACTGGGCATTAAAATTGAGGTCGGTGGCATCAGCCCTGCTGCCGTCAATCAACTGGTGCAAACCCTAGGGCGACAAACCGACTCGCTACAATTACATAAAAAAAGCGGCGGAAACCCATTTTTCTTACTCGAGTTACTAAAAAGCAATTCCGACACCAGCCAATGGCAAGACTTGGTAAAAAGCCGCCTTGCTCACCTGCCCGAAACTGCCCAGCAACTGCTCGAGGTGGCAGCCCTGCTTGGTGACGGCAGCACTTTAGCCATGCTCAGAAGTGTTTCGGGGCGTAGCTTAGAAGAAATTAAAGAAGACCTTGACCAACTTGCCAATGCCGATGTGCTGCATTTAGAAACCGACGGAACACACTTTAAGCACGATTTAATCCGTGAAGTGATTTTAGAGCATATCCGCCCTGCCCGAAAACAAATTCTGCACCTGCGGGCGGCTCGAGCCTTAAAACCCAACCAAGCTGGGATTCATGCGTTGGCATCTCTTAACGCTTGGGAAGAAAACGACACGCCCAAAATGCTGCTGAGTTTCCTCGAGACTGGCAAACAACACAGTATCCGCGGCGATTTACCAGCCGCCCTAGAATGGTTTCTCCATGCCGATAAAAACAGCCGTAACGCCAACGAGCGGCTGCAAGCCCTGACCGAACGCGCCTCGGCACTTGAGCGCTATGGACGGCACGAAGTGGCACTCGAGACACTGAGCAAAGTAGCTATTCTCGAGGGGAGTGTGACTGATCCAGTGTTACGCAGTGGGGCTTGGTTAGCCAAAGCCAATTTACTGGCACTCAAAATGCACCGACTCGAAGAGGCGCAGGTTTTGGTGACTCAGGCATTTACGACGCTCGAAGGACTGAGTTACAGCGCGGCGCAATTGGTTCGGTCAGATGCGCTAAATATCCAAGGTACGATTTACCGTTTAGAAAAGAAATATACGCAAGCTGCCACAGCCTTTGAAGATAGTTTAGCCATTCGCCAAGCGCTCGAGGACGATGTAAGGATAGCCACAACAATGATGAATCTTGGGACGATTTATACTCGACTAAACGACTCTCGAGCCGAAAACACCCACCAACTTTGCCTCGTCCTATACACCAAAATCGGTGACGAAAATGGCATTTCTCGGACTTTGAATAACTTAGGTATGCACTATACACGCCACGAAAAATACGACGAAGCACTCAAGTCTTATCAAGAAACACTGAGGCTTAGCCAAGTTTTACTTGACCCGTGGGCAGAAGCTCGAGCCTATCAAAATATCGGAGCAACCCACTATTATCGCTCAGAATATGAATTGGCGCAAAATAATTATTTATTGGCTCTCGAAAAAGCCAATTCATTCAAGGATTCTGAAAATCAATTGCTTGCTTTGCTAAACCTTCTCGAGGTGTGCCAAGTTCTAAACACCGATTCTACTATCTGGCTAGAGCAAATCAAACCTTTTACGACCAATGAATCCTTTATTGCCTACCATACAGAAATCAACAATTACCTTTCACAACAAGGAGTGAAATCATGAAACGTTTTTTACTTTTCCTCAGCACATTAGCAATTTGTGTAGCTTGTAATCCTACAAATCCGCCCTTACTCGAGATACAAAAGGTACGACCCCGGTTTGTTGTCCCACTGGCAGAAGTTGTTATCACTGGCGCAGGTTTCTCGAACAGTTCTGTGGTAACAATAGGTGGACAAACAGTCAATGTAAATTCATTTCAAACAACCGAGCTAAAAGTCAAAGCACCAAACTTACAAGCTGGTGCATACCTTGTTACTGTGACCAATTCTCCTCAGTCTTTTGCCACCAGTAAAGACTTAAATATTCTTGCCACGCCCGATAATTATTTCCCCGACCAAGCCTTGGTGGTTTTTAAGGAAAATATAGACCAGAACAAAGCCAGCCAAATCGCCCAACGCGCCAGTATGATTGTAGCAGACTTCAAACCAGCCGAGGTTGGCGCAACTGGCATTTGCAGCAATACCCTTGCAGTTCTCGAGCAACAAGGCGGGACTTCTCGAGCCGTGGATACCGCCAGCGATATTCCTGAAGTTTTAGAAGCAAATCCGCATTTGATTGAGACTGGTGGCGCATATTCCGATTCAGGACCCACCATAGAACATAAAAACGAATTCACTGCCCTCGAGTTAGACCGCGCCTACACACACTGGAAAACCCTCCTACCAAATATGCAAAACCGTTCCCCTCGAGTTGCAGTTTTGGATACTGGGGTTTCTGAACATTACGATTTCAGGAATTTGTTTAATCTGCTCGATACAAATTTATTGGCTGGGCGTAATTTCACTAATGAACGTGTCAACCTTGCCATCCCAATCGAGTCTGACACCGCCGACAATGCCAAGAATGCAAGCGGCACTCGAGTCGGGCATGGAACAGCAGTTGCAGCAATTGTCGCCGCTCGGGATTCGGAAAGCGGCACGAACTTTACGCAATTCTGGCAAGTCGGGGTGCTGCCCGCCAGAAATAATAATCAAAGTGGTCCAAATGGCGCAGATGGCGCTAAAATTCTCCCCCTCAAAGTCTGCAATGAAGCGCTCCAATGTAAAGGCATTGAGGTCATAAAAGGACTTTGTTACGCGATAAGCCAGCAACCCGATGTGATTAACTTTTCACTTGGAACGCAACAACCCTCGAGTATTGTTAAACAAGTTATAAAAGCCGTGACTGATGCCAATATCGTACTGGTTGCTTCGGCGGGAAATCGTGGTGCAGCCCCAAATTATCCGGCTGCCTACAGCCTCGAGTTACCGATTATTGCGGTGGGCAGTGTGCGTTACGACGCTAGTGGAAAGTACAAAGCCTCAAGTTTTAGTGTTCCGGGTGCATGGGTCAGTCTGGTTGCTCCGGGCGAAACCCAGAGTGCCAGTTTTGATTCGAGTGGTGTAGATGGTTTTGGCTACCGCACTTTTGAAGGGACTTCGTTTGCTGCACCGTGGGTCAGTGGAGTTGCGGCAATGCTTAAAGCCATCAACCCAAGCGCTACACCGCTCGAGATTAAAAATAAAATTATCGCTGGGGCTTCACGGGTTTGGCTCGATGATTGTGCGCTCGAGAAATGCGGGGCTGGGTTGCTGAATGCCGCCAATGCGATTGGCGCTCCTTAAGTTCATTTTTGCTAACCACTCGAGTAAATTCTCGAGTGGTTTTTTATTGTCTTTCACAGCTTTGTTTGTTTCAGGGGAGTTTCAGAGGGGTAGGGCTAAATTATACCCATCAGCGAAACGGTTCGCTTACAGGAGACAATATGAAAAAGGCAAATCTGATTCTCGGCTCGAGCGTGGTTATTTTGACTGGATTACTGGCAAGTTGTAATCCAACCACTCCAGTTATTCCAATTGCAGCCCCACAAAATATCCTGACCGTACCCGATGATAAAAATGTAACGGTGATTTGGGATGCTGTAGATGACTCGAGGGTGACTGGCTACAATGTTTATCAAGACGGCAAAAAAGTCAATCCTGAGCCTGTTGCGGCGGCTTCTCGAGTCACCGTTCAAGCGGCTGGTACGCTACGTCGTTTACAATTTTTGGTTAGCAATGTCAGTTTAGCAAATCTCTCAAGGTTCACGGTTCGGGCGATTGGTGGCGTAACAGAAGGCACACCCAGCCCAGAATCACCGGCTCGCCCAGTCGTTTGTAGCCGCTACTTGGTCAAAGGCACAGACATGGGCGCACAAAGTCAGAATGTCAGTTTGACTCGAGCCTCTGCCGCCTTGAGTGGTGCAACAGTTCGGGTCAACGGCACAAACATTCCATTTACAGGCAGTATTTTTCAAGGGAACTTACCCAGCAGTGTGGCAGTTGGTAGCAATGTCGAAATCCTGACCGCCGATGTTGACTGCTTGGTTTACTCCCGCGATACCTTACCAGCCCAACCAGTCATGACTGCACCAAGTGCTGGTCTGAACACCTCGAGCAGCGCGGTTTTACCTGTGGCTTGGACAAGTGTCAGTAACCCAGACCGTTTTGTTGTAGTCGCCACTTGGCTCGAGGGCAGCAGTGGCTTGGCTTGGCGCTCTGGAGATTTGGCTGGAACAGCGCGTACCTTTGATATTCCCGCCAATTCTTTACCAGCCGATAAAACTGTAAAAATTCGGGTTTATGCCTATAACGACGGCACAGAAACCTTTATTGGCGCATTTGAAACTGGTTCTAAAATGGCTATTCGCAATGGCGATGAAGCAGGTCGGGACATCAGCACGACCAGCACACCACCAGCCGTTGCCGCCAATCCTGGTGTTTCATGGGGCGACCCGCACTTAATTACTTTTGATCAAATGGGTTATGAATTCCAGAGTGTCGGTGAGTACGACCTTGGCTTCTCGAGCGATAGCCGCCTTCGTGTCCAAGCTCGGCATCAACCTTGGGGCGGTAGCAGTTACGTCAGTGTCAACACTGCCATTGCGACTCAAATGAATGGTCAAAAAGTTGGTCTGTACTTGAACCCACCTGTTGGACAAAGCCCGTTGCGGGTTGGTAACACAGGTGTTCGCACCGCCGTTCCAAGTAGCGGACTTGACCTAGGCGCTGGCTATAGAGTCTCGTTGGTTGGTTCGACCTACAGATTCAGTTACCCAGATGGCGATTACATCATGGTTGAAATGAACGGATCGTATATTAATGTTCGGGTATTCCCAGTGCTAACTCGAAGCAATACCATGAAGGGTTTACTCGGCAACTTTGATGGCAGCTTAAGCAACGAATTTATCAAACGCGATGGCACTGCTTTTGTTCCCCTGACCACCCTTGCTTTAATCAGTCAGTACGCTAATTCTTGGAAAATCCCAACCTTATCCGATTCATTATTTGTCTATGATGGTACAGAAGCCTTTGGTGGTTTTGACAATTCGAGTTTCCCAAGTGCCACACCACCAGCCGACCCAACCGCCTTTGCTGCGGCTCAAGCGGCTTGCACATCGGCTGGGGTACAACCCAAGAATGTAGATGGCTGCGCGATAGATAAAACCCAAACAGGTGACGAAGGCTTTATTACCAGTGCCGCAAGCGTGCAACAACCAGCCGAAGTGATTGTGGTTGTACCAACACCAAAACCTGATTTGGTGATTGAACGCGCCAGTATCAGTCTTGGAAATGTTTGTCGCCCTTTCAATACCTTTGTAAACGGCAACATTACCGTCAAGAATATCGGTGCAGGTACTAGCCCAGCCGTACCAAACATTGGCATTGCCCAAGTTGTAGACTTGAGAGATGAAGCCCTAGGTTCTGGCTACCGAGGCAATGGCGTTTCCGTACCTGCGCTTGCACCTAACGAAAGCATCACCCTAAACATTCCGATTTTTTATCCAGTTACCGCACCAAATGACACCGAGGGCTTACGAACTTATTTTGCTCGAGTTGACTTTGGTAATCATATTGTCGAATCCAATGAGACCAACAACCGCTTTGCCACCAATCTCGAGATTAACATTCCAAAAGGACACTGTAAGAACCGCGTTGGACTGATTCACGGCGCAGATAACAGCGCCGCTACTGCCTACAAAACAGGTCTCGAGTTAAAAGGAATGCGCGTCACCTTATTGCCACTCTCGAGCCTGAACCCCAACAGCACCGCCACTTTGATGGATTACGATTTACTTGCGATTGACAGCAAGTCTGGCAACTTAAACACTTGGGAAGGTGGCACTGGAATGCCAGAAGCCATTGGCAATGCTGGACGACCAATCCTTGGGCTTGGCGAAGGTGGTTATGCGTTCTTGGGTAAATCAAACTCCCCCATTGGCTGGGCAAATGGATGGCATGATAGTGGCGCAACAACTTTTGCCCTTCCAAGCCCAGTTCATGCCAGTCACAACACCCCATTCCCTGTGACCAACACCGCAGGCAGTGTTGAAGTTGCCAGTCCCGCAATGAATTTTGTGGCGATTCACCTCCCACCAACTGTGGCTGCAAATTTGAAGCTCGTTGCTCGTCAATCAGGCGACGCTACTCATTATGTTAGTGTTCTGAACACCACACCAACTTCAACCACAGGTTCAAGCGAAGCCATTTGGGGATTTGATGGAATTCCGACATACACTGAAAATGGCTGGAATGCACTGGCAAACTTGGGTTGGATCATGCTCCCATAAGCAATTGGTTCATGCTCCTATAAGCATTCAATCTCGAGAAAGCGTGACCAAATCGGTCACGCTTTTCTTTTTTGCTTTTTCTCGAGCGCTCCGCGTAATTCTTGGGCTTTCTCGAGTGCCAAAACTTGCGCTTGGGCTAAACTTGTACCAAAGCTAAAACCCTCACCTGCCAAATATGCTTTGCTGCGTTCATCATCTGGGATTAAAAAATGAACATACCAATTCCCGATACTGCGCTGCTTTTTCTGTTTACGCCGAGACAAATCCGACGGCTCGAGACGCAAAAAAACAATGTAATCGTTTAATATTGCTCGGTAAGAAAGCTCATCGTCGGTTTCTATTTCAGTCCACACCAGAAAATTCTACCTTTTAACCTTTGCCACTGCCTTTCGCCTTTTCTCTCCTCTCATCTCGAGCCGCAAAAACCACCTTTTCTTAACCTGCGCTTTATTTATTAAGACACCAAAATCTAGGCTTCATCGTTTCTCGAGATTTTGACTGTAGGTTATGGGAGTACCGCCCGCCAAACACTTTCAAATGGGCAAAAGGAAAACACTATGAAAAAAATCGCATTGCTAACCGCCGTTATCGCCTCGAGCTTCGTACTGTCTGCTGCGGCTTTTGCCCAGAGCAATCCAGTCGCAAGCCCACAAGGGATTATTGTTAATCCGATTCAAACCACACTACAAGCTCAAGTTTCGGTTGACCGTTCTGGTGTAAATCCACTTTACTATGTTGGCGAAAACGTTAAAATCAGTGTCAGTGTCAACCAAGATGCCTATGTGTACTTATTTAGCATTGATGCCAGAGGTGTTATTAGCTTGATTTTGCCGAATCGCTTATCGGGTGGTTCAGAATTTATGCGTGGCGGCGAAACCCGTCAGTTTCCACCTGCTGGAGCGAATTGGACCCTAACAATCGAAGGCAATGGCGGACAAGAACAAGTTCTGGCAGTTGCCAGTAAACGCCAATTAAACTTATCTGAAATTGTCACCTTTAAGAGCGGACAACCATTTGCCACAGCGAATGCCAATGTTCAAGGGGCAAGCGGATTAGCCCGTCCTTTGGCGCTTGTGGTCACACCATTGCCACCTCAAGATTGGGTCACAGCCGTCACCACCTATCAAGTTCAAGTTCGTACATTTGTGACTGCTCCACAACCAAATCCTCCTGTGGTGAGTACACCTCCAGCCCCAGTGGTCAGCAACGACCCACTCAACCGATTTGAAATGAGCCTGATGTTCGGTACACAAATTACTCGAGTTCTCGAGAACAAAGATGACAAATTTAGTGCCTATGTGATCATCCGTGGTTCGTATGCCGAAGTCGCTAATTATCATCAAAATCAACTGATTGCCCGTGGTTGGCAACTCAAAAACTCTCGTATTCGCAATGACAGTGTTCGGCTCGAGTTTCGCCGTGGGGGCAAGGAATTGGAGTTTCGTTTGGAACGCAATGGCAACAACATAAGATTAACCATTGAAATGAACGATTAACTCGAGTCTAGGTGGCAACTTATTGCCTAAAGAAGCGTAAGCCTTTGGCTTGCGCTTCTTGGTTTTAGCTCATAACAACTCGGTAGGATTAACCCCATGAAAGTTTGGTTTTTAATGCTACTTATGTGCTTAGTGGCTTGTACAGGTTCAACTGAACCCGAAAAAGATTATCAATTGGTCTTTGGCATAGCCAACCTGCCTAGCCTGTCTGGGGTTTTGGCAAATTGTGCGACTCCTTTAAGTGTTGCTGGCGGTATATTGCGAATAGATTCGCGTAAAACTGAGACAGTAAACCCAACTGGGAATTGTAATTTTATAGCCACTCCAAGTGTTCCATTTGACCTCGAGCGAAGTGTTCGAGTGGGTACACTGGATACTCGAGCGCTGTTTGTTTCTTTGCCTAAAGCCGGTCAGGTTCAGGCGTACAATAGCCAAATCAGTACGGTACTGTGGACTTTTCCGTCGGTAGTTGCGCCGTTGCCGACTGGTTGGACAGATTTTTGTCCGACCCAATTGGCGCTCTCGAGCAGTAACATCGCCATCAACAATTCGCCTTCAGAAACTTTTTTGTTGGTACTCGATGACCCCAAAGAACCAAAAGATGATTGTACCTCCCCTCGAGAAAATGCGCGGTTGGTGGTCTTAAACCGTGATGGGACACGCAAAGGCTGGCTCAATCTTGATTTTGCAGCTCGAGTCAATGGTCAGATTCGAGTGGTTGCTTCAGATACCGAAATTTATATTTTATATGCCGATAATGGCGCTTCGTACCGCATTGCTCGGCTGGCGTTCTCGAGTTTAGTGGACGATACCAAGTCCACAAGTTTGCAGTTTTCGGAAAGCATTCCAATTTTTAGCAGTCCGGGTACAAATTTAGCCTTGGCGTTTACCAATTTGGGTTTACTGGTTGGAATTGGCGGAACGAGTGGCAGGGTTATTCCAATTTCTTTTAAGGACAACAAAATAGAATTGGGGGCAGAGTTACGTGAAACGACCGAAATCTCGGATGCGATAGGCGCGACCCAAGCTATTTTTTGGAATCGAGATAGCAACAGTAACTTAAGTATTTTTGCAAGGGAACGCCCAGATATTTTACTACGTCGAGTAACAGGTGTGACTGCCAATAAAATCAACCGCAATTTTAACACCCAAGACGGTATTTTTACCTCCGACAGCAGTTTTTGGGGCATCAGCAACAATGCTTTTTACCGACTTGATGTCTTTAATTTCCCAAACATTCAAACCCTGCAAGGACTGACCAATCTAAGTGATGCCCAAATAACTTCACTCACTTGGCTGATTGGCAATTAGAATGGGCTTATGAATATCGCCGTGCTGATTTACCATGATGTCTTAGACTTTGAAGTCTCGAGTGCCATGACTGCCTTTAGGACTGCCTCGCGGTTTACCGACTCGCCACTTGAGATTTTCACAATTCACCGCACCCGAGCCAGTGTGCTTGGCGCAAGTGGTTTGGTCATGACCCCAAGTTATGCCATGAGCGCCGCCCCAGAACCTGATGTGCTGATTGTACCGGGCGGAGTGGGAATCGAAAAACTTTTTAAGGACAGCATCAGTAAAGATTATTTTAAGTTGCAAAAAAAACGGGTTAAGCACTTGATTCTCGGCACAAACGCAGCGCTTTTATTGGGCGAATATGGTTTACTTGAGTCTCACAGTGTCACAGCTTTTCCAACTTTGCTCGAGACCCTCTGGAAGTACAACCCGAGCGAGGTACTCGATGCTCGAAGTGTGACCGACGCAAATTTAAGAAGCATTTCTAGGTCAAGTGCAATGCTAGAAGTCTGCTTGGAGGTAATTGACCTCGAGTTTGGCGTAGGAATACAAGTGCGGCAACACTTAGGCTTACGTTTTTAGGCGTACTGCCAAGGCAATCCTAAACTGCATTTCAGGCAGATGGAGAGAAAATCCAATCAGGGTCTCGAGTCGTCCTAAGCGGTAAG
The DNA here is from genome assembly GCA_031414595.1 of Deinococcales bacterium. GTDB lineage: Bacteria > Deinococcota > Deinococci > Deinococcales > JAAFIG01 > JAAFIG01. The sequence goes on from JANNVX010000088.1 coordinate 225,404, forward strand.
CAAGAGTGTTTAGGTGTATACCGAGTTTCTTGGCGGTTTTAGATTGATGAAAACCAGTTTGTGCCAACATCTCGAGGGTTTGAATCAGGTCTGGGTGCGCCTCAAGAACCCCAAAAATATCTTGGAGTAAGGTTTTTGTGGCACTTGAAGTGCGGGCAGTCTCGAGGATTCGTTCAACCAGCATCTGTTCTAAACGGTGGATTCCAGCCGTTCGGGCATCTTGGGCAAGGGCTTGTAATTCTGCCACAGCATTTTTAAGATTTTCGGGCGTGGCAACACTCGAGCCAATCAAGGCAGCCGTGTTACTCAAATCTAATCGGCTGAGCAGTTTTTCGATTTTTTGGTGGTCGTCAGGAGGTAGTAGCAGTACCCGACTAAGCGATAAAGTAATCAGAGGCGCAGCACCCAAATCCTCGAGTAAGGTTGCGACTTTTCCAGCCAGTAGTTCTCTCGTTCTAAATCCTTCAAGTGTGCCTAGTACCGAATTACTAACTTCTTTAGGGGCATCGGTACGCTCGAGCAACGACAGCAGAATCGGTCGGTAACGCTGATTGGGATTGTAGCCAAGCAGTCGCGCTCGTTCTTGGAGCAGATTATCCGAAGCCCAAGAACCACTCAGTAACGCATCCACCACATTGTAATTAAGCCTTGCCTCGATTAGTCCTCTGGTTTGTTGTTGAGCCAAATGCACCGCAAAGACCGTGGCAGCGTGAACCAGGACTCGGGACTCGAGTTCTAAAGATTGACTTCGTATCAGCCATAATGCGCCCCTAAAACCACCAGCATCACGCACCGCACACGCCATACGGTCTATGGCAACCAATGGCTCGAGGTTTGATTCGGTGGCTTGCCAGTGCTGCGGAATACTCTGGTCTGGCAACAGTTTCTGCCACAAAGATTCGGTATTGGCATGTGAAACAGCCAGTATTCGGCGCTGTGGGTCGGTAAAAACAATACTGGTTTTAAGAATTGTACTAAAGGCATCGGTTAAGTCTTGCAAGGATTTAGCAAAGACAGCCGCCTGAGAAATTTGGCGCTGTAAACGGTCGGCACTTTCGATCATGGCTTCTTTTTGGCGCAGTAAAACCAGAGAAATACTTTGTGTAACATCCACAAAAGGCACTTCAAACGGCAGTTCAATCAGCGGAAAACCAAGTTCTTGGGCTGCCTCGAGCATCGGCACAGGAAAGGAATTTTGGAATCTTCCAATGGCTAGAATTAGCCCTGCTACTCCCATTTTGGCTGGGGTACTGAGAAAGGCTTTTTGGTCTTCGGTTAAGGTCGGAAAATTAACTCCGGTTGTTAAAATCAGTTCGCCACCATGCACCCAAGGTGTCCAATCGGGTTGCTCGAGAATATGTACGGTTCGCACAATTCGACTTGTACCACTGCTGCCCGCAACTATTTTTGCTTCCTCTAAAGTCTCGAGTTCTAGGACTTTGCCAACCGTGAGCGAATCTTGCATTGTGTATTTTACACAAATTTACCCTATGAAATTTAGTTGTTTTTCACCTCAAGTTTAGAAGCATGAGGATTGTAGACTTTCGGTGCATCGCAAAATCAGTTTGCTCAAAATTATTATTTGCGGCAGGAGAACCCATGTTTTTGCGGCAGGAGAACCCATGTTAAAAGTTGCAGGAGCGGTACTAGCAGTCAGTTTTGGTATTATTGGCATCTCGGCACTTGCCCAAAGTGGTATGACCAAGCTCGGTAAGGGCGAAGGGCGTGTCGACATTGTGGCTTGGCCCGGTTATATCGAACGTGGTGCAACCGATAAAGCCTATGACTGGGTGACAAGTTTCGAGAAAAAAACTGGTTGCAAAGTCAATGTTAAAGCCGCAGGGACTTCGGACGAAATGGTGACCCTGATGAACCAAGGAGTCTATGACCTTGTAACAGCCTCCGGTGATGCCAGCTTAAGAATGGTGGCAGGCAAAACCGTGCAACCCGTCAACATTAAATTAATTCCGAGTTATGGCAAAGTAGACCAACGCCTTCGCAACGCCCCGTGGCATGTGGTGGACGGCAAAAATTACGGCACACCTTACCAATGGGGACCGAACGTCTTGATGTACGACACCACAGTATTTGCTGTTCCCCCAGCCTCCTGGAGAGTCACTTTTGAAGAAATGACCCTGCCCGATGGCAAAAGCAACAAAGGACGGGTTCAGGCTTATGACGGACCAATTTACATTGCCGATGCTGCCTTGTACCTAATGAAAAACGATGCCAGCCTTGGTATCAAAGACCCGTATGAGCTAAACGAAGCCCAATACGCTAAAGTTCTCGAGTTGTTGCGTGGTCAGCGTCCGTTAATTCAACGCTACTGGCACGATGTCAATGTCCAAATCCAAGACTTCACTAAAGAAGGCGTGGTTGCCAGTGGTGCTTGGCCATTCCAAGTCAACACCATGAAAGCCAATAAACAGAATATCGCCAGTACCATTCCACAAGAAGGCGCTACTGGCTGGGCAGACACCACCATGCTTGGCGCAAAATCCAAGCACCCGAACTGTGCCTATATGTGGATGGAACACAGCCTTAACCCAGTCGTACAGGGCGATGTTTCGGCATGGTTTGGTAGTGTCCCAGCCGTCCCAGCCGCTTGTACTGCCAGCAAATTACTCGGTAAAGATGGTTGCAAAACCAACGGGTTTAACGACTTTAACAAAATTAAATTCTGGAAAACCCCAACCACGACCTGCAAGAGCCAAGGTACATGTGTGCCGTACAACCGTTGGGTCTCGGATTATGTGGCAATCATGGGCGGAAAATAAAAGAGCTATGAGCTATGAGCTATGAGGTTTTTTAGCTCATAGCTCATAGCTCGAGAAAGCCAAATTATGACCCAGCATTTAACATCCAATGCCGTACTTCTCGAGTCGGTCAGTTGTACTTTTGGCACCCCTACTAAAACAGTCAAAGCCGTAGATAACGTCAGTCTCGAGATTAAGGAAGGCGAATTCTTTAGTTTGCTCGGTCCAAGCGGCAGTGGCAAAACCACCTGTTTACGTTTGATTGGTGGCTTTGAACGACCCTCAAGCGGCAGCATTCGCTTGTTCGGCACGGATGCCAGTCGCTTACCGCCTTTTTTGCGTGAACTGAACACGGTTTTTCAAGATTATGCTTTGTTTCCGCATATGACGGTAGCTGAGAATGTAGCCTATGCCTTAATGGTGCGTGGCGTAAACAAAACCGAACGCACAAAACGGGCTTTAGAGATGCTTGAATCGGTCAAACTAGGCGGTTTTGGCTCGAGACGACCCGCCCAACTGAGTGGTGGTCAACGTCAGCGTGTGGCATTGGCGCGGGCTTTGGTCAACCGTCCTCGAATTTTACTCTTGGATGAGCCGCTTGGGGCATTGGATTTGAAATTGCGTGAAGAAATGCAGATTGAACTTAAGGCACTGCAACGTGAACTGGGAATCACTTTTATTTATGTGACCCACGACCAAGGCGAAGCCCTGAGCATGTCTGACCGCGTGGCGGTTTTTAATCATGGCAAAATCGAGCAATTAGATGCGCCCAAAGTTTTGTACGACGCGCCCAAGACCGAATTTGTGGCGCGGTTTGTTGGCAGCGCCAATATCTTAGATGGAGCTTTGATTGGGCAAGCTGGTTTGTTTGCGCTTCGCCCCGAGAACATCCAAGTAATGCCATTACAATCTGCTTCTAAACTGCAAGGTGAACTGATAGATATTCATTTTCTGGGCGCACAAACTCGGCTCGAGGTACAAGTCGGCAGTACCCGAATTGCGGCGCTGCAAAGTGGTGAAACACCATTGCAACGCGGACAGCAAGTCAGTTTGATATGGCAAGATTCCCATTTGCGGCAACTCGAGGTCAGGGCATGACTGGCGTAATACAGCGTTTCTCGAGCCTACTGCATGGTCGTCCGTGGTTGGCATTGTTGCTGCTCTTAATTCCGCCGCTTTTATGGATGGGGATTATTTATATCGGTTCGTTACTCAACTTACTGATTTATAGCTTTTATTCGCTCGATGATTTTACGGGTCAAGTCAAATACGAACCAACCCTGTCTACGCTGCAACAACTCTTCACCTCGAGCAGTAACGTGGATATTGTGCAGCGAACCGTTTTTATGAGCATCGCGGTAACGGTTGCTTGCGCTGTAATTGCCTTTCCAATTGCTTATTTTATGGCGTTTCACACCAAAGGAAATTCCAAAGCCTTCTGGATTTTACTGGTGCTGTTGCCGCTCTGGAGCAGTTACTTGGTGCGCGTCTATGCTTGGAAATTGCTGCTTGCCAAAGAAGGCATCATCAGTTGGTTTTTTGACACCCTAGGCATCCGTTTTGTCTTGGACTGGATTTTAACCCTGCCTGTGATTGGCGGCTTTAGCCTAAGCTCGAGCTACTTAGGGATGTTTCTGGTCTTTGTCTATGTTTGGTTGCCTTACATGATTTTACCGATTCAAGCCAGTTTAGAACGAGTTCCCAAATCCTTACTGCAAGCCTCATCTGACCTTGGCGCAAAACCCAATCAAACTTTTTGGAAAATTTTACTCCCCCTGACTGTTCCCGGAATCGCGGCTGGTAGTATCTTTACGTTTTCCCTGACCCTAGGCGATTACATCATTCCCGGCGTGGTTGGCGCACCTGGTTTTTTTATTGGGCAAATGGTCTACACCCAACAAGGCACAGCCGGAAACATCCCCTTAGCCGCCGCTTTTAGTCTTGTACCCATCGTGATTATCGGCTTGTATTTGGCATTTGCCAAAAAACTGGGGGCTTTTGATGCGCTGTAATCGCTATGAGCTATGGGTTATGAGCTACGAGTCTTCAAAGCCCATAGCCCATAGCTCAAAGCCAAGGGTTTCTCCATGACTCAGGCTTCTTGGGGTTTACGAATTGCGGCTGGGTTATGCGTTTTATTTTTGCATTTTCCACTTTTTATTATTGTCTTGTATGCCTTTACCACCGATGATAAAACCTATGCGTTCCCACCACCGGGTTTGACCCTACACTGGTTTGGTGTGGCGGCGGCTCGATCCGATATTTGGGCAGCCCTTTGGCTTTCGGTGCGTACCGCACTTTTGGCAACCCTGCTGGCAGTGGTGCTTGGCACGATGGTTGCAGCCGCGATGTATCGGGCTAATTTTTGGGGTAAGGAAGGGATTACTTTACTGTTTATACTGCCAATAGCCCTGCCGGGGATTGTCACGGGAATTGCGCTGCTCTCGAGTATTCGTAGGGCAAACATCGAACCGGGTTTACTAACGATGGTGATTGGACATGCGACCTTTTGTATTGTCACGGTTTTTAATAATGTAGTGGCACGTTTTAGGCGAATTTCGCACAGTCAACTCGAGGCAAGCAGCGACCTTGGGGCAACGGGTTGGCAAACCTTTCGTTTTATTATTTTGCCAAACATTGCTACAGCACTGCTGGCGGGTGGTTTGTTGTCCTTTGCCTTGTCGTTTGATGAGGTGATTGTCACGACCTTCACTTCAGGCACAGAACAGACCTTGCCGATTTGGTTTTTGAATGAGTTATTTCGTCCTCGGGATCGCCCGATTACCAATGTTGTGGCAATTTTTGTGATTGCCGTGACGATGATTCCAATTTTATTGGTGCAGCGTTTGACCCAAGCGGGTGAAGATTTACATGGCGGTGGCAAAACAAGTTGAATGATCTAATGTATATTCATGCAACTTAATGTATAATTATACAGATTAGTCAAATTGGCTAAGAAAATTATCAAAGCAAGTTCATGCAGTTGCAATACTCGGGGAAGCGGCACAGCACACAATCCTCCTTCCTCCTTTATCTTTCCTCCCTAAACCCTTTAGAGGTACTTATGACAGCAATCCTAGAAAAACCAGTCTCTAACAACACCGCTCTGCTCGAGTTACGCGCCGCCCATGTCCCGCGTGGTGTGTCCGCCCTGACCCCAATTTTTGCGGCTCGAGCTTCAGGCGCGAGTCTTTGGGATGTGGATGGTAAGCACTTTATAGACTTTGCGGGTGGCATTGGAGTCTTAAACACTGGGCATACCCACCCTAAAGTTGTGGCAGCCATACATAAGCAACTCGAGGCGTTTACCCATACTTGTTTTCAGGTGGTGGCTTACGAGAGTTACATCCGTTTAGCCGAAAAACTGAATTCTCTTGTACCAGTCGCCAACGGTCACAGCAACAAATCATTTTTTGTCTCTACTGGTGCTGAAGCCACCGAAAATGCAATTAAAATTGCTCGGGCATTCACCAACCGCCCTGGTATCATCAGTTTTGATAACAGTTTCCACGGACGCACTTTAATGGGCATGAGTTTAACGGGCAAGCAAAAACCGTACAAACAAAATTTCGGACCCTTTGCCCCGGAAGTCTATAAAGCCCCGTTTCCCATTCCTTACCACGGCATCAGCACCAAGGATGCCCTCAATGGTCTCGAGTTGGTATTCAACACCCAAGTAGACCCTTCGCAGGTTGCGGCAATCATTATCGAACCCGTCCAAGGCGAAGGTGGTTTTAACCCAGCCCCAGCCGCCTATCTGCGCTCTTTACGCAACATTTGCAGTAAGCACGGAATTTTATTTATCAACGATGAAATCCAATCTGGCTTTGGGCGCACTGCTAAAATGTTTGCTATTGAACACAGTGGGGTCATCCCAGACATCACCTGTACCGCTAAAAGCATCGGCGGCGGGCTACCCTTAGCCGCAATCACTGGACGCACCGACATCATGGACGCACCACACCCCGGTGGACTGGGTGGCACATACGCGGGTAATCCTCTGGCATGTGCGGCGGCGCTGGCGGTACTCGAGATTTTTGAAGAAGAAAAAGTCCTCGAGCAAGCCCAAGCACTGGCTGCGCGTCTCGAGACTGAGCTAAAAGCTTTAGAGCAACAGTACACAGGGGTTGGTGATGTGCGCGGACTAGGCGCAATGATGGCAATTGAACTGGTTAAAGACACGGAGAGTAAAAAACCAGATGCAGACAGTGCCACAAAAATCTGTGCGGCGGCGCTCGAGCAAGGCTTAATTTTAATTAAATGTGGAATGCACGGCAATGCGATTCGGATTCTTGTGCCACTCAACGCCAGCCACCAAGAACTCGAGCAGGGATTTAGCATCCTACGCAGTGCATTTGCCAAAGTTTACGGCTAAGGAGTTCCATTATGGCAAAGAAAAAATCGGTGGTTCTCGAGCATTACCCAATGATTGTTGGTGGTCTCGAGGTTCGGCACGGACAAGAAAATTTAATTGCCCCCGCTACTGGCGAAGTGTTTGCAACCGTGGCAGTCGGTACACTCGAGGACGTAAATCAAGCGGTGGCGGCGGCGGTATTAGCCCAAAAAATTTGGGGGGCGTTATCGCCCGGTGAGCGTGGTTTAGCGCTGTGGCGCTGGGCAGATTTACTCGAGGCGAACGCCGAGCGCTTAGCCAGTTTAGAAAGTCTTAATGCGGGTAAACCAATTAAATTAGCCAAATACGGTGATATTCCGGTAGCTATTGATAACCTTCGCTATTTTGCCAGTGTCGTGCGGCGGGTCGAGGGGGCGGCTTCGGGTTCGTATGTTGGCGGCATGACCAGTTTGATTCGCCGTGAACCGGTTGGTGTGGTGGCGGCAATCACTCCTTGGAATTATCCGATGCTGATGGCGGCTTGGAAACTTGGTCCGGCGCTGGCGGCTGGCAACGCGATTATCATTAAACCTGCCCCGAATACGCCCATCACCACCATCGAAATGGCGCGTTTGGCGATTCAGGCTGGCTTGCCGGCTGGGTTAATCAATGTCGTGACTGGCGGCGCAGAAGTTGGCGAAGCGATGATTCGCCACCCCAATGTCCGTATGATTAGTTTTACGGGTAGCACCCGCACTGGCAGGCGGGTCGGAGAACTGGCTGGTAACGGCGCAAAGCGCGTGACGCTCGAGCTTGGTGGTAAAGCTCCGTTCCTGGTCTTTGCTGATGCCGACCTTGAAGCCGCCGTCCAAGGCGCGGTAGCTGGGGCGTTTGTCAATGCTGGGCAAGACTGCACTGCCGCCACTCGAGTTTATGTTGAAAAAAGTGTTTACGGTAAATTTCTAAAGCGCTTTAAGGAAGTCAGCCGCACCATCCGTATCAGTGCCAATCTGACCGACGAAAGCACCGACATGGGTCCGCTTTCCAGTGCTGCCCAACTCGAGAAGGTTCATGCTTATGTACTCAGTGCCAAAAAACAAAAAATCAAAGTCGAACTTGGTGGCGAACTCCCAACAGGAAAAGGTTTTTTCTACCCCCCAACCATTCTGAGTAACGCCCCGCAACACTCGGATGTGGTGCAAGAAGAAATTTTTGGTCCTGTGGTGGTGGTTAATTCATTCTCGACCGAAAACGAAGCCATCGAACTTGCCAATGACATTGCTTACGGCTTAGCTGCCAGTATTTGGACAAAAGATGTACAACGTGCCATGCGGGTTTCAAATGCCCTCGAATTCGGCACGGTCTGGGTCAATGACCATTTACCGTTGGTCTCTGAAATGCCGCACGGAGGCTTCAAAGGCAGTGGAGTCGGTAAGGACTTAAGCCATTATGCTTTAGAAGAATACAGCATTCCCAAGCATGTGATGTTTGACACGACAGGCGACCAACGCAAAGGCTGGCATTTTACGATTTTTGGCGACCAGTAAAAAGCAGGCAAGGGCAAAAGGCAAAAGAAGTCCCCTTTCGCCTTTATACTCCCTTTGTGCCGTACCGACTGAATTTAACTTTGCTTTCCAAGTTTGAACAACTGCGCTTACTCGAGCCTAAAGAACGGGCTTCTTTGGTGTTGCCTCGATTGCTTCGGCGGGATGTGCTTTCGCCAGATGATTACCCAGAGGTGCTGGCACTCGAGGTGGCACTTGAGGAACACTGGGATGCTTTGGGAGCGAGTTTGAATCATGCCGTGACTGCCAAAGAGAACCGTGATTTGCTGCACAGCCTTGATTTTGTGCAAGTTAATGCTTTTCGGCTTAAAAATATGCCTTATCAGCGCAATTTTTTTGCTTATATTAAAGATGCCGATACCTTTGCCGCCGTGTATTTAGCCGATGCCAATGGAATCGCGCCTTATGTGGAAATGTTTACGCTGTTTCGGGAAACTAAAGATGAAAAAATTGGCATTCTGACCTCGAGCGCAGCTTTAATCGAACTTGACCCAAGTCCAGAACTGCATTTTGTGCATCTCCCCCAAAAGCATCCCGAAGTCGTTTTTAATTTGCACCGTTCTAAGGTGATGGAATTTGGCAAAGCCAATAAACCAGCCCGTAAGCCGGAGCATTTTGAACCTGCCTACCTGGAAGTCTGGAATGCCAATTACCGCAGTTGGATTGCTCGAGGGGTCTTAAAGGCTGTGCTTTAAGACGCAAAAAATCAAAACACTGTAAAGAGTAAGAGGGTGCGTCTCAAGATTGGGGGTTGCTAATAAATTAGCTCTCAGACAACCTCCTAAAAGCAAATCGAATCATCATCTGCTCTTACGACCCTCTCCCAACTCGCTTCTTGACCCCTACAGCAGCACCTTCGGGCTTGGGTCGCTTAGGCTCGTTACCCTCTCCCGCACGCGGGAGAGGGTCGTTGCGAGTTCACGAGCAACGGGGAGAGGGTGCTTGGAAGTCGTGGGTTTTCATTCTGTACCCCCAATTCTGAGATGCACCCGAGCAAGAGAGTAAGAAGCAAGTATTGGATACAGCCATGCAAATCGGTACAATACCTTGTGATTAGGCTCAGCAATCAACAAAAACAAATGGCGGCTCGAGTCGCTTTGCTTGGTGGCTTATTGGTCTTTGCCTTAAAACTTCTTGGGGCTTGGCTGACTGGTTCGGTGGGGGTACTTTCTGATGCCTTAGAAAGCACCGTCAATATCGCGGCGGCGATTGTCACAGCTTGGGCAGTTGGGATTGCTTCGCGTCCGCCAGACAAAGACCATCCGTATGGGCATGATAAAGCCGAAAGCCTCTCGAGTCTGCTCGAGGCACTGCTGATTGGTGTGGCAGCAGCTTTGGTGATTACCGCAGCCCTGAACCGCTTTTCTACGCCTAAAATACTTGAATTCTCGAGCCTTGGTTTTCTGGTCACGGTTTTTGCCAGTCTAATCAACTTTGCCTTGGGGCGTTACTTGGTTTCTGCCGGTCAGCGCTTGCAATCTCATGCTTTAGAAGCCGATGGGCAACATGTTTTGGCGGACGTGATTACCAGTGTCGGTGTTTTACTCGGGGCGCTGCTTGCCACTTGGACACGGATTTCTTGGCTTGACCCTGCCTTGGCACTGGCGGTTGGTGGTTTGCTGCTTTTCACGGCGGCTCGTTTAGTCCAGCAAAATCTGAATTTACTGATGGATGCAGCCCTTGCGCCAAATGAATTGGCGAAATTAGAGGCGGTGCTTTTAGGGCAGAATCATCTTTACCTCGAGATTCATGATCTTCGCACCCGTTTATCTGGCTCGAGAAGATTTGTGGATTTTCATATGATTTTACCATCGAGCTTAAGTGTTCTCGAGGCGCATCAGCGTTGTGACCAACTCGAGAATCAAATTTTAGAGGCATTGCCCAATGCCAGTGTTACAATTCATGTTGAACCCGAGGAATTTTTGCTAGGTGAGTACCCAGATATGCAGATGGCAAAACGGGACAAAAACTCGAGTGCAACGTTGTAAACTTGTTTTATGGAACGGATTTTGTTCTTCGATGGTGTCTGTAATCTTTGCAATGGCACAGTTCAGTGGGTGATTCGTCAAGATTCGCAACAAGCCATTCAATTTGCGGCACTGCAATCTGAAACCGCCAAATTAAAACTCAGTTCTTCAGGCATTGATGTACAAAAACTCGAGAGTCTGGTTTTTCTCGAGGACGGCGTGGTTTATACCCATTCTGATGCCGCACTGCGTCTAGCTCGAGTCTTAGGTTCGCCGTGGTCGTGGGTCGGCATTTTTATCTATGTGCCGAAGTTTATCCGTGATACTGTCTACAGATTTATTGCTAAGAATCGTTATGCGTGGTTTGGTAAACAAGAATCGTGCCTGATGCCCACACCAGACCTAAAAAAGCGTTTTTTGACATGAGCCACCGCCCTTGGGAAGTCCCATCAAGTCCTCACGCGATGTACATGGAATGGCATAATTTGCTCTTTGCCCATTGGGCAGTTAAACCAGCCCTACTCGAGCCGCTCATCCCCAAAGGTTTGTCGCTCGAGACCTATGATGGTTTTGCTTGGCTTGGGCTTGTGCCTTTTCAAATGCGTTACACCGCGCCTCGAAAATTCTTAAGTGTGCCGTTTATTTCGCATTTTGATGAATTGAACTTACGAACTTACGTGACCGATGGTCAAAAACGGGGGGTCTGGTTTTTTTCGCTCGATTGTAACAATCTTTTGGCGGTTCGGGCGGCGCGGTTTGGTTTTCATTTGCCCTACATGGATGCCAAAATGCAAGTCTCGAATAGGGGAGATACAGTGGGGTATTCGAGTCTTCGTACCCATAAAAACGAGCCAAGCGCGGTTCTCGAGTGTTCGTACCAACCCACAGGTGAAGTTTATTCTAGCCAAGAAGGTTCTTTTGAGCATTGGCTAACCGAGCGCTATTGTTTATACAGTGCCAATAAAGCTGGTCAAGTTTTCCGTGGAGAAATTGACCATCTGCCGTGGGCGTTGCAACCAGCCGAAGCTGAGTTTTTGAAAAATTCAATGGCAGAGGGGATTGGTGTTTCATTGGTTTCTAAACCTGAAGTTCTGCATTTTTCTAAAGAGATTCGGGTTAGGGCATGGTTACTCGAGAAATTGAAATAAAAATTTCACAAAATAGTTATAATCGTGATTTATTGCACATATAATACTATAGTGACTTAGCACATTTCTTTTAGACATCAACTCGAAAAATGGCGTATACCAAACCTTTTTCTGGAAATGTATCAACTAGGGCTGGCATTTTCTTACCGCTCTTAAACGGTAAATAACTTTCTTCTTCGATTGGTAAGCCTGTCTCGAGGGCAAGATAAGCTGGATGCTCCGCCGAAAAGATTGTGCCGTTAGAAAGCGTATATTTCATAGTTTCAGTTTTGGTGGCGAAACTAACCTCTAAACTCCGATTTGGCGTTTCGCCATCGTGTAGAATCTCGCGTCTTGTGGCATGTTTACCTTTGGCTCGTAAAACCGCCACAATAGCCGCTTCGGTGATTTGTTCTGCCATGACCACACAGGCGGCTGGTTTTGAAATCCCAAATTGCTGAACGATTTTTGCCAATGCCCGAGCGCTCTGCCCGTAACGTTTTAAGAGTAGCTCGAGTTCACTTGTCGGAACTAAAATTGCACTCGCGCCAATGTTACACAGCACTTCGATGTTTTCCTCGAGTTCGTCGCCTTGGTAGGCATCATGTAAGTCGGACAAAAATTCGTCATCTGCCAAAATTAAAAAATGTGTGACTTCGTGCGCCATCGTAAACCGTTGCCGTTCTGGACTGGACTTTTTAGACAAAAAAACGACATTGCGCTCTGGGTCAAAAGCACCATCTTTATCGCCAAGGTCGCCATACTCGAGACGAACGCCAATTGCATTGGCGAGGTCGAGTGGTTCTCTGGCATTGTAAATTTCCACAAAGTGAGTTGCTAATTCTCGGACTTTATGTTTATGTTGAATTTGCAGCATTGACTTCATTTTAGCCTGCTGGGTACAATAAATTCTATAGAAGCGTTTCCAAACTGGTCGTAACTCAAGATTGAAGTGCAATGCACAATGCACAAAGTTAGAATTAAATCTGCAACAATGTTTTCGTGGAAAAACCAACCGCAATAGACGTACTGATTGTAGGGGCTGGACTGGCTGGCTTAGCGGCTGGGCGCAGTTTAACCCGAGCAGGATTTTCGGTACGCATTCTCGAGAAATCCCGAGGGGTGGCTGGACGGGCTGCTACAAAACGTCTGGCAAGTGGGGCAATTGCCGACTATGGCGCACCATTTTTTACCGTCCGCAATGAACCATTGCGCTCATTTATTCAAACTTTAGAACCCCAAAACTTCATTCATGTTTGGCAATATGGAATGCAGAACTGGGATTGCGGAATCCTCGAGGGTAGCTTGGACGGGTATCCGCGTTATGTGGCAAAAGGTGGCATCACCACCCTAGGTAAAGTCTTACGAGACGGGGAAACCTCTGAAGCACCGCTCGAGATTATTCAAAACGCTTTGGTCAGTGCGGTTTGGAATAACCATTTTGGCTACCGAGCCGTCCTCGAGAATGGTGATATTCACACCGCCAGAGCCGTACTGGTCAATACTCCAGCGCCACAAGCCCTCGCTTTAACCCGTGCCATTTTAGAATCCCCAACTTATCTTGCGCTCGAGCGGGTTAGATTTGCACCTTGCTGGGCTGTGATTTTGGCACTCAAAAACCCACCAATCCTAAATTGGCAAGCCTTACGCTTACAACACCCAGTTTTATCTTGGGTCAGTTTAGAGCAAACCAAACGCGGTGGCGAAGCTGTGCTAGTCGTTCATGCCAATCCAAAATGGAGTCAGGACAATCTCGAGAGTAGCCCAGATTTGATTCAAGTCCCTTTATTAAAAGCCATTAAAGAGGTCTTAGGGCAGAAGCTCGAGGTCACAGAAATAATTGTCCATCGTTGGCGCTACGCCCAAGCTGTTCAACCACACACCGACACCTTTATTGCCCAAGAAAACTTGATTTTTTGTGGTGATTGGTGTGCGCCGCAAGGAAACCCCAGAATCGAAACTGCTTTTGAGAGCGGTTGGGCGGCTGCTAAGCAGTTAACCAAGCAACTCGAGCAGCCATTAGAACAGATTTTGGCTTAGAATAGAGCCGTGAAAAGGTTTCTGGTGCTGATGCTCTTATTTGTCTCGAGCGTGGCATTGAGTGCCGTTCCAGACGATGTTTGGCTGGCGATGGTCTTAAAGGATTCTGACACCATCATGTTTGATTTGCAAAAAGTGGCTGACTTAAACCAAGGCAGTTTTGTGGCAGATGCGGCTCGCGCCACACTGCGTTTTGAAAAACGAATCACCTATTTATTCCCCAATAGTTTTGATGTGATTGTGGATGGTCAGGATATTCGCTTAAATGCGGCGGTGCTGCTGCAAAATAAGCGTTGGCTTGCGCCGCGTGTGCTGCTCGAGGCACTGCAACTCAAAGCCCCTACTCCAGAGCCAATAGCAAATCCTGTTCAGAACTTTGAATTACCGTGGGAAGAACTCGAGCTAAAGGCAGGGGTGCGTGGGCTGCATCTTTTTTACACTTCCGAATTTAACTCAGTAGACGATGCCAGTATATTCCTGATGCCTTTTGAACAAGTTGCCAATCTCGAGAAGGGTTTACAAACCAATGTCCAAAAAGTGCTGGCGAACCTGAATCTTGAACGTACAGGCAAAATACTGTATTTCTCGGTTGCCCTCGAGCCGGGCAGTAATCCAGTCAATCAACTCGAGTTTATCCAAGGCGCAACCCGTTACAGTGTCGAGAACGGGGCGGGTTTATACAGTTTTTCGGGGACATTCCCAAAAGCCAGTCTAGGAGCGGTCAAGCTCCCAACCAGTTTTGATTTGCGTTTGCCTGTCCGGGTCACTTGGGGTGAATCCAGTGCCGATTATGTGTTTATTCGTTAGGGGTGGATGATGGGCAAGGCGTGGCAGCATTTTCGCGCCCCAGATGGGAATGTCTATGAGATTATTGGTCTGGATGACCTCGCAAAAGACACCTGAAAATGGTTGTGTTACGCTAACTGTAACGCTGTATCTTTAGATTGCTTTCATACTCGAGGCTCGGGTACTTGGAGGCTTTATGAAAAGACTTGGGATATTCGGGATACTTCTTTCGGCAGCGTTGGTGGCGTGTCCACAACCAGCCCCAACCATCGGTGCAACAGGTGGCACAGTCACCTCGAGTAACAGTGTTGCCAGTCTGACTTTTCCAGCAGGCGCATTAACCGTAGACACAGCCGTAACCATCTCCGAGAATACCAGTCCACCAGCCGTACCAAGCAACCAAAAAATTATCGTTGATAAAACCTTTACGGTAGCGGGTGGCACAGGAAACTTTGCCAGTGCTGCCAGCCTTAAAATCAAACTCGAGCCGAGCGAAATTGCTGCCCTTGGTTTTGGTTTGCGACCCCAAGCCCTTATTTCTCAGGTTGTGGCACTGCAACTTGGCGGCACAACTTGGACAACCATTACTTACACCTTTGACACAAGCACCAACACCGTGACCATCAGTATTTCGGGGTACGGTACATACACTTTGGTTATCCCAAACACGCCACCAGCCGCCACACTCTCGAGTATTGCCCTGAGTTGTAATCCAACCAGCATTGCCGTAACCGCTACCAGCACTTGTAACGCGGTTGGTAAGGACTCGAGCGGTACGGCATTAGCTATACAACCGACCTTTAGCTTTGCCTCGAGCGACACGGCTAAAGCAACAGTCTCGAGTGCTGGGGTTGTGATGGGTGTGGCGGCTGGCTCGAGCAACATTACTGCCAGCAGTGGTGGAATCACTTCTAATGTTGTGGTGGTTACGGTCACGGCAGCGCCGAGTGGTAGCGGTGTGACGTTTATTTCCACCAACCCGAACGCTCGAGGTAAAGCAATCAGCCCCACTGGGCGTGTCTTCTTTACAGCCGTAGATACTCAAGTGACAGGAAATTCATCTGGGTTTGTCTACAATGGTACATCGTCCACAGCTTTACCTGCACTGCCAAGCGGTTACATTGGCGTTTCGACTGATTTGTACGCATATAGTCCGTGCATCAATTCAAATGGCGATGTTGCCTTTACTGCTTTCAAGACAGGGCGAATCAATCACGCTTTGTTCTATGACAAAACTGCCAATAGTGTTAGCGAAATTCCGTTCGGCGATGAGAATTTTGTTTTTGGCTGCAATGATTCAAAACAAGTTGTGGCGGCCAACTTTAATTCTGGTCAGAAGACACATTTCAAATGGCAAGCCAATGATGCCAGTGCGACTCAACTTTCACGGCTTTCACCAAGCAGTATTAGCGGATATAGAGCGTTTGGTATGAACAATTCAGGAACAATTCTTTTCCCAGACGGAATTTTGAAAGGTATAACTTTTAGCCCACTTCCTAAAACTTTTACCTTTGGTGCAGGTCTGACCAACGCTGGAACGGTTTACGGCGTAGACAATCAGCAATTGGTTAAATGGAACGAGGGCGACGCGGCGGTCACATCACTTGGTACAGTACCAGGATCAATTCAAGACCAAGACATGAGGCTTCTTGATGTCAACAATAATGGCGATGTCCTGCTCAGGGTCACTGGCATGGCTTCAAGCACCGACTATCAGTATTGGCTCTACAAAAACGGTGTGTACACCCGAATTACTGTTCCAAACTACACCATTCTCGAGGTCATTGGTATCAGCGATACTGGGTCAGTCCTAGCAAACGTCTACAATTCCGAGAATTTTGGGGCTAATTACCGCGTCGCACTGATTCAACCCTAAAGTCTACCCATTACCTTTTATCGGCTCGAGCCAAAGCATTTGGCTCAAGCTATTCAAAATTGGAGGAATGTATGAATCATTTCGTTAAAAGTACCATCACTTTGGTGTCTTGTGGTGGCAGTGCCAACTCGAGAACCAATTATAAAGTTGGGGATTTCCCAATGCGAGCCAGCGAAATCTCGAGAATAGGCTTGATGTTCAAAACAAGGTTAGGTCTCGAGTACGCCTTTATAAATTGAGTCGAGTGGTTGCTTAAAATTGGCGCATGGCATGGTGAGTATCGTACAGCAATTTCTTTTTTTGCGGTACAATCTGACGTATGACTTTGAGGGGTATTGCGGCTGATTTGCAGGTTGCCTTGGCTGTGGCTCAGGCTAATAACGCACAAGTCGTTTTGCTCGAGGGTGCGGCTGGGCTTGGTAAAAGTCATGCCATGCGCGACTTGGCAAGTGCTGTCAAATCTGGCATGGTGCTTTCGTGTTCCTCCGATGGCTGGTTGGCGGCGGCGTTGCGGGCTTCTTTTGCGGCGCTTCAATCCGAACGCGACCCCGCCTTTCTCGAGGCAGCCCGTCGGCTTGTACCAGAACTGCCTTGGGCGCGGGTGGCGCAAGCGGTGGTTCTACCAGACCAACTGACCTTATGGAATGCGCTGGCACTGGCGTTTGAACGTCTCGCCAAGCGGGTCGGCGGTTTGGTTTGGCTGCTCGAGGATGCCCATGAGGTCAGTGCCGCAGATTTGGCTGGAATTCGGGCGTTGTACCGTCGGGCGCTCTTGGGGGCTGCGCCGATGCTATTTGTGATTTCGGCTCGTCCAACCGAAATTGATTTTTTGGATGGCTTTATTCAAGATTCGGTACTGCTCGAGGAGGCGGTTCTTCCTAGGCGCTTGGTTTTAGCACCACTCGACCAAACTGGTTTGGAGGCTTTGTTACAAAGTGCTTTGCACAGTGCGGCTGTTCCCGAAACTCTTGGCACTTGGCTGATGGCTCGAGCCGAAGGTCATCCGCTTTACACCCTTGAGTTGCTGCGTTTTTTGCAAGATGGTGGGGCGCTGCAAGATTTGGGTCTGACTTGGTTTTTTGACCCACCCAAGGGCAAGGGCTTACCAAAGAATCTCGAGGCGGTGCTGTTGGCGCGAGTTGCCATAGCCAAGCGTGAAATAAAACTTTGGTTGGTACTTTCAGCAATTTGTGTTTTGAATCGCCAAGCCAGTTTATCCGAAATAATACAAATCACGACCCTGACTGCTATAGATGTCTTAGAAATCGCCACTCGGCTCGAGTACCTTGGTTTGCTGCGTGAAGAACTCAAATCGGGTCAGACGGTCTACGCGGTGGCGCATCCCTTATTTTTGTCGTTGGTACGGGCGCAACTCGAGAGCGCAAAATTACAAGAACTGCATCAAAAAATAATGGGTGTGGTTCTATCGGTTATTGAAAAAGCCCACCATGCAAGGGCAGCCCAGCATCCGCAAGCCAGCCAGTGGTCGGCGCTGGCACTCGAGCAAGCAAGTGCGGTTTATGATTATCAGCAAGTCGTAACCGAAGCCCAGTTTTTACTGACACTGACCCACAAAAAAGACCCAAAGGTTTTTCTGGCATATCTGGCGGCGTTGCGTGAATTGGGTCAAGCAGAAACCATTCTCGAGGTCACAAAAGACGATGATTCTGCCGAAGTTGCCTTGTACCGCGTTTACGCCCTTGATTATGTAGGGCAAAGGGAAGCAGCCTTTGAAAGTGCCAACCAAGGATTTTTGCAATACCCAGAGCCGATTCGCAGTCGTATTGGTTTTCATTTGGCACGAATGCACACGAATAAAGGGCAGTTTTCGCAAGCCGCAGAAATTCTCAACAGCCTTGAGCCAGCCGACGAGACCGATAAGACCTTACTTTTAATCGAATGGCAGCGTTTGTATTACTATCAAAGTGACCTTAAAAAACAACTTGAAATTCTCGAGCAAGCCGAAATTTCTGCCAGGAAATGCCCAACGCCACGCCACTTAATGATTATTTTAAGCAAAAAAGGAATTGCCCTGACCCAAAGCGCCA
The DNA here is from genome assembly GCA_031414595.1 of Deinococcales bacterium. Classification (GTDB taxonomy): domain Bacteria; phylum Deinococcota; class Deinococci; order Deinococcales; family JAAFIG01; genus JAAFIG01. Next base: position 243,902 of record JANNVX010000088.1, read on the forward strand.
ACCATTTGCAAGCCGAAGCGTTGATGCAAGAAGCCTTACATCTGACTAAGGAATTTGGTTCAGTCGAGCGTTTAGCCGAAATGTACAATGATTTGGGTGTGGCTTATCTGATGCAAGGCAATTATCCAAAAGCCAGTCAGATGTTTCGTGCAGGTTTGCGTTATGCCCAAGCCACAAAAAACCGTATGCAAATCGCGGCGGCGTATTATATGGCAAGTTCACCAGAGTTCGCCATGCTCAGATTAGATTCAGGTCGGGATTTTATTCAAAAAAGTATCGAATTATTTCAAGAAGCCAATTACCCTGTACAAGCTGGCAATGCCCGTTTTTTTCAGGCTTACCTCGAGTCAGTTCAGGGCAATACCGAGTTTGTTCATACCTTTTTTAACTCCGAACTTGCCAAAGCACCCGAAAAGCTCTATAGCTGGCATTCCCAAGCAGGGGAAATGCACCTCAACCTTGGCGAATTTTCTCAAGCACTCGAGTTCTATTCCCAAGTTCAAACCTCAACTTACCCACCTGATGGCTTAGCCGAACATCATCACCGATTAGCAATTGTCTACTTGGGAGTAGGGCAACTGCAAATTGCTCTCAAGCAAAGTCAATTGGCACAAGAACAGGGTGCTTCGATGAATAATCCGTGCTTAAAAGCCGAAATGCGCCTAGGGATAGCCATTATTTACTGGTTTCTCGAGCAATCAGAACTGGCGCAAAAAATCGGCAAAGAAGCCTTGGCGGTTTTACAAACCAATCAAGCACTCGGACACGCTGTAGTCTACGAGCGGTTATTCCCAAATGCTGTGCAGTCGTTTCAAGCACCCAAGATGAATACCGAAAATACACCTGTTCATTCGTACCTTCGTACTTTTGGCGGATTTGGTTTAGAAAGCCAAGGACAGTCCAGTCCGTGGCGAGCCTCAAAAGTCCGCGATTTACTGGCGGTCTTATTGGTTGCTTATTTAAGCCAAGACGGACCAAGTATTTCTAAAGCACAACTGATAGATGCTATTTGGCAAGGCGAAAGCCCTGAATCCAGCGAAGGTAAATTTCGAGTCAGCATTAAACGCTTACGCGATGCCCTTGGCGATGCGGCAACCATCCATAACCAATACGGCGTTTACGAATTACAAAACCTTAAAGCCGATGTGGTGTATTTCTTAACTGCCCTCGAGAATTTGGATTTTGATGCGGCTTTGGGCTGGTACAAAGGCAGTTTTTTACAAGGCATAGATGTTGCCGATGCCGAAATCATCCGCGCTCAGTTATGGCAGAACTTCAGAGATACTGTTATCAAAACCAGTTGTGAAACCCCCAATGCCAATCTGCTCGAGAAATTACACTACCTCGAGCCTTTGGACATTGGGATTTTAGAGCGCTACCTTGAAGTGATTGCCGATGATGCGTTTCGGGTTTCGCAGACCGTAACTCGAGCCAAACAAACATTTGAACGTGAAATCGGTGAAATTCCAGTTGAACTCGGAAAATTAACGGCTGTTGCCGCGTCCTCGGCTTGAATCCCGCCGTATGCTCGAGGGGCGCGGGTGTTCGCTGCGCGGTTTGCCAACGCCTTGTTGGGTGGTGGCGGTACTGCGTGGCTGAGTTGAACCTGCTCGAGCAGGTTGTGGTGAGCGCCTTGGGGCATTGCGGCGCGGGTCGCCTTGGCGGGTATCACCTCGGTCTACGGTCATTTTTTCACCTACGGCTTTGTAATTAAAACCATCCACCCATTCACGCGGCAGTTTTTGTCCAATGGCACGTTCTATATCAAATAACTGGCTTTCTTCTTCTTTGCTAAAAAAAGTCAGGGCTTCGCCAGTGCGTTCGGCACGGGCGGTTCGTCCAACACGGTGAATATAATCTTCGGGGATGGCTGGGACATCAAAGTTAATCACATATTCAAGGTCTTGAACATCTATGCCACGAGCCGCAATATCGGTGGCAACCAGTACACGGTATTTACCAGACTTAAAGCCTTTAAGTGCTTCGGTGCGTTGCGATTGACTGCGGTTGCCATGAATCCGTTCGCAATTAACCCCATAACTAGCAAGGTATTTTTGTAAACCATTGGCACGGTGTTTGGTGCGGGTAAATACGATTGCACTTTCGATGGGGTTTTGTGCCAGTAACTCGAGCAGTAAGGCTGGCTTGAGGCTTTGTGGCACAGGAAACGAAGATTGGGTGATGCCCGTGGCGGGTTTGGCTTGGCGTTCGACATTTAGAGTAATCGGGCGGTTCAGTAAATCCTTTGCCAGTTGCCCAATTTGGCTGGGCATGGTTGCCGAAAAAAATAGGGTTTGTTGCGGTTTAGGGATGTGTTGCAAAATCTTTTTGATGCTCGGTAAAAACCCCATATCGAGCATTCGGTCAGCTTCGTCAAAGACCAACACCTCGAGACTGTTTAACTTGGCGTAGTTGTACTGAAAGTGATCCATCAAACGCCCCGGGGTGGCAATCAGAATATCTATGCCGCGTTCAAAGGCTTGGACTTGTCCTTTCATCGGTACACCACCAAAAATAGTGGCACTTTTGACAGGTGCATATTTGCCAAGTTCTTGAATCGCTTCGTTAATCTGCATGGCGAGTTCACGGGTTGGGCAGAGAATCAAAGCTCTGGTGACACCTCGAGACTTCTTAAATAAACGCTCTAAAATTGGCAACACAAAAGCCGCCGTTTTGCCGCTTCCAGTCATGGCGCAGCCAAGTATATCGCGTCCCTCGAGAGCATGGGGCAAGGCTTTTTCTTGAATATCGGTCGGAGTTTCGTACCCCGCGTCTTTAATTCCACGAAGTAACGACCCGTGAAGGGCAAATTTTTCAAATGACATGTTGTGTCCTGTAAACCGTATAACCTCGGTAATTCAGGACGAGAGGCAAGGCTAGAAAGAGGCTATCTCGAGTGCAAGCAGCCGTCCTGATGAAAAGCTTGCAACAAGTTAGGAGCATACACGTTTAATTGTGAAAGTCATGGGCAAAATAGCCTAACGTGAAGTCATATGCACTAAAATTCCTAGTATCGCCTCGAGTTCGGTCAAGCTGTATTCACGAATATCCAAGGTGATTTGTGTTCCCTCGAGTTGCAAAAACCGCCAATCTGTGCCACTGGTGACTGCCCCAAAAATCAATTCTCGAGACTGATTGCGCTCTATATTAAAACGTTGGGCTGCCACCATTTCGGCAATACACTGGGCAATCCCACCCGATAAATCCTCGCGCTTGGCTTCGACCAGCATTACGACAGGAGCTTGAACTTGAATTAAAAGTGGGTCTTGGCTGATTAAAAAGTCACAAAAACCATGCAATCCAAGTTTTTTATCAACATTGAAGGCTACGCCAGAAAACACGGCTATGCGTTGCTCGAGAATTTCACGCACTTCGACTAGAATTGGGGCAATAATATGTTCAGAACGGGCTTTTTCTGTGCCTTTGCCAACCACCAGTGGCAAATTGCGTTTTAGAACGGCGCTCAGTAAATCACTAGCTTTATGGGGTTCTACATGTGCAAATAAATCTTTATGCTGCACAACAGAAAGTGCAAATCTTTGCACCAATAAATCCAAGGTAAAACCTTCGTATCCCATGCTTGGTAGACTAGCACTAAATTCTAAGCACTTGACATGAACCACAGTTCACAGGTATTTCTCGAGCCAATTTAGGTACTCGTTTAGCCTAAAAACCCGTCTGTCTGGTCTGCCACTTCTCGAGAGTTCATGATTTTCGCCTGGGAATCGCACAAATTTTGTTGTTACATTCAGGTTTTTCAGTGCCACAAACCACTGCTCGGCTTGTTCAATGGGGCAACGGTGGTCTTCTTCGCTGTGAATAATCAAACAAGGTGTTTTGACATTTTTAACATGCTTGAGCGGCGATTTTTCCCAGAGCCGTTCAAAGTCGTTGGGGACAGTGCCGTGTAATTCTCGAGGTACAAAACGGTAGCCAATGTCAGATGTGCCATGAAACGAAATCCAGTTGCAAATACTGCGGTCTGTAACGGCGGCTTTGAAACGGTTGGTGTGGCTAATTGCCCAATTGACCATCAGTCCGCCGTAACTTCCACCGACAATCGCAATGCGTTTGGGGTCAAGGTAGCTGTGTTGCGCCAAACATCTGTCTAAGAACGCCATCAGGTCGTCAAAATCGCCATTTAAGTAATCGCCGTTTATCCCAGCCGTTTGCGCGTCGCCGTAGCCCGTGCTGCCGCGTATATTGCAAAAGGCGACCGCGTAGCCAGCCGCAGCAAGGGTTTGGAATTCGTTCATATAGGTGTAACCCCATGCGGTGGCGGGTCCACCATGAACATTTAAGACCAAGGGGTATTTCTTGCCGCGTTTTTGCTCGAGTGGATGCAGCACCCAACCTTCGATGGTAAACCCGTGGCGTTCAAAACTAATTCGCTCTAAATCTCTGGCATTGGCGCTCGAGTTAAAACTAGATAATTGCTTACCAACAAAATGCAGTTCGCAAGGATGGGCGTGATGCTCGAGTAAATAAGCAATTCTGCCGTCGGCTGAAACCGCAAAAGCGGGAACACTCGAGAGCTGCGGTTCAATTCTGGGCTTGATATTGCCTTCTAAAGTAAATTCATAGACCCCTGCACTGCCACCTTTTTGAGCAAGGGCAAGAATGGTCGTATCGTCTAACCAAACGGGTGCAAGTGAATATGTGCCGATGTGTGAATCAGAATTGACCGTTTGACCAATCCACAGGTCATGGTCTGGGGCAACCCGCTCGAGTTTAGCGCCTTGCTCGAGTTTAGCGTTGTACAAATGAATATCGCCTGTTTGGTTGGCAAAGTCTGGGTCGGCGAGAACCGCAAATCGTAGACCATTAGGTGAGACCGCAACTTGCCCAATATAGCCCTTAAAATCAGTCAGGCGACGCGGTTTTTTCTTGCCTAAAATCAGCATAAAGACTTCGGATTGCCAGTTTTCACCAGCCTCGGCATTGCGGGCTGCCACAAATACCAAACCCCAACCATCGGGCATCCAATCAAAGCTGTCTATATTGGTTAAGTGGCTCGAGACCGCTTCGGATTTTTCGGTTTCAAGGGTCAGAATATGCAGCGCCAAGGGTTCGGTGGGTACAAAGCCAACCCCACCAATACCATTTGATTTGTACTGTACTTGTTCGATGACTTTTGGCTGTCCGTCGGCTAGAACTTCATCTGTCCAGTCGCCACGAGATAAAAAAGCCACTCGAGTGCCATCATTGGAAAATTTTGGACTCGAGACCCCAGATTTAAGGTTGGTTAATTGCCGTGGCTCACCGCCCGTCATTGAAATCATAAACAATTGTGGTTTGCCGTCCACCACTCGAGTAAAAACCATTTGTGTGCTGTCTGGTGAGAATTTTGGCGAGCCGTCTTTGTGTTTACCCGAAGTAAAACGTTGCACCTCGGCATCATCGGTCGAGACATAAATTCCAGAAGTGTATGATTTTTTATCCTCGAAAACTTCAGAAACTACGCAAGCCACGTATTTTCCGTCTTTTGAGACGGCGACATCAGAAGCAAATTTTAGGTTATAAAGCTGTTCAGCCAGTTGGGTCATGCCAATTAGCATACCGCGTCCGACGGGTTTGGACATACCGCGTGTTAGCCTAAACAAGTGCAACCAGACCCAATTTCACAGACTTGGTTTATTATTTCTAATCGCGTCTTGCCCGATGAACGCATCACAATTGCCTCTGGACAAGAAAAATATGCCTTGGTGTTTACCCAAAAAGCCACTGCCAAAGAATTTATGCGCGACCTGCAAGACCCAAACTTAGAACTCGAGGGCTTAGAAACTTGGGTCTTAAAAGAAACTTACTTAACCACCCTCACTTTGCTTTCGGTTTCTCGAGTGATGTTTGATTATGTGCAAGGGCAACACAACGCCCTTTCTGCCCCGCTCGAGTTACTGAGGATTCATTGTCAAGCCCAGATTGGGGTCGTGCCTCGAGCCGAAGCCTGAGTGTAGCTGCTTTCCTCATAGCTCAAGACTCAAAGCTCATAGCCAAGAGGTTCGTTGCCTCGAGCCGTTAGCGCGTAAACACATAATCATTTTCGGCAGTTTTAGCATGGCATTGGTTGCACTTGGCAATTGCGCCTCGGGTTTGCGCTCCTGCGTTGTCTAGCTCTATTTTGCCCGTAGCCACATCCAGCACAAACCATTCCCAACCACCAAATTCTTTGTTAAACCCAGCACCGCGTTTAACCATGCCAGTAGCACCTAGGGGCTTGTTGCTTTTATCGCTGTATTGTTTAACCAGAATTGTACCAACTGGAAATTTGCCATTGTCGGTTCGGTCAGCGTTATTTTTAATATAAATTGTCCGAGAAGCATTAGGATTTTCTGCCAAATGTGCATCTTTGATGTTCTCAGAAGTTCCACTGACTTTATCCACAAAAGTCCATTTGCTAAAGCTGGCAAAATCATCGTTGCCAGCGATAAATTCCGAACCATTTTTTGGCATACATGCAACCGTTAATACACTGACCAGCAACAACAAGAACTGCGTGCTTTTCATAAAAAACCTCCGCCTTAAGCGTAAGGTACGAAAAGCCTCAGAGAAAAGTTCAGAACTTGACTTCACCAACCCCCAAAACTTCACTTGGGGTTGTAGACCCACCGATTGGCTCGAGTGAAATAGCGATCACCGCCGCATTATTTGGCACTTGGGTATCGAGGTTGGTCTGTAGCGTCTCGAGGGGCTGGGGTTTTTGCCCCCCTTTGGTGATAAACCAAGCCTGATAGGTTTTGCCAGTCACAGGTTCGGGTAATTTAAGCGCAATCACCAATTTGCCATCTGGGGTTAAATAAGCCTGTCCGATAGGGACGTTCCCACTCGAGGCTAATTTGACCAGTTTACTTTCGGACAAAACGCTGACTCGAGCCTTGGCTTGTTGTTGCAGCGATACAATTTGACCCTCGAGTTGGTTGCTGCGCCAAGCAAAAAACAGTCCAAAAGCCAGTGCTGCAATTGGAAATGCTCGGGCAAAAAATGATCCAAAGGTTCTAGGATTTCTCTGGCGTTGTGAAAATCGGCGTGGAGCAGCGCGATTTTTAAGACGAATCTGGGATAAAATTTTTGCTTCGAGCATCGGCGAAGGCGAAGTTTGCTCGACCGATTGCCCGACCGCAGCCAAAATACCTTGCCATTTTGCCAATTCTAAAGCCAATTCTTGCGATTGTGCCACGGCTGTTGCAACAAGGGTAGCTTCATTGGGTTCAAGTGTACCAAGTGCAAATTGAATCAGTGTATCGGTGTCGGGAGGAGTTTCCATACTTTGATATACGCACAAGCTACCATGATTAGATGAAGACATCCAAATAGACACCTTGTAACGTATTCCTAGTGATGTTCGCTGATTTGAAAAATCAACCTACCACAGATGAATTCTTGTTGTATGGAATTGCATCTGCGAATGAAGGTAGTTTTCTCGAGTTGTATCAGCGCTATAACCGCAGTGTTTACAGCCTTGCTAAACGAATCCTCAGAACCAACTCCGATGCCGAAGAAGTGACCCAAGATGTCTTTGTCAAAATTTGGGATAAAGCCCTCGAGTACGCTCCACACAAGGGTAAGGTCAGCACTTGGATTTTAACCATCGCCCATCACAGCGCCATAGATGCGCTGCGTAAACGCAATTCTCGAGCCAGCTTGCCGATGTTTGAAGAAGAACTCGAACGAATCCCGCAAACCACCCAAACCGATTTACTCGAGCAGAACATGATTCAAAACGCCCTTGCAAAACTCGAGCCACAAGAACAAATGTGCATTGAATTGGCGTACTTTGAAGGGTTAAGCCATGCACAACTGGCTAAGCACACCGAATTACCACTTGGCACAATCAAAACCCGTATTCGGCAGGGCTTGGCGAAATTAAAAACTGCACTAGGCGATTGGTGATGAGAAACCACTCATCTAGGGTTTTATAAGCTCAGACCATGCTCAGTGAGGAAGAAAAAAATCAAATTCGACTCGAGGAGAAAACGCAATCTCGAGAACGACTTTCACTCGAGCAGCAAAGGCAAAAAGCGTTAGCGACTGAACATTACCGCCAAGAAGTTCGTGGGAAATTGCATCGTGACTCAAGAAACTATTGGCTTTTGCTTATTCCCATTTTATTGGTTGCTGTTGCTTTTATTTTTCAATCCATGTTTTTACCAGTAAAACCTATCCAGCCTGAAGACACGACAGGAGGAATTGCCGATTCCGAATTTATCAAGCGGTGTGAATCTGAAGTTATTGGACAAATGGGAGGTGAATTAGAAATTTCACAGGAGTATCAAGTTTTTTCAAATGTTGAAGGTAAGCAATTGAACGGCTGGGTTGCACCAATAGGTAATGAAGGTAAACCTTTTGAGTTTAGTTGCTCTTACACAGCAATTTCGGACAGCTTAAAAGTCGAAATCATCAGGTAAGGAGTTTTATGAAACGAATCAGATTTATGATGATTGGACTTCTTGGCATCGCCACTGCCCAAACCAGCACAATCACCGTGCCTCGAGAAAAAATTAGTTTGGTCTGCACCGATGGCTATTTCAAAATCGAACGTATTAACTTTGTGCTGCAAGACGAAACATATCCAACTTGCAAATTGATCATGCCGCTTGCGCTGCGTGAGCGCTGGGCTGGAAAACGCAATTTTTATGTTGTCCCAAGGGTTAGCGCTAATCTTTTTGCTCGAGACGACAAAGGCAAAGGGCAGTGGTTGCCGCTTTCGCCACTGGTCAATTCAGGCGAAGATGCTTTTCACAAAGCCATTCCCAGCAAAGGGTATAAGTCCGTAGAGTTAATCGGTCAATTTGGCAAATTAAGCGAACGGGCTGGCAAGTTAAAACCAGACACCGTTGGCGCTGGCGGTAAGGTCACGGTTTGTGTTTCCCCAGTTTATAGTGGTGAACAGCCGTGTGTGACTTTTGATATTACTGCGCGATTTCGGATTTACTCGAGGTAAAATTGAGCCTAGGATTGATTTTTTTGGCAACCCAAAGCCCAAGCCAGACCAAACCAGTTAAAACAAAGACCAGTATGTAATCAATGGCGGGAATACGGATAATTTCGTTCAGTTTGCCCCAACCTCGACCTGAGTAAACATATAAAGCCACAGCACAGTAAATTCCTAGGATTGTAAAACGAGACCACTGCGGAATTTTGAGTCCGTACAGTTGTGTGACCACCAAAATTCCCGCGAAGCCAAAAGCAAACATTGGCCAGATATTATTACCTTGTCCAACCGCCACCAATGTGCCATGCAGCAAGACACTAAACTCGAGTGAGAATGTCCACCAACGGTTGACATGTGAGCGTGTGAAGAACAAACTGCCTTGTAGAATCAATAAGAAGGTGTATATAAAACCAATCAAATGCCCGGGGGTGCTGACCATTGGGTGATACCAAAAAGTGTAAATGGTTGCCCAAGCAAAAAAATACCCATGGTACTTTTTAATAAAATTAACCACTTCGGTACTTAAAGGTGCGGGTTTACCAAAAAACATCCCTCGGCGTTTGTTTTCCATAATCAGAACCATCACCAGCAGCACAATCACACTGCCTTGGCTCGAGAAGATACTGACATCTTGGGCAAGACCATCATAAAACAGATGGGTTTGCACCAAATGCAGGGTAATAAATAGCGCATTTAAGCCCAGTGCGATGATATTTATTTTGTTCAGCCCGTTGGTGTACTTACCAACCTTGGTTTGAGCGTACCAAATTGTCCACCAAATGGCGATTTGATGCAGCACATACAGCACCCAAACGGAAGCCCGAGTCCAAAAAGTCGGTTCGGGCAGTTTCCAATAATAATGAGCCACACCCGTATCTGGCGCAAGTCGAATGTTGTTTAAGCGGTCTCCAAGAAACCAGATTAAAGCCGTGAACAGAAAACTAAAAGCAATTCCACCCCATAAAACGGAACTACTCGAGAGTGGTTTTTGCTCAGAAACTTTGGGAATTGTGCTTTGCATGGACTACATCCTGCGCTATACAGAACAAAATCAACTGGTCTTAGCTCACAATTACGCTGTTGGAAAGATAAACTCGAGGCTCGAGCCAAGGTTTTCTTCGCTGCTGACCTTCATTTCACCACCTGCCAGCGCGACTCGTTCACGCATTCCAGCTAAACCAAGATGCCCCTCGAGCAGCAAATTGCCGTTTTGCGTGGCAAAGCCTCGTCCGTCATCTTGTACCAATACTTCTAGGCTGGTCTCGAGAAATTTAAGGCGTACCGAACAATGGGCAGCCTGAGCATGTTTATCTATATTGGTTAATGCCTCTTGTACCACACGGTAAATGGTCAGTTCTAGGGCGGTTTCTAAGCGGCGCTCAATGCCTTGCACTTCGAGTCTGGCATCGGTACTGGATTGTTCACACAGCCATTCAAGGGCGGGAATAAGCCCAAGGTCATCCAAGGCACTCGGACGAAGATTACGACTGAAACGGCGCACACTGGCAATGGCGGCATCTACGTCGGAACGAATATCGCGTACTCGGTCTTTGGCTTGGGCGGTTGGCATGGTCTCGAGGGCAGTTTCTAAACGGTCAAGCCGGCGGGTGATTGCCACTAAAGTCTGGGCGGTGTCGTCGTGTAGTTCTCGTGCAATACGGCGGCGTTCTTCTTCGCCAGCTTGGGTGAACAGACTTAAGAACGAGCGCAATTCTGAAGCTCTGGCTTGGGCTTGTCCGCGCTGCGTAATCTCAAGGGCTAGTTTTTGCTGCTCGGATAAATCACGGGCAATCACCAAGCCGCCTTGTAATTCGCCGTTGCGGTGTAGCGCCGATAACTTTATTTCAAGCATCGCCAAAGTACCATCAGCCCGTTTTACCTCGGCGGTGAAGGTACTCGAAATCTGTTCCTGCATGGTGCGCCAAGCGGCTCGAGCCTCGTCATAACTGTTCGGCTCGAGTAAATCTTCAAAGTGACGCTCCAAGAGTTCGTTTGGCGCATAACCTAAAACCTCGAGCGCCGCATTATTGGCGTAAGTCACAATGCCTTCGAGGTCGGTTGAAATAATCAGGTCTGTGGCGGCTTCTGCCAGCAAACTGTACTGTTGTTGTTGGGCTTGAATCCGTTCATACAGGCGGGCATTTTGAATCGCTAGGGCGGCTTGTTGGGCAATCGCGGCGGCTAGACGGGATTCCCGAGCGGTAATTTCGGAAGTTCGGGTGCTGTCGGCATATAAAATCCCCAGCACCTGCCCTTGGACTTGAATCGGTGCAACCACAAAGGCTTGAGCGCCAAGCAGGGTCGGACCCTCGCTTTCGAGCGATTCATCTTGGGCTTCGTTAATCACAATCGGCTCGAGGTCTAAAATCAGTTTAGCAAAGGCTTCATCGGCAATCACAAAGGGTTTAATAAAGCCTTCTAAACCATCTTGAAAACCTTGGGCATATAATTTGCCAATTTCGGCACGTTGGTTTTGCATATCCAGCAAATCAAAAAATCCAATAAAACTGCGTTCTAAATCCAGCGTCTCGAGGGCTTCACGGCAGACTAAAGCCAGCACTTCATCCAATTCTAAGGTGCTGCTGGTGACTCGAGCCATCTCGAGCAGGGCGTTTTCATCGGCAAAAGCCCGTGCATTGCCCAGCGCCACCCCAGCTTGAGCCGCAAACGCCGATAATGTGCCTTGTTCATCAGGGCTAAAGACTCGGCTTTGAGGAAAATACAATGCCAGCGCCCCGTAAACTTCACCACGAGCCATGAGTGGTGCAGCCAGAAAATCCGACGCAGCAATCACTTCGGCTTGGTGCGTGGACTCGAGCAATAAATCTAAGCCTTGCCCGAGTAAAGAATCATCTTCGACTCCATAACTGGCACGTACCTCGAGTACATTTCGCACTTTTTCAAAGACTGCACAGGAACTTGCGCCCAGTAACTTGACGGCGGTCTCGAGAATCGCTTCTAAAGTCTGGGAAATACTCAGGCTTTCGGATAAGCGCTGCATGACTAGCCGCAACCCTTCGGCATTTTGGCGTTTGGCACTCTCGAGTGAATAGGAGCGCGAATTTTCCACCGCCAACGCCATAATTTCAAGCATCGCTTGCCCAAGCGAAACGGTGCGCTCAGTAATCTCTAAGCCGCTTTTGGTGGTGTCGGCATACAGCACCCCAAGTGTTTCGCCCCTCGAGACGATAGGCAGCATCAAAAAGGCTTCTGCCCCAAATTTACGCGGCGTACTGGAAAAACTCCTCGAACTGGATTTAACATCGTTTAGGACAATTGGTTGCCCACGGTGCAACCGTGCAAAACTCTCGGCAGAAATCGCCAGTACCTCATCCGATTCAAGTTGAGGAAACTGGTACTTGAAATAGCCTCGAGCCTCCGCTCCAGCCTCCGAAGCACTCGAGAACAACCCCAGTAAACCTCGTTCTAAACCCAGTGCATCCACGGTTTGGCTTAAACTTTCGAGTAAAATCTGCTCGAGTTCTAAGGTGTTTGAGACCCGCTTAGAAAGCTCAGACAGCGCCTTGGTTTCTTTTTCACGCCGCACCGCATCTCGAGATAACCGCGCCGCTTCTAGGGCAATGCCACTGAGCGCCAAAAAATCGGGTTCGAGGGCTGTGCCACCACGAATTTCAAGCCAACCAATGCGTCGCCCTCGAGCCTCGAGATATACGGCATTTTCAAGCACCGCATTCAGCGCCACATCCTCAAAACGAAGTCCAGCCCCACCCAGACTCGAGACCCCCAAAGCATTTGCCACCGCCACAGTTTCACGGCGTTCATTGGTTTCAAGCAGCACCCGCACCGATTGGGCAGCAGCCAACTGCAAAGCCGCCCGAGCAATCACTTGCCCAGTGGCGGCTAAACCACGGGTGCGATGCAGCGTCTCGAGGTAAGGATTAACGCCCGAATTCACTTCTTTCGTTTAAGCCTCTTGCTCGTCGCTTGGCTTCTTCGCGGTTTTTTTGGCTTTACCCTCGGTTTTTGCCTCGAGTTCTTCGGCTTTGGTTTCAATCGTCTCGAGTGGAGTTTCAATCACTTCTGAAATTTCCACAGCTTCAACCACTGGAATTTGCACAGGTGCTTCTACGTCAACAGGCATAGGAACGGGTTTATTCGAGGCGGAGACCGTTTTACTTTGCAATTGGGTTACTGCAAAATACACAATCCCCACCAGAATCGCCACTGGCACAAGCCAACGCAGCAATGCCACAATAATCCCAGCAAAACCAAGCAGAATTCCGCCCAGCAGGGTTAGAACCCAACCAAGGATGTACATGCCAGCCAAGCCAACCACCACAGCAACGAGTCCCTTAACAATCACTTCGAGCGTTTTACGCCAATCGGTTTCTTTCATAACTCTATTGTACGCGGTTTTTTAGAAAAAAGTTCCACGGCTAATCACTCGAGGCTTTGCGGATGTTGATCACACTAAAAAATGCCAATAAAGTGAATAGGAATGTCAGCAGAATTACGCCATCCATTTTTAAGGTTGAGACAAAAATCCCACCCAGCAGTGAACCACCAATTAAATTACCACCAGCCAAGAAAATGCTATACAAACCCATGACCACACCGCGATCTTCTGGGAAGTCCTCGGAAATATCGGCAAGGTATGCTAACGCTACAGGTGTAAATCCAGCTTGAAAAAACGCACCGACCAGTAGCACCACGAACCAAATGCTGACTGGCTCGAGCGGGGTTGGAATAAAAAAGGTCAGTCCAAATTCAGGATGATTGAGCATAAATAAACTAACCGAAATGAGCATTAAGCCACCACCTGCATAAAGCATTGGGGTGCTTCGTTTACCGTGTTTGGAGCGTTCTGCCCAAAAAACCAGTCCAACCAAAAAGGCAAAAGCAAAAAAACCAAGGTATTTGCTGACTTCACTTGGTGAAAAACCACCAACCAAAGCCTGTCCAGTCTCGAGCGGGACTTTTCCTTTGGATAAAATGTTCTGGACATGCACAATCCAAAGCCCAATCACGGCAGTTGCCGCTAACCACGCAGGTAGAAAGCGCACCAAGCGTTTATTGCCAAGAGCTTTAATATAATCGTTCCAACTGCGGCGTTTCTCGAGCCGAACACCAATGTTGGGTAAGAAAAACCAAAAAACCACTGCGCCAATTAAGTAAACCCCTGCCAGAAAAGGATAACTGCCTGTGCCTAAGGCGCTCCACAAAAGCGGACCCAACACAATGCTGCCGCCCATAACCCCAAGCAAAGTCACGATTTCGTACATTCCCATGATTCGAGCGCGGTGTGGACTGCCATCGGTCAGGTCAGATAAATAGCCTAATGTGGCTGGAATGGCAGCCGCCGCACTGATTCCTTCAATAATACGAATCAAAAATAACATCTCTAAACTCGAGGTTAGTGGATACAACAGTAAAGCCACTGCCCCAATCACGGGTGCAACTGCCATCAGTAATTTGCGCCCCACACGGTCAGTCATTGCCCCAAAAATCGGGGCAAGAAAAAATTCGGTGGCATAATAACCAGCCGCTACAAATCCGACTTCAAGACCTTCAACTCCTAGTGATTTTAAGTAAAAATTGAGTGTCCCAGTCGCAAGCCCACCACTGACCCGAAGTAGGAACGTCCCCAATAAAACAATCACCGCTCCGTAAAAAAGCAGGTTTGGCTCGAGTCGTTTTGGTGTTTGGTGGTTGTTCTTTGGAATGCTCATGGAATCCCATTTAGTTTAACCCGATTGGATGAGGGAGTTTTTCCCCTAGTCACTTAAGTTAAGGTAGCCATAATGAAACGGTTTGATTATTCTTTTCCTGAAACTCGAGTGGTGCAAATGGTGACTGGGCAAATTCAAGAAAATGCTTATCTGGTTATCCACGACTCGCTTGAGGCAGTTTTGGTAGACCCCGGCGACGATGCCCAAGAAATTTTAGAACTGATTAAGCTCGAGAAAGCCAATGTCAAAGCAATTCTCCTGACCCATGCTCACTTTGACCATATCGGCGCGGTTCAAGTCACCCGTGAAGCCCTGCAATGCCCAGTTTACTTGCACGAGGATGCCTGGGTTTCGTACTCGAGGGCGCACATTGCCCCAGCCCGCTACAACTTGCCGTTTGTGCAACCCGAAGCCCCAGACCATAAACTCGAGGTTGGCGCAGTAACATTTGGCAATCTCGAGTTCATGGCACTTTTTACCCCCGGACATGCACCCGGGCATCTTGCCTTGTACTCAAAGGCGGGTTTTGTGCTGTCGGGCGATGCGCTTTTTCATGGCAGTGTCGGACGCACCGATATTCCGGGGGCAGATACCGATTTACTGCTCGAGCGGATTAAAACCCAGTTGTATACCCTGCCGGACAACACAGTTGTGCTGTCTGGGCATGGGCGCAGCACCACCATCGGGCGCGAAAAAGTCAGCAACCCGTTTACTCATTAAAGCTCATTTAAGTAATCCCTCACAGACTCGAGTCATCGCTTCACGTAACTCATGGCGTTCAGCGCGATATTCCTTATATGACCCGACTCGCTCTGATTGCGCTGGCTGCCCTGATTATTTTGGGGGTGGTGGTTTCGGTGTTGCCCGCTCCAAAATCTGAAGCCAAAGCCGAGGTTTTACTCGAGGGCGTGAGTTTAGAACTCTACCCAGCCGCCGACCCAGATGCCAAATGGTTATTTAGTGCTAAAGACGTGCGCTACAATCCAGAAACCAGAGAAAGTACCGTCAGGCTCGAGGGAATTGGTCAGCGTGTGCTTAAAGGCAAAGTGGATTTGGAGCTTCGGTCTGATGTCTTAACCATAGATTCACAAGATAACTTGCGCTTAATCAAAGCCGATGTTTTTGTGCCAGAAGGCTGTTATGCGCTGCGTTTACAAAACAAAAATGACTTGGGCGAAGGGGCTGGTTTTGTGACCATAGACCAAAATAACGGTTATGCAGCGCCGTTTATTCATATGCGTTATCAAGGTTCAAAATCTGAGTTGTACGGCTTTACTTCTGGTTTTGCCCTTGATAACACCAAATTTGCCGACGATGCACGCAACAAATTCTTAAGCGACATTGATTCCAAAGAATCGTGCCAATCAGTTAAATCCGACATGGGTTGGAACTAAGGATAATCATGAAATCATTTTTTTTAATTGCCACGATTGGTTTAGCCGCATTAGCCCTTGCCCAAGGCTCGAGAATTCTCGAGATTAACGGCGGTGCGCCCGGTGGGGATTTACGCAATGGTCCTTTGGTTTGGACAGGAAATTTTACCGCAACCGTCCAAAAGCTCTCCTTAAAAGCCACTAAAGTCACCCTGACCGCGCCATCTGGAACAACCTTAAGTGAATCCAAGGGAAAACGCACCGCTATTTTTGAAGGTGGGACAACCGCCACCCGTGGGCGCTTAAATGCCACTGGTCCAAGTCTCGAGTATAAAGAAGTGACTGGGCTTGGTGTTTTATCGGGTCCTGTACAAATTAAAATTACCCCCGAGAAAAAAGAAGATGACCAAGTGAGTATCCAAGCCAGTAAAGCCACTTTTGACGTGGACACCAATGTGTCTACTTCCGAAGGCAGTGTTAAATTGGTCAATGGTGGGCAGACTGCGACCTCGAGCAAAGTTGTCTACGATGAGCAATCTGACTTAGGGTGTTTATCTGACTCGAGGGTTGTGACGATTATCCGTGAACCCAAAAAAGCTGGCGATCCACGCTTGGTGATTACCGCTAAAGAAACTCGGGTCAATACCAAAACCAATACCCTGATTGCACTGGGCGGTGTAAAACTCGAGGCTGGCGATAATGTCACCTCTGGCGAAGCACTTTTTTATGATGATGCCAAAGATACGGCTTGGATAATCGGTGATTTAGCCAAGAAACTCGAGGCTAAAAATGTCAATAAAAAGTCTGGCACGACCATTTCTGGTGGTACAATCATCAATTACACCCGTAAGAATAGCGTCACGATTCAAGGCGCGTTGTTTAAGATTCCGCTTGAAAAGTTTGTGTGTCCGAGTGTTAAATGAACCGACAGTTATTTTTGTTGCTGGTCTGCTCGAGTTTTGGTTTGGCACAAGATGCCGACCAACCATTTACACCAGAGCCTTTTACCCCTAAAGTGATTTTTGAACGTGGCAATAATGTGGTGGTTGCCAAAAAATATGGACCAGACGAACTCGGGGCATTACTGATTTGTCAGCCCGAAGAGTCCGACCCAAAGCAAGTTACCCGTTCGTTTTTTGCCGATGTTAAACCGTATTTTGTGCATGTTTTTATAGATAAAAATATCATCCGAGCGCCTTTAATTACTGCTACCAAAGAATCTCGAGGTGATGGTCAGTTAAAAGCCGTCAATGGCTCAGCCAAAATACTAAACCCAGAAACTTGTGAAATCGAACTGAAGCCAGACCCTAAACCAAACACGGTTTTTGTTGAACAAGGTAAAACCAAGTTGTCTGGCTCGAGTTTAATTTATTCTCAAGAGTCTGGCATTGGGGTGATTGCCGGTCCAATTACTTTTGCCCGTCCCCAAGCGGGCGGCAACATTTTACGCGGCTCGAGTGAAAAAATCACGGTGGATGTGGACAACGAAAAAACTTTTTTAGAAGGCAATGTCAAACTTGAATCCAAATGCCGCAGCAGTATCGCCGACCGTGTTGAATACGATGACCGCGAGAACTTAGCGATTTTGTATGGCAATCCAGCCATTTCTAAACGCTTAGATGGGTCGGATGAAATTAAAGCAGATAGGCTCGAGTACAATTTAGAAACCAATGATGTGGTTCTCAACGGCAGCATTTCAGGGGTTTTTGACGATAACGCCAAGCCCTGCCGCGAGAACTAGAAAATCATCGGTTTGTCAGAACTAGAAAGTTTTAGAACTAGAAGTTTAGCGCAGCAACTTGTTAGAATACCCGCGATTCAAAAATTCTTTTTCGCTCGGGGTTTCTCGAGATGGGGGTTCTAAAGTGGGTTTATTGATTACGGTTGTGGTTGGTTTATTGGCGATTGTCGTGGGTGCGGCATTGACCATGAACATTCTTCGTTTACCCGATGGCAATGATAAAATGCGTGCCATTGCAGCAGCCATTCAAGAGGGCGCGAGTGCCTACCTAAGCGCTCAGTACAAAGAAGTTGCGGTGGTTGCGGTGGCTTTGTTTGTGCTGCTTTTTGCGGTGCTTGGGGCAACCACCGCGATTTATTTCTTGGTTGGTGCAGCAGCTTCGGCGGCGGCTGGTTTTATTGGCATGAATGTGGCGGTTAGAGCCAATGTTCGCACGGCGGAAGCGGCTAACAATGGCTTAGCGGCAGCGATGCGTGTCGCAACGTGGGGCGGGGCTGTCACTGGTTTATTTGTGGTTGGACTTGGCTTGTTGGTGCTTGGAATTCTAACGCAACTCTCGCCGCGTTTGCCTGATGGTCTGATTAACCCTGATGCGCTGATTGGACTTGGATTTGGGGCGAGTTTAATCAGTGTTTTTGCCCGTCTGGGTGGCGGTATTTACACCAAAGCCGCCGATGTCGGAGCGGATTTGGTCGGTAAAGTCGAAGCAGGTATTCCCGAAGATGACCCACGCAATCCAGCCGTGATTGCTGATAACGTCGGGGATAACGTTGGTGACGACGCGGGTATGGCTGCCGATTTATTCGAGACTTTAATTGTAACCGCCATTGCTGCCATGCTGCTTGGACATCTGGCATTTAAGACCGATGCCGCCGTTTGGTATCCACTGATGCTTGGCGGAGTTGGTGCGTTGGCTGGAATCATTGGGGTTTTTGGGGTAGGAATGCCCTCGAGCGGCGATAAAATTATGGCGGGTTTATATCGTGGTGTTTGGATTTCATCTGTGCTGGCTGCCATTGGCATTGCTATTGTGACTTTTTTGATTCCAGTCGAAGCAAAAAATTTGGCTGGTGAAGTCTATACCCTCTCGAGTATCAATTTAACTTTAGCGGCTCTAGTTGGTATTGGTGTCACACTGGGTTTAATGTACATCACCGATTACTACACCAGTTCGGAATATGATCCAGTACGCGGTATTGCAAGGGCTAGTATTACTGGGCATGGCACAAATATCATTGCGGGTTTAGCCGTGGGTATGAAAGCCACAGCTTTTCCTGTATTGGTGATTGTGGCGGGTACGCTTGCCAGTTACGCCGTAATGTACGACGCGAGTAATCCTTTGGCGGGCTTGTATGGTATTTCAATCGCGGCGATGTCTATGCTGTCCTTGTGCGGCATTATTGTGACCGTAGATGCCTTTGGTCCAATTACTGATAACGCTGGTGGAATTGCAGAAATGGCAGAAATGGGCGAGAATGTGCGGAATGTAACCGACCCGCTAGACGCTGTTGGCAACACCACCAAAGCCGTAACCAAAGGCTATGCGATTGGTAGCGCTGGCTTAGCGGCACTAGCCCTTTTTGCCAGTTACACTGCCGAGTTTGCTAAACTTGGGAAACCCTTGGTCTTTGATTTGTCTGACCCAATGGTTGTGGCGGGCTTATTTATTGGTGGCATTTTACCGTGTATTTTTGCAGCCATGTGCATGGAAGCTGTGGGACGGGCGGCAGGAGCAGTGGTTCTCGAGGTGCGAAGGCAATTTAAGGAAAAGCCGGGGATTATGGATTACAGCCAGAAACCCGATTATGGGCAATGCGTCAGTATTGTGACTCAGGCAGCCTTACGTGAAATGCGTGTTCCAGCCCTTTTAAGCGTTGGTGTGCCAATTGTAGTCGGTTTGGTCTTGGGTGCTAAAGCCCTTGGTGGCTTACTGATAGGCAGCATTGTGGTTGGTATTTTTATGGCAATTCAAATGACCACGGGCGGTGGCGCTTGGGACAACGCCAAAAAGTACATTGAATCTGGCGACTTAAAAGACGAAGCTGGTAATGTCCTCAAAAAAGGCAGCTTTGCCCATCAAGCTGCGGTAACTGGCGATACGGTTGGCGACCCGTACAAGGACACCGCCGGTCCAGCCATCAACCCGATGATTAAAGTCGTCAATATCGTGGCGCTGTTGCTTGTACCGCTTCTTGTTCAACTTGGACGAATCTAGTTTTTCTTTTGAAAGCTCGAGGCTTGTGCTTCGAGCTTTTTTGTCACGCCCTTGTCACTTGCTTATGCGCTTGATACGTCATACTGTGAGGCATGAATTTGCTCGAGTTTCGCCAAGAAAAAGACCAGTTTTTTAAGTCAAGAAATTCGCCTTTGCCAGCCTCTATTCGGGCTGTTTTTACGGGTTTGAAGTATTTTGACGAAAATCCAAACTTACGGCAAACTGTGACTTTAGAGCCGGACGTAAATCAAGCGGCGGTTTTGATGCAAACCAGCACGGGTTCGGAGCGGGTTTATTTGCGCTTAGGTTGGGTGAGTTTTGTGTTTGAAGGTGTCATCTCGAGACTGGCGGTTTTTGTGCCAGAAGGTGAACCAGAGGCGACGGAACTTTTTATTCCTTTCAGGGATGCCAGCAGTGGGCAAGAAACCTACGGCTCAGGGCGGTATCTCGAGGCGGAGCGCAATGGTGACAAAGTAAATTTAGACTTCAACTTGGCGTATAACCCGTATTGCGCGTATTCGGATGGTTGGTCATGTCCGATTCCACCGCTCGAGAACTGGTTAAAAGTGCCAATTCAGGCAGGCGAGATGCTACCGCCCAAACTCGAGCCAGTATCAATCATCATCGGAGGCGATGATGATTGATACTGCCATTGCCACAACCGAAATCAAAAAGAATTTGGAACTTCACTTAGAAAAGCACGAATGGGAAGCGGCTTTGGGTAAACTCAGGGCGCTTGAATTAGTTGGGCAGTCGGATGCCGAACTCGAGCGGGCGCTGCTGTTCATGACTGATTTTCTGGAGGCGCTTCGCGCCAAGAATTACGCAGGGGCAACCAAAACATCGCGGGAAGGCTGGCAGCGCCTTGGCGTTGATGCAGCAGGTGTTGATGTTGCACTCGAGGCGTTACTGGAAGCCGAAGCCAATTGGCGAAATGGAGCAAATAAAGTCAAAGTTTCTTTGCAAAAAGCTGCACTGCACCCGATGACCAAAGCTGAAGCCGAGAACCAAATGGGGGTACTAGAAGCAGTTCTCGAGAACCAAGATGCAGCCCGCACCCATTTTCAAGCAGCTTTGGCAGCCGACCCTAGGCATTACCGCGCCATGACCAACCTTGGCAATCTCGAGCTAGAGGCTGGGCATTTACAAGAAGCCGAAAGTCGTTACCGTGAAGTGATTCGCTTAAATCCGGATTACAGTGTGGTCTATAATAATCTGGCGGCAGTGATGCGTAAACAAGGCAAACGAAGCGAGAGCGTGGCGTTTCTTAAAAAATCTAATCAGCTTTCGGTGCGTGAAATTCGAGGCGACACCAAAGGAACGGCTGTGGGACGAGTACGAAACCCGTTAGCCGACATATTGGCAAAACCCAATACCAAATGGTTTATTGCGGCGGCGTTTCTGATTTTAGCTTTTTTAATTTATCGGCGTTAAAACCCAAGAAGCGTATTCTTTCGACCTTTGGTCCAAATAATCATTATCACCAAAGCATAAACTTTATGCCTTGGTGATAACCGGGGATTTACTTATCGGTCAATAAAACAACACCCATCCCATTGACATCAGGATTGACAATCATTGCCGTGTAGACGACGCTAGAACTTAAATTAAGTGTTCCAGAATCCACAACCGTATTGCCCGAGACGGTGGCACGAATACGCCATGCACCTGCCTCAACCTCGGCATAATCAGATTTATCTTTGTAATTTAAGGTTGGCGGCAAGGCAAGTAATTGTCCATTTGGTAAGGTTACATGTAAACCAATCGCTTTGGCAGATGGCAAATTGGCAGCATGTAAGACACGAATCTTGGCTTTATTGGCGGCTGGTGTGGTCGTATCGCTGTTTAAGGTAAGCATTGCCAGTGGTCGTGGGTCTGTGCCGTTGTCATCGGAAAGTGTGGCTGTCCCAACTAAAAAAACAGATTTTAGATCGTTACTCGCCAGATTGATGGTTTGATTACTGACAACATCTGGACAAGTTTGTAGGAGGGCTGGGCATAGACTGACGGTTAAATTTCCCGGTTTATTGCTGCGGTAAGTGCTAACAGATGGGAATGCGTTCTTATGATCTATCGGGGTGACACCATTGATTCTTTCGCCCGAGAAAAATATATTCATTCCCAAAGAGTCATGGGCAGCATTGACAAATTTAACTGCTCCATCGGGTGGTGGTGTGGGGTTACAGCCAGCTAAAATTAGGCTCGAGAGTAAAAGACCAGTAATTATTTTTTTCATAGCGCTCCTTGAAGACTGCTTCACCTGACTATTGGTGATGTTCAGATAGGACAGGTATACACGGGGAATGCGTGTGAATACTGTGAATCAAAAACGTTAGGTAAGATTTGTTTCATTTGAATAACCATTTCACGAATCGGATTTAATCGTGAATATAATCACATGTAACTGAACTATACCCATCAGTCATTTCAACACCCAAAAGCTAGGTTTTTGTAACACGACCAAAAAGTAAAACGCCGCAAGGCGTTTTACTTTTTGTGTACCTCGAGACCTACTTAATTTTACCGTTTAAGCCATTTGGAAAGAAGCCGCCTTTGCCATTTCCACCAAGGTAAACAATGTTTAAGACTTGTTCCGTTGTTCGGCTAAAAGCAATGCTGTTATCATCGGTTGGGACAAGATTGGCTTTGCTTTTTTTGGTGATGCCTTGATCAATCACAGTTGCGCCATCTACTGAATCGCGTAAAAATGAAATCGCTTCGACAACTTGTTCTACTGTATAACCAACAGCAACTTTGGTATTGCGTTGTTGGTACAAAAGCGTGCGGATGATACCAGCGTGATAGGCTTCAACTGCCAGAATACCTGCGGCAGCCTCGAGATAAGCTGGGTTGGTAATGAGGGCAGCTGCACCTTTATAGGCAGTCACACCAACATCTTCAAAGATAAACGCGCCATGTAAGAAAAAGAGTTCGTTGGCATATGGACTAAAGCCCTTAATCCCGTTTTTACTGGCGGCGGTTGCCGCAGCAGCAAAAGCTGGTCCGATGTCTATGGTTGGGCGAGCCACAGCTTTATCGCCGAGGGCTTTGCGTAAAAATATGACATGATTTTCTTCGTCGGTAGCAATTTCTTCGGCATAATCGCGGGCAGCCCGACCTGCGGTGGTATTCGAGAATTTTACTTTTTGTCCGCCAATCACAGCCCCCGGTACAACTCCGCCGCCAGAAACTTCATAGCTTGGTCTGCGTCCTACGGCGGCGAGATAAAACTCGGCTTCGAGGTACTCGAGATTGAGCGCAAAATTTAAGACATCAACATCAATGTCTGGTTTCATATTTTGTGCAAATCCAAGGTTTGGGGTAGCCACTGCGCCAGCCCCGAGTAGAGCAGCACCCATTAAAACTTGACGACGGTTCAACGATTTTAAGTTCATATATTCTCCGTGGTTCTGGTCTATCTTTTGGAACTTCTGCATTAGAACACGTCAAGCTAAGGGGTAATTTTGGCAGACCTGAAGTTAGATTGAGTAATTTTCAATAAATAATTCACAAAAATAGTATAATCGTGAATTAAATCACAAGATTTAACTTTTGCTTATTTGGGAATCCGTAAAACAAAGACTGCCCCTGCATCATTCAAAGCCTCCAATGACCCACCATGCGCCTCAGCAATGGCTTTGGCAATTGCTAAGCCTAAGCCATGATGCGGCACGCCAGTGCGCTCCCGAGCCACATCGCCACGGTAAAAACGCTCAAACACCCTATCCGGATGGGGGAGACCAGCCCCATTATCGGCAACCGAAATGCAAACAAAATCTGATTCGAGTTTTGCCCCAAGCACCACCCGCGTAGCCGAACTATGCTCCAAAGCATTCTCGAGTAAATTGCGTATCACCCGCTCTAATTGTAATGGGTCAAACGAAGCCGAAATCTCTGGCATCGGCGCAAGAATCAGGGTCGTGCCAGCTTCCAAAGCCCGAGTTTCTAAGGAAAGCATCATCTGCTCAAGCCAAGGTTGAATCTGTACAACCGTTTTCTCGAGTCGCAGCGTCCCCGTTTCGGCAGTTGAAAGGGTTCGTAAATCGCCAACCATCCGAGTAATCAAACTGACCTCATTTAACAAACGCTCCAGACTGGCATCATCTCGAGGGCGAATGCCATCCTGCATCGCCTCAAGTTCTGCTCGCATGACCCCAAGCGGATTTCGCAAATCATGGGCAATATCAGACACCACTTGTTGCCGCCAAGCCTCTTGCCGCTCTAAATTCTCGGAGAGTTGGTTAAAAGCAATACTGACGGTTTGCAGTTCGTCTCGGGACTCTGGAACACTCACCCGTACCCCACGCTCGCCCGAAGATACGGCTTTAGCGGCTTGTTCGAGCGCAATCAAAGGACGAATCAAACGCCGAGTGACCAAAGCGGCTGCCAAACTCGCCAGAAAAACTGCGCCAATTCCGCCCCAAAAAACTGTTCCAGTCATGTTGCGAAAGGCTTGCTGGGCTTGTTGTTGGCGCTGATTTTTACCAAAAAAATCAAATGAAAAAGGATCAACCACCTCAAAGCGCTGACCATCTATTGTGACAATTCTCGAGAAATCGGTGGCGGCTTTTTGAATCGCTCGAATGCTTAAAAACCCTGTAAAGCCCACCGCCGCCAGTGCCACAATCGCAAACCACATCGTTAAACGCCGCCGCAAGCCCGAATGTCGCCAAGAACGCATTTTTGAGCTTTTCCATTTGGCTTTTAGTTTTTGTTCATCCCACGGCATTAAGCCCCCCGCAAACGATAACCCACACCACGCACCGTCTCGAGAAAATCGCCATACGCACCCAATTTTTTACGAATGTTCTTGATGTGGGCATCCACCGTTCGTTCATCGGCAAACGAATCTAACCCGCCACTCTGCTCGAGCAGTTCAGAACGCAAACGCACCCGCGAAGGTTCTTTGGCGAGTAAGCCCAAAATCCGAACCTCCGCCGTGGTCATTGGCACATCCTCGCCAGCAATCGAAACCTGAAAAGTGACTAGATTAACCTCGATTGCTCCAACCCGAAGCGACTGTGGCAGCACCACCGCGCCCTGCACCCGCCGCAGCACCGCTTTGACTCGAGCCATGACTTCACGCGGGCTGTACGGCTTGACCACATAATCATCTGCACCTAAGCCAAGTCCCACCAGTTTATCCACTTCATCATCCCGAGCAGTCAGCATAATAATCGGTGTACTCGATTCGGCTCTGACCCGCCGTGCGACTTCCAAGCCATCCATTTCGGGCAGCATTAAATCGAGCAGGATTAAATCAGGTGCAGCCGCCCGCCACAACTCGAGCGCCCGAGTCCCCGTCCGCGCCCGTTCGGTCTTAAAACCCTCACGGCGCAAGTATTCCTCGAGAACATCAGCAAGCCGTGTTTCATCTTCAACAATTAAAATAGTGCCAGACATAGGTGAAAGTATAAGGGCAAAAGGCAAAAGGCAAAGGTTAAAAGCAAAACCTTTGCCTAAGCTGGTTTTTAGCTAAGCGCGTTTTTAATCATCTCAAAAGTCTCGAGACTGATTTCACCACTGGCGAGGCGTTGACGGGCAATTTTTAAGGCGGGGTCGGACTCATTGCCAATCTCGAGTTGGGTTTTTAAGTCATCAAACTGCTCTGGGGTGATTTCGGACTTGGCAAGGCGGACTCGAGCCGTACTGAGGGCATCATCTGACGAATGTTGGGCTTGCCATTTGTTGCGCCATTCGTGCTTGCCTTGTCGCCACATGTCCTTAAATTGTTCGCGTCCGCCCCACGCCATAGCCCTTGCGCGTCCACCGTGTTTAAGCCAACGAATCGCGGCAAAAATCAGGGCGATTAAAAAGACAAACCACAGCACCTTAAAAAAACCAGCCAAGAAAAACCAACCGGGGTCTACCATCTGCATACCACTACGAATTCCATCATTCCACATAAGTAATACTCCTTTCACTCGGATTGTTCTCGAGCGATGTGCAAAGTATGCGCTTAGGCTGTGAAGCCGACCTGCTGCCAATATGAAGTGATTATGAATGGAGTTGTTTTTGCAGTGTTCCTATAGTGAGGTTAATTTTCTCGAGTTCAGCTTGGTTTTGTTTTAGATTTTGCATCAATAATTCTGTATTTCCATGTCGTTCAAGTTGTAAATTTGTAATTCCACTAGACTGACCAAACTATCTTTTTCCATATCAAGCTCAAAAAGCTGGTCACGAATCAGATATTTCTCGGCTCGAGTTTCGGGAAGCCACGCATTTGCATTGGCAAGCAGTAAAAACGAATTCTTAATTTTTTCTAAATACGGCTGCATATCTTGTAAAATTGCCATAAGCATAACTACAGACTCTGCAGGCACACCAGTTTTTTGAATCTCGCGTTCAGTCCAGCGACACGAATCAGAACCAAGATTGTACTCCTCGAGCAACTGGATACTGGTTTTTATGGGTGGAGCAATTGGTGACTGAACAGCCTCGAATTGCGACTTCACCTTCAATAAACGCTGTTCGTAATGCCAACGATCCGAATTTATCAGGTTTTCTTGTAATAAGGCTTCTAAAGCCACAATTTTAGTTCGTAAGCGTTCTTCCCGAATCATTGATTGATTGTACTACACTGTGTTCATGACCAAAAAGTATAAAGCACTCGAATTTTCACAACTCGAGCCAGAAGAAATGCTCACTCGAGCCAAAACTTTTGCAGCAGAAATGGAAAAGCGCCGCTCAGTACGGTTTTACTCGAGCCAAGCCGTACCAAAAGAACTGATTGAACTTGCCATACAGACCGCCAGCACTGCCCCGAGTGGCGCTCACAAACAACCTTGGACTTTTGTGGCAATATCCAACCAAGCCTTAAAAGAACAAATCCGCGTGGCTGTAGAAGCCGAGGAACTCGAAACCTATTCCAAAAGAATGCCGCAGGAATGGCGTACTGCCCTCGAGCCAATCGGCACAGACCACATCAAAGAACACATTACTGATGCGCCTTGGATAGTAATTTTGTTCAAGCAAAAAACAGGTAAAAACAGTGAAAAGCATTATTATGTGACCGAATCTGCCAGTATTGCGGCTGGCTTTTTTATTGCCGCCCTGCACAATATGGGTTTAGCAACTTTGACCCATACGCCAAACCCGATGAAAATACTGGCTCAAATTCTCGAGCGTCCAAGTAATGAGGAGGCGATGCTCCTTTTTCCGATAGGGTATCCAGCCACCGATTGCCAAGTTCCGAATTTGACCCGAAAATCACTGAGCGATGTGGCGGTTTTTCTCGAGTGAGGCAATTACCAGAAATGCAATTTTTTATTGACACTGGCAATAATTTTATGCTGACCAACCAAAATCAGGTTACTCGAGTAAGCTGCCCCAAGGTCATACGTCTGGTTAATACCACATTTATTGTTACAGACAATTGTTTTCATGAGTTGATGATTCTGGCTTGGAATAACCAGTTCACCAGAACTCAATTGGAGGCTTGGCTCGAGAATACGTGAACCGATGCGGTGGTTTGAAAGGTCGGTAAATTTTTGTCTACCACCAAGTTTATCAGGCTCGTATTTGACTAAAATTCCACCAATATGCGGCGTGTGAACTGCATAAATATCGGTTTTTCCAACCAATGGATTTAACCAACGATTGGCTTGTCCGATGTCCGCCCCCGCCCGTAACTCGAGTTTACCAGCCTTTAAGCCGAGCATTGCCAGCGCTGCCCCACCAATTCGGCTCGAGCGCACCGTGACCAGTTGTTCTCGAGTACCGATTTGAAACGGTCGCAAGGTAATGTCTTCAAAAACATACGGGGTGGGTAGGTCATAACGCCATAAAATTTCCAGTGAATGACGTTCAAGTGCCACAACCGCCGTTGCTTCGATGTTATCGCCTAAAATTCCGTGCTGATAACGACTGGTGTTCGCTCCGACCAGTGCCACAACTTCGCGGTCATTATCACCTTCCAAGTCGGCAAAACCAAGCTGTTGGTCGGTCAGGGCGTTTAGTTTTGCTCGAGCCGTTATTTCCCAAATTTTACCACTGTCTTCTAAGCGCACCAGATCACCTGTTTGAGTAATCGCAATAACCCCAGCCGGCAAGGGGAGTACACCAGCTTGGATTGAAAGTTTGGCGTTTTGGCTCGAGTTTAATTGCTTATTTTGGTAGACCATCAATTCACCTTGGGTGCTGATGCCGTGCAAACGCCCATGGGCGTATACAATTGGGGCGGTATTGCTCCAAAGACCACCAAGTTTGGTTTGAGTCGTGTTTTCTATTTGCAGGACTTGATTATTCTGGAGAAGCGCATAAATCCGAGTTCCATCGCTGGTCAGCCAATTGGCTTGAGCAGGTAAGCTCCTGATTTGCGTATTTGGGGCTGCGTAGGCGATGATTGTCATGACAACTAAACTGAGGCTGCTAAAAATGGTTCGGGTCATGATTAAGGTACGTGTTATTTGGAATTTGGTTCAGCTAAGATACAAGTGATGAATGCTCGAGGAGAAATCTATGTGCTGGTGCAGTTTGTGTTACTGTCCTTAATTTTCTTTTTGCCCGAAATGGAAACCTTGCGTTTCCAAGGTTGGGTAATCGGAACGATACTAAAATTTCTGGGTTGGGCATTAATACTTTGGGCTGTTGTTTCTTTGGGTAGAAATTTAACGCCACTACCAAAACCAAAGTCTGATGCAAAACTCATCACCAGTGGAGCATTTGCTTGGATGCGCCATCCGATTTACACGGGCTTAATACTCTTGACTTTTGGTTCAGCACTTGAACGAGGGCATGGACTGGCTTTACTGTTTGCGCTGTGTTTAACGGTGTTACTCGAGTTTAAGTCGCGGCGTGAAGAACAATGGTTACTCGAGCAATTTAGCCAATATGCGACGTATCAAAAATTAGTTAAGAAATTCATACCTTTAATTTACTAAGTTGCTTATCTTCAAACACCTCGAGTGTCCCCAAGGCATACTGCATAGCTTCTTTAGGGCTTAAACTTTTGGCTTGGGCTTCAAAATGCTGCAACTCTTTAGCACTAAAAAATTTGGCGCTTTGGCTTTCTATGAATTGGTTGGGTTCTAATTCATCTAAATTAAAATCCAGTCCAGGTTGGGAGCGCCACACCTTAGAAATCGCGTGGAGTCTAAGTCCTTTTGCATGACGTTGTTGTTGCTGCATAAAAGCGGCACTTAAAGAATAGAAACAGGTGTAACAAGCCGCATCTTGAACTTGTGGACAGAGAAGCCCAATTTCTGACAGTAGCTTAGCCAGATCAAGCTGATGACCACGCCTGAACATGACATTGCCTAGGGTCAGTAAAGTCGCACAAAGATTTGGTAGGTTTCTGACTTCACGGTAAATAATAATGGCTTGCTCGAGTAGTTTCTGGGCTTCTTCAAAGTTATTTTGGGTAATGTAGACATACGCATAATTGGCATACCCATTGGCTAAACTGCGCTTGTTGTTACTGGCAAGAGATTTACTAATCAGATTTTTAAAAGCTCGAGACGACAAATCAATATCGCCGTGCAACCAGTACACAAAAGCCAGTTGATTCAAGCAATCTGTTTCAACATTGATGTTCGGGGTAGCTTGCAGTAACTCGAGGGCTTTTTGAATACTCGAAATGGCAATTTCGTAATCGCCACTATCACCACGCACCTCGCCGATGGCATGGCGGGCTTTTGCTTCGGCGCTCAAATCACCGATTTCCAAAGCAATTTCTAATGCTAACTCTGCATCGGCTAAACGAAGCTCGGAATTGACCATCCGAAGCCCAATGACACCGCGAACATACAATAAATTGGCTCGAGTTGAATCCCTAACTTGCAAAGCAGGTAATTCAAGCAGGCGGTTCAACCAGTACATACCCATTTGTTTCTTAGCCCCAGCAATCCAAAAGTAAATCACTGAATAGACAATCCTGGCTGCAACTTGCGGCTGATTCTGTACCGCCCATTCAAGTACCAAAGAGATGTTCTCGAATTCTTGGTCAAAATTCCTAATTGCCTCGGCAATAGGTCTTTCGGGATCATGAATCGCCACGCTAATCGCCCAATCCTCTGAAAGTAAACTCAACTCGAGCAGCGCCGCTTCTTTTTGACTTGGCTCGAGTTGCTGTTCAGCGAACTGCCGAATCACTTCGTGAATAACAAAACGGTTGCCGTTACGAGCAATTAAAGATTTACTGACCAAACCAAATAAGATACTGGCACTGGCTTTGGCGACTCGAGCCAAGGATTCTAAAGTAAAACCACCGCGCAACAAACTCAAGGTCGCTAAAACCATTTGCTGTTCTAAATTTAGCAATTGCCAACTGGCATTGAACACGGCTCGCATGCTGCGATGACGCAATGGCACATCGGGTTGATTGACCGACAAGAAATCCAAGCTCAAACGAATTTCTTGCACCACCTCCTCGGGTTTTAAGATTCGCAACCAATGGCTGGCAAGTTCTATTGCAAGCGGCGACCCTTGCAACAACCCACAAATCTGAGTGATAAAAGGCTTGTCTTTTGGCTCGAGAAAAAAACGCGGATTGACCCGTTTGGCATTGCGTAAAAATAGTTGTACCGAATCAAAAATCTCGATTTGCTCCGAATCTGCTTTGGGTACATCCAAGCCAAGCACATCCACCAAATACTCAGCTTGAACATTGAGGGTTTCACGGCTGGTGGTTAAAATTCGCAGCTTTGGCGCAGCCGCTAATAACTCGAGGATGGTTGTGGTTTGCTTGAGCAGATGCTCCATGTTGTCTAGCACCAAGAGCAACTGACTTTGCGATAAATAATTTTTAAGAAAAACCAATTGCTGCTCTAAGCTCTGGGCGGGTAAATGCAAAGCTGCAATGGTTGCAGCCACAAGGTCATCCACACCAGCCAGAGGCACAAAAACCGCCCCATCGGCAAAGTTTGGAGCTTGCTCGAGCGCCACTTGAATGGCTAAACGGGTTTTGCCCATGCCGCCAGCCCCAATTAAGGTTAAAAGCCGAACTTGTGGTTGGACAAACATCGAAGCAATCTCAGATAAATCCACATCCCGACCAACAAAAGATGTGGCTTGAACGGGAAAATTTTGCAATTTTGATTTCTCAAAAGGCGCGACGACTTTGGTTTCTTTTTGACTTAATTCGGCTGCCAGTTGCAGTGTTGTCTCGAGCGGCGGTAAGCCAAGGTCTTGTTTGAGCATCGTCTTGAACGACTCAAAAGCCCTGAGCGCCTCGAGCCGCCCACCTGTTTGAATGGCGCAACTCAGCAGCACTTGCAATACATCTTCGGCTAGTGGGTCGGAGGCTAAAACCCGCAAGCAAACCTTTTGCGTCATCTCGAAATTGCTTTCTAGCACCAGTTGCTTGGCGGCGACCAGCGCTGCGTCACGGAAGGCGTTGTGCAGTGCTTCACGCTCCTGCTCGAGCCAATCAGATAATTCTGGGACATCTGGATGTAAACCATTCAAGAATTGCCCGTGGTACAAATCCAGCGCCTCGAGATGGCAATCAGAACTAATCAGGGTTTGAAACTGCGCCACATCCGACTGCACCAACCAGCGCACCTGTTCGCCGCTTGACTCGAGGTTGGCAAATTCCAAAGCCCGAACTCGAGACAGCAAATGGCGCAGATTTTTACGGGCTGCCACCGAATCGGAATCCTCAAAAAAAAGCAGTGCTAGTTGGTCTCGAGACACCCAATCGGACTTAAACGCCAAGTATGCAAGTAGTAAAAAACGCTTATCTGACAAGAAAATAACCTCTTTAGTCTCGAGGTTTACCTTGGCAGTGCCTAGCAATTGAACGGTAGGAAGCATCGTCAGGGGAAAGTTTAACAGCTTTTGGTGGGCAGCATCGCACCGAATAACCCATGCAACGCTGGTCATGCGACGCTCATGCGACGCACCGTTTTGCATACTACCGCATCGCTCGAGGGCAAGACCAAAATAACAAGACTCGAGTTCGGAGGCTGTATGAAAAAGTGGTTTTTAATCTTGGTGGCAGTATTGGGTTTCTCGAGCTTGGCTGGCGCACAAAAATTCTCGGTTGGTGGCGGGCTAACCAGCCAATTCCAAAGTGGTTTTGTGCTTGGTTTTGGCATTAACTTAGGCGTAGAGAACTTAGTAAAATTCAGCAAGGACTTTGGCTTAGATGCTCGAGTTGACCTCGAAGGTACGTTCCTACCTGGTGGCTTGTCGCTCCTTGGTAGTCTAGCGGTTTTAGGGTCTTATCAAATTGATGATCTTGATATTTACTTTGGACCTCGGTTGTCTTACGGTTCGGCTTTTGGCTTTGGTGCATTGATCGGATTGCGCTTTGATTGGACAAGCACATTTGGGACGTACATCGAAACCAGATTTCTCTTTACCCCAGCTTTTGATTACCAAGCCGCCCTCGGCGTTCGCATCCTGCTCTAAGCCCTCATGACAAGGCTCGAGACCCCTAACTCGAGCCTTGAATTCAAAAGCCCAGAAAAAAAGGAGAGCCATGTTAGACAACCTCAATCTTGTTTTCCCTATTTCCACAAACCGTGAAACCAGACTCGAGCCTGACATGGCTCGAGAACAGACGGTACAACCGCACCCAGCCGATAAAATCAGCCTTCAAACAGGTTATTGGCACGCGGTTTAGCAAATTATTTCTTGGTGCAATTTGGCACGTTTTGAAGACCCATTGACCCTAAACCCTCTTTCGATTTTACTAGGAGAATCATATGGAATACATTACTCGCTTCAGACTCAAACCCAATAAAGCCGAAGAATTTCGCCAGTGGCTCTTAGACAACCATGACAAGCTCGTGGCTACTATGCCCGAGGGCTGAACGTATTTCACTTTACGTGGTTTTGGCGAATACCACTGCGAAAGCCGTTGGGAGCTAACAGGTTATGGCGCATTGGCTAACCCTTTCCGTGATCCAATCCATGGTGAAGTCGGTGAGTTGTTTTCTGACCAGTCCTATCCCGATGAAGTGACCCTGCTCAGAAAAGTGCATCCGAAGTCCGCATAAAACAGTGTAGTCAAGTGATTCGTAGGGTGGGGTTTTTGTCCACCTTTCTCGAGACACAAAACCAAGCCCACTTTCTGATCCACTTTCTGATCCACAAGGAGAATCATCATGAATAAGTACCTAATTAAACTCAATTACACTGGCGAAGGAATCAAAGGAGTCATTGCCGAGGGCGGCTCGAGCCGCAAAGCAGTGGCTGAAGCGCTGGTGAAATCGGTTGGAGGATCGCTTGAATCAATGTATTTTGCTTTTGGCGAAACGGATGTTTATGGCATTGCCAGTCTTCCTAGTCACCATGCCGCCATTGCCGTGTCAGGTACTTTGAACGCCACTGGACGAGTCACCTGCTCGGTTACGCCTTTAATTACGGTTGAAGAGATGGATGAAGCCGTCAAACTCAGCCCTGTTTACCGCGCACCAGGGCAGTAAAAATGGCAAGACTTGCGTTTGCCAATATCGCTATTTTACGGCAACCCTTCGGCGACCCTCAAGTGCGCGGTTTTGAAGAGCGTATTAACAGTGTCTTCGAGGTTGCCAATGACAGTCATGGGTTTGTGCTATTACACGATAACCCTGCCGACATTCCCGATATGTTTCGCGCCCCCGAATTTGCGGGTCGGGTGGCTCAGAACCTCTCCGAGTGGCAAAATCTCGAGTCGGTGATGGCGTATGCCTATGGTGGTTTGCACGGCGAAGCCTTCGCCAAACGCAAGGAATGGTTTGAGCAAGGCTCGTTTCCCAGTTCTGTGGCGTGGTGGGTCGAAGATGACCAACCAGTCACTTGGCAAGAAGCACATCGGCGTTACGAACTGATTTACCACCAAGGCTCGAGTCCAGAAGCATTTAATTTGAAGCAGGCATTCACACCTGATGGAAGTCCTTACGCGATTGACCGTGAGATGGTGAAAAAAATTGGGCTTGAAAATCAGTCCCGCAGCAAAAATTTGTAGGGTGGGCAAAGCCCACCTTACACCCTCGAGTCTCGAGAAATCAGTTCAGCATTGCCACCAAAATCCCAAGAATCTCGGGCAGTTCCTCTAAATCATAAGACCGATTGTCCACGGTCAAAACGTTTTGCTCGAGATGCAAGAATTGCCAAGAATTGCCAATGGTTACAGCCCCGTAG
Organism: Deinococcales bacterium; assembly: GCA_031414595.1. Classification (GTDB taxonomy): domain Bacteria; phylum Deinococcota; class Deinococci; order Deinococcales; family JAAFIG01; genus JAAFIG01. Next base: position 277,923 of record JANNVX010000088.1, read on the forward strand.
ACTCGAGTTTGTGCTTTTCCTTCGCGCTGGTTATAAATTTGGGTCGCCACCATTTCGGCGGTTGCTTGGGCAATGCCTTGTTTGAAATTCTCGTTCTTGGCTTCCACTACGACTAAAACAGGCGCTTCTAAGTAAAGTTGCTGTGTGGACTTAGAAAAAAGAAAATCGCAAATACCAATCAAGCCTTTTTCTGCATCCACATTAAATTCCACGCCACTAAAAACCGAAACTTGGTCATGCACTAGGGCGCGAACCTCGAGTAAAATTGGGGCAATTATAAATTCGCTTCGGGCTTTTTCGGTGTTCTGCTTGACCGCCACTGCCACACCACGCTCAAGAATGTAGGTCAGGGCAGAGGAGGGCTGGATGGGCGTAAAAGCAAGTTCTAAGGGCTGGTTATCAATCAGGTGTAAATCGAATTTTTTAATCACTGTTGGTAGATTGAAATTGCTGTATGCCATGAAATTAGTCTAGTTGGTTTGATGCTAAGTTTTATAAAGATTTTGCTACAATGACACAATCAATAAGGAGTTTATGAAAGCAATCCTTCAATCTTGGAAGAATGTCAAACTCGAGCAGCTATCCCCACTTATCATGCGGCGTTACATTCACGGACAGCAGGCGATGGTTGCCAGTTTTGAGCTAAAAGCAGGCGCGGTTGTGCCTTGGCACGAACACGCCAATGAGCAAATCAGTCTTATACTCGAGGGACGAGTGCGGTTTTTGTATAAAAACGGAGACAAACAGCATTCGTTTGAAGCTGTTTCAGGCGATACTGTGGTGATTCCCGGTGGAGTTCCACATTGTGTTGAAATTATCGAAGATTCGCGGGCGTTTGATGTGTTTGCACCACCTCGAGAGGATTGGATTGCAGGTGCGGATACCTATTTGCGCGACCCAGCAAAGCATGAGGAACCTGTTTGAAAGGAAAACCATGTTGGACTACTTTGCCGCTTCACCCAAACACCATAAAGTACCTCGAGTCTACTCATGAATTGTTAAAGGCTGGTCAACAAATGTTTTCGCAATGCAGCGATTTGTGATTTTCGGAAATCCTGAACCACTCCAAGCTGAGGGTCAAAAACATCAAAACCATGAAACGCACCTGCAACCACGACCACTTCAACTTCGATACCACAGGCTTGTAATCGCTTGGCATACACAAGGTCTTCGTCATGAAAAACATCCAATGAACCGACACCAATCCAAGCTGGTGGTAGATTTGACAGGTCTTCTCGGCGGGCTGGAACAGCATAGGCAGGTATGTCTTTTGTTCCACACGAAACTCCCAAATAACTTTCCCAACCAAATTGATTGCTTTTTTGCGTCCAGGTCACATTGTTGCTGTCGTCAATTGCTGAGCGCAGAACAGTTTTATCATCAAGCATTGGGTAGACAAGCAATTGAAAAGCCACTTTGTATTGCTGACGGTCATAAATAAGTTGCACCAAGGCTGCGGCAAGTCCACCGCCAGCACTCGCACCGCCAATCGCAATGCGATTTGGGTCTACACCAAGTTCTCGAGCCTGTGAAACCACCCAGGTTAAGGCAGCGTAGCAGTCGTGTAACCCAATAGGAAAAGGATACTTTGGTGCATAACGGTAATCCACTGAGACCACTGTGATTCCCAATTCTTGAACATACCAAGAACAACACCCATCATCTTGTTCTGGTTTACCGACCACAAAACCGCCGCCGTGCATCCAAATCAGCACAGGGGAAGGTGTTGTAACAGTTTTGGATTTGTAGACACGCAAACGAATCTTTGCTGGCTCAGATTCTGTGGGGATAAAAATATTTTTAATCAAAACATCTTGGGGAATTTTAGCTAAAGGCATCAAAGACATCAACAAACGCATCAGCCACAGGTTTTTCTTGTTGAAATCAAACATAGGACTTCGTTTTGCGATTTGTACAAGGTCTGGATGTATTTTAGAAAAATCTTTTTTCATGCTTCAAAACACTCCAAATTAGCTCTAGATTTATATACTACCCTAGAAGGAGTTCATCAACGCCAAACTGTTGGTCAAGTAAAATCGCTCTTTCACCCTCGAGATAACTCGAGAAGCCACTGAACAGGAGAATCATGCTAAATCACCTTGATGCTGTTGCCGCCGCACCCGAACATCATAAAGTCCTGCTCGAGAATGACCAAATTCGAGTTCTTGAGACGTTGCTGCGACCTGGTGAAGAAACGGCAGTTCATACCCACATTTGGTCTGGATTTTTGTACATCATTTCTTGGAGCGATTTTATTCGTTACGACGAACATCGCAATATCATGATGGATTCGGCACGTATGACCAACACGCCAATTCCAGGCACAGCCATTCCAGCCGCGCCAATTCCGCCACATTCATTGCGAAATGTTGGCACTGAAAATATCCATGTGATTCTGACTGAATTTAAGGCATAAGCTCTAGCTAGGGCTGATATTGTGCAGGTTCCCCATGCGACGCTGGTGCGACGCTCGAAACTTATACTGATGGGGTAAAGGAGAACACAATGGCAAACGAAACAGTCAAAATCGTGGTTTCTAAGGATGGCAAGTGGCTCGAGACAGCAGAAGGTATGGCACTGTATTACTTTGAGCCTCAGATTCAAGACCCTTTTCATGAAAAAATTCCTTGGATGGACAATATGTACCCGTTCACCGATTGGATGAAGAAATGGAATCCATTGGTGGGTGTACCTGAATTTGAGGCGAACTATGCTTTTGATGTAGTGACACAAAAAGATTTTGGGTATGCAACTCGAGAAGGTGGTCCTGAAGACAAAGGCAAACAGATTTTATTTAGAAATTGGTATTTGTATACTTATAAGCCAGATGAAAGAGCCACCATTTACGGCGAAATTTTAGGACTGTGGAGACTTACTCCTGCTGATCTGAAAATGCTGACTGGCAAAATGTGGAACGATCAGAAAATCGGTGCAGGACCTTAAAAATAATGTATGTAACTGCCAAAAATTTCTACCCACAGATACTACAAACCTTTGACCGTAAGTCTAATCAACTTGTTTGGACAGAAGGATTACAGTTTTATGATGGAAAGCTCTATGAAAGCTCTGGACTTGGAACAATCGAATCTTGCTCGAGCTTGCAACAACTCGAGTTTGACGAATCAACAATGGAAGTTATTATGCGTCAGCATTTTGATTTACCAAAACCTATTTTTGCCGAAGGATTGACCAGAATTGACAAAACGCTCTTTCAATTGGTCAAGGATAACAGTAGCGTGTTGACTTATAGCCTCGAACCGTTCAAACAAACAAGTGTTCGATTGGGTGCAACCCCTGGCGTCGAACGTCGCTGGGGGTTATGTTTTGACCCAAAGAAAATGGTTTTGTACCTGAGTGATGGTACGTGTGTCTTAACACTTTACGCTCAAAGTCAATCTGCACAAATGTCGTTTGACCAACCCATTGGGTTGCTCGAGGTGACACTCAATGGCGAACCAGTTGGTTTTCTGAATAGTTTGGAATTCGCAAACGGTTTTATTTACGCTTCTGAAACAGCAAATTGGGCGCAAAGTAATCGCATTCTAAAGATTGATCCAAATACGGGTACTGTGGTTGCTGATATTGATGCTCAGAACCTTCGCAATCAACTTCATTCAGACAAAGCTGAAGACTTAAATGGCGTTGCATACGCATATAGCCTGCTTGAGGATAACGTAGAAGTATTTTTCGTAACTGGTAAATTTTGGTCAAAAATTTTTAAGGTTATATTTGTTCCAAAAGAATCATAAAGACATTGGATTCTCTAGAATTCCCATAATCGCATTGTGCAATTCCAGATCAAGATTGAACTCTATTGGTGGCGATAACTCGGGCGATTCTTCGAGCAAAATATTTGCTTCACGTCTTGAGCTTTCATCTGTTGATGGATGATGATTGACAATATGCAAGAATTCGCTTGCTTGGCTAGTATTTCCAAGTTTGATATGCAATTCACTTAATCCAACTAAATTTTGCATAACAATCGGTAATTCATGGACGCTCCAAGCAATTTTGAGACTCTTTTGAAAGTATTGAATGGCTTCGGGTATCATTTTTTTTGCTATTGAAACTCTCCCAAGTATCATGAAAGAAGTGGCTCTGACAGTGGAGTTTGAGAGTTGTTCATTGGTGGTCAGCGCTTCGAGACAAAAATCTCGAGCTTTTTCGTATTCTTTGGTTTTAAGTGTTAAATTCCCTAAGTTATTCAGTAAGAAAGAAATAGCTTGAGTATATTTAATCTCTTGCGCCAATTCTAAGCCATTAGTTAAATATTTTCTAGCTTGTGAAAAATCTGCTAAATTCATTTTAAGTAATCCAAGATTGTTGTAAATAATCACACAACCAAATTGATTATTTAATATTTTGTGAATTTCAAGCGCATCAAAATAATGCTCTTGAGCCTTTTGAATTAATCCTAGGTTATTTTCAATATCACCAATTCTACTTAAATAATTGGCTATTGCATCTTGATGCTTTAAGCTCTTTGCCAACATTAAAGCTTTTTCAACGTTTTCAAGTGCCTTCTGATTATCTCCTATTTGCTCTGCTATCATTGAAAGTGTGTTTAACGCTTTCATCAACCAACCACCATGCTTATTATTATCCTCGAGCGGTTGCAACAACTGCACAGCGCGTTCAGCCAATGCCATGTCGTACCGCCCAATTCGGTGTCCTAACCATGCGATTTCATAACTCGCTTTGCCTAGGACAGCATTGGCATTTGTCGTGGCTGTTTCTAAAGCTGTAACTGCTGCTTCAAACAATTCTATTCCTTCGGCGCATCTGGCTTTGCGGTCAAAAAACACCACCAGGTCGGTTGAGCGCTCGAGTTGCAAATAATCTTTTTGCGAGGCAGCAAAGTACCAAGCCGAACGGATGTTCTCGAGGTCTGATTCGATTTGGCTTAAATACTGCTGGTCGGTGCTGCCACCCATTGGGCGCTGCTCGATAAAAGCAAAGTAATAATCGCTGTGCTTGGTTTGTTGGGCTTGTTGTAATTCTGGTTCGGAGCGCAATTTCTCAAAACTCAGTTCTTGGATCATCGCATGGCGCTCGAAGCGTCCGTTGCTACCGCGTTGCAATAAACTTTTGTTACACAGTCGCAACAGCGTCTGCACGCTGATTGTGGCAATGCTTTCGGCGGCTTCTTTGGTAAAACCATTTTGAAACACCGAGAGTTTTTGTAAGGCATTTTGTTCGGTCTGGTTGAGTTGCCGCCAAGTGTATTCAAACACCGCTCGCAGACTGCGGTGACGCTCGGGCAGTTCGGCTTGGGTGCTTTCTAAAAATCCCAGTCCTTGCTTTAATTGTGCCACAATTTCTTCTAAACTCAGCACTCGAGTCCAATGGCTGGCAAGTTCTAAAGCCAGTGGTAAACCGCCCAAAAACTGGCAAATCTGAACCATAAAGTCGTGCTGGGCTGCTTCTAAGCTAAAGCGTGAATTGGTTTTCTTGGCACTGCGAACAAAAAGTTGTACCGCATCAAACATTTCAAAATTCGGGGTGTTGGCAGTTGGGACTGCCATGCCAAAGACATCCAGTAAATACTCGTTTTGCCTGTCCAGCACCTCACGGGATGTCACCAGCATTTTGAGTTTCGGGCAGTCATGCAGCAACTCGAGCAGCAGATCCGTGCCATCCAGCAGATGCTCGAGGTTATCGGCAACCAGCAGCATTTCTTGGTCTTGCAAATGCGTTTTTAATTTCTCCAAAGCGGTTTCGGGGTTGGTCAGTGGCAACTCCAAGACGGCAAACAGCGCAGGTAAAATTTGCACTGCACTCGAGAGGTTAGCAAGGGCAATAAAAGTTGCACCATCTTCAAACCGACCCGCCATTTGAAAAGCAGTTTGGATTGCCAAACGGGTTTTGCCAATGCCACCCTGCCCAACCAGTGTTAAAAGCCGAATATCTGGCGATAAGAGCTTGGTTTGGATTTCCTCGAGTTCGCGCTCACGTCCAATAAAAGCTGTGTTAATTGCAGTAAAACCACGCAACTTGGCAATTGGCTCGAGGTCCAAAGGTGTATTTTTGAGTTGCTGATACAACAGCCGTGTGGACTCGAGCGGTTGTAAACCCATTTCTTGTTTCAGTAAACGATTGAAGGTTTCAAAGGCAGCCAACGCCGAACTTTGTGTGCTTTTTTGACGGCTGGCAAAACGCAAAAAGGCTTGCAGCACATCCTCGGCTAACGGCTCGAGGCGCAACGCTTGTCCGAAAACCGCCGTTGTTTGGGCAATCTGCGAACTGGCTTCGAGTTGAGTGGTGAACGCCAGCGTTGCTTCTTTGAACGAATTTTTGAGGGTTTCTTGTTCGACCTCAAGCCAAGTTATAAATTCTGGCAAATCTAAACTAAACCGCTCGAGCAGCAAACCCGTGTACCATTGTACGGCGCTTTGCCAATCAGCTGCCGCAAAAGCACGGTTAAACTCAAGGACATCAGAATTAACTGCCCAGCGCACCAGATTGTCATTCGTCTCGAGTTTAGCAAAATCAAGCTCACGCACCCTTGAGAGCAGATGCCGTAAGTTCTTGCGGCTATCTTGTGAATCTGCAAAAAAAATCAGTGCCAAATGGTCCCTGGAAACCCAATCGGTTTGCAATGCCAAGTACGTCAGCAAAGCAAAACGCTTATCGGAAAGGAAAACAACACTTTGCGACTCGAGTGTTGCTTTAGCGACTCCGAACAGATGCAAAAACATTGGTAGAAACCATTTTAACAGCTTTTGGTGCAGGTTTCCCATGCGACGCTGGTGCAGGTTTCCCATGCGACGCTGGTGCGACGCTCGAGACTTATACTTAAAAATGCAAAGGAGCAAACAATGAAAGATTCACCCAGCCTCGAGATTGCCATAGCCCAAAGCCATGCCGCACTTAGTGCAATCCTAACGGGCGACCCAACATTGTTCCAATCCTTGTATTCCAAATCAGAGGATATTACCCTCGGCAATCCTTTTGGACCATTTGCTCGAGGTCAACAAGAAGTCAGGACAAGGCTGGCTGGTGCAGCCGCCAATTACCGAGATGGCAAAGTAACTGAGGTTGAACGCTTTGCCAATTACATTTCGAGCGATTTTGCTTGTGTTGTTGAAGTTGAACGCAGTCAAGCCAAAGTTGGCGGTAGCGCAGAACTGGTTTCAATCGCTGTTCGTGTGACCAGTGTTTTTACTAATGGCTGGAAGCTGGTGCATCGGCACGCTGACCCAATCACAACACCTGTCCAGCATCATCGGTGATAAGCCTTTAGGAGAATTTATGTCCGAACCTACATCCGTTGCTGCCGAACGTAAATACGATCTCTACAGCCAAACCACCAAAGACAATCCGTATCCAGTCTTTGCTCAGATGCGCCGCGAGAACCCTGTGTATTCGCAACTTGGGCTTAATGGCGAAACCAAAATTTGGTTTGTGACCCGTTATGAAGATGTTCAGTACATTCTCCATCACGACGAACTTTTTGTCCGAGATGCCAAAAACGCCTTGCCCACCGATAAAGTGCCGCAGCCCAGCCCCCTCGAGGCACTGATGTTCAATCATATGCTGAACAAAGATGGCGACGAACACCGCCGTTTACGCACGTTGGTTAGTCAGGCATTCACCCCGTCTCGAGTGCGTGATTTGCGTCCTCGAGTCCAAGCGATAAGCGATGAACTGATTGCAGCCGTTCAAGCCAAAGGGCAGATGGATTTAATTACCGATTATGCTTTTCAACTCCCCACCATTGTGATTTCTGAAATGCTGGGTATTCCCACCCAAGACCGTGAACATTTTAAGCAGTGGACTGAAGCCACCATCGCGCCTGCCTTAACCCCAGAAGCCCAAGCTAAGGCAGGAGCATTGATTCAAGAATTTGCGGCATACTTGGGCGAATTGTTTGCGGCACGGCGTAAACAGCCACAAAACGATTTGATTTCGGCATTGCTCCAAGCAGAGGAAGCTGGCAATCAGCTTTCCGAGTCCGAACTGTATAGCACGGTTGTTTTGCTGATTATTGCTGGGCATGAAACCACGGTCAACCTGATTGGCAATTCGACTCTGGCACTCTTGCGTTTCCCCGAAGCTCGAGCAACCTTGCAACAGCATCCCGAAAAAATGGCTGGCGCATTGGATGAGTTTTTGCGTTACGACAGCCCTGTGGAACGGTCATTCTCGAGGTGGGCGGCTACGGACACCGAACTCGGCGGGCAGCAAATCAAACAAGGAGATTTGGTCATGGGAATTCTTGGGGCAGCCAATCACGACCCAGAGAAGTTCCCTAACCCAGAAGTGCTTGACTTATCAAAGGATGCAAAACGGCAATTGGCTTTTGGGCATGGAATGCACTTTTGTCTTGGAATGCCACTGGCTCGGCTCGAGGGTGAAATCGCCCTGAATTCGTTGTTGCAAAACCTGCCGAATTTGCGGCTTGGAATCGGCGAAGAAGAACTGACTTGGCGTACAGTCCCAATGTTTCGTGGGGTCAAACAATTCCCAGTGGTGTGGGACAACCTGTGAAACCAATTTTTTTAATTATGGGAACACCTGCTTCGGGCAAAAGTACAGTTGCCAAAGCCTTAATGCAGCGCTTTGCACAAGGCGTGCATATTCCCGTGGATAACCTACGCCAAATGGTTGTGTCTGGCTTGTCCGACATGGCTTTGGAAGTTCCACCTGCCACCCTTGAGCAGTTGCGTTTGGCTCGAGAAACCGCTTCGAGCATGGCACGGATTTATTCGGATAACGAATTTACAGTTGCCATAGATGATTTTTGGTACAGCGAAAAACCCGACCAAGTGTACAGCCAAAAAATTGGACAACGCATCACACGGATTTTATTGCTCCCGAACCTCGAGACGACAGTGCAGCGCTTATACTCGAGAAACCCAGAGGAAGGTAGCTTTAAGAAAATACTCGAGCAAGCCATTGGGTATTTGTACACCCAAATCGAAGTGCATCCAAAAACAAATTGGTTGGTGATTGACTCGAGTGATTTAAGTATAGAAGAAACTGTGGATAAAATTCTTGCAGGATGGACATAACACCAGAGGAATTGAAAGCCCAAATGGAGAGCGCTGGCATGACTCGGTTGTACTAAACGTACTTGGTGGAAATAAAAATTTGGTATATACTTTTGGTAATATCATCAGGAGGTTTCTATGATTGCCACAGCCAAGCTATTTAAGAACGGACGCAGCCAAGCAGTGCGCTTACCTAAAGAATTTCGTTTTGAAGGCACAGAAGTGCAAATCGAAAAAGTCGGTGATAGCATTGTTTTAACCCCTAAAAAGAAAAAATGGGACAATCTGCTGGCTGCCCTCGAGATGTTTGAAGGAGAAATTGAACGAAATCAACCACCTGCCCAAGAACGAGATTGGGGTGAATTGTGGAAATAGAGTGGATGCTCGATACCAATATCTGTATTTACCTAATCAACAACAAACCCAAAAAAGTCAGGCAAATTCTCGAGCAGCACGATAATAATCAAATCACACTTTCTAGTCTTGTCGTTTTTGAATTGCAATATGGTGTAGATAAAAGTGTGTCCAAAGCAAAGAATGGATTGGCACTCGAGATTTTTCTGCGTGATTTTGAAATAAAAACTTTTTCGGGAATCGCTGCAACGCGAGCCGCAAGCATTCGCGCTGAACTTGAAAGCAAAGGTACTCCAATTGGGGCTTACGATTACTTGATTGCGGCTCATGCCCTCGAGCTAAATGCAACACTTGTCACCAATAACATCAAAGAATTTGAGCGCATCGAAGGCTTAAAGCTCGAGAACTGGTTCGCTTAGTTTTTCATAACCTCGAGATTCCACAAACTGAGGTAAGCATGAATTCATTTCGGAGCGTCATTCTTGATTAGTGGCAACCAAATTTGAACTTCAAGTCCAGTTGGCAAATTGTTTTTAAGTTCTAAATGCCCGTTGTGAACTCGTACAATTTGTTCAACCACACTTAATCCCAGTCCACTGCCTGCCACTCGAGTATTCGGAGCGCGGTAAAAGGCTTGAGTGGCTCGAGCCATAGCTTGTTCGGGTAAGCCCTTGCCCTCGTCACGTACACAAAGTAGCGCGTGTGGCGTTTGAATGGTTAGGCGGATGCTGACGTTACTTTGTGGGGCGTATTTTTCGGCGTTCTCGAGTAGATTTTTTATGGTTTGACGGATTAAAATTGGGTCGGCTGGTAAAAATAATTGTTTTTCTCCTGAGTATTCAACTTTTGCCTCGAGTGCCATTGTGCTTGCTAAAGCAGCCAAGTCAAGCTGAATCAAATCGGCTCGTCCTCCTCGAGCTAATGTTAGTAGCGATTCGGTTAAGCGAGTCATGCGTTCGACTTCAAGATTTACCACTTCGAGTGTTTCTGCGGCATTGCTTAAACCTTCTTGATAAGCACTTAATTGCAGTTTTAAGGCTGTTAATGGTGTGCGTAATTCATGCGAAGCATTGCGGGTAAATAAGGTTTCTCGGATTAAAAATTCGCTTAAGCGCTTGAGCATTTCGTTAAAGGTTTGGCTTAGGTCGCCGAGTTCATCTCGAGTTGTGGTTGGCACACGTAAACTCAAATCACCTGAATTGGCGACTTGTCGAGCCGTTTGGGTCAGTATCCGCAATGGACGCAGTGCCAGTCCTGTCAACCACCATGCCATCCACGCTCCAAATACTGAAACCAGTAAAATGGTCATGCCAACGCTTTGGCGGTAATTGCCAAGGCTCGAGCGAACACTTTGTTCGGATATAGCGGCTTGTAGGTATTTGCCTGATGCTAATTGTTGGCTGCGAATCCGCCATGTTTCAAGGCTCTGGATTTGAGGCTCAAGTAGCTGAGAATCTGGCAGTGGAATGCCTGTTGGGAATACTGCCCATACTCGAATCACAAGTCCATTTTGGATGAGTCTGGCACTCCCTAAGGGGTTAAATGGTGGTTGTGCAGGTGGTGGCTTAGTAGGGTCTGGCGGTGGGCGGGGTTGTTGGCGGTTGTATTCAGATAGGGTCTGACCAAAATACGCCCCTAAGTCATGGTCAAGACTGGTATACAAGGCTTGTTGAAACCTAAAGTAACTAAAAATGCCTTGCAGTAGCAAAGCAATCGCAATTGCAATGGCGATTAGCAATGCCAAACGGGTTCGTAAAGTCAAAGTAACTCCAGTCCGAAACGATACCCACCTGGTACGGTTTTGATTACACTCGAGTCGAGTTTGCTTCGTAGGTAATGAACATACACCTTGACCACACCAACGCTGCTGGCTTCGTCACCCCAAATTGCATCGGTCAGTTCTTCGGCACTAAAAATTCGTTGTGGAGTACGAACAAATCGTTCTAAAAGCGCAAATTCTCGGGTGCTTAAATCCACAACTTGATTTTGCCAAAACACCATTCGTTGCGCCCAGTCTAACTCGAGCCAACCTGCTTTTATTCGATTGGTTTTTAAGTCGCTTGTGCGCCTGAGTAATGCCCGTACTCGAGCCATCAATTCTGGTAGGTCAAATGGTTTAATCACATAATCATCTGCGCCATCATCCAAGCCTTGCACCCGATCTTTTGATGTGTCCCGAGCCGTTAAAAACAGAATTAAGCCCTTATAGCCAGCTACTCGAGCTTCTTTTGCCAATATAAAGCCACCATCTTCACTTTCGGGTAAACGCACATCCAAAAGCATTAAATCGGGTTCGGCTTCGGTTAGTAAAGTTCGGGCAGACTCGAGGTCAGGGGCATAACGTACTTCGTGACCCAATGCCCTAAGTGCCAATAGGATTGGACGAGCAATGTTGATTTCATCTTCGACTAGCAATAACCGCATAAACAGTTCTACTACAAATTGGTTATGGCAGGGTTAAGAAAACCTCTAACCCTGCCATAACCACGTACTCCAATACTGGCAACTCAAGAAGGAGATACTTCCAAATCCCTATCCCATACTCACCATGAGCCTCGAGTATCAAACAAAAATTGTAAGGAGAAATTATGAAAAAGCTTTACTTGTTCTCAGCCATTTTGCTTCCCATGACCATCGCAGTTTTGGTGTCCTGCTTTGCATCTTTCGCCCAATCCGCCGATACAATTTGCCTAGATCGAACCTCAAAATTTGTGGCGGCTGGTAGCGTAGCTTTGAGCCGTTGCGAAAATGGTTTTTTGATCATTGAATCAACTGGACTTTCCAAAGAACAAATGATGGTTGGAATTACCGCTTGGCAACAACAAGTGCCTCTACCACAACCGTACTCTGGTAGCAACGCTTGGAAAATCCCGCTTGTACCAGTTGTAGCTGCTACGCCTAGCAAAACCACTGGGGTTGGAGCGGTCGCAATTGCACTGAATGGTGTGCCTATTTTTAATCCCAGTAAGCCCAGCCAAGGTGGTAATCAAAGTATTTACGACCCTAAAAACGATCCGAAACTGATTGGTGAACTCGATGTTTGCGGTGGACATTCTGGTCGTGGTGATGATTACCATTATCATGCTGGACCTGTTTGTTTTCTCGATGCACTCGGCGCTAAAACAGACGGCTTGGTCGGTTATGCCCTGGATGGTTATAAAATTCTTGAGTTTCATGATGCAGGAGAAATTTTGCCAAGCAACTTAGATGATTGCAACGGTCATGAACACAACAACTTGGGTTATCATTATCATCTAACCGAAAAAGCACCGTATGTACTTGGTTGCTTCCACGGCAAAGTAGACAATGCTTTCCAACCACAAACCATGCGCCTCCGCCCACCTGGTGGTCCGATCAAAGCCACCATCACAGCCCTGACCACTAAGGCAGATGGTTGGACATCTGTGCAATTTACGTATAATGCCCTAACGCAAAGTCTTGAGTATCAAAAAATTGGCAGTTGCTACGAATTTCGTTACGCTGTACCCGCTATACCCAATTCTCCAGGGGTAGGGACAGTCAGTTATTGCGAACAAAAATAGCCAAAAGCCTTTTTATGTGTGAAATACAAGATAAATTATAATCACGCGCTGTGAGCCTCGAGAAGCCGCCTCAGAATTTACTCAAGGGTTATAACACCCTAGTTTTAGGGTACGATGTCGAAATGAAAGTGTTGATACGATGGATGTTACTTCTCAGTGCCATTTTCAGCTTGGTGGCTTGTGGTTTTACTACCCCACCAATTATTTCTAAGCCCGGAACCACCACTACCATTATTCTGGTGCGCCATGCTGAACGTGACCCCGGACTAGACCCGCCCTTAAATTCGGAAGGAATAACTCGAGCCGCTAAACTTGCCGAGGTACTTGGTCAAAATGGTGTAACTGCTATTTATGCCACAGACTATGCTCGTAATCGGCAAACTGCCGAACCACTGGCGACCAAACTGGGTTTGACGGTGGCTCTAATTGGTTCAGCCGAACTTGGCAATACCCAATCTTTAGCCGCCAGACTAGGCACTGAATTTCTCGAGAAACATTCTGGTGGCGTGGTGCTTTTAATTGGCAATGTTGGCTCACCAGCTTTAGGCACAAATGGGATACTCGCCGATTTATACACCTTGTTTGGAGGTACTGGCAACCCACCTAATCGGTATCAGGATATGACCATTATTGTTGTCCCAGAGGCAGGAAAAGGTTCAGCAAACATTATTCGCACTAGCTATGGTGCAGTCAGTAGCCTTGATTAAGCCTCGTCGCGCATTTTTTCCATTTTCTCGAGGGCATCACGTCTGGTTTCCATGTCCATCTTGGCGTAAATTGCTGATGTATTGACACTGGCATGTCCGAGTAAATCTGCCACCACGTGTAAATCTTTGGTAGCCCGGTAAAGGTGCGTGCCAGCCGTGCGCCGCAGCGTATGCAAGCCCCACATTTCAGATGGTAGTCCAGCCGCCACGTAATAACCCTTGGCAATAAACCTTGCACCATGGGTAGTTAAACGCCGCCCGTGACGTTGATTTCTCGAGATACTGACGATTAAAGCCGACTCAATTTCTGGGATTTCACCACGTAACTCGAGACCACGCCGCACCTCGAGCCACGATTTTAAGAGTAGAAGTAATTCGTTTGACAAAGGTATAATTCGTTTTTTACCACCCTTGCCGCTCTGAACAATCAGGCGCTTAAATTTTATTTCAACATCGGTTACATCTAAACTTATAATTTCTTTAGCACGTAAGCCCCCCGAGCCACCAAGGGCAATCAGTAACCCATCTCGAGTGCGGCGTGGGTCGTCCACATCGTATTTCTCGAGTGGTGCGTTCACAAGTTCGCGGTACAGGGCAGGGGAGAGCGCCGACTTTTTCAAATGGGCAGGGGTTGGGTCTCTTGGGGCTTTGACTTCGGCGGCGGGATTGACGGTTGCTGCTTTTGCCCAGATTAAAGCGCGGTACAAGCAACGCACACCATTTAAGTAGGCAATAATGCTCAATGGTTTTAAGCCATCAGATTGCAACAAGACTAACCACATTTCCATGTCATCAGATTCAAGCCGTGTTACTTCGAGTCGGTTAGAATCCCGTCCGCAAAACTCAAGAAATCTTTTGACGGCGGCGGAATATAAAAGTCGTGTTTCATTCGAGGTCTGAGATTTACGCGAACTTTTTAAGGTCAGATAATGGTTCATTAACTCAAGTAAGGTGGCTTCGTCTTGGTCATGGGCTGCACGAACTGCTTCGCGTTTACGATTTTCGGGAGCTTGAAACTTACTGGACAATACCAACTCGAGACTCATGTTTTCCTTCGGAGATAATCTTTTGAATTCATCGGTTGGCAATTATATCATAGATTTCTTATTTAGCCATAACGTAAGTATAACCCTATCCTTCTCAAGCCGCTAGAATAAACCATGACTGGACTCGAGCGACTGATTGCCAACCCTAAACCTCTTGGATGTGCCGCCTTGTACACCAATCATACTGGGGTGACTTCGGATTTCACGCCTGCGGCTGTAGCGATCCAAAACGCGGGTATGAAACTCGAGAAGCTGTTTGCTCCTGAACATGGCATTGATGGAAGCGGTAAGGAAGGCGAAGCCCCTGAAGTGGCGTTAGACACTGCCAGTGGTTTACCTGTGGTGACGTTGTACGATAAATCTCCTGAGCAAGTTGTGGCGGTACTCGAGGGTTTAGATTGTGTGTTGTTTGATATTCAAAGTGTGGGTACGCGGTTTTATACCTACTTGGCAAGTTTGGCTCGGCTGCTCGAGGCATGCCGAACGGCTCGAGTCAAGTTAGTCGTGCTTGACCGCCCAAATCCTAACGGAAACCGAATTGAAGGCGCGATGCTCGAGAGCAAATACGCTTCGTTTGTGGGGATTCCAGATGTGCCGCTTCGTTTTGGTTTGACCTACGGCGAAATGGCAAAACATTTGTCGAATAACTGGGATGGTCTCGAGGTAGTTCGGTGTGATTTATCCGATGTGCTGCCTTGGGTTGCGCCAAGTCCAAACATGCCGACCCTCGAGACTGTGGCACTTTACCCCGGCTTATGCTTGGTCGAAGGCACAGACTGGTCTGAGGGACGGGGGACGACTCTCCCCTTTCAGGTTTTTGGTGCGCCAAATGTGGATGCACACAGGTTAGTCTCGAGGCTCAATGCGCTAGGGTTGCAAGGTGTGCGTTTTCGTCCAACATTTTTTACGCCTCAATATCAAAAGCATAACGGTTTGCTCTGTGCAGGAGCGCAGGTTCACATCACGGGAGAACTTACGGATGTTTTACCAATTGGTTTAAGTATTGTGATGCTGGCTAAAGAATTTGGGGCAAATTATAAACTCGAGTGGCTACAAAAATTACTTGGCACAGGCATTCTCGAGTCAGATTTAACTTTGGAGAATATCCCAAATCTAATTCGGGCTTGGAATGATAAAACCTTTTCTAGCTGGCTCGAGGGGAATGAGGGTAGTATCTTATACTCAAGGAATTTTGTTTTATCGGGTCATACTTGAATTTTCTTGCGCCAAAGGTAAGAATACGCGTAGTTCAAAAATTTTAGGAGGAAAGAATGCAAAAACGATTTCGTCTCGTACTGGCAGCCAGCGTTTTGGCGGCGGTAGCCATGGCTCAGGGCAGTGTCCCAGCCACAGTTCCCGCCTTGATGTTTCAACAAGAAGGTAAAAAAGGAGGGGTTTTTACTCAGGCAATTACCACTGCACCTGTTACTTTTAATTATTATAATGCCATAGATGGTGCAACCCAAACGGTGCTGAATAACACCTTTGATCGCTTATTGACCTTAAACCCGTACACCAATAAAATCTATCCAAATCTTGTTGAATCATGGCAATTTTCAGAAGATGGTTTAAGTTTAACCATGCGTTTACGTGATATTAAATGGTCTGATGGTACGCCGTTTACCGCCGATGATGTGATTTTTACGGTCGATTCCTTAGCCAATAATCCAAACTTACGGGCTAATTTTACCGCCCAGCTTAGAATTGGTGGGCAGTCCTTAAAATTCCAAAAAGTCAATGACCGCACTTTCAGGGTGGTCATGCCAGTGCAGTACGGTGCGATTCTCAATGTACTTACGTTTTTCCCAATCATGCCAAAGCATAAACTCGAGCAGTTTGACCCAGTTGGTAAGCCCGCTGATTTTGCTCGGGCTTGGGCAACCGACTCTAAGCTCTCGGAAATTGTTGGCACTGGTCCTTATGTGCTTTCTGGTTATGTAGCGAATCAAAAATTGACCATGACCCGCAATCCAAATTCTTGGCGCAAAGACCCATCTGATAATCAATTGCCCTACACTGATAAACTCGAGTATTTGGTGATTAACTCCCAAGAAGGGCAGTTGGCACAATTAAAGGCGGGTACACTGGACAGCCTAACCATCACCGGCGCACAGTTTCCAGACATGAAAGCCGCCGAAGTCCGTGATAATAAGGTTCGGGTACTGCGCGGTATTGGCTTAAATAGTCCACCGTGGCATTGGTCGTTTAATTTTGATTCTAGCGACGCGGACTTGGCTAAGGTTTTCCGTGATTTGCGTTTCCGTCAAGCTATGAACAATGCCTTAAATCGTGAGCGTATTATTGAAAGTGTATTTAATGGTTTAGCAAGCCTACCTGGACATGGGGTTGCCCCAATTTCGGATTGGTACATCAATACCAAGCAATACTTCCCCAGTTGGAACTTAAAAGCGGCTACCGAAATACTTGATGGTATGGGCGTGAAAGATACCGATGGTGATGGGGTGCGTAATTTAACGGCTGGCAAGAACTTTGAATTTTCTTTAACCCATGCGGCTGACTCGAGTGTTGCCCCTGCGATGGGTGCAATTATTCAAAATGACTTAAAGCAACTTGGTATTCGCGTCAATCTGCGTGGTGTAGCTGGAAATACGGTACTCGGAACAGGGCAAGCTGGTAATTTTGACAGCATCCTTCTAACTTTTGGCGACCAACCAGACCCGCAACTTCGCAAGGATATTTGGCAGCCCGGACGTGGCTTAAATTATTGGCGCAAGAGTTTACAACCCACCAAGCCAAACGATCCAATTAATACTAAAAACATGTTTAGTTATGAAAAACGAATTTACCAAATCTTTGACGAAGCCGAACGCCTCGGTGACCAAAGCCGACGTAAAGCCTTATACGACGAGTGGCAAGTGCTTTTTGCTAAATATATGCCCGTTATCCTGATTACCAAACCAGATGTTTTAGCAGTTGCCAATAACCGCATTGGGAATTTCTTTGCTCGGGATAACCGTGTGCTTTGGAGTACCTCAACTGTTTACGAAAAGTAAGCCATTGATGTCAATCTTGCACGCAGAAGCTATTTTTGCGTTAGACTGTAGAAGGTTGCATCAGTTCATGGTCTATATTCGTCAATTACTCAACAGGTTTTTTTGGAGGTCTCGAGATGAAGTTATTACTGGTTGGTTTTGTTGCACTACTTGCACTTACGTCCTGCGCTCCGGATTTAAATCGCCCTACTTTGCGCCCTGTGATTATTAAGCTCTCCGAACCCGCTAAGGTTGGCGAGACCGTTACTATTCAGGGTCGTTACCTTGGCAGCAAAGAAAATGGAGTTGTGCTTTTCAATGCCGATTCAAGTGGTGCAACTGGGGTTTCATCTGCTAGTTCGGATGTGGTTTCTTGGAGCGCCTCAGAAATTCAGGTACGTGTTCCTCTGAATGTCCGTCCTGGTGGCAATTTTGTTTTTGTCAGTGTCGGCGGAGTTTTAAGCAACGGTATGGTTTACAGCATTTCAAAGTAAAGTCTTAAATAAGGACGAAGGCTAAACTAGGCTTTCGTCCTTATTCTTTTCTGACTCGAGAACCCGTAGAATCCAAGCATGAAGTTTCAAACCATCAAAGGCACGTTTGATAGACTCCCCCAAGACTCGAGCCAATGGCGATTTATAGAGGATACCGCTAGACAAGTTCTCGAGCGGTTTGGGGCTGGGGAAATCCACACTCCTGTTTTTGAAGATGTTGGGGTCTTCAAAAAAGCTGTCGGGGATTCTTCGGATATTGTCCGCAAAGAAATGTACACCTTTACCGATGCAGGAAACCGTAATCTGTGTTTGCGCCCAGAAGCCACGGCTGCCATTGTACGGGCGTACCTCGAGCATGGGTTTGGAAGTAAGCCGACACCTGTTAAATTCTGGACGTTTGAACCGATGTTTAGAGGCGAAAAACCGCAAAAGGGACGCGAACGCCAATTTCACCAAGTTGGTTTTGAAATTCTAGGACTCGCCGATGCGCTTGCCGATGCTGAGATTATAGATGCTGGAGTACAGCTTCTCTCGAGTTTAGGTATAAAAGATTATGTGATTCACTTGGGTTCGGTAGGCGACCCAGAAGACAGGGCAGCTTATAACCAGTATTTGCGTGATACCCTCTCCCCTGTTTTGATTAAACTGAGCAAAGATTCTCAGGAGCGTCTGGTCTTAAATCCAATGCGAATTTTGGACAGCAAAGATAAAAACGATCAAGCGCTGCTACTCGAGTTAAAAATTAAACCGATGCTCGAGTTTTTGGGTGTAGAGGCTCGAGAACACTTTGCAGCAGTACAAAAATGTTTAACCGTTTGGGGAATAGCGTTTGTGATTGACCCCAGTATTGTACGAGGCTTAGATTACTACCGCCGAACTGCTTTTGAATTTATTCATAATGACCCGAGTATGGCTGGGTGCAGCACCATTCTGGCAGGTGGGCGTTACGATGGTCTTGCCGAGATTTTGGGCGGACAACACACCCCGGGGGTTGGTTGGGGCTGCGGGGCTGAACGGGTGATTCTGGCGATGGAAGCCGAAAAAGTAATCGTGCCAGACCTCGAGAAACCACTGGTCTATGTGATTCCGTTGGATGAAGACAGTATTTTATATGCACAAAATGTGGCTCGAGTCGTGCGAAGCTTCGGGAAGGCGCTTTGTGCTTATAAAGTTAAACGACTTGGAAAAGGCTTAGAAGAGGCGGGGAAGAATGGTGCGAGATTTTTAGTTTTTATTGGTGACCGTGAACGCGATTTTAACAAAGTGACTTTCAGAATTATGGCAACCGGAATGCTTTCAAATCTTATGGAATTAGAAGAATTTATAGAACGACTCAAAAATCCCGAAGAATTAATCAGGTATATTGAGTCGTTGCCAATGGAATCACCAGCAGTATTGGTTTAGGTCTTGTTGGTCTCGAAAAGTAGTATAATCGTGGTATGAAAGTTAAAACTTCTGTTTCATTGTCTGAAAAACTACTTGCGGCTATAGACTGCGATGGATTGAACCGTTCGGAATTTTTAGAAAAAGCTGCGTGGGAATATATTCATCGTCAGGAACAAATTAAAACAAGTCGTCATGATCTTGAAATTATCAATGCAAATATGGTTTTTTTGAATCAGGAAGCCTTGGAATTCCACGAATTGCAAGCTGTTTGGCTTGAGCCTACCAATCAATATGCAGCGCGGTGATTTGTACTTGGTTAATCGTCCTGATATTCGTGACCCTAAACCTCGTCGTGCCGTGGTCGTCGTTAGTCGCCAAGGACTGATTGATTCAAATTTTGGGAGTGTTATCTGCGCTCCAATCTATACACGTTATCTAGGCATCAAAAGTCAAATTCTGGTTGGGATAGAAGAGGGCTTAAAACATGAAAGTGCAATTTATTGTGATGATTTAATCAGTCTACCTAAATCACTTTTGACCCATTATCTCGGCAAATTAGACACACTTAAATTATTACAACTTAGCGATGGTCTTTGCATCGCACTCGATATTGAAATGAATTCAGGAGTCACCCCATGAAACGAACCCATTATTGCAACGACCTCTCAATCAGTCATGTTGGTCAAACCGTAACCCTCAACGGCTGGGTTTCTCGAGTCCGCGAATTTCCAGACACGCGCTTTATTGTGCTGCGTGACCGCTCAGGAATTGTGCAAATTACGGTTGACTCGAGCAACCCGTGTTTTACAGTAGCCGATACCTGTAAGTCCGAATTTGTTCTCGAGGTGATTGGCTTAGTGCAAGCTCGAAGTGACCAAAATAAATCGGCTGCGTATGCTACTGGTGCAATTGAAATTATTCCGTCACATCTCGAGATTTTGAACCGTTCTAAGCCAGTCCCTTTTCCAGTGGATGGCACACCAATCACGGCTTCTGAGGAAATTCGTTTGAAATACCGCTATTTGGACTTGCGCCGTGAGCCTTTGCGTGAAGCCCTGAAACTGCGTTCTAAGACGATCTCGAGTATTTATAATTTTTTGGATTCGGAAGGCTTTATCAGTGTCGAAACTCCAATGCTAACCAAATCTACCCCAGAAGGCGCTCGGGATTACCTTGTGCCGTCTCGAGTCAGCGCTGGGAACTTTTATGCCCTGCCGCAAAGCCCACAACTCTTTAAGCAACTGTTGATGATTGCCAATTTTGATAAGTATTTTCAGATTGCACGGTGTTTCCGAGACGAAGATTTACGCGCTGACCGCCAACCAGATTTTACCCAACTCGATATAGAAATGAGTTTTGTAGATGTGGATGATGTACTCGAGCTTAATGAGCGCTTGATTCAACATGTTTTTAAGCAAACCCTAAATGTGGATCTGCCTCTGCCTTTACCGCGCCTGAGTTATGAGGACGCACTGAATCGTTTTGGTTCAGATAAACCCGACCAGCGTTTTGGTCTCGAGATAAAGGATGCCTCGAGTACCGTGGTCAATTCAGCCTTTGCAGTTTTTGCTTCGGCTGCCACAGTACGGGTTTTGGTTGCGCCTGCCGAATTTTCGCGCAAGCAAATCGAAAGTTTAGAACAAGTCGCCAAGCAAAACGGAGCTAAGGGCTTGGCTTGGACGAAAGTCACAGCAATTGGACTCGAGGGCGGAATAGCAAAGTTCCTCTCCCCTACTGAAATTATGGGACTGCTCGAGCTAACAGGTGCGGTTATTGGTCAAACCCTACTTTTTGGGGCAGACTCGAGGGAGACGGCACTTAAAGCCTTGGGTGCAGTGCGGCTGGCTTTGCGTGATGAGTTAAAACTGATTACAAAAGACTCGCCGCGTTTTCATTTTTCTTGGGTGGTGGATTTCCCTCTGCTCGAATGGGACGAAGACAATCAGCGCTTTACCTTTATGCACCATCCGTTCACCAGCCCGAAACTTGAGGATTTACACAAGTTTGGAACACCCGAGATGGGTAGCATGAATGCAAGGGCTTACGATTTGGTTTTGAACGGGTATGAAGTCGGCGGCGGGAGTATCCGAATTCACCAGCCAGAAGTGCAAGAAAAAATGTTTAATGCGATTGGTTTTAGTACGCTTGAGGCACGAGAACGTTTTGGGTTTTTTATGGAAGCCCTCGAGTACGGCACACCACCACATGGTGGGATTGCTTGGGGCTTAGATAGGATGGTGGCGGTCATGGCGAACGCGGAAACCATTCGGGATGTGATTGCTTTTCCAAAAAACGCCAAAGGTGCAGACATCATGGCAGACGCGCCAAGTGCAGTGGACGAAAAACAGTTATCAGATTTGCATATCAAGTTGCGCTAGGCTCGTAAGTTAGTAGCATTACACCATCGCCAAGATTTCTCGAGGAGATAAGTTGTAAAAGCAGCCTATCCTCGCTCGAGAAGAACCGCTTGCCGCTCCCAAGTACAAGTGGGAAAACCATCAAGCGAAGTTCGTCCACAAGCCCATGCCGTAGGAGGGTCTGGGCAAAATTACCACTGCCGTAAGTCAGGATATTTTTGCCTTCTTGTTGCTTTAGGGCTTGAACGGCTTTGACTACATCCCCCTCGAGTACGGTAGCGTTCCACTCGAGGGTCTTTAGGGTGGTTGTGGCGACAAACTTTGGTAGGCTGTTCATCTGTTCAGCAAAATTACCTGTTGCGGTTGCCCAATACTTAGCAAAGCCTTCGTAGGTCACGCGACCCAGTAAAAGCGCATTGCTTTCAAAGAGTTCGTCGTATTTGAATTGTCCGTCATCTGGATTATAGCCGTTCCGCCACGGAGTAGAATCTTCGTACACCCCATCAAGGGTCAGAAATTCGGTAACGATCAATTTTCGCATATGGAACTCCCAAAGTCGCTTATCATCGGATTTATCCTAGCTGACTGTTTTGATGAGGTCAACTTTAACGATAAATTATTGAGGAAGATTATTATGTGAAATAAATCACGATTAAATCTATTTTGTGAATTATTTATTGAAACTTCCTTAATTTTTAAGATATGTTCTAGGCAATGCACACAAATTTTTAGCTTAGTCTTTTTGATTGCGCTGCAAAATTTGACTTAAAAACACACCAATCATCGTCAGCAAGACAATAATCGTAGATAAAGCATTGATGTCTGGTGTTATCCCGCGCTTGACCGAAGCATAAATTAGAATTGGTAGGGTTTGCGATTCGGGTCCAGAGGTAAAAAACGAAATCACAAAATCATCTATAGACAAAGTAAACGCCAAAAGTGCGCCAGCCATCACGCCCGGTAAGGCAAGCGGCAGCACAACTTGTCGCACTGTCTCGAGTGGTGAGGCATATAAATCCCGAGCCGCTTCTTCTAAGGCGGGGTCTAGGGTAGCCAGTCTCGAGCGAACCACAATTGCCACAAACGCAATTTGGAAAGTCACATGGGCAATAATCATGCTTGGCATTCCAGGTTCAAAAAACGGCAGGATATTCCGCAGCACTTGGTAAAGTAGCAGTAAAGAAATCGCCATGACAATATCTGGGGTAACAACTGGAATGTACATCAGCCAAGCCACCAGTTTTGACCCCGGGAAGCGGTAGCGATGCAAACCATACCCGAGCAGTGAACCAATTACTGTAGCAATGGCGGTACTAATGATGGCGAGTACCAAAGTATTTTGTGTGGCTGCCAGTAACTGCGCTCCCTCGAGTCCACCTGTCACACTTTCATCGCCAAAAATTTTAGCGTACCACTTGGTGGTAAATCCAGCCCAGTCAAGCCTAAATCTCGAGTTGTTAAAGCTCATCACCGCCACCACCAGAATTGGGGCATATAAAAAAGCAAATGCAAAAAAACTGGTGATAGATAAAGGCAGACTGGCTTTACGCACTTGCGAACGGCGCAAGCCAAAATGCCAAGCCAGAAACAAAATCGTCATGCCGCCCAGAAAAAAAACCCAGAACATCAATTCCCCCTCGAGCCAAAGTTTAACCTTTGCCTTTCGCCCTTTGCCTTTCGCCTCTTACTCATAACAAATCACGCATTCCCTTCTCCCCTACTCGGCGGGCGTATAACCATAAAACCAGTAAGGTTAATCCCATCACCAAAAAGCTAATGGCTGCCCCAAATGGATAATCTCTGGAAGACCCAAATTGCTGGGCGATGCTGTTGCCAATCAGCGCCACTTTTGCCCCACCAAGTAAGTCCGGCACAACAAACATTCCCAAGGCTGGAATAGCCGTTAAAATAATTCCAGCCGTTAAACCGGGTAGGGTTTGCGGCACAAGCACTTGGAAAAAGGCTTGGGTTTTGGTGGCGTATAAGTCTTGGGCTGCCTCGAGTTGCGACCAGTCTATGCGCTCAACCGCGCTATAAAGCGGCAACACAATAAAAGGCAAAAAGACATTGACCATCCCCAAATAGACCGCAAAATCAGATGGATACAGTCCTTCGTTGGGTTTAACAATGCCTAAACTGACAGCCAATTGGGTAATTGGACTCGAGGGGTTAAACATAATCATCCAAGCGTAGGTGCGAATCACCAGATTGACCCAACTTGGTACAATTACAAAAATCATCAGGCGGTCACGGACTTGGGGTTTATGGGCAGCAATAAAAAATGCCAAAGGGTAAGCAATCAGCACACAAAAAAAGGTTGTGACTAAGGACACCAGAATCGTCCGTCCGACAATAATCAGGTAGGCTGCGTCGTAGCCAAGCACGTCCCAACCCGCAAAACGCACATAATTATCTATGGTCAATGGAAACACGGCGTTCCCGAGTTCATCGCGGGTTAAAAAGCTATAACCAAATAAAATCAGCATTGGTAAAACCAAGAACAGCGCAATCCAAACAATTCCCGCTCCTGCGGTGGCGGCGGCTCGAGTTAGTAGCTGCCTTGGGGTCAATAATTCGCCGCCAGCCGCCTCGAGTTTTGGTTTTTTAGTCATCATTTCACTTCCCCTCGAGTGCATCTGGGTCTAAGCGGCTATTACCTTGTAGTACCACCATTAAATTGGCGGGCAAATGGGCATAAAGCTGGTCGCCGACTTCATAATCTGAATCGGTCACGCCAGAATTCATGGTGTTGACCTCGAGTTCAAAGCCGATTGTGGTTTTAACACGGTATGCTCCGGTAGCCCCTTGGTAAATGTCGTCGGTGACACTGACGGCAACCGTGTTTTGCGCCGTATTTTGCGCTTTAGAAAGTTGGATTTTTTCTGGACGAATCGAAAGCAGCACATCTTTTCCAACGGCTGGTAAATGGTCGCGCACCTCGAGTTCGCCAAGAATGGTTTTGACAGTGTTTGGCGCGGTGACTGTGCCTTCGAGTAAGTTGCTCGAGCCTAGGAATTTAGCGACATAGGCGTTACTTGGGCGTTCATACATCTCTTGTACGCCGCCAAGTTGTTCGATTACACCTTTGTTCATCACCGCGATTCGGTCAGACATGGTTAATGCCTCTTCTTGGTCGTGGGTCACAAAAATAAAAGTTAAACCAAGACGGGCTTGAAGCCGCATCAGTTCGACTTGCAGATTGACCCTCAGTTTACGGTCAAGTGCCGAAAGGGGTTCGTCAAGCAGTAAGACTTGTGGTTCGTTGACAATGGCTCGAGCCAGTGCCACACGCTGACGTTGACCGCCCGATAATTGGGCAGGACGACGGTCGGCAAAAGCAGCAATTTCAACCATCTCGAGGGCAGACATGACTTTATCCTTAATTTGTGCGGCTGGAACTTTTCGCATTTTTAAGCCAAACGCCACGTTTTCCGATACGGTCATGTGTGGAAAAAGCGCATAATTTTGAAAAACCGTATTGACACTGCGCTGGTTCGGCGCAAGTGGTGCGACATCTTGACCACGCAGCAGAACTGCTCCAGAATCGGCAAATTCAAATCCTGCCAGAATCCGAAGTAATGTGGTTTTACCGCAGCCCGAAGGACCAAGCAGACTAAAAAATTCTCCTCGACGAATTTCTAAGTTGATGCCTTTCAGGACTTGGGCATCGCCAAAAGATTTTCGGATGTCCTTGAAATGCACATCTACGCTTTCATCAAGCACCCGTTTGCGGCGCTCACCAATGTTTAATTCCATGCAGCATCATACCGTATTGGGGAATACCAAACCAAGTGTGGGTTTTGACCATTGTCCCGAGGTGCTTTTTGGTATCGTTATCTTCTACATGACCGTTCGTTTAGCCATCATTACCGACTTGCATCACGGACGCGATACAGGCAAAGTACGCGGACCCGAAGCCTTGGAATTGCTCTCTAAAATCGTGGGGCAAATTCATTTGCTCGAGCCAGATGCAGTGATTGAGCTTGGAGACCGACTAACCGACGAGAACCCGCCAACTGACCGAAGCCGCTTACTCGAGTTAGCCCATGAGTTTAAGCGCTTGCCTTACCCTCGACATCATATTTCGGGCAACCACGATATGCTCCCCAAAGCCGAGCAAGAAGCCATACTGGGCGCAAACCTTGGCAACCACACGGCAGAATTTCAAACTTGGACACTGGTTTTTCTTGATTCATATGATGGGACAACTGGTGGCTTGTTAAATAGTCAAACCCTGACTTGGCTCGAGGAAACCTTAAAAAGTTGTAAAACCCCTGTGGTAATTTTTAGTCATCAACCTCTACATGGACAGTGGCTCGAGGGCAACCCGTACTTTGAAAGTGAGTACCGTGAACACGCCAGTGCCAAGGGCGCTGAAATTGCCCGTGCAATCATTGAACAAAGCGGAAAAGTCAGGCTTTGTATTTCTGGTCATGCCCACTGGTTTGACCAGCGTATTGTGGGTGGAATTGCCTACATCACACTTTTAGGTCCAACTGAATCACACTGGTCAGATGGCTTGGCTTGCGGCGCTTGGACATTACTTGAACTTGGTGAAACGATCCAACTCGAGCAGTTTGGGCTTGTGCCACAAAAAATTGTCCTTTAGACTTCTGGTTAGAATTGTGCATGGACTTAAATGCTTACTTAGAAATTGCCCTAACTGCCGCTAAAGCTGCTGGAAAAATTCAGCGCGACCACGTTGGACTCGAGCTTGAAATCAGCTCTAAGAGCGTGGATTCAGACCTTGTAACAATCGTTGATGCCAAATGCGAAGCAACCATTCGCAGAATTATCCTAGATGCCTACCCAAATCATCAAATTCTTGGCGAAGAAGGCGGCAGTGTCGGCAACAGTCAATATGTCTGGATTGTAGACCCGCTTGATGGTACGGTCAATTATGCCCATGGATTCCCATTTTATTGTGTTTCTATCGCCCTCGAGATAGCTGGTACTCGAGTGGTTGGTGTGGTTTATGACCCAATCAGGGATGAAATGTTTAGCGCCACAAAAGGCGGTGGGGCTTTTTTGAATGGGAATAAAATTGGGGTCTCGAGCCAAAAGACTTTAAGTGGACGGGCGATGTTAGCCACTGGTTTTCCTTATGACCCAAGCACGGCATTGCTGGCACTCGAAGTCTTTAAGCGCTTTTTGGCGCTGGGTTTACCGATTCGTCGCCCCGGTGCGGCGGCGCTTGATTTGTGTTATGTGGCGTGTGGGCGAATTGATGGTTTTTTTGAGTACAAACTGAATGCTTGGGATTGTGCGGCTGGGATCTTACTGATTAGACGTTATCGGAAATAAGAAACTAGCTCGATTTCCGCAAAGCCCGTTTGCGAAAAGCACAGCGAAGGTTATGCAAACCACAAGCAATCTCCATAAACCAATCAGAGCAATACCACTTCGTATTCCGCAACACGTCCTT
>JANNVX010000089.1:0-2134 GCA_031414595.1 Deinococcales bacterium
TTTGCGAATACCCGCTAAGGTCAGAATTTGGTTTAAGATAGTCATGGAAGCCTTTTTGGAGCGTTGGTTTAGACACTCACAGCTTACAGTAGGGCTTCCACTTTTAATTTCTTAAATTTAAAAAACGTTCCAGACTATTGAAAACTAAACGACCAAGAAATTCGCAACCAAGCCATCGGCGCACTCGAGAATCGCTTACTCGAGATAGAACGCGCCTTTGACCAGAACAGCACCGACCTCGATTATGCCCGAAAATTATTTTTAATCGAAAACTGTATTTACGGCGTGGACATTCAACCAATAGCGGTTCAAATTGCCAAACTACGCTGCTTTATCAGCTTGGTGATAGACCAAAAAGAAGACCCACAAAAACCCAACCGAGGCATCCTGCCGCTACCGAACCTCGAGACCAAATTTGTAGCCGCCAACAGCCTAATGCCACTCGGTGACCAAATGCCACTTGTTCCACCCGAAGTAACCGAACTCGAGAACGAACTAGAAAGCATCCGCCACGAACACTTTAGAGCCAAGAATTTTAACCAGAAAAAAGCCCTGCGCTTAAAAGATGCCACCACCCGCCGCCAAATAGCCAAGTTACTCGAGCAGAGCGGTTACGCCAAAGAATCCGCAAGGCGCATGGCAGCTTTTGACCCGTACAACCAGAACACCTTCGCCCCGTTCTTTGACCCACACTGGATGTTTGGGCATACGGGTTTTGATGTGGTTATTGGCAACCCGCCATATGTGCGCCACGAAAAAATAAAAGACCAAAAACCAGAATTATTAAAAGCCTACGGCAAAAACTTTTTTAGTGGCACAGCCGATATTTACGTCTATTTTTTTAAGCGCGGCTTAGATGTACTAAATAAAAACGGAATCCTAAGTTATATTTGCAGCAACAAATACTTTAGAAGTGGTTACGGCTTAAATTTACGTCAGCATTTGCTCGAGAAAACCCGAGTACGACAAATTATAGATTTTGGCGATGCACCCGTGTTTACCGCCATTGCCTACCCAAGTATTTTAGTGGTTCAGAACCAAAAACCAGTTAAGTCCGACACGATGCGGGTACTGTCTTGGAATCAGACCGACGATATAAACAACTTTAGGGAAATTGTCGAAACACAATCTTTTATCATGCCACAAAATAGTCTAAAACTGGATTCATGGCGAATAGAAAAAGACGATGTACTGCAACTGCTCGAGAAGATAAAAGCGGCTGGGACACCATTAGGCGAATACGTCGGTGGAAGATTGTATAGAGGAATCGTCACAGGTCTCAATGAAGCATTTGTAATTGACGCAGAAACAAAAAGAATACTCGAGAAAAAAGATAAAAAAAGTGCTGAGCTTATCAAGCCCTTTTTACGTGGACGTGATGTAAAACGCTGGAAAATAAATTCACCAAATCTATTTTTGATTTTTACACGTCAGGGAACGAATATAGAGCAATATCCTGCCATCAAAGCATATCTTGAGCAGTTCAAACCGCAACTAGAAGCTCGATTAAATGTTGTTCGGGACAATGATGAATGGTTTCAAATTCCATATGCAATTTCGTATTGGAACGATTTTGAAAAACCTAAAATTGTCTATCCGAACATTACAGAGAGAAATACATTTGCATGGGATGAAGAAAATTATTACTTGAATCAAAAGGCTTTTATTCTTCCAGAAGCCTCAAAATATCTTCTAGGTATTCTCAATTCTCGAGTCGGTTACTACATTTTTGAACACATGATGTCCAAATTGCAAAACGGTTTCTTTGAACCAAGTGCAATCTTTATGAAACATTTCCCCATTCCTACGCCCTCGAGTACCGTCTCGAGCCTCATCACCAATCTGGTCAACGGTATTCTGCTTGCCACCAGCCAAAGCACCCCACAAGCGCTTTTGGTGGCTTATTTTGAACAAATTATCAACGCACTGGTTTACGAACTCTACTTAGGAACTGTCCAAGAATAACTTCCCGATTTCAATTAAACCAAAAACAGACAATTGGTCACAGGGCGGACACGGGGGTCCGCCCCTACCTGACGTATTTTTATGGATTTTGTAGGGACAGACCCCTGTGTCTGTCCTGCTAGAAACAATGTTTCATCATTTCCAAATAGGGAAGTTATTTACGGACAAA
>JANNVX010000090.1:0-44341 GCA_031414595.1 Deinococcales bacterium
TATCTTTGCTGATTTGGATGCTTTGGAAGATATTTTGTGTGACCGTTGTGCTTTTCTGATGCAGAATCCTGAACTGGTTCGTGGTCGGGCTGGTTTTAGCTGGCTCGATGATTAAATACTATCTAAGTAAATTTGGTATAACGCCCTCAAAGGGTGCAAAAGGCTTGGGCGGGTTGCTTTTCAGAACCTGCGGTGGCTTGTGTGGCTTTGACCAGTCTTAAATGTTACTGATCTAAGCTCGTTTGAGCAGCAGCACCAAAACAAAAATAGCGGTATTGACCAGCACAATCATTGCTCCTGCTGGGGCATCAAAGTGATACGAAGCGTACAAACCAATCATACCCCCCAATGCCCCAACCAAGCTGCCGACCAGAATCATTTGGCTCAGTCTCGAGGTCAGCATTCGGGCGGTACTGGCAGCCGTGACCAGCAGACTGACCACCAACACTGTACCGACCATTTGAATCGCCAGCACCACGGTTAAAGCAATTAGAATCATCAAAAAAGCATTCAAATGCTGGACTGGCAACCCTGAAACCCGAGCTTCGATTTCGTCAAAAGCAACCAGCACCAATTCTTTACGAATCGCAAATAAGGCAGCCAAAATTATAACTGTAAAGAAGGTAGTCGTAAGAATATCTTCTGGGGCAATACCAAGCGGGTCGCCAACCAATAAATGGGCTAAATCTAGGCTGTACGATTTGGTTCTCGAGAGCAGAACAATACCCAGTGCAAACATCCCAACAAAAACCGTTCCAATTGCAGCATCTTGCTTTAAGCCACTTTTTCTCGAGACCCAACCAATCCCAAGGGCAGTAATAATCGCGGCTGCCACACCCCCAAGGTAATAATCTATTTTAAGTAAGAAGGCAGCCACAATCCCCGGGAAAACCGCGTGCGCCATTGCATCCCCAATATAAGATAAGCCGCGCAGTACCACAAACGCACCAATGACGCCGCAAAGCAGGGCAATAATACCGACCCCCAAAAGCGCACGCTGGAAAAACTCAAATTGCAACGGCTCGAGCAGCCAATTCATAACGCCTCTTGTGAGCGGTTCATAACGCCTCTTGTGAGTGGTTCACAACACACCTCTCGAGAAGGTCTTGGCGATGTTCTCTGGGGTGTATACCCGTTCTGGCTTACCCGAGGCAATAACGGTCTGATTGACCAGTAATATATGCGAACACCAATTTTTAGCGGCTTCGAGGTCGTGTGTGACCATTAAAATTCCTTTTCCAGCAATCCGTTCTGCCTCGAGGAGTTCTAAGATTCGGTCTTGGGTGGTGCTGTCCACCCCATTAAATGGTTCATCTAAGAATAACAATGAGGCTTCTCGAGCCATCATTCGTGCCAGCAATGCCCGTTGGCGTTGCCCACCAGATAAATCGCCAATTGGACGGTGCCGTAAATCGATTAAATCAGAACGCTCGAGGGCATTCTTCACAATTTCACGGTCAGATTGAGTGGCACTTTTCAACCAACCGATTTTTTTGACCCGAGCCATCATCACCACATCCCAAACTGTGACAGGAAAAGCCCAATCGAGCGCTCTGGCTTGTGGCACATAGGCGATTTGCTGGGTTGGCTTGGGTTGTAAATGACTCGAGAACGTAACAGTGCCTTTGAATGGCACTAAGCCCAACATGGCTTTAAGTAAAGTGCTTTTGCCCGCGCCATTCGGTCCGATAATTGCCACAAATTCACGCGGACAGAGATGGAAATTTGCGCCCTCGAGTGCCGTGGTTTCGCCGTAATTGACTCCAAGATTCTGCACATCCACCAAACGGCTCGAGTGGTCATGAGGAAAACGAGTCGCATCTGGCATTGGGGCAGTCTATGTCAGGTAACGCACAGGTAACAAGACCACGTTTATACTTAAGTGGACATTGAGCCATGAGCTATGAGCTTTGAGAAAGGCTTTTTGTAGGTTGTTCTCGAGGACAATGGAGGTTTTTATGAAGCGACAACATTGGGTTTTAGCAGTTGGGTTAATCGGTATTTTGGTGGCATGTCCAAATCCAAATCCAGCCGTACAATTTACGGTCACAGCCAACGCGGGGGCAAACGGCAATGTTTCGCCAATGACACAAAAAGTGAATAGTGGTGCAACTGCCAACATAACCGTCACTGCCAACGCTGGGTTTAGCATCTCGAGTGTGACTGGTTGTGGCGGCAACCTCAACGCCAACCTTTACACCACAGCCATCATCAGCGCAGATTGCACGGTTAATGCCACTTTTGCGGCTAATCCACCCGCCGCCACGACTGGCACAACCAATTTTGCCGTGACTGGTTCTGGGGTGCTACAAGCCTCTCGCACCTCGAGATACCGCGTTTCGGGTGTGGCTGCTCCAAATAGTGGCAGACCACTGGTTATTTTCTTACATGGCGACGGTGACTCGAATGTCCAAGTCCCCAGTAGCTACACCACTTTTACAGATGCACAAGCGGCAGTTCTGGTTTCTCCGCAAGGCTTAAATGCCACATGGCGTTTTCGCATGGATGGCAAGGACAACGCAGGGGCTGCCGCCGAAGTAGACGATATTGCTTTTATCAAAGAAATCATCACTCGAGGCTCGAGCGCCGCCAATCCGCTTTTTGGGGCGGGAAACAAAATAGACCCAGCCAAAGTCTTTGTGGTTGGTGAATCTCGAGGGGCTGGTTTTGCCTATTATTTGTACGCTCACCCAGAGACCAAGAATTTAATAAGCGCGATTGCCCCAATTTCTGGCACTTTTTACTGCGGAACTTCTAAAGCATCCACCAATCCGAATCCTTATATTCCACCTGCCGACGCGGACATTGTTTGTGGTGAAGGAACTCAATTTGGTTACTTTGTACCAAAAGCTAGTTTGTACACTCGAGCCAGCCCACCGCGAATTTTTAATATTCACGGTTCAAACGACCTAGCCGAAACCGCCGCCCCAGCTTTAGACAACGAGTTTGGCAATTTGATTATTGTGACCAAGCAATGGGCTGCTACCTCGAGCAATTGCGGTAACGTTCTACCATCAGCCAATCCAGTCTTTAGCAACGCCAGTATCGGCGGAAAAACTGTCACGGCTTACAAGCAACGCAACACTGGCAACACTGCCCCCTGCGAGGCAGATGTGACCTTTTTTATTGTTCAAGCTGGTGGACATGTACCAAGCGGCTATGCCGAACGAATTACCAAATGGTTCTTTGGGCAGTACAACACCCAAACCAATACTTTTAATTAAATTCTCGAGAACAAAAAAGCCCCGAAAACTTCGGGGCTTTTACTATTTCAAAACTTTATGCCTCGAGGGTCGCTTCGAGTTCCATGCTCGGCACAGCACCAAGTGCCTTAGAAACAATACAACCAGTTTTTGTTGCTTCGGCAAACTCATGGAATTTTTCGGCGCTTAAGCCCGGTACTTTAGCCCTAGTCACCAGTTTCAGTTTAGAAATAACCATCCCATCACCAATTTTTTCGACGGTACACTGCCCTTCGGTGCTGACAAACTCGGCTGCAAAACCATTCTTCTCGAGGGCTGCATTTAACGCCATGCTGTAACAACCAGCGTGTGCCGCCGCCAAGAGTTCTTCTGGGTTTGTTCCAGCCCCATCCTCAAAACGGCTGGTGAAGGCGTACTGCATATCTAAGCCGCTCTGACCCGCGAGGTGTCCTTTTCCTTCTTTAAGTGTTCCTGTCCAAGTGGCAACTGCTTTACGTGTTGGCATAATTTATTTCTCCTTAGCCTTCATCCTAAGAGTTTTAGAGCAGGGCAATTGTCGCGCAGATGGCAAAGAGTCTTAAATCACTTCAATCACGACTTTACCTTTGGTGTGACCACCTTCGCCATACCGATGTGCCTCGGCTATTCTCTCGAGTGGGTAAACTTTTTCGATTCTTGGTTTGAGTTGCCCAGCTTCAACCAAACCGCTTAGAAACTCGAGGTCTTTGTGGTTGGTATCGGTTAAATGAGTACCAAGCTGTTTATCTTTTGTTAAACGACTGATGATCATTTGGAGGATTTGAAACCGTGCTTTGAATGGATTTTCGCCAACATAGATACCTGTTTTGGTCAGGGATGGTTTGCAACTAAAGTAGCTTCGTTTACCGACGGTATCGTAAATAATGTCGTACTGCTTTCCCTGTTTGGTAAAATCTGTGGTTGTGTAATCCAGCACAATATCTGCCCCAAGTTTTTTGACCCACTCGAGGTTGCTGGTGCTGCACACAGCCGTGACATGGCAGCCAAAATACTTGGCGAGTTGCACCGCAAAATGTCCAATCCCACCCGAAGCCCCGTTAATCAAAACACGCTGTCCTTTTTGAATGCCTGCCACGTCACGCAAGGCTTGTAGCGCGGTTTGGGCAGCCAAAGGAATGGCGGCGGCTTCTTTGAACGACAGGTTATTTGGTTTTAAGACCAATAAAGACTCATGGGCAGCTACAAATTCGGCGTGAGAGCCTCGGCAATTGCCAAAAACCGCATCACCGACCTTAAAACGAGTGACTTTACTGCCAATCGCAACCACTTCACCCGCCACATCTGCCCCTCGAATCTGCATCTCTGGTTTGGGCTTGAGCCAACCAGCCGATGGTCGAACAGGAAGAAATCCTGACCTGAACAAAAAATCTATTGGGTTAATCGAAGCGTAATGAACTTTGACCAGTACCCGAGAAGCATTGTCCCCCTCGAGGGTTGGCACTGGGATATTTTCAATGTGTAGAACCGACGGTGAGCCATATGTTTTGTAAAGAGCAGCTTTCATCATATTTTCCTTTTGTTGAGTTGTTTCACCAAACGTATTTCATTTTGCTTTTGGGCTTGTTCATACGGTTTTTTCCTTCGAGGTACAACTGCAATTGGCTGGTTTGGATTTGCCAACGAGCCTCTGCCAAGTGCGGCTTAAAACCGAGTTCATGGTTAATTTTCAGCATCGGTGCGTTCAAGTCTGCGTTTTTAGTGCGAATAAACTGGGCTTGCGGAATTTCAAACAGTATTTTCTCAAGCATGACAGCTTTAAGCCAGCGCCCAAGTCCAAGATTGCGGTAAGCAGCCAGTACACTCGTATTTTCTTGATGAATAATTTGTGGTTGGCGCGGATTCCAAGTGATGTCGGTGTACGCCACTAGATGCCCAGTCGCCAGTTCTCGAGCCACCAAAGTCCAGTGCTTTAAGCCCTGAGCGAACCAACCTTGTTCTAGCATTCGCAGCATTTGGGGGGTGAAAACAAAATCCTCTATTTGCAAGTTACCCCTAGGAATGGTGTTCATGACAGCAAATAAGGTGGTAAAGTCTGGTAGATGGGCTTCGGGGAATGCACCATCCCAAAAGAGCAATTCAAAACCTGTACAGGTTGCGTCGGCTCGAGTCATCCATGTGCTGATTAGGGCTTGGTTCAATTCGGCTAAATCCAGTTGGTTGCTGTGGCTCTCGAGGGCGAGTTCTGCGCCGATATTTTGCATCAGGGCTGCCCCTGCCAAAACACGATTGTTGGTGTTGGTCATCAGTAAAGTGCGCTCATGCTGTTCGGCTCGAGTTGCAATTTTTTGCAGGAATGCCTCTGCCATGCCTTGTCTGCGGTACTCGGGCAAGACTTGAATCTCAAAAGTTGCGAGGTGCTTATTTTGTTCAATTTGTAAAATTTGCAGTTCGGCTCGAGCCACGATGTTGTCATTTTGGTAGATGACCCAAACTGGCAATTCGACCAATAACGGCAGGCTCTTGGCTTTTTGAATGGTTTGCTCGAGTAAGCACAGTGGGTCGTGCGGCAAAATTTCTGTCTGCATCAAATTGGCAAAAATGTTCAGCGCTGCGTACTCTTTTGTACTTGCCTGACGAATATCCAATTCGTGGATGGTCAAAGGTTGATTCAAAGGTTGATTCATTGTTTGAAAAGTAGCATTCTAGTCGTTCAAATAAAATAGACAGATTTGAGTGATAGAATTTTTGTATGAAAACTGTTCGTCATCTGGTTGGGGCTGAAGCCGCTAAACTTTTAATTAGCACCACCAATGTTCGTCATTTGTACCCGTTTATGGGCAAGGAAACCAGTTTAGCCGAAGCTGCCCAAGCCATCAAGCTCTCTAAAAGCCACATGAGTTATTGGCTCAATAAACTCCTTCGGCTCGAGTTAATCGAGCAAACCCGTATCGAAAAACGCGGTAAACACAATGTTCCACTCTACCAAGCCACTGCCGATGTGTTTACAGTGCCTATCGAATCAATTCCTGTTGAATCCGACGAAGATATTCTTGAGATGCACACCAAAGATTTTGACCAAATTGAACGGCGCTCGATTATTCGTTCTGCCAGCACCAACGCCGAAGGTTGGCATATTCGTTTTAGCCGCGAAGACCGAATGCTGCCGCAAATGCTGCCCAGCACTGGCGAAATGGAAATGGCAAAAATTTTGAATAAATGGGGTTGCCTGAGCCTAACCGACGAACAAGCCAAGAATTTTAGAGGCGAATTACTCGAGATGTTGAAACGCTACGCGCACCAAGAAACAGCCAACGGCAAAGACCATCTGTTTCGCTTTGTGGTGGTTGAGGCATGGCTTGGGGCTTAGGCGTTTAGTCCAAACGCGCTTCTATTGCCCTTGCATGAGCCTCTAAACCTTCGGCTCGAGCCAGCAGCCTTGCATCCCCCGCTACCCGCCGCAGGGTCGAGCGATTGACTGCCACAACACTGATGATTTTTTGAAAATCCCGTAGATTAACGGGGCTACTAAACCGCGCTGTTCCCATGGTTGGCATAACATGACTCGGACCCGCCAAGTAATCGCCCAATGCCTCCATGCTGTCCTCACCAATAAAGACCCCGCCAGCATGTTTGACCAACCCCAAAGCCGCCCACGGGTCTTTAATTAGTAAGCACAAATGCTCCGGGGCATAATGATTGGCGAACTCGAGCGCCGTGTTTAAGTTCGGCTCGAGAATCAGCTTACCGCGTTGTTGCCAAGCGTTGCGCGCCCAAGTCTGATTGGGTTCTGGCAAGGTTGCCACTTGCTGCTCGAGTTGGTACAGGGTTGCCTTGAGCATATTTTTGGATAAGGCAATTAAAACTGGTTCGGCATCCACATGCTCAGCTTGTGCCAGTAAATCGGCTGCGACATGGACTGGATTGGCGGTATCATCGGCTAAGACAAGGGTTTCGGTCGGACCTGGAAGTGAAATAATCCCAACTTGCCCGTAAACTTGGCGCATTGCCAGCACGGTGTAAATGTTTCCAGGACCGCCGATTTTATCTACCTTCGGCACAGACTGTGTACCAAACGCCATTGCCCCAACCGCGACTGCACCACCAAGCGCAAAAACTCGAGTCACACCAGACTCGAGAGCCGCCACAAGGGTTGTTGGGTCAACCACGCCAGCCTTATTGGGGGGGCTACATAAAATAATTTCAGGTACTCCCGCCACCACTGCCACCACTGCGGTGTGAATCACACTTGAAGCCAATGGATTTGCCCCAGCCGGCGCGTACAAGCCAACCCTCTCAAGCGGACGCACCAACTGCCCAAGCGCCCCAGATTCGTTATGCTCGAGAAAGCCATGGGCTGGCTGCCGCAAATGAAAATCACGCACTCGAGCCACCGCATGACGAATTGCAGCCAGTAAAGTAGGGTCTAAGTTTTGCCGTGCCTCGAGCCACTTTTCTCGCGGCACTTCAATCCCAGTGAGCGGCACGCCATCAAGTTTAGCGGCGAACTCGAGAACCGCTTGGTCGCCACGCTTTTGAATCTCCCCAAGAATTTTTGCCACTGCTTGGTCTGGGGTGAGTGGTTCGCCAAACAAAGCACGGTTACGCTCGAGCATACTAGGGGTAACTTCGGGTTGACCAAAAGACCGAGTTAAAGCGCCTTTAGCCGCCTCACCAGAAAGAATCAAAGGGTGCATCATGGCTCGAGTCTATGGTTTTGCAACAATGACAATCAAGAGGCGATTCCGCCCGTTAGGTGCGTCTTGGAATCAAGAGGTGTCTCGAGTATCAACTTATGACTGAGTTCTTTTTCCGTTTAAGACCACGCCAATAAAACTGTATCGGACAAGCAATTGATAGGTCAGTAAGGTTAAACCGATGGTAGCCACAACAATACTGGGGAATTTAATCCACCATGCCCACTCGAGTGGCGCATAAAGTGTTTGCAGTGCCATGACAAGCGGTAAATGAATCAAGTAAATCCAGTACGCTGCCTCGGAAAAATAACGCTGTGTGGCATTGAAACTCGAGAAAAAACGCAGCCCAATCCCTAGCAGTGCCAGTGTCCAACTCCAACCTGTCAGGCTGTACAAGGCTGCCAAGCCAAGTTTTTCGGATGGCGGCGTGAAAACGGGGACTGTACCAAATACCAAAAGACAAGCAAGGCTACCCGAGACAGCCAAAAACAAATTGATTGCCCAGCGCTTTTTTAAGACCTCGAGCCAATGAATTTGACGGTGCAACCCATAACCAAACAAAAAGGCTGTGCCGTACCCAATCAAAGCAGGTAGATTTGGATAAAGTGTTGTGTCTGGAGTTGGAATACCAAACCAGTAGAGCCAATTGGGGAATAAGTACAAACTGAGCATGAGTGGCAGTCCAACAATAGGCAACCAAGACCGCAGTAATAAAGAAAATACCGTATCTAAAACTGTTTTTAACCACGTTAAACGACCCAGTGTGGCTCGAGCCAAAAGCACAACGCTGTAAAAAATCAGCAGTAGATATAAAAACCAAAGGTGAATGAGCGGGAACGCCTCGGGTGAAATACTCGAGATGGTAAATGGAGCTTGTGGTCTGCCTTGAATGTTAGCAATCCAAGTTAAAACCAGCAAGACACAGAAAAATAAAATCGGTAAGCCAAAAATGAGTGGTACAGCAATTCGTTTGAGTCGGTCTACAATAAATTTTTGCCAACCCAAACGCTGCAAACTCATGCGGGCAAAAAAACCAGCCAACACAAAGAAAAGCAGCATTCTAAAAGTGTGAATGAGGAAAAAAATGGCACTTAAGATGGGGCTGCGCGTCGAATCAGCAATCACCCAAATTTGCATTCCGGGTAAAAAAGACATCGCGCTGTGCAGTACCACACCCAGCAGTAAAGCAAAGCCTCGTAAGGCATCAAAGCCATGTAAACGTTCTCGAGTTGGATTCATGATGCTCCTGACAATAAAGGTCGTATCACCTGTTGGTGACAGCCTTCAAGGTAAAATTTTAGATAAAATCGGTTTTCTTAAACTGCACGTAAAAGGTCACGGCAAGCAATATAAGCATGACCATCAATTCGGCAACAATAATCAAGATACTGGTGCTGTCCCAAACAACCCTCGAGCCTCGGATGGTAGTGCTGATGCTTGGTAGGTTTGAAACAAATGCCATAAAACCTTGGAGCATTAAATTACCTAAAACCACCGCCGCGATTGTCCAGCTTTGTGATTCGGTGGTTAGGGCAACGGCGAGAATCAAGCAAAAACCCATCAGAATCTCGAGCAGAATCATCGTTACAAAAGGAATCAGTCCGTCGGGCAGGGTATCTCTGGTTAAAATCAGGACGTAACTGGCAATTAGTAATCCAAGCCAAGGCACAAGGTAAATCAGTAAGTTGGCAAGGATTTTACTGGTCGTGTATTCACGTACTGAAATCGGTAGGCTCATGATAAACGGCAATGTTTGCAGGGTACGTTCTTCGATGACCGAAGTCATAATCAGGTGAATCCCAAGCGAAATTAAAACCGTGATTAAACCAATACTACCAACCGCAAACCAAAGTTCAGAAGGGATGCCGACAATGGCTAGTGCTAGAAGTCCGATGATTAAGTACCCAAGAATTAAGTAGCGTTGTAAATACCAATCTTTTTGAATGAGGGGTTTGATGTACATGTTCATGGGTTTCTCCTTAAATAAAGTCAGTTTTCTTAGACTGCACCACAAATGTAATGCCAAAGAAAACCGCAATCGCACTAAACTGCGCTACTAAAATAAGAAGGGTTGTTGAGTCCCAGACAATACTCGAGCCAGTCATGTTGATTTTGATACTCGGTGAACTCGAGATAAATCCGAGAAAGCCCTGAAAGACTACATTGCCCAATAAAACCGCGCCGATAATCCAATTCACAGATTCGGTGATGAGTGCCACAGCTAAGGCAAAGCAGTAATTGACCAGAATTTGCACAAGAATAAGTGTGGTAAACGGAATTAAACCGTCAGGTAGAGTGTCTCGAGTCAGGATAATGACAAAACCCGCGATGCTTAGAATCGTCCAAGGGACAAGATAAATCAGGCTATTGGCTAAAATTTTACCGAGGGTATATTCGCGCACAGACACAGGTAAACTCATGACAAAAGGCAAAGTGTGTTGGCTGCGTTCGGTGATGATGTTACTGACAGCCAAATGAAATCCAAAAGCAATTAACACCGAGATGAGTAGTAAATTTCCAATGTTCGCCCAAGTTTGGTCTGGCAAATTGACCAAAACCAAAGCGACTAGACCAGCTAACGAATACCCTAGAATCACAAAACGTTGTAAGTACCAGTCTTTTTGAATCAGTGGTTTGAGCATCAAGTAATTCATGCGCTTACCGCCTGCCTGTGGTGCTTGACGTTGGCAATAAAAATTTCTTCTAAGGTCATGGCTTCTACTGCATGAACAATAACGCCAGTAGCTTGGTAGGCGGCACTTAAACTTGGACTAAATTGGTTGGTGGTCACGGTGATTAAACGCCCTGTGCCACTGCTCGAGATAACTTCAGGACGCGGGGTTAGGGTTGTACCGTCGGGAATCTCGAGTTGGATTCTACGCCAACGTTCTAAGTAACTCTCTTTGTCGCTGCTATCTATAATTTTGCCTTGGTTAATAAAGGTGATTTGGTCTGAAATTTGTTCGACATCCAAAGTATTTTGTGATGAAAAAAACACAGTGCGTTCCTCGTCGGTCAGGACTTGCATCAATTCGCCCAGCACCTCTGAGCGGGCAATCGGGTCTAAGCCAGTGGTCGGTTCATCAAGTACCAGTAGTTTGGGTCGGCGGGCAAGCACCAACAAAAGCGCAGCTTTGACCCGTTGACCATGCGATAATCCCTTGATTTGTTGCCCTGATTTTAAGTCAAAAGATTGCAATAAGTGCTTGGCATAGGTTGCGTCCCAAGTTGGATAAATCGAAGCGATAAAGTTCATGTGCCACTCGAGGGTGGCGGCTTTATACAAGCGTAAATCTTCGGAAACAAAACCAATCTCCTCTTTGGCTTTGGCTTGTTGTGCAGGCATAGGTTGCCCTAAAACTTTGACATGTCCAGCTTCTTGATGCACCAAACCCATCAGGATACGAATACAAGTGGATTTCCCTGCGCCATTTGTGCCAATAAAACCCATAATACTGCCAGTAGCAAGGGAAAAAGAAATGTTCTCGAGTTTGAAAAGCCGGTATGTTTTACTCACATGCTCAAATTGAACAGCCAGTTGGTTCATGGGTTCTCCTTATGTGTTTTGAATTTGTTGCCGCAGTTGATTGAGCAATTCTTCGGTCTCGAGTCCGAGGAGTGCGCCTAAGCGGGCAGCTTCTTGTAGGTGTGTTTGCAGTTCTTGTTGGTGCAGTTGAGGTTGAACATTTGGATCGAGCGCCACCCTTGAGCCTTTGCCGTGCTGGGTAAAAATAATGCCTTCGCGTTCTAGTTCGAGGTAAGCCCGTTTAACTGTAATCACACTGACCCGTAAATCGGCAGCCAATTGGCGGATGGATGGGATTTCTTGTCCGGCTGCCCAATCGCCAACCGCGATGTGTTGCTTTATTTGCTGCATGATTTGCAGGTACATTGGGCGACCATCGGTTTGGGAAATAAGAAGATTACTGTGCATACCAATATACTGAGTATATACAGTTAGGACAGTTTTGTCAACTCCTAAACATGCAGTATCATGATTTGGTGCTGCTTTCGGTGGACTGGGATTTTTTTTCTGGATGTCTTGAGCATGTTTTTGACGCTCCAATCTGGGGTTCAAAAGATACAGAATATGACCGCACTGAGGCTTGGTTTGACCGCGCCAAAAAACGCAATGGCAATCTCAGCACCGATTTCCCACTGCTCGAGGATTGGCGTTGGTTATTGCAATTTTCGGGCATCAAAACCCTTGCCACCCTCAGCCACGCCGATGCTTACGGCGTACTCGAGCAAACACCATTTTTAAGTGTCACCAACCTAGACTCACACCATGATTTATACAGTTCAAGTGGCGACCCAACGCGGGTTCGGGCTGGCAACTGGGCTGGGCTGGCGCTCGAGCATGGTTTAATCCAAAATTACACTTGTGTTTACCCCACTTGGCATGAACAGGTGCGGGTTTGCGAAGGCTATGATTTAGAGCGAACCAAAACCGAACTTGGCTCGAGATTTAGAGCCAACATCAAGCTCGAGCGCACTGCTTTGGCACAACTCGAGCTTAAAAACATCACAGCCATTTTGTTGGTGCAATCGCCGGCTTGGACAAACCCAGAACATGACCCGATGTTTTTTGAACTTTGCCAAGCCTTAAACGCCGAGTACCTGACCAAGCCCTTGGAGCGCTCATAACCAAACCCTCGAGAAAATTCCTCGAAGCTGATAGCCTTTAGTTTTTGCTATACCGCCCACCTGGTAACTCGAGAATCACGCCTTTTAAGTGTAGCATCGTCAGCGCAACCGTGGCTCGAGGAGTGATAAATCCAGTCTTCTGGCAGAGTTCATCAAGTAACAATTCGCCGTTTAGGGCTTTATAAATGGTTGCTTCGTCGCCTTCAAGTTCTGGGGCTAAACGGGGCGGAGCGGCTGTCCAACGCAAGTTCTCGAGGACATCAGCCGCCGATTCAATCAGGCTTGCGCCTTCTTTAATCAGTTTGTGCGGTCCCCGAGACAAAAGGTCGCCGGCTCTACCCGGCACAGCAAACACTTCGCGCCCTGCCTCGAGTGCCGCCACTGCCGTAATCATTGCACCACTGTCGGTGTCGCCCTCGACGACTACACTGCCACTGCACAAACCAGCGATAATTCGGTTGCGTGGTGGAAAATTGTAACTGTTGGGTGGTGTGCCTAGGGCATAAGCAGAAATGACCGTCAGGCGTTCAGCTAAGGCTTTGTTTTCAGATGGATAAATCGTGTCTACACCGCAACCCAGCACCGCAATGCTCACACCTCCAGCATCCACAGCAGCCGTGTGTGCCACCGTGTCAATCCCTCTGGCTAATCCAGAAACCACGGTCACACCCACCAGCGCTAAATCATGAGCCAGTTTTTGGGTGAATGCCTTGGCATAGGTGCTGGCTTTGCGTGTGCCAACCACGCCGATGCTGCGTGGCAGGACACCTGTTAAATTTTCTAAAGCACTGACTTCGCCGCGTACCCACAGCACTGGTGGCGGGTCATAAATGGCTCTTAAACTTTCGGGATACCTCGAGTCGGTTAAACCCAGTAAAGTCAAACCCATTTTTTCGGCTCGAGTCAGTTCGGCTTCGGCGCGTTGCCTAGTGGTTTCTGAGCCAATACCTGCAATACTAGCAGCGTCCAAACCACGCACTTGCCGCAACTCGAGCAGCTTGGCACTTAAGACAGCCTCGGCAGTTCCAAAATGTTCAATTAACGCCTTGACCCGCACTGCGCCAAGCCCAGAGGTAAAAAAAAGCGACAAACAAGCAAGGAGTTCAGACATATTGGCTGACTTCTTTTTCATGCCACAGCTCGAGTTTTTCGACAATTTCTTGAACCACTTCACGCCGTAAACGTCCATCGGTAGAAACTTGAATTGGCGCTTGGTCATAAAAGGGTTTTCTAATCTCGAGCAATTCACGGATTTTGCCAAGTGGGTCTGGAACTTGCAGCAAAACTCGAGGGCTGCGTTTGGTGCGTTCAAGAATTGTTTCTGGACTGGCAGAAAGCGCCACCACAGGACCTCGAGTCAGCAACTTGGTACGGTTTTCTGGGTTATTAAATGTTCCTCCACCACAAGAAATCACCGCTTCGTTTAGGGCAA
Organism: Deinococcales bacterium; assembly: GCA_031414595.1. Lineage (GTDB taxonomy): Bacteria > Deinococcota > Deinococci > Deinococcales > JAAFIG01 > JAAFIG01. The sequence continues at coordinate 13,956 of JANNVX010000090.1, forward strand.
TACAGCGCTCGATGGTTTCGGATTCATAAGCTCTAAAGGTTGGTTCGCCGTAAGCCTCAAAAATTTGTGCCACAGTTAAACCCGCCACTTTTTCAATCACTTTATCGGTATCAAAAAAATGCAGCGCCAACGCCCGAGATAATTCCCAGCCAATACGACTTTTGCCCGTTCCCATAAAACCAACCAGCGCTACCCAATCAACCGGACGATCCAGTTCGATTGGTTCACCAAGAATAGACACAAGCACCCCCACACTCGAGGCAAATAATGTGTTCTCGAGGTGGTGGCGCAGCCGCGCAACTAAGAAAGAAAGGATTCATGCTTACATTCTATCGTGAAATAACCCAAAACGTTTCACCCTTTGTTGTGCCACCTCATCCCCTGCTAGACTACTGCTGCTCGAGCCGAGGTTTGAGCAGTGGAGGAAAACCATGAGTGCATGGCAGTTAATAGCAGTGTTTTTTCTGGGCGGTCTGATTGCTTGGGTGGTTCAGTGGCTTCTCGATGTGGTCAAATGGAACGGTTCGCAACCCGCCCAAGGCATCACCAACGATGATTTACGCGATGAGTTGCTGACCAAACAACGCGAAGTTCTCGAGTTACGCGCTCAACTCGAGCAGCACTAAAGGGAGAGGGTAAAAATGGAATACTTAGGTGTTTTTTTATTTGGGGCTGGTACTTTTTTAGTCCTAGAAATCGTTTATGATCATTTTTTATGGCGTACCAATGCCAATAAATCCAACCAAGCCTTAAAAGCCGAGCTTGCCAAAGTCAGTGCTGAACTGACCGCCTTACAACACAAAGTAGGTGGTCACTAATGGCGAGGGGCTATCCGTTTCATCCCGTTAAAGCGGCTGGAGCATTGTTACTGGCTGGCGCAGCCGCTTTTGGTTTTATGAATTGGAATGCTGTTTCTTTAATCGCACCAACCATTGCACCAATTACAGGGGCAGTTGCTTCTGGGGTGCGGACACTCGAGGGAACTGGCGCGAAGAACAGCAAAGTGCAAGTTTTTGTTAATGGTCAAGTTGTGGGTGTCGCCGATGTGGACGCGAGTGGCAATTGGAAATTCGACACCAATTTACCCAGTGGTTCGGTTAGCGTTGTGGCGAAAGCCTTTGATGGCAAAGTCGCTTCGCTCGAGAGTGCGCCGTTAGACCTGACCCTAAAAGCCCCATTTGAAGGTTTACAAGCAATGGCAGAAGGCGAAGGCATCAACATCTTTACCCCGCAATTAAAAGATGCCAACGGGTTCTTAGCGGCTGATGAATTTGCTTTATCTGGGCTTGCCCCAGCCAACAGCAAACTCGAGGTTCTCGAGGCGGGTAAGGTACTGGGTAGCGCCACAGCCGCAGCCGATGGACAGTGGACATACAAGGTCACACCATCTGGCACAGGCGATATTGATTATTTGGTTCGACCAGAGGGCAAAACAACTGGCGCACTCTACACCCTCAACATTGCCCCCAAAGGCGCAACCGCCCCTGTTTGTCCATGCAAATTACGGTTTATTCTGACCAATCCAAAAACCCAAGCCGCTACTGTCACCTTAACTGGCTCGAGTGCCACACCACAACCCGTCAGTGCAGTCATCCCGTTCAAAGGAAAAACTGCCACGATGATTTCATTTATAGGTGTAGCCGCAGGCGAGTACACTTACAGTGTCGCACAAACTGGTTTTACAACCTTTGGGAAAACTGCAAACTTACCGAAAAACCGTACCATCAGTGTCTACTTAAACCCAGCTAAGTAAAGAAAATCATGCCCTCGAGAATGTGCGTGGTGCAGCCCTCTCCCAACTCGCTTGAAGCTCGTTACCCTCATCCCGCCAAAAAGCGCGGGAGAGGGTTGTTCGGTTTATTCTTTTGTTTTGGTTTTGCGATAAAAAAGAAAAATTAAAGCCCCAACCCTAAACCCTCCCCCAGCGAAGCGTATTTTGGGGGAGGGTGGCGAGCTTCAAGCGAGACGGGAGAGGGGCTACCCAACCATGATTCTGTACCTACTGGAAGGCTTTTGCTCCTAACCCGACCTACAAACAAAAACCCTCGAGAACACGTCTCGAGGGCAACATTTTACTGGCATTACCGTCCTTTTTTAACATCCCGCTCAACTTTTCGCCGTTCCTGACGACTGAGTTTTTGCACTTTGGTTTGACTGGAACGAATAAAAGGGTTTGAACCGCTCGAGAAACCACTTTGCGGTGCGTCCGATTGCTCATCTGCAACAGCTTGGGCTTGTGGGGCAGCTTCAAAGTTCACTTGGACACGGAAAATAAACTTGGTCACTTCGGTTTTAATCGCTTCGGTCATTTCCGAGAATAACTTGGTGGCTTCAAATTTGTATTCGACAAACGGGTCTTTTTGTCCGTACTGACGGTTAAAAATACCACTTCGTAAGACATCCATACTGTGCAAATGCTCTTTCCAGAATTGGTCTACGATTTGCAGTACCACATAGCGCTCGAGTCCGCGCAGCACTTGTGGGGTCAGTTGTTGTTCTCGGGCTTCGTAAGCGGCGGCAGCCACGTCCAGCAGTTTATCGGTGATGGCATCGCGGCGTTCGGTTCGCAGTGACTCAAAGTCAAAATCTTCAAAAGCGGGGCAGCAGTCCACCAGTGTGGCTCGCAGTGCCTCAAGGTCCCAGTCGTCGGAGTCTTTGGTGAAGTGAATACTGGCTTGGGTGTTGATAAAGTCCAGAATCATGCCTTCGGTTAGCTCATTGACCCCTTCATCTTTACCAAGCAGCACTTCGCGGCGTTGGGCATAGACCACTTCACGTTGTTTGCTCATCACATCATCAAAGGCAAGCAGTTGTTTACGAATCGAAAAGTTACGGTCTTCAACCCGTTTTTGGGCGGTTTCGATAGAGCGTGTGACCATGCCGGCTTCAATCGGTTGGGTGTCGTCCATTCCGAGTCTGTCGAGCATCTTGACCACGGTTTCATTGGCAAAAAGACGCATTAAATCATCTTCAAACGACAAATAAAATTTGCTCGAGCCGGGGTCGCCTTGTCTGCCCGCCCGCCCGCGCAATTGATTGTCTATGCGCCGTGCTTCGTGGCGTTCTGTACCAATAATATGCAGCCCGCCAGCTTCTTTGACCTTAAAAAAGTCTACGCGGAATTCATCCCTGGTTTTAATGATATGGGTTATATCGTCGTCTCCTACAGTTAGTTTATCCGCCACATGCTTCTTAGCATTTTCAATGTCGTCACGTAAACATGCTGCCACAAACAGTTCAATCCCGTCATCGTACCGACTAAAGCCCTTCTTCTCGAGGTGAGCATAGGCGGCAAATTCGGCGTTGCCACCGAGTTGAATATCGGTACCACGCCCTGCCATGTTGGTCGAAATCGTGATTGTGCCACTGCGCCCAGCCTGTGCCACAATATCGGCTTCTCGAGCGTGTTGTTTGGCGTTCAGCACATTGTGCTTGACACCTTTACGCAAAATAGACAGCACATGAACTTCTTTTTCCAGTTGCTCAAAGTACATAATTGCATTTTTTGGCAGTTTAGCCCGTACTCCCTCGAGTTTATCTGGGGTTAAAGCACCCGGATTAGACAAGAGCTTCTGCATTTCTTCGATTAAGGCTGCGCTGCCTTTAGCCAGTTGCGCCTGTAATGCCCCAGCGCTTTTTTCTAAGAACTGCACATAGCGGTTTGGTTCAGACAGCAATTTACTTAAGAACTCGGATTTTTCGATAGATACTGTACCGACCAAGACTGGTTGCCCAGATTTGTGCTTTTCGATTAACTCCTCAACCACTGCCTTAAACTTGCCCAGTTCGGTGCGGTAGACCAAATCCTGTGCGTCTTTACGCACCATTGGCAGGTTGGTTGGAATCACCAAGACATCGGCGTTATAGAGTTCGATAAATTCTTTTTCTTCGGTTTTGGCAGTACCCGTCATGCCACCAATTTTGTTGTAGAGCTTAAAGAAATTTTGGTAGGTAATGGTGGCAAGTGTCTGGTTTTCGCCAGCGATTTTGACATTTTCTTTGGCTTCGATGGCTTGGTGTAAGCCTTCGCCGTAACGACGACCGGGCATTAAACGACCTGTGAATTCATCCACGATGATTACTTCGCCTTCTTGGACGATATAATCCACATCTTTTTTGTAATGCTCGTTGGCACGAATCGCCTGCATTAGCATATGCCCAAGTTCCATGTTCTCGGTGGTAAACAGCCCGTCTATGCTGAGCAATTTCTCGGCTTTGTTAATCCCACCTTCGGTCAAATGGACATTGCGACCTTTTTCGTCTACCGTAAAGTCCCCAGTTGGTTCAGTACGGGTTTTATCGCCCGGCACAACCGCTTCGCCCTTCTCGAGCATCCCCGCGATTTTGGTCATGAGGTAATAATTGGTGGTGCTTTTTTCCGAAGCGCCTGAGATAATGAGCGGTGTCCGAGCCTCATCAATTAAAATGCTGTCCACTTCGTCAATAATGCAAAAGTTAAGTGGTGTGTCGGCACGAAGCACCAAGTTTTCTGGAGCGGGCGACATGTTATCGCGCAGATAATCAAATCCCAGTTCGGAGTTGGTGATATAAGTAATATCGCAACTGTAAGCACCTTGGCGTTCTTGTGGCTGCATGGCGCTTTGGATGATTCCAACGCTTAAGCCCAGTGTCTTAAAAATCAGCCCCATTTGTTCTGCGCCAACCTTAACCAAGTAATCGTTCGCCGTGACCAAATGTGCGCCCTTGCCCGAAATCGCGTTTAAGGACAGTGCCAAAGTTGCAGCCAAGGTCTTGCCTTCGCCTGTTTTCATTTCGGCAATTCGCCCAGAATGCAGCGCTGCCCCAGCGATCAGTTGCACATCGTAATGGCGTTTACCAAGGGTGCGTTTACTGGCTTCTCGAGCCAAGGCAAAGGCTTCAACCATCAGCTTCTCTAAAGTCTCGCCGTCCTTATGGCGCAGTTTTAACTTGCCAAATTCTTCGGCTAAATGCTCGGTAGCCAGTTTTTCCATTTCACTCTCGAGGGCATTGACCTTTGACACCACATCTTTTTGCAGTTTCGCCACATCTTTGGCGTTGTTATCAAATAATTTATTAATAATTCCTAACATGAATAGTCTCCAAGTGCTTTTTACGGCAAGCCGAACAAGTATACCACCCCAAGATGAACAAAAAACAATTTATTGCACAGCCGTCAGAAATTTAATTTAGAAAATAAAACTATACAGATATAAAGCCAGTAATAAAGAAACAAGTAAAACTCTCAAAACTCGAGAATTGAGAAGCCCTTGACAGTTTGCGACCTCACGCGTATACTCTGTCGGCTGTAGAGAAGTAGGGCCTGTTAGCTCAGTCGGTAGAGCAACTGACTTTTAATCAGTGGGTCGGGGGATCGTGCCCCTCACGGGCCACCACAAGAAATCCCTTTAGTCAAAAGCTAAAGGGATTAAGTTTTTTTTAGAGTCACATTGCTGTCACGCTGCTGTCACGCTGACTTCTTAAGGTATAGCTCGAGGTGAATGTATGAAAAAAAGTCTTTCAATTGGAATTCTTGGCATGTCCATGCTGACCGTACTGGCAATGGCTCAAAATGCAATCAGTCCCAATCCGCAATTTGCAACCTTTAAGGCTGGGCAAACTTGGAGTTTAAGCCTTGGTGATAAGCCCAATGTTGGTAAAATTATTTTAAGTAAAGCTGTTGCCGATGCACCTTGGCTGCATCCATCGCCGATTTTCTCAAATATTAAAAAATGGGCTGCCACTGAAGGCGAGATGCAGGTTGGTACAGACAAAGGTCTGGCTCGAGTTGGCAATCCCGATAAAAGCGTAACCGCTTTGTACGCCAGTGTAGCTGGACGGCAATACCATTGTGTCTTCTTGATGCCGTCTCGAGGGGCTAGTGTGCGCGGTGGTGGTTTTGTTTTCCAAGACGGTACAAATCAACCCAGTGCCAGCAAAGACCAATGCACCTTAAGTCTTGTGACTGACCCAATGCAACTTTCTCGAGCCACCGATAAACCCAATTTTAGTGGTGTGGACTGGTTTTCTAAGATTCTACCCGATGCCAACACCGTCTGGCGACTCGAGTCGTTCAATTACCGTTTTGAATTGTGGTTTGATAAACTCCAACCCAATGGTTTTACTGGCGATGCCGACCTGATTCGTGGTCCTGACGGCAGTTTTTTTAACGATTGGACGTTTAGGCTGTTCACCATTGGACCAGTGGCAACCCTTGAAATGAGCAGCGCCATTTACCAAATGCAGTGCTATTTAAGCCTTGGTGAATTTCGCAACAACACGATTTTTACGGATGGTTCGTTTGGGGTTAAGAACAGTGACCAAAGTAAAGACGGACCTTGCCGCATCTTGGTTACGCGCCAATAAAACTCGAGAATGTAAAAAAGAGGACACAACCTTGTGTCCTCTTTTTTTATGCCGCTTTGTCTTCAGGGCGTTTTAATGCCAACTGTCCACAAGCTGCCCCAGCATCTCGCCCTCGAGAACGCCGCACCGAAACCGGAATTCCTAAACTTTCTAAAGTATTGTAAAACTCTTGGATACGGGTTTCGCTACTCGAGGCAAATCCAGAGCCAGCCCACGCATTCATCGGGATTAAATTAACATGGGCGATTAAGCCGCGTAAAGACTCGGCAAGCAATTCGGCTTGCCAGAGGTGGTCGTTGACTCCCGCGAGCATACTGTATTCAAAAGTCACACGGCGCTTACTGCGGCGCTGGTACTCACGGGCGCTCTCGAGAATGTCTTTAATCGTGTGGGCATGGGCAGTAGGAATAATTTTTTTACGGGTTTCTTCGTCTGGGGCATGAAGCGAAATCGCAAGTTTGACCACCACATCTTCTGATGCCAGTTTAATAATTTGCTTGGGTAAACCCACGGTAGAAAGGGTCACACGGCGTTGACTCATGCCCAGACCATTGGGGTGCAGCAGTATTCGCGCCGCGTTCAGGGTGTGGTCGTAGTTTAGTAATGGTTCGCCCATGCCCATAAAGACCAAATTACGAATGATGTTCGGTTGCCAGCCATTGTCTCGAGCCGCATACAAGACTTGTTCAATGATTTCGCCAGCCGTTAAATTGCGCCCAAAACCCATTCGTCCAGTGGCACAAAACGCACAACCAGCCGGACAACCAACCATCGTAGAGACACAAATCGTCACACGGTCTTGGTAGGGCATTAAGACGGCTTCCATTTGTTTGCCATCTTGCAAGGTGTACAAATACTTGGTGCTGCCATCGGTGGAAACAAATTTTTCGACTTTCAAGAACGCCGAAAGTCTAAACTCAGTCTCGAGTTCTAAGCGCAAGGCTTGCGGGATGTTGCTCATTTCAGTAAAAGATGCCACGCCCTGCCCAAAAACCCACTCGAGCAACTGCTTTTGGCGGTAGCCAGCTAGCGGGTACTGGTCTGGGTGAAGGTCAAGTAAATGTGGTTTCATGATGAATACTGCTGTTGTAATTGTAATTCATCCGCGCCATCTGTAAAGACCAAAACGACCCGTGAATCATCTGGGTAGCGAACAAAACGCAGCACTCGAGCCGTCGGGAAATCGGTTTGCTGTTCGTTCAGCAGTGCCAAAGCGGTACTTTTTTCATTTGGGCTAAGGGCTTGGTTCTCGAGGTCAAGTTGTGGTGTGTACAAATCTGGTTTATGAATAGGCGCTCCATGTCCAGCAGGGTCTGGCAGTGTACCGTCATAGTCCTCACCTTCGTTATTGGCAGAAGACAACCCACTTTTGAAAGACTCGAGACTACTGGCAAAATCTCCTGTTTCGATGACTTCACCCGCCAGAATTTGTCTGCCCAATGCCAGTTCTTCGGATAAACCCGGAAACTCACTCGAGCCAGCCGGCGTGTCTTGGGTCTCGAGTTGTACCGCTTGGCTGCTGCGGACTTCGCTTGGATAGGTCTGACCGTTTAATTCAATCATCTAAACAGCCTAACATGTCAACCAAGACTGGCTAAAGCCGCACCACTTAAAACCAGAACCGCTCCAAAAAGCATTTCTAAACGCGGAGTTTCACCAATGAATGCCCATGCCAGTACAACTGCATAAACGGGTTCGAGGGTGCTGATTAGACTGGCTTTTGCTGCCCCAATCCGAGCGATTGAAGCATAAAGCATCGGCAAGGCTAACAGGGTAGAAATAATTGCCATAGCCGCCACCAAACCCCAAAGCGGCAAGGTATCAGGAATTCGAGTTGTCCCTGCCAGTAAATTAAGCACCGCAAATCCAATTGCGCTTCCCAAAGCACTGTGGGCAGTAAAAGCCAGTGGTGGAACTTGACGTTGGGTTTCGCTCATCACCAAGTACCAACCGTACCCAATACCCGCCAATGCCCCTAAAACCACGCCAAGCAAATTGGCATCTCGAGAACTGGGCAATCCAACAATCACCAATAAGCCAGCCACAGCTAAGGCAGTCGCCATCAGTTGCTGCCTACTTGGGCGTTTACCCTGAACCGCATGAATCAGCACCACCACCACGGGCGCAAGGTAAACCAACAGTGCGGCTGTGCCTGCCGAAATTCGCTCGAGCGAGGCAAAATACAGGGCAGTGAAGACAAAATACGCCATGCCAAACAAGACCATCCGCAGACGTTCACGCCAAGTGAAGCCTTTACCGTAGCCAACCGCAAATAAAACCAGTGCTACCAAGGCAAAACGCCAAACCAATAAACTGCTCGAGGCTACCCCCAGTTGTTGGGTTAATTTGCCCCAAATACCAAGCGTAGAAAAACAAAAAGCACTGGCGGCTGCCAGCAGAACACCAATCCACATCAGGCGGGATACTACCCTAATTCTGCGCGGCTCGAGATACCCCAATTTTGCGCGGCTTGTTCACCCTGATATTGAATGTCCCTGCCTTGCTGGTTATGCTGTTACCATGCAGCCCTCAGACGCTAAAAAAATTGCTTTTTTGAACATCCCTTCTGACCCGAAGCGCTTGGCGGGTTGGTTAATCGGCAATGGCACATTTGCTTTTTTTGTCTACTGGACAGCCGATTCTTTTTTTCCCGGTAAAGAACTGACACTTGATGCCATGCTTTGGAAATTAGGCACAGCCGCCATTAGTTTTGCAATCGGTGTTTGGCTGATGCACATTAATCACGAATAAAGTCGGTGGTACACTAAAAGCGGGAGGTGCATCATGGCAACCATTATTTTTTTACAGAACAATCAAGCCCTTAAACTCGAGAACATTGCTCTTGCACTCGAGACCATCGAAAACTGGGCAGAGAAAAATGGTTTTGAAAGCCTCACTTTGCATCTCGAGTCTGAGCATAAACTGATGATTCAAATTGGGTCAGAAGTACCGTTATCCAATTGGCTCGAGTTGTCGGCAGTCAAGAGTAACGACACCGAAGCCATCGAAGATTTACTCGATTTTGTGCGCGGCGAGTACCGTCGGCGAATGGCAGGTTATGGCAAATTTGACCGCTAATGATTGTTCTTGGCATTGATACCAGTTGTGACGATACTGGCGTGGGGATTGTCAAAGACGGTCAAATCCTCGCTAATATTATTGCTTCGCAGAGTTTGCACCGGGCTTTTGGCGGAATCATGCCCGAACTGGCTTCTCGAGCGCATCTGGAAAGTATAGACGAAGTGCTGCAATTGGCGCTGTCAGATGCAAATTTGCAACTCGGGGATATAGATGTGATTGCCGCCACCCGAGGACCTGGATTAGCTGGTTCGCTGCTGATTGGTTTGATGTACGCCAAGGGCTTGGTGTTTGGTACAGGTAAAACTTTTTATGCGATGCACCATCTCGAGGGGCATATTCAAAGCGCAATTGCCAGTTCGCCAGAACTCGAGCCACCGTTTTTGGCGTTAATCGCTTCGGGTGGGCATACCCATTTGTTTGATTGCGTACAAGCTGGGCAGTACAGTTTAATTGGGGCAACCCGTGATGATGCGGCGGGCGAGGCATTTGATAAGGTGGCACGGTTGCTCGAGCTTGGTTTCCCCGGGGGTCCTGCGATTTCTAAAGCCGCCCTAACGGGCAACGACCAAGCCTATCCATTTACTGTGCCGTTACTTGGGCAAACAGGTTTTGATTTTTCGTACAGTGGGATTAAAAACCAAGCCCGTTTAGCCGTTGAAGCCCGCAACACAGGCAAACTTGAGATTGGCACGGAGGACTTAGCCGCCAGTTTTGAACGGGTGATGGTCGAGAGTCTGGTACAAACCACCTTAAGGGCAGCCAAAGCGCACTCGAGGAACAAAATTGTGGTAGCGGGTGGCGTAGCAGCTAATCAGCGTTTACGCAAGGTTTTTACCGAGCGCAGCCCTAAAATAAAAGCTCAGGTGATTTTTCCACCAGCCCAATTAAACACCGATAACGGCGCGATGATTGCCTTGGCAGCCTGGCTTCGAGCATCTCGAGGTGAGCCAAGTGACAGTTTGGACTTGGGTGTGCGTCCGACTTGGGATTTGGCAAATTATAAACCCATCAGGTCATCAAAACTGAGCGCGGTTTGAATTTTCTCGAGTCCTTCGCGGGGTTTTTTGGGTTCTATCGGTTCGAGTTTTTCATGGCGGCGTTTGGCTGTGCCTTCCTCGAGCGTGTCCTTAGAAACCATTTCGATCAGTTTAGCGCGTTTACCCGGTCTGGCACGCAGAATCCGTCCAAGGCGTTGCACATGTTCACGGTGACTGCCTGTACCACTTAAGACCACCGCAAGGCTGGCTTCGGGGACATCCACCCCTTCGTTCAGCACCCGAGAAGCCACCAAAACGGGGTATGCACCACTGCGGAACATCTCGAGGAGGCTGTGCCGTTCTTTGACTGGGGTTTGATGGGTGATGGCTGGAATCAGCAGCTTTTTGGAAATATCGTAAACCGTTTCGTTGTCATCGGTAAAAATCAGGGTTCGTTCCTCGAGATGGGCTTGTAGCACTTCGTCCAGAACACGTAATTTGGCATCACTGGCTTTAGAAAGGCGTTTGAGTTCTCGGTGGGCAAGCATGGCACGGCGACCATCGGGGGTTTTGGCTGATTCTCTAATAAACCTCGACCAGCCATCCAAGCCCGATAAACGAATGTTGCGTTTTTTTAGGAATGCAGTACGAGTCTCGAGGTGAATGTTGTACTCTTCGCGTTCAGCACTGGATAATTCTATGCTTAACCGCACCAAATCATACGGTGCAAGCGCTCCACCCGCTAAGTCCTCGGGACTCGCACGATACACAACTTGTCCAACAAGCTCTAAAATACTCGAGTGCCGCCCGTCTGGTCGCTCCAAGGTTGCGGTTAAACCCAACCGATACGGCGCGAGGCTGTACTCGGCAATGGTTTTGTACAAATCGCCTGCCAGATGATGCACTTCGTCAAAAATTAAAAAGCCCCAACGGTTGCCGTTGTGTTCAATTAACCGGTGAGCGCTGTCGTAAGTGCTGATTAAAATATTCGATAGGTCTTTCGAGCCGCCGCCATGCAGACCGATTTCGGTGTCTGGAAAGGCTTCTTGCAGATTAGCGTACCACTGGTGCATTAAATCTAGTGTCGGAACACAAATTAAAGTGCTGCGCTGGGTGCGCTGCATCGCCAGCATTGCCAAAAAACTCTTACCGCTTCCGGTTGGCAAAATCACCACGCCTTGTCGCCCGGCTGCTATCCATGCCTCGAGCGCGGCGCTTTGGTGAGCGAACGGTTCTCGAGTCAATGCCAGTTTTAAGTCTAGATTCTCAAATGCCTTGGCTTTATCTTCCAGCAGCACATTGTCGCGCCGTAAACCCTCGAGCAAACGTCGGTACTGCCACGCAGGGGCGCGTAAACGCTCGATGCGGTCATCCCACTCGGCAATTCCAGCCCATGCCCCACTCGACGGCGGCGGATGCAGCAGCAGCGTTCCACGGTCAAAAGTTAAACGCGGCGTGACTCGAGCCATGATTACTTTGCGTTTTTATCGTATGGAATAATTTTATCCCACTCATCGGCAGCACTTCTCGAGACGACAGCCACAACTTCTTCGGTATCTGATAAATTATAAACCTCGTGAGGCACACCAGCTTCGATATAAATAAAATCCCCAGCTTCGTGGTCAACAGTTTTGGTTAGCCCTTCGCCGTAATGATGCCGCAAATGACCTTGCAGGATATATAAAATCACTTCAAAACCATCGTGAATATGGGCGTAAGCAATACCGCTTGGGGCAATCGTTGCTACATTCATGGACAAGGCTTTTGTTCCAGCGTTTTTGCCGCTCATGCCTTGTTTGTAGCGAATGCCGTTCCAACCACGGGCTTTGCCGCCGCCACGCACAGTTTTAATCCCGCCGCCGTCCTCGACAAAACTCGGGTCTACTTCTGAACCAATTAAATTGCCACTATCGCCAACCCGACCTTTATAATTCTCGCTCATGGGGATAGTCTACCGCACTACTCGAGAGGCAACGTATTGTGTTACTCGAGAGGCGCACTCACAAAATTAACACTAAAAGTCGTACACCAAATCACTACGCTCTTAAATTGGGTGATGTCCGTACCGGCTGGCACAGCATAATTCTGCGAACCGTTGACACTTTTTAAGTCTCCCAAATTGATAAAACTAGCACTCGAGACGGCAGCGCTTGAATTGGGTTTAACTGCCTTGGAGAGATAGACCTCGAGCTTAGGTCCGTTTTCGGTTTGGAAATTTTCCAAACGCACGATATAACTACCATCAGTTTGTTTACGCAACTGGACTGTGCCGCTGCCCGTATGCACCACATGGTAAAAAACACCACTTCGTTCAAGTGCGCCAATACTCGGGTCAGTAATAAGCTGGGTGTTGGTACAAGCCACAAACAACAATAAAAATAAGAATCTCATGTTCCAAATACGTTGTTTGGCTTGATTAGGTTCAATCAAGCCAAACTGACCAATACATGCTTATGGGGCTTTTTTGAACGTTACTCCATAGGCTGAAAACAATTTAGGTTTAAGAATCGTTAAAGTTGCAGGAGTTTGACAACAAGCTGGCGTACCAACATTACCAGTCGTAAATTCAATGGGTAAATTCATGCCAACAGCGACCAGACTTGGCAGTGTAGCCTTGAACGTAGGGTTGCCTGCCGGAACGCAATTATCGCTCGTGATTTTTGTGGCAGTAAGCAAATTATTAACAATGGATTGTGTTGGATTTTCAAGCCCCTTATAAACGTGGCTTGCACGGCTTTGGCACAGGCGACGAGCATAAGATTTTGACTCGAAAATGATTGAAGCAGAAAAAATTACTGTTTGATACTTCAACTAAAATTTTCTTGTAATGTTTGTACCCACCGACGTACATATTTACTCTTATGCGTCGCAAGCGTTGGAAGTGATTTCTTAATCAAATCAAACAATGGTTTTTTAAGTTTCTGAAAATTCTGAAATGCTGATTGTAGTATTGCTTGTATAACGTATTGACTCCCATTTTCTAGTTCAGTGCGGATAGTATTCATGATCAAACCATTTAAGGGATTTTTATTACTAGGTATAAATTTTACCAGCAATGAGAGAGCTTCCCCACGAATCCGTTGGCTCGTGTTTTTTGTTAGATTGTGAAGACAAAGTATCCAAATCTCATTCTGCTGTTTACTTAACAGTATGCTGCACACATCTGATGCAGCAAGCAAAATATCAGGTTCTGTTTCTGTATTCAACGCTTTTAACAAAATCTCCCGCTCAGCAATGCTCAAAGTTTTTCCAAGCAATGCTTTTACTTGTAGCCAACGTAGTTGGGGTACTACCTTTTTGCTGCTTGAAAAAATAATACTTTCAATTTCTCGAGAATTAATGTGACTGGCATCTATTTTTCCTATGGCTATTCCCACAATATCCTTTTGTTTGTCGGGCATAACCTCAAGTAATTCAATGAGTGCCTTCATGTCTGATGCTTTATATATGCTTTCGATGTTTGAATTTTGTAACGCAAGCAATAACTGCTCGGCAATTTTTCCTAAATCGAGCGACTGAAGCTCTATTGGATATGCTTGATAAGCGGAAGCAACAAGTCTCAAATCCACAAAACGACCAGAACTTATACTTTCATTGCCCTCGATTTTCTCAAGTTTTTTAGAATAGTCAGAGATATATTTTTGAATCCAACTTAAAATTAATGGAGCAGCAGTTGAATGATGTCGGTCAGTTAAATATGCCCAAATAAGTGTTTCTTTTTCGGAATTCGTATCAGCATCAGCAAAATTAGTATTGTCGTTCAGGAAGTTCAGAATGTAATGATCGATAATTGGTTCAAGTTCCAAAAATACCCTTCCAATACGCCATAGAATACCGATTGAAAATCGGAAATCCCATGATTGCTTAGGACTTAATTCAATAAGTACATTGGTAACTTCAGTAGCTATTTCACTTTCTGAATCTTTCCAGTCATGTTGTGCAATTAATTTCCAGAAACCATGTACATCTGGCGTTTGATTTCGTATTACTTGTACGAGTTCAGAGATTTGTGAAGTTGTTAAAGTTGCAATTTCAGAAAAAGCATCAATAAAATAAATAGGATAGTGATTTCTTCCTCTTATCATCGGAATTTGAATATCGAAATTACTTTTATAGTATCGCATCGTCAAACCAAAAAATTCATCTGAAACTGATTTTTGAGTTGATTGAGAAAAGTAAAAGCCTAGTTCTCGGATTATACGAAGTATCATTATTGAAATCTCATCGGCTGCACGCCCATGACCTTCTTTTGGTCGGGTTAAAGCAAGTTTTTCAAGAGTTAAACCTAATCCGTCCGTTGGTGTTTCTAAACACTTCACAAAAGCGGTTTGTTCACTCTTAATTAACTTTTCCAAGTATTTGTCATCTTTAGCAGCTACAAGCAACTCTATAGACATTGCTAGGGTGTCAGAATCAGAGCGATTTGTTGCGTGATAATAGTTCAAGCCTCCTAACGCTGTCTTGATTCGAGTTTTTCGAGTAGTTGTGAGGTCGCCAACCAAATAGCCCAATGCTAACGCTCGATTCATTGCCATTATTCCGTCGCCTATACCTCCACCAAATCGCCACGAACCTTCGAGCTTAAAATTTAATTCAAAGGCTTCTTTATTGATTTCGAGAGTAATTTCGTTGATGCTTGAATCTTGTGCAGGATGGCTATACCAAGTGGGTATTTTCCTAGCATCCTCAACCAGTTCAGCAGTTTTATCCCAATCATTATTAAATCGCAGAATATCAAATTCAAGTGCCTGCCTAAACCAATTTCGGTTTTTCTCATTGGGTATTGACTCAAGTTGTCCCATTGCTGTTCTATAGCACAACAGCGATTCGGTGGAATCTCCTAATTCATACGCTAATGTTCCACGCAATCGGTGATATGCAATTCGTCTTGTGGATTCCAGCTTATCTACTCTGACAGAATCAAGTTTGCTTTTGGCTGTTTCAAAATCTCCTTCAATGGACAAAATCACAACGTCTTCTAAAATTTCTGCATCAAGTTTATCCACCTTTTCTTTTGCTGCTTTAATCATTTCAGAATATGCCGTGAAATCCGAATGCTGCAAAATTGAATTCAGTTTTTCCGACCAAGGAATCAAATGATATATGCCCATCAAATCCTCGAGTACGGGTATTGCTCCAACTTTTGGGTCTATAATATCGGATTTAAGCGGATTAACTATTTCAACAGGTCGAGGCTTACTTACTAGATCTATAATTAAATCCATTTTTTCAGTATCTCGATCTCGTTTTTCGTTTAGTATTTTAATAGCTGGTTCTGCAACACGAATATGAAAATCTTGTAATTCTGTTAAAATTGCGTTTTGCTTCACACACAGTTTTTCATCTTGAAAAATATTCAATTTAATAAAAACGCTATGCAATTCTTGTATTGTGGCAGCTTGAGAGAATTCTCTACTAATAACCCTATCTCTTTTCAAAAACGTTAGCGTTCCATTGATTTCGTCGCGCCGCTCTAGGTAACTTAGTACCTGAGTGACAAAATCTCGTAAGAAAGCCTCTTTTTTTGCTTCTTCGAGTTGTCCTTTGAAAAACAGACGAATCCTATCTAAGATTCCCACAGTTGCATCTGCACTTCCCAAAAACTCAACAAATCCCATGACCAACTATATCAAAAAATTCTGATATGAGCAGAACACTTTGTTCAATTAAGTGTTAAGGGTTTGCTTTACCAATTTGACAATTGAAATACTCTTTTTGATAGGTTTACCCTAAAGTTAATAAATATTGCACCACGTCCGTAGCGATATACCTCATCCCATACTGCTCGAGGAAACCTTTCATGTGCAGTAACTCATCGCTGCTTGTGACCAGTAAAGGCTCGAGATTTGCGCCGCGTTGCTGTGGGTAATCTTGCCATGAGCGCATTGCAGAGGCATTTGCGTCCTGTAGTGTCCTCGAGTCGCCCGCCTTTTTTGAGGTACGTGGCTTGGTTTCTTTACATTCAATTTTTTTGCAATTTTACCTTGATACCATCAATAATCAGTTGTAATCCAGTTTCAAAACTATTTCTAAACAGGTTGTCGGTCAGAGGCTCGAGTAGCGTTCTGGTATTGATAAAATCAGTCTGGTTTTCGCTCTCGAGGCGTTCTGTGCCGGTGTGCGGGGTGGTGTTTTGTAATTCACTGATTTCAAGAATCACAAAGCCAGTCACCAAAGCAAATACACTATCGCCAACTTGAACTGTGGCGGTTGGGTCAAGTCCAGCCTCGAGCAGTGTGCCAAGTAAGGTGTCGAGGGCTTTGAGTTCGTTATGCCCGATATGATTAGAGGCAATTAAACTCGGAAAGAGTTTGTGATGTCGCAGTGCCAAAGCCCTGAAACGGTGGGCAAGCTCGAGCAGTTTGTCTTGCCAGTGGTCGGGCATGGGCTGGTCTTCGGCTAACAACTCGCCAAAAATCGTGTCATAAATACCTTCCATCAGGGCAGCTTTACTAGGGATATGATGATAAACCGCCATTGGGTCTACCCCAAGCCGAGTGGCTAGGGAACGCATTGAGAATTTCTCGAGTCCAGCTTGGTTAATTTGCTCCAAAGCCATTTGGTAAATCAGTTCGGGACTGAGCGGAATACGTGGTTTTGCTTTTGCCATGATTGACCTCTTGCAATTATTCTACACTGTAGAGTATATTGACAACTCTACAGTGTAGAAATTTAGTCTTGTTTTAAGGAGAAAAATGTCTAAGCTCATCACCACCCAACGCCTCTACTGGATTGCCACTGGATTGTTTGTCCTGCTCTTTGGCGGATCAATTATCCTTGCCCTCTCAGACTTGGGCGAATCCTTTAGGGAATATGCCCACCTCGAATTCCCCGCTTGGTCGGTTTACTTCAATACCGTTGCTAAAGCCCTTGGGCTATGCGCTATACTTTCCAATCAATCCAGAACCCTAAAAGACTTTGCCTTCGCTGGATTCTTATATGACTTGCTGCTTGCCCTTGGCGGTCATATTGCCCAAATGGAAATTAAGGTGCTGCTCCCAATTGCTGGCTTGGGAATCTGGGGATTTGCTTTTTATATGGACAGAATTTACTTCTCATCTGTACACCTCAAAACAAACTCCATCTAAAGTCGGATGACACCTACACCATAAAAACGCCATAATTTTGATCAACAAAGGGGCAATATGACAAATACAATGGTACAAAATAATTTTTCTAAACTCGAGTGGCAACGCTTTGAACAAATTGGCGCTTGGGCAGTCCTGCTTGGCGTTTTCACCACGCTTTTTGGTTTAAGTTGGGATGTCCAATGGCACACCGATGTCGGACCAGATACTTTTTGGACACTACCGCATATCTTTGTCTACACTGGTGCAGCCCTGACTGGCGCAGCAGCCCTAACCGTGGTACTGCTCTGTACTTTTGCCAAAGAACAACGACGTGCAGGTTGGATACCCGTTTTTGGTTTTTTCTATGCACCCATCGGTTTTATCGTTTCTGGTTTTGGGGCGTTTGGTTTCTTGTTGTTTGGATTATTTGACCAGTATTGGCATACAGTTTTTGGCTTTGATGTGACCATTAGCTCACCGCCGCACCTTGGACTGATTCTATCTGATGTGCTGAGTATGGTTGGTTGCGCCCTGATTTTTGTGCGTGGAAACAAAACCCAAACCATCGGTATCAGTATCGCCACTGCCTTAGCAATAGCATTTTCTTTACCCTTTATGATTGCGATTTTTGCCGATTTTGGCTTGGATATACCACTTCTTGGTTTACAAGCCCTGCTGATTCCACTTGGAATGCTATTTGTGGTCTCGAGTACCCGTCAGCCTTATGCGGTACTGCTGATGAGTGTCGTACTGGTGGCATTTAGATGGTTATGCGAACTGATTTTTCCAACTATTACCGTTGCGTATGCCGAATCGCTGGGTTTATCTTTACGCGACTTTGCCAGTAACCAACCGGAATTACCGATGCTGATACCAATCTTAAGTCCAGTGGCTGGCTTGGTGGTCATGGGATTACTGATGTTTTGGAAAGCTCGAAAGTTATCAGTCTTAGCGGGGGTACTGCTCTCTGGCACAATCGCCGCCCCGTTACTGTACCTCGACTCGAGTCTGATTCCAATAAAAGGCGAAACTGCACTGCTGCTGATTCCATTTACGTTGGTGGGCGCACTCAGCGCTTGGCTTGGCTGGCAACTTGGCGTGGTGGCACGCCGTAGTAATGCCGACATCAATTCACTCGAGCAGGTGAACGCATGAGGCACTGGTTGATTGTATTACTGGGATTTTTTGTCCTCGAGACTGCGCTGGCTAACCCACTCAAACACACCGAAACGCTGATGGTTGGCAAGACCAAAGTGATTATTGGATTTAACGAATACCCACTCCAAGCCGAACGTTCCCTTGACCTGACCTTTAACCCAGAAGGTGGGATTAGCAACAAAAAAGGCGCAATCGAGTTTATCCGACCCAACGGCGAAAAATGGTTCACCACGACCTTACCGCGTTACACTCGAGACCGTAGTGTTTGGGGATTTGATAACCAAGCCTTCCCAACCCAAGGACAATGGACAATGAAAATCAATATCAACGGCAGTGTCGCCTCAATCCCGCTCACCGTTGACGCACGACCAGTTGGACCCTCGAGCAACCTGATTATTACCTTAGCCCTAATTCCAATACTGGCAGTTTTTACCCTTGCGATTCGCGCTTGGAAATGGGTGCGACCACTGCGCCATCTTGAATCCAGAACTTGGTAGACTCGAGACATGAGCCATGTTTTAACTGCCATAAAAAACATTCTGGCAGGGCAGCATTTTAGCCTAAGCGACCAAGCAGTTGGGATAAATCGGGTCAACCGACAAGGTGAAGCCTTTGAAGTTTTTATGCGCCGAGCCTTTGCCAATGATTTTACCGCCGCTTCTGAAATAGAACTGACCAAAAGAACTCAGGGCATTTTTTCCTATGCTTCGAGCGGTTCAAATCCACCAGACTTGATTCTACGTGGTGGAGATGCAATCGAAATCAAGAAATTTGAGAAAGCTGTTTCCACAATTCAATTAAATAGCTCGTACCCTAAAGCATTCTTAGATAGCAATTATGCGCTTTTGACCGAAGAATGTCGTCGGTGTGAACCAAACTGGATTCGTAAGGATTTAATTTATGTTCTAGCCGTGATTCAAAGTAAAAAAATTCAAGAACTCTGGTTTGTAGATGGCGCTTGCTATGCTGCCAGCCGTGAAGTTTATGAATCCGTGTTTGAGCGCATAAAAACTTCAGTTCACTCGAGCATCGGTTTAGAGGTCACCAATTCAGAATTGGGTCGGATTATCAATGTTGACCCATTACAACGCACCCAATTACGAATTCGCGGGATGTGGTTGATGGAACATCCTCGGGTTGCTTTTGCTTCGCTTTTTACACCTTCTAAACGTGCCAAATTAACGATTCGCGTCGTCTTACGTGAATCAAAGTACCAAAAGTTTATTGCAGACACCCCTAACATTGAAGCCGAATTACAGCAACTCGGTTGTGTTATTCGACCTAACGATGTCCTCGACCCAAATAACCGTGCCAAAGTTATACCCGTAACAACACTGCAATTTGAGGCGGGTTATGCCTAACCTGATTTCATTATTTTCTGGGGCTGGTGGACTGGATTTAGGTTTCCATTGGGCGGGTTTTCGCACCCTCTGGGCAAATGAATTTGATAAAGAAATCTGGACGACTTTTCAACATAATTTCCCACAAACGTATCTCGAGAAAAAAAGTATCACCCAAATTTCTATAGATGACATACCAAAAGCCACAGGACTGATTGGCGGACCACCCTGCCAAAGTTGGTCTGAGGCTGGTGCTGGACGTGGTTTTTCGGATACTCGAGGTCGGTTGTTTACAGATTATATTCGGGTTTTAGAAGCCAAGCAACCGCTTTTTTTTGTGGCAGAAAATGTGTCTGGCATTCTGCATCAAAAGCATCAAGCCAGCGTGCATGGTTTTCTTCAAGCCTTTGAAGAAGCTGGTTATTCTGTGCGCGTTATTTCGGTCAATGCCAATGACTTCGGTGTAGCCCAAGAACGCCATCGGGTTTTTTTTATCGGCTATCGTTTAGACACAGGTAAGATTTTTCAGATGCCACCAGCTTATTTTTTGCGTCCAACACTCGAAAACGCCATTCGAGATTTAGAACATACTGCCACCCCTGCGCTCGAGAAAAATTATGCCAACCCGCACCTCGAGATTCCCAACCACGAGTATTGGCAGGGTGATTTCTCGAGCCATTATTTATCGCGCAATCGGGTTCGAGTTTGGGATGAGCCTTCGTTTACGATCCAAGCCAGTGGTCGCCATGCCCCAATGCACCCTCAAGCCCCAAGAATGGAATTTGTACACCGTGACTTATTTCGGTTCGCTGATGGTTACGAACATCTGTATCGGCGTTTAAGTGTACGTGAAGCGGCTCGAGTACAAAGTTTTCCAGATTCTTTTATTTTTTACTATAAAAATCTGGCTGATGGTTATAAAATGGTGGGCAATGCCGTACCTCCAAAACTGGCAAGGGTGATTGCTGAGCAAATCCGTGCTGATTTATTTGTGCCAAGCATTGAATTCCAATCGAATGTCGCACAAGACGGACTGAATAAGCAATCAGTGTTTGCTCCTCCAATACCAATCTTTAAAACGCATTTTCGTTCAAAATTGGCGAATGACCAAACGAAAATCAGTGGCAAATCTAGCCTTTGACCGCACCACTGGTCAGCCCAGAAACCAAGTGCTTTTGCACAAATAACGAGAATATAAATACTGGCAGCACTGTTAAAACCCCACCTGCTGCCATTGCTCCCCATTTAATCTCGAGGATTGGTACAACCAAATTCGATAGTGCCACGGGTAATGTTTGTGAATTTGGTGTGCTGGATAAGATAACTGCGAAGAAAAATTCGTTCCAAGAACCAATGGCAGTTAAAATTGCTACGGCAGCTAAGCCGGGTGCGGCTAAGGGCAGAACAATTTTCCACAAGGCTTGCCAGCGTGTGCAGCCATCTATCAGGGCGGCTTCCTCGAGTTCGACGGGTAATTCACGAAAAAAACCAACCAATAACCAGACAGAAGTAGGCAAACTAAAACTAAGATGCGCGAGGGCAATGCCCCAAACTGTGTCACCTAAACCACTGCCTGTAATCATTAAAAAAATAGGAATCACAATCGCGGCGGCTGGTGCCATGCGTTGAATAAACAGCATTGGCATAAAAAGATTCTCGCCAACACCAAGGCGAGCAATCGCATATGCTCCAAAAGCACCTAAGCCCACCGAACCCAGTGTGGTAATAACGGCAACCACAAAGGAGTTTCGCATAAATTCGGTGAAACGCAAATTGGTGAACAGTTCAGCGTAATGCGAAAAGGTAATTGAACTTGGAAACCATTGTGGCGGGTCAGTGAAAAATTGACCATCTTGCTTGAAAGAAGTTACAAACATCCACCAAATCGGTAAGAATTCAACCACCATCAGCAAAACAGCCAAGACCAGCGCTACAGTTGCCATCGTTTTCTTTTGTGAAAAGGCTGACGCGCCTTTTGAATTCATTTTGCCCCCTTTGCTCGTTGTGACAACCACAACACAGCCGCAGCACACACCAGCATGACCAGCATCAATGCCACTGCCAAGGTACTGCCGTAACCAAGATTAAAACTCGAGAAAGCAGTGCGGTACACATGAAAAGAAATCAGGTTGGTGGCATCGCCAGGTCCTCCACCCGTTAAGTTATAAACAATGGCAAAAGTCTTAAAACCATCCATGATGCGTGAAAGCATAATAATCAGGGTGAATGGTGCAAGGTGAGGCAGGATAATGTGTCGAAAAATAGCCCAGTTGTTCGCGCCATCCATCGCTGCCGCTTCGTATTCTTCGGCGGAAATGGTTTGTAAACCCGCCGTGAAAATCAGGAAACTAAACGGATACCACTGCCAAACCGTGGCAATCACAATGCTCACCATTGCCAGTTGCGGCGAAGCCAACCACAGCACGTCTTCCTGAATTAAACCCATGCCTTTCAGGATGGCGTTCAGTGGTCCAAACGGCGAGGCATACATCATCTTCCAGACCAAAGCAATCACCACAGGTGAAAGCATCATTGGTAAAAGCAAAATCGCTCGAATAAAACCTCGAGCCTGCATGGTGCGGTTTAGGAGTAACGCCAGACCCAAACCCAAGAGTAATTCGATAGGCAGCGCAATCCCCAAGAAAATAAGGGTGGTTCGCATCGCCCCAAAAAAAGCCTCATCTTCAAACAAACGCACCCAATTACGAAACCAAACAAAGGCTTGTGGTTCTGGGCTGGTGATGTAATTCCAACGAAAAAAAGTCAGCCAAATCACACGCAGCACAGGGTACAAACTGATAACAGCCAGCAGCAGTAAAGTTGGTGTGAGCAGCGTCCAAGCAAATACAGCATTGGGATTACTTTTTTTGCGTTTGATCGGGTGGGAATCAGTCATAACCCTCGTTTAGCAAAAGGGACTCGAGAAACCTCGAGTCCCTTAATGTTTTTATTTTAAGCCTGCATCTTCAAGGACACGATTAAGATTGCTTGCTAGTTTGTCGGCTGCGGCTTTTGGCTCGAGTTGACCTGCCAGCATTTGGCTGACTCCTTCGGAAATGGTGGCGTTGAATTGACCACTGACTTGGCTATCCACTTGGAACATTCCGCGTTCTTTGGAATCAGCTAGGATTTCGCCGTATGGGTTTTTGGCTTTGTAGGTGGCGCTTTTATAACTCGAGGCTCGGGCTGGGTAGCGACCTGCGAGTTCAAACATTTTCATGTCGTTTTCTTGGCTGCTTAAAAATTGTGCCAATAAGAAAGCGGCGGCTTGGTTTTTGCTGCTTGGGTTGAGCATCAGCGACCAACCGCCAAGCAGGGTGCGTGATGGCGTGGCAGCCAATGACCATTTATTGGCAATTTCGCCTGTACCTAAACGCCCAAGAAATGAATCCCATGTGATGACCATGGCTGCGCCTCCACCCAAGAAAAGTTCTCGAGCGGCGGTGTCATCGGTTTGCAGGTAGGAGCTTTGGGCAAATTTGCTGATGCGTTGCAGACGCTCGAGGGCGCTAAGACTGTACGGCTCGAAAGTCAGGGCATTTTTGGTGTCTAGGAGTGAATTGATGGATTTGCCCTTCTCGAGGGCAGCACCCGCCGATAAAAGTGCAAAGTGCCACATCAGTGGGTCGCCGGCTCGAGTGGCGGCTAAGGAAACACCGACTCCTTTTGCGCCAGCAAAGGATTTCCAGTCGGCGGTGTGGAAGTATTCGGCGACCCGTTCAAAATCTGCCCAATTGCGTGGTGCAGTTAGGTCACGGCGGTACTTGGTTTTATAGGCAGCTTGGTGTTTGGGGTCGGCAAACAGGTCTTTACGGTAGAACATGCCCATGCCGCTTGCGCCGAAGGGAATCGAGACGATGTTGCTGCCTTTATCTGGGTCTTGGAAGAAATTACTGGCGCGAACAAAGTCACTGCGGTTCCATTCTGGGTCGGCAAGGTTGGTGTTGGTTAAGAACCCACGAAGCGGTTGCGCCACACCTGCTTTGGTGTACGGGCGTTTGAAGGTCGCGGTAAACAGGTCATAGGCCGTACCCTTATTGCGAAGCTCGAGCAGGGTTTTTTCTAAAATTTGAGCGCCGGGTATTTGCACCACTTCGACGGCAATGCCTGTTTGCTTGCTGAATTCAGCACTGATGTTTTTAACCGCATCTGTCCAAGCAACAGTGGCTAAGGTCAGTTTTGTGCCTTTGTATGGAGCGGCGGCTTCGGATAACGACCATTTCTTCTGGGCGCTACCTACGGCTGCAATCAGGGCTGCACTGACAAGGGCGGTGGTGACCAACAAACGTTTTTTCATGGGCTTCTCCTGTTGGACTACCTCGAGCCGTTCCACAAAGTGTGGATAGGGCAAATCGAGATATTTGAAATGGATTTCAGTTTTGACTGTAGCATTTAGGGGCTTATATTGTCAATATCAGACCATGAATTTTTTGAGTTAGTGAGACTTAATCCTTTTAGTAAAGCATAAAATTACGTTCCTCTCGAGATGTCACCAATATATTGACGAGTAATCGCAAGTTATGCTACATTTAATTTCTGAAATCTGTTTCAAATTAATATCAGTTTATTACACCAGCCAAAAAGACCAAAAAGGCAGGTTGAGCCTATGAAACCGCAACAACACAATACTGCTATGCTGATGGGTAGAAAAACCATGTCAAACTCGGAATTAACCATCCAAGATGTTGCCAAAGCCGCAGGAGTCAGCGCTGCCACTGTGTCTCGAGTCATGACAGGTTCGGCTGGTGTGAACATCAAAAAAGCTGAACGGGTGCGCGAAGTTATTCAGCAACTCAATTATCGTCCAAATCCATTTGCTCGCAACTTACTGCAAAAATCCTCACGAACCATTGGTGTGTTAGTGCCACAACTCGAGGATGGGTTTTACGGCAAAATTATTACAGGCATCGAACATGAACTGAGTCAAGCGGGTTTTCAAATTCAAATCTCGATTATTCACGGCACGGTTGAACAAGAAGCCAAAGCCCTGACCAATTTTCTCGAGCGTCAAGTGGATGGCGTGGTACTGATTACCGATTTGCTGCCTGAGCAAATGCTCTTAAATTTTCAAAAATACCAAACGCCAATTGTGCTTCTAAACAGACTGATTCCCGAATTTGCCCAGCATTGCATACGGCTTGATAACGTAGAAGGTGGCGCAACTGCCACCAAGTACCTGCTGCAAAAAGGACATCGGCGGATTGCTCACATCACAGGTTTACTCGAGCGGGCAGGGTCAAGAGAACGCTTAAATGGTTATGTTCAAGCCTTGCAAGAAGCAGGCATTGCCCGTGACGACCACCTGATTGTTGAATGCGATTTTAGTGAAGAAGGCGGGTACGCTGCCATGCAGCGCTTACTGGCTCGCACCCAATTTACGGCTGTTTTTGCTGGCAACGATACGATGGCAGTCAGTGCCATGCAAGCCGCTCGAGACGCTCACTTACGCATTCCCGAGGACATCAGCATCATTGGTTTCGATGACCGCAGTTTTAGTCGGTATATCACGCCAAGTCTAACCACCATGCACTACCCGATGCTCAAGATGGGCGCAGCCGCCGCCCAGCATTTAATCGCAGTGCTACGCGGCGAAAATCCCAAGCCAGTTCCGCTTTTTCATGCGTCACTGATTGAACGCCAATCGGTGCGCCAGATCGAACCAAAAACCAAAAAATAACCCCATGAGGACAGCTTATGACCAAAGAACAACATCATTACGACCTGACCATTATCGGTGGGGGACTCTCGGGCATTTGCGCCGCCATTACCGCCGCTCGGCTCGGACAAAAAGTCGCTTTGGTGCAGAATCGACCTGTGCTGGGCGGTAATTCCTCGAGTGAAATTCGGGTTTGGGTCTCGAGTGCCACGGCGCATGGGGTGCAACGTTACGCCCGTGAAACTGGCATTATGGGTGAATTATTTTTAGAAAACGAGTACAACAACCCCGAAGGCAACCCGTACCTTTGGGATTTGGTTCTGCTGGACGCAGTAAAACGACAAAAAAACATTGCTTTGTACCTCAATACCGATGTGCGTCATCTCGAGAAAAACCTTGAAACACACATTCAGAGTGTAATCGGTTGGCAAATGGGTGCAGAACGAGAGATTACGTTTACCAGCCCCTATTTTATGGATTGTACAGGCGATGGTTTAATTGGCTTTTTAGCAGGCGCAGATTACCGTATGGGACGCGAAGCTCAGCATGAATACGGCGAACTCTGGTCGCCCGAAGTCGCCGATGATTACACACTGGGCAGCACGATTTTCTTTTACACCAAAGACGCTGGACGACCCGTACCATTTGTGAAACCCAGCTTTGCCATTGATATTCGTGACACAAGCATCCCCGAAAAACGCATTATTCGCAGTGGCGACAACGGTTGTTATTACTGGTGGATTGAATGGGGCGGGGAACTCAACACCATTACCGATAACGAACGCATCCGCGATGAACTCTGGGGTGTGGTCTACGGCATTTGGGATTACATTAAAAACAGTGGGAACTTCCCAGACTCGAGCCAAATGACCCTCGAATGGGTTGGTTCAATTCCGGGTAAACGCGAATCAAGGCGTTTCATTGGTGATTATGTCTTAAAGCAACAAGATATTCTCGAGCAAACCCAATTTGAAGACAGTATTGCCTTTGGCGGTTGGAGCATAGATTTGCACCCACCACAAGGTATTTACAGTTTCGAGACTGCCAGCAAACACATGTACTCCGATGGCATTTACCCAATTCCGTATCGGTGCTTGTACTCGAGGAACATCGAAAATTTATTTTTTGCCGGACGCAACATCAGCGCTTCTCATGTGGCATTTGGCAGCACTCGAGTCATGGCAACCTGCGCTGTTCTGGGCGAGGTAGCAGGCACAGCCGCCGCATTGTGCTTGCAACATAGCATCACACCACGCGGACTTTACACACAGCATTCGCTCTTACAACAAACCCTGCTTCGCCAAGATGCCAGTTTAATTGGTGTTGCCAATACCGACCCAAAAGACCTTGCCAAACAAGCTCGGGTCAGTGCCTCGAGCTATTTAGAACAAATTGCAATTGTTCAATCAAGCAACACAATCCAACTCGAGCCAGACTTAGGTTTGATTATTCCCGTGCAGCACAAACTCGAGCGCCTAAGTTTTTTGATTGATGTGGTTGAAGCTACAGTTATAGAACTGGAAATTTACAACACCAGCAAGCCACAAAATTATGTACCGCACACATTACTGCTAAGCATGAGTCAACCAGTTCAAGCTGGGCAAAAGCAATGGGTCGAGCTACCCACACCACTCGAGTTTGAAAACCCACAAAATGTCTTTTTGATTCTAAAAAGCAATCCCAGTGTTCAAATACACATCGCCCAGCAGCCCTTAATTGGCGTTCAAGCCTATCAAAAAGTGGTTGCACTCAACACTGGCGACGCAAACGAAGGCAGCAACACCCAACCTTTGCGGGTCTGGAATCCTAAACCATTGCATCGGCAACTCCCGTGCATCATGGTTTTTCCAAAAAGCCATGTTTTCGCACCACAAAACGTGATCAACCCTTGGGCAAGACCGTATGGCAATCCCAATGCTTGGGTATCAACACCACTCGAGGAACACACCAGCACTTGGCTCGAGTTACGCTGGGAAGAATTTTTGCACCTCGAGATGCTACACATTACATTCAATGATGATGTCAACGAAGACCTCATTAACTTGCACCATCACCGTTCACCTTGGAGAATCATTCCAGAGATTATTCAGGCTTACCAAATTGAAATCTGCACCTCACAAGGCTGGCAGACCCATGAAACAGTGACTGATAACCGCCAACGCCACCGGATTCATACTTTGAGAATCAAAACCAACGCTATACGCATCGTGATAGAAGCAACCAACGGCGCACCTCGAGCCGAGATTATGCAAGTACGGGTGTACTAAACCATATACTTGGATTAAGCGAAATATACTTGGTGAACAGGTACTCTGCTAAGCCCCAATGTTTCTATTCACAGCTTCAATCTGATTCTACTGCGCCCAGATTACTGGTGTTCAAATAATTCATGAGGCAAACGAGATTGCCGAATAATACTCGAAAGCGTGCCGACCCGCACAGTTTTATGGTCTGGCACTGGAACAGATAAACGAGTTGTCCCGTCATCAAATCGCATGATCATATGACTGCCGTTTTGCCGAACAAAGATAAAACCATGCTGCTCGAGAATGGCACAGATTTCTTTACCAGAAAATTGTGCCAATTTACCCAAAAGCGACCTCGAGTTTGGAGACAAAAATTTCATTATCCCGCAGTCGTTGCTCAATTTCTTGTTGGTCTGCGACTTCAAAAAATAAGTCTAGGGCTTCTTGCAAGTTGCTACGAGCTTGAAGCACCGAATCCCCTTGACTGGCAATGTCAAGTTCAGGGCAGAACGACACAAACCCATCATCTTCAGGGGTGATAACAACAGTCAAATCAAGGTTGCGACTCATAGGCGTAGTCTACTCGAGTTTAGTTCAAATCCCAAGCGAAATATACTTGGTAAACAGGTACTCATCTAAGCCCCAATGCCCACCTTCGCGTCCGTACCCCGATTGCTTAACCCCGCCAAACGGCGCTTGAACGGTACTTGGCACAGCATCGTTTAAGCCAATAATGCCGTACTCGAGACTTTCGGCGACACGCACCGCCCGAGAAATATCTTTTGTCCAGATATACGCCGCTAAGCCAAACGGGGTGTTATTAGCGGCTGTGATTGCTTCCTCTTCGGTGTCAAAAGAAACAATCGGAGCAACTGGACCAAAGGTTTCTTCCTGCATTAAAAGCATATCGGCAGTTACATTACCCAGTACCGTTGGTGCAAAAATCAATCCCTCGAGGGCAACACCGCCCGTAATAACGGTTGCACCTTTTGCAGTCGCGTCCTCCACATGACGCACCACTTTCTCGAGTCCAGCCCTGTCTACCACAGGACCAATCTGGGTGCTGGTCTCGAGGGGGTCGCCAATTTTAAGTTGGGCAACTGCTTCACCAAGTTTTTTGCTAAATTCCTCGAGAATACTGCGCTGCACATACACACGGTTGGTGCAAACACACGTCTGCCCTGCGTTGCGGAATTTACAGGCAATTACGTCTTTTACAGCTTGCTCGAGATTCGCATCTTCAAAAATTAGGTAGGGCGCGTGTCCGCCAAGTTCCATTGAGACTCGTTTGAGGGTGTCGGCAGCTTGTTTAACCAGAATTTTTCCAACTTCGGTACTGCCGGTAAAGGTAATTTTACGGATTCGTTCGTCTTCCATAAAAACCTTGGACACAGCTACAGGGTCGTTGGTGGTGATAACCTGAAAAACATCACCGTGTCCGCCAGCCTCGAGCCAAAGTTGGGCAAGTTTTAGGGCAGTTAAAGGTGATTGCTCGGCGGGTTTTAGAACTATCGTACAACCGGCTGATAATGCAGGCGCAAGTTTACGGGTGACCATTGCGGCAGGAAAATTCCACGGTGTGACTGCGTAGACTGCGCCAACGGGTTGCCGAATGGCAAACAGGCGTTTATGGGCAAATTGGCTTGGGATGGTCTCGCCATAAATGCGTTTGGCTTCCTCGGCATACCAATCCACAAAACCAGCCGCGTAACGCACTTCACCTAAGGCTTCTGAAACAGGTTTTCCCATCTCGAGGGCAATCGTTTGGGCAATTTCTTGTTCATCCCGAATGATTAAATTAAAGAATTTTCTAAGTAGCGCCCCGCGTTCGTAGGCAGTGGTTTTAAACCACCATTTGAAGGCTTCAACACTTGCTTCAAGTGCGGTTTGGGCTTGTAGCACACCACAATCGGCAACTCGAGCAATCTCTAAGCCCGTGTACGGATTGGTGACAGCAAAAGTGTCTGTTGTGTTGATGAATTGCCCAGCAATAAAAGCTCGAGTTTCGCCCGTAAATGTTGTGGTCATGTCGTAATTTTAACTTAATTACTTAGTCAGTAGTTGCACGGCTTGTACGCCGCGAATCTCGAGAAAAGCAGTTTTGGTAGTTTCAAACTTTCCTGTGCAGTACAGTTTTATGTTGTTTTTTGAAGATTCTTTATGATTGTTTGCTATTCCTGAAGAATTCGTGCAGTCAACAAGTCACTGCACGCGACTACACGAAGACTATACGATCAGATCATACCCTGAAGTTGCTGCTGATTCTGATTATTTTTGGTATCAGCAATAAGGGAGAAAAATCACATGAAAAACGCAACGCAACGCAACGCAACGCAACGCAGTAGCTCGAGCAATCATTCACAATCGGGAGAAACTAAGTGCTTCCCGTGTAACAATCAGATAATGACACCTCCAATTGCTGTCAACGCTACCATCAAAGCAGCCCGCAATTCAGTCAGTGAGTCATAACAACGACGCGGCATCAAAAATCCTTTGATTTTACGCCAGATATT
>JANNVX010000091.1:0-13395 GCA_031414595.1 Deinococcales bacterium
TATGCCACTAAACGAAAAGTCGCAGATGACTTCAAGGATTCGATGCGTATTGTGTTTGATAAGGTCATGCCGCAATGGAATTATGTGGCTAAACCGACTTGAGGTGTAAATCGGGAAGTTATTTACGGACAAATCCTTAGAGTGCAAGCGCATTTTTACAACCGATATTCGTGATTTTCATGTTTACCGCTATAAAGACCAAATGGCATTTGATGTGATTTGTCCATGAAAACACCCATTCTAGTTTGTAGACCTTTGGGACAGTCCGCCCGATAGATTGCCTAGAATGAATCTGTGAACTTAATGAAAATTTGTGTTGTACTGCTGCTGTTGTTTGCACCTATTGCCAAAGCCCAAAGCGCACCGCGCCCCCAAGTGGCGGTAACACTGGCGGGTGGCGTGGCAAGGGGTTTTGCGTTCCTTGGGGCGCTCGAGGTGCTGGTCACAGAAGGTGTGCCAGTTGACCGAATTGTCGGGACATCGGCTGGGGCATTGGTTGGTGGGCTGTACTCCAGTGGTTACAATTTTAAGACCATAGAAGCCATGCTCAACGAGTTGCGTTTTGTACAAGGCGATTTAATAAGAATTTTATTCCCACCAACCCAAGGGTTACTCGACCCGACAGGTTTTGAAACGGTGTATCGCGCTCTAGTGGACAACAAAAAACTCGAGCATACCTCGCCACGCCTCGCTGTGATGGTCACAGAGTTGCGTCCAGCCCCACCAAAAGCGCTTCTCGAGGGCGATATTGCAAGCGCCATTCGTGCCAGCATCAGTTTACCAATTCTATTTCCAGTCCCAAGTATTGATGGGGTCTACTACGCCGATGGGGGCTTACGCGACCCGTTTCCTGTCGGTGTGGCAAGGGCTTTAGGCAGCGATGTCGTCTTTGGAATTAGGGCATTGGCAGAAGCTGGGGCGCAACCTGATAATTTACTCAATGCCTTGTCTTTTGTGGTCGGTGCGCTGACTGTACCTGTTGATCAGACCCAACCCGAGGCTTGGATTCGGGTGAAAACCTTTGATACCCTGTACTTTGATTTCTCGAAGGTTTCGGAGTTAATGCAGCGAGGACGCGAAACCGCACGGGCAGAACTGCCTAAAATTCTCGAGGTATTGCTTAAAAAAGGCGTACCACTAAACCCCAAAGGCGACCCACACGAAAAAAATCCAATCAATCTGGGCTGGCGTGAACGACTAGCCAAAGGGGTGCAATTAGCTCGAGCCTTACCGCCTGTTTTCACAGTTGCCCCTGCCATTGAACTCGCGCCAAGTGCTTTTGACTGGAACACCCGTCCCGCCCAACCAACCAGTTACTCGAGTTTGGGGCTAGGTTTGGATTTTACGGGTGGCGTACTCGGTAATTTTAGCTTTGGGGCTGGTTATGTCGAGCGCTTAAACGACCCAAATGACGGTATTTTTGCCCGAGCCAGTTATGATTTTTCTAATTTAAGAATTTATGGGCTTTACGACCCCGCAAGGCGACCCGAAAGCACACCTTGGGAGATTGGTCTCGAGTACCGCGCCGAAAACATCCACAATTCGCCGTTCACCCTTAAAGCCAGTCTGGACAGTTTGGCTTTGGGATTGTCAACAGCCGCTCGACTCGAGGCTGGAACAACCATCGTCAAAGCCAATCTCGAGTTGCGCTTTGGCTATGCACCGAGCCTGCGCTTACAAACCAGTTTGGGTTTAGAAACCAGCTTCAAGCCCTTTTTTATTCGGGCGAGGGCATTTTTAGGTTTGACCACAGGTGGAGCAGAAGGTTTTAGTCTTGGCTATCACAGTTTATTGCGAGCGTATCCCGCTAATTTTGTGGTCTCACGCCAAGCGATTATTGGCAATTTAGAATTTGGCTACCGTCTCGAGTTACCGAGTGTGGCTGGAATCATTACGGCGAGTCCGGAGTTCAGGTTGTTTTTTGATGCTGGTTGGGCATTAACCTTAGAAACCAACTCGAGCCAATTTTTGTGGGATTTGGGGATTGGCATTAACTTTCCGGGGGCTTGGTTTGGCTTTATCCCCTTTGGTTTTGGGTTGGACATGGCTGTGGGCGGCAATCAATTTCGGTTTACGGCGTACACAGTGCTTAACCTGCCTTAAAATTTCGGTTCTCGAGTGTTACAATTTTCTTGTGAGCGAGACCCGCACCTTAACCCGAGAAACCACCAAAGTTGCCACGCCTAAATTGTGGAAAGTAATGTTACTGAACGATGATTACACCCCAATGGATTTTGTCGTGGATGTGCTGACCAGAGTTTTTCGCAAGTCCGAAGACGAAGCGATCCAAATTATGCTACAAGTTCATCATGCTGGGGCTGGTTTAGCGGGTGTCTACGCCTTTGAAATTGCTGAAACCAAAATCATGCAAACCGAGGACTTGGCGCGTTCGGAGGGTCATCCGCTTCAGTGTACCCTCGAGCCAGAGTGAGAAAGGCGAAAGTAGAGCCTCCGAAAAGCCTGAAATTCTTAGAAATTTTCGTCAAACGCGTAAATGGAAAAACAGGGCGAACACGGGGGTTCGCCCCTACCTCACGCATTTTTCACGCCATGACTGTAGGGACAGACCCCTGTGTCTGTCCTGTAACCAACGATAAAATGGCATTCTTTCGGAGGCTCATAGCCCATAGCTCATCTACGAACAATGTAGACTAAGGCTTGTGAAGCATTTTATTTTTGCGCCTGAAGTCGCAACTGCCTTAGCGCAGCGTTTGCCTGTGGTGGCACTTGAAAGTACGGTTATCACCCATGGTCTCCCCTACCCTAATAATCTCGAGACCGCTAAAGATTTAGAAGCCAAAGTGCGCCTTTCAGGTGCGATTCCAGCCACGATTGCAGTGCTGGATGGGAAAATTCATGTCGGTTGCACAAGCCAGCAATTACTGCGTTTGGCTCAAGAACCAATGGAAAAAGTGTCTTTGTGGAATTTGCCAGCAATCATGGCAAAAGGCTCGAGCGCGGGGACAACGGTTGCGACCACAGCACATTTGGCACATTTGGCAGGGATTGAAGTCTTTGCCACGGGTGGAATTGGTGGGGTGCATTTTGATGCTTTTGATGAAAGTGCCGATTTGCCCGCGCTGGCAAGGATTCCAATTGTGGTGGTTTGTGCTGGGGCAAAAAGTATTTTGAATCTTCATGCGACCATCGAACGACTCGAGACGCTGGGTGTTCCCGTCATCGGTTATGGCACGGATTCTCTACCCGCTTTCCATACCCCAAGCAGTCCGTACAGTGTGGCAGCCCGTTTGGATACACCCCAAGAAATTGCCAAAGCCCATATTGCAGCCCGTGACCTCGAGATGCGCCAAGCCATTTTGGTGGCTAATCCAATAGACCAAGGCATCGAGTTTGGTAAAGTTCAGGCGTGGGTCGAAGCGGCTAACCACGAGGCGCGTAAACAAATGGTATCGGGGAAGCGACTGACACCGTTTTTACTTTCGGAGTTGGCGCGGTTGTCCTCTGGCGAAACAGTGCAAGTCAACGGTAGACTACTGGGCAATAACGCTAGGCTCGCGGGAGAGATTGCCGTGGCGTTAGTTGCTGTCCGACTCGAGGCGATATGAAAGAAGATAATTTAGTTGGTCGTTTGAACATCACCCGCGATAACCTCGCACCCCTACTAAAAGAGGCTCGAGAAGCCAAAGGAATGACTTTAGAAGAAATTGCCGAGCGCCTTAAAGTGCGCCCAAGTTTACTCGAGCAAATCGAAGCTGGACGTTATGAATCCCTGCCAGAAATGATTTACACCCGCTCATACATTCAAAAGTTTGCCCAAATTGTCGGGCTTGCCCCAGAACCTTTTGTGACGGCGTATGAACGAATTGCTGCCAATGCCAGTTCGCCCACCTTGGCGCGAAGTGCGGTGCGTACCGTCATCGAATCTGCGCCAGTGATTCGCCAAGAAGACATTCCACGAACCAATTATGTGCCTTGGATTCTTGGCTTTTTGGGTTTAATTATCATTGGTCTGTTGGCTTTTTTCTTAGCCCAAGGGCGAATCCTGCCGCGCAGTAACACTTCAAATAAACCAAGCACGGTTGCCATTATCACCCCAGACCCCAGTCCAACCCAATCTGAGATGGTGCGCTTAAGTGTTTTGAGTGTACCAAGCGGCGCAACCGTGCAAATAGACAAGTACAACATTGGCACAACCCCACTCAAAGATGCGGTGGTCTCGAGCCGCCCAAACCGCGAATTGCGGGTGATTAAGGCTGGCTATAAACCGTATGTCAGCACCAAAGATTTGTTAGCCGACACCAACCTAAGTGTGACCTTGGAGCGCCTTGTCTCGAGTACACCAATTGCAACCAGTGGCAAGGTGCAACTGGTGTACCGTGGCAGTTCTTGGACTCGGGTGCGCGATGCAAGCGGCAAAATTATCTATGAAGGACAGCCCAAACCGGGCGATAGACTCGAGTTTACACCGCCCATCGAAGTGCGCCTTGGGCAACCCAGTGTCGTCAGTGCCGTGGTTGGTGGTGTGACCCGTGAGCGTTTAGGCGGCAGCAGCCCAGTTACGGTTAAGTTGCCTTAGGGCGTTTTCGTTCTAAAATTGGTTTTGTTTTACGGTAAGCTGGTAGCCATCGGGCTAGTAGCTCTTTTTATTGAGGTTTTTCTATGAACGTATCCGTTGCAAAAAAAGTTGGTTTTGTCAGTCTTGGTTGCCCCAAAGCCTTAGTTGATTCAGAACGAATCCTGACCCAAATTCGGGCAGAGGGTTACGAGGTCTCCGCCAGTTATGAAGATGCCGATGTGGTGGTGGTCAATACTTGCGGTTTTATCACCCCAGCCATCGAAGAAAGCTTAAGTGCAATTGGCGAAGCCTTAGAACATACCGGCAAAGTGATTGTCACGGGTTGCCTCGGTGAACGCCCAGAAACGATTCAAGCCAGACACCCCAATGTCTTATCGGTGACTGGGGCTGGCGACATTGAAGGCGTGATGAAGGCACTGCACAAAGAAATCCCACCAGACCAAAATCCGTTTACCCAGCTTTTACCGATAGGGGTCAAACTGACGCCCAAGCACTACGCCTATGTCAAAATTGCCGAAGGCTGCAATCATACCTGTAGCTTTTGCATTATTCCCAAGCTGCGTGGTTTACAAGTCTCGAGGGACGCAAGTGAGATTTTATACGAATCGTACCGCCTTGTCTCGAGTGGCACAAAAGAACTTTTAATCATCTCCCAAGACTCGAGTGCTTATGGGGTGGATATTCGGCATCGGAAGACCGAATACCAAGGGGCAGAAGTGGTTGCCCATTTGGTGGATTTGTGCCAAAAGCTCGGTGAGCTTGGCGCTTGGGTCAGGCTGCATTATGTCTATCCATACCCGCACATCGAAAACATTGTCAAGCTGATGGCGCAAGGGAAAATCCTGCCGTACTTGGATGTGCCTTTGCAACACGCCAGTCCAAAAATTCTCAAAGCCATGCGCCGCCCGGGGGCTGGTAAACAATTAGAAACGATTTTGCGCTGGCGTGAAATCTGCCCAGAAATAGTTTTACGCAGCACTTTTATTGTCGGGTTTCCCGGAGAAACCGAAAGTGATTTTGAAATGTTGCTCGAGTTTATCCGCCAAGCCAGACTTGACCGCGTGGGTTGCTTTACCTATTCGCCGGTAGATGAAGCCGATGCCAACAAATTAGAAAATCATGTCCCAGAAAACATTAAACTCGAGCGTTTAGAGCGCTTGATGGCAGTCCAACAAGAAATTTCTTTAGAAAAAAGCCAAGCCAAAATTGGGCGGGTACTCGAGTGTATCGTAGACGAATACAACGATGACGACGGCGATATGGCTGGCACAAAACTGATAGGGCGTTCCAAAGGTGATGCCCCTGGTATAGACGGCACAGTGATGATTGCGGCTGGTGCTTTTGCAGGGCAAATTAAAATAGGGGACTTGGTGATGGTACTGATCGAAGATGCTGACGAGTACGACCTCTACGGCGAAGTCCAGAGTTTGGTGGATTGGCAACCCAATGTGATTCGGATGCCAAGCCTCAGTAATTGATGGCTTCAATATCGTAGGTGCGCCACAAATACCAACTTGCCACAGTGCGCCACGGTTGCCAAGGCTGGGCAAGCCCCAGCATGGCGCTGGTCTCGAGTTTTTGGTTATTGTTGTAATACTTGTACATGGCTTTGACAAGCGCTAAATCACCAAGCGGTAAAACATCTGGGCGTTGCAGATGAAACATTAAGAACATTTCAGCCGTCCAGCGTCCAATACCTTTTATCTGTACCAAGTCTTTAATGATTTCCTCATCGGTCATGCTGTCCCATTTGGCTTGGGTGGGATTGGTCTCGAGAAAATACTGTGTTAAATCGGTGACATACAAACTTTTTTGGCGCGTTAAACCAAATCCCCTAAAATCCTCGGGGGTTTTAAGCGCAGCATTCTGCACGGTCATACCACCAATTCCAGTCTCGAGTCGCTTAAAAATAGAATCGGCAGCCGCCACACTGATTTGCTGTCCAACAATGGCACGCATTAAAGTATAAAAAGCATCGTTGCGGCGCTGCATGGCTTCGCCTTTATACAATCCAATAATTTTTTTCATGACTGGATCGGCTTTGCTAAGTTCTTTTTTGGCTTTTTCCCAATAATCTGGTGCGCTCATGCCACACCTTTTTCGAGCAGCAGCGCTTCAAGGTCGGTTTCGGATAAGACTTTGACCCCAAGTTCTCCTGCTTTCTCGAGTTTAGAACCAGCGCTCTCCCCTGCCAGTAAATAACTGGTTTTTTTGGTAACGCTACCAGTAACCCGCGCCCCTGCTTGCTCGAGTTGGGCTTGGATTTCATCTCGGGATTTGGTCAGTGTGCCAGTAATCACAAATGAGATTCCTGCCAGTGCCGTGCCAATCGGTTTGGCATTGCTGCTCATGTTTACACCCGCCGACTCGAGTCGTGCAATCAGGTCTTGAACACGCGGCGAAGCCAGTCCAGCCAGTAAATTCTGGATAATTGTGCCGCCTAAGCCAGATATTCCAGTCAGTTGTGCCTCGGTGACAGCTTGAATCGCTGACATATTTGGGAAACTGCGCTCGAGAATGGTGCTGACTTTATCACCAATCAGTGGCATCCCAAGACCATAAATCACTCTTGCTAGACTCTGTTTTTTACTGGCTTCTATTTGCTCCAAGAGTTTAACTGCGCTTTTATCGCCCATGCGCTCTAACGCCGAAACCGCTTTTAACTCGAGGCTGTACAAATCGGCAATGTCACGCACCAACCCAGCATCGAGCAATTGAGAAATCCGTTCATCACCCAGTCCTTGAATATCCATTACGTCGCGGCTGGCAAAGTGCCTGATACCTTCAAAAACCTTGGCTGGACACAAGTCATTTCCACAAAAATGATGTGCGCCTTCTCGAGTTAATACCGAATTGCATTTTGGGCAATGGGTCGGAAAAACCCAAGGTATTGCACTTGCCCCTCTTGCTTCGGTCACAGCCCGCATCACTTCGGGAATGACACCGCCAGCTTTACGAATCACGACTGTATCACCAATGTGTAAGCCCAAGCCATCAATAAAATCTTGGTTGTGTAGTGTCGCCCTCGAAACCGTACTGCCCTCGAGTGAAACAGGCTCGAGTTCGGCGACTGGCGTGATTTTACCCGTCCGCCCAACTTGCACCGTAATCTCGCGTAGTTTGGTCAGGACTTCTTCGGCTGGGAATTTATAAGCAATTGCCCAGCGTGGCGCTCGCCCTGTTGCCCCGAGTTCTTCTTGCAAGCGCAATTCCTCGATTTTAGCCACACTGCCATCGGCATCAAACTCGAGGGTGGCTCGGGCTGCCGTCATTTTGGCATGGTAGGCTTCGATGCCAGCCACGCCATCCACCACTGCGTAATCTGGCGAGATTGGCAAACCCAGCGCTTTGAATTTCTCGAGCAGCCCACTTTGCGTGGTCACACCCAAATGACGCAAATCGCCACAAGCATAAAAATAGGCTTTGAGATTACGCGAAGCCGTGGTTGCAGTGTCCTTTTGGCGCAAACTGCCCGAAGCTGCGTTTCTAGGATTCTTAAATGGGGCTGCACCCTTTGCCTCGAGTTCGACGTTAATTCGGGCAAATTCGGCACGGGACAAGAACACTTCGCCGCGCACCTCAAGGTCAACTGGTTCGGACAGGGTTTGCGGAATACTTGGGATGGTCAGGATATTCTTGGTCATGTCCTCGCCAGTTTCGCCATCACCTCGAGTCGCCGCCCATTGAAGTTTGCCAGCCTTGTACAAAAGGTTAATTCCTAATCCATCAATTTTGAGTTCGCAGGTGTATTGCCGTTGTATTCCCTTGACACCCATGACATTATTTAGGCGTTCCTCAAAATTTTCTAAATCTGGCAACCCAAAGGCATTGTCTAAGCTCTGCATTGGCGTTGGGTGCTTAATCGGCTCGAATAGCGCACGGTCTTTGGTGGCAGAACCGACCCGTTGAGTTGGGCTATCTGGAGATACCAAATCTGGGTTGGCAGCCTCGAGACTCCGCAATTCACGCATTAAAATATCGTACTCAGCGTCGGACAAGTCTGGATTATCCTGTTCGTAATAGGCGATATTGGCACGGTTAAGTATTTCGTGTAACTCGAGAACTCGGATTTGGGCAGTATTCATATGTAAATAGCATAACACCTAAAAGCAGAGAAATGAAAAAAAGTGCTATACCCAGCCTCGGTATAAATTAACCCATACAATAACCAAAGTGTGACCACATTGGGTAGATAATTACTTAAGGTTCTCGAGCAAACGGTGTGCAAAATATCGCAGCATAACTACTTGGGAGGCATACAATAAAAGTCTTAGACCCTATTTTTCGAGGTGAACGTGCAGCGTATATTCTTAATCATATTTTTTCTAATGGCGTGTCAACCGCCAAATCCGCCACCTGTACAAGCTCCAAGCCTTAGCTCGGATTTGCATCCAAAAGTTCTACTGAATTCGCTCGAGAAAAACCGTTTACAACAAAAATTAGTCGCCCCAGATGCAGCGACGACACGATTTAAGGAAATGGTAGACAGAGCCGTGAGTGGTGCGAATATTTACGGCTATGAGGGTTGGTGGTCAGCTTTATTTGGACAATTAACTGGCGAAGCACGGTACTGCACCGATGCCGTGACTCGAGGCGAAATATGGCTGACCAGTGAAGCCACACGCACCAGTGCAGGGCAACGCGCCAGTGTGGCTGGAGACAGTTACCTCGAGATTGGTGAAATTGTTGGAAACCTGATGCTGACTTATGATTTTTGTTTTGATACACTCAGCCTCGTACAGCGCCTAAATTGGCGCAATTACGCTAAACAAGCTGTTTGGAATGTTTGGAATCATACCCAAGCCAATTGGGGGGCAAGTAGCAACGCTTGGAAAGGGACGCTTGGGGCGCATCCGTGGTCTGGCTGGAGTGTCAATGACCCTGTGAACAATTATTACTATTCATTTTTGCAAGCCACGATGCTACTGGCACTCGCAGCCGGCGACGAAGACCCTGAAATCATGGCGTACCGAGCATTTTTTCGCACCACCAAAATACAAAACGAACTTGTCCCAATCTTTGCTGCTCAGCTTAAAGGTGGCGGCTCGAGAGAAGGCACAGGGTACGGCACAGCAATGAAGAATTTATTTCGTTTGTATTATTTCTGGGAACGCTCGACTGGTGAACGACTTGCCGATTTAACCCCTCATGCCTTTGACACCATGGCGTACACACTTCATGCGATTACACCCAGCAACGACCGTCTTGCTCCGATAGGCGATCATGCCAGGGACGAAACAGCCCGGTTTTTTGATTATCACCGTGAATTGCTGCTGACTTTAAGTGCCTTGTACCCAAATACCGCTCTGGCGGCTCGAGTCAATGCCGAATTACCAAACATGACGACTCGAGTTGGTGTGAACGATCTGGCGATAGGGCGGATGCGCTACAATTACAATTTTATTTGGGATTTCTTGTACGAAAACACCAGCAGTACGTCCCCAATCAATCTGAACACGGTTTATCACGCATCAGGCACGGGTCATGTTTTCGCCCGTTCAGATTGGAATTCAGATGCCACTTGGCTCGGATTCATGGCAGGGGCGTACACCCAATCCCACGCCCATCAGGATGGTTTATCGGTACTGTTCTTTAAGAACCAATGGCTAGTGCATGACCTAAACATGAACTTACCCAGTGGGATCGAACAAGGCATGAATATGCACGCCAGTTTGCAACTCGGAGCATTTACACCTTCTGAGCGTCCAGACTCGAGCGCGGCATTGGTGGCATTGCAAAACACCCCAGAATTACTGTACCTGAACGCCAATCAAGGTACGTTGTACAGCAATCAAAATGTCAAACTCGAGCGGCAAGTGATTTGGCTTAAACCCAATGTACTGGTGCTGTGCGACCAAGGCGAATTGGCAAATAGTAACGCGGCACAAACCGCAACTTTGCGCTTCCCTTTGCCTACTCAAGCCAGTATTTCAGGCAATTCTGCTAGCAGTGCAGGTTTACAAATTTTCTGGCAAGCTGGCTTGAACGCCACTCAAACCGCCGTTGGTTCTGGGTTTAGGCTCGAGTTAAGCCAAACACAAGTTGGTATGCAACGAATTCAGAGCGTACTGAGCATGGCAGGAGCAGTCTCGAGCGTGGATTTTACAAGCACTACACAAGTGAACCTCAGTGATGGGCGCAGGGTTCAAGTGGATTGTGGTGCGAATGGTTTTGTGGCGTTTTCTGGCTCGAGCGGACAAGAAACTTCTCGCACCGTTTTGACTCGAGCCGTACAAGTTATTCCATTGGAGAAATGACCTATGCAGCGCCTATCTTCGCCAATGCCACTTGTTTTGTACGAAACTGATATTGCCTTGTACTTCGGACAACTGGTGATTGTTTACGGGCAATACCAGCGCCTATCTTTACGCCAAAGCGCCCGCTCAGATTCGCCTTTGGTGCTAACCGAAAAAGCCAAGCTAACACTCAAAGATGGCAAGATCATCTTTATCTTTCCTTTGTGGCACGAGAAATCTCAGCGCCCACCAGAAGAACTCGAGCGTTACAACAACCAAGCTGTCAAAGCCAGTGGGCTGCTGCTGTTCGAGCAAGGCAATGACCCTAATGCACCACAGGCGGCACGAAGGGTTGGTCCAGCCTTGTTGCTCGGATCGCTTGAATTGAATCCTTTCCCACATCAAGAATAGCTTCAAAACCAACACGGGAAATCTGAAACATAAGGAGACCAACGATGGGAGTATTAACCACAGCCTACTCGATTCCACCTGAAGTAATGCGAAAAATTCAGGGTTATAAAAAACACTTGGAAAAGATTTTTCAAGCACAAAAAGACTGGAGGTTTGAAAGCTACGGTTTTGACAAAAGCTGGGAAGAAAAAATCCGCATTATTGGCAAATGCTATCCGCGCACACGCAACCGGTTAAATCATCAAAATTGTTGGAAATATCCCGATTATGATGTTTGGGTGGTCAAGCCAAAAGAGGTCAAGTTTGTGGCTGGCGATATTGCCCGTGCAAGCTCGGAAAGCCTAAAAAAATGGGGTTTGAAAGGTGGTGTAAGAGATTATTACGGCGAAATGATTCCTGAAGAACTTTATGATTATTACATTGAGAACATCGAAAACTTCAAAGCGTTTTTACAAAAAGCTGCGACTGACGGGAATTATCTGATATTCGCAACAGGTTAAGGAGAAGATTATGGGTGTAATGACAAATGCGTATTCACTCGAGCCTAAGATAATGAAAAAGGTACGAGCCGATAACGAAAATTTAGCTTTTATTCTTGGCGATTGCGAAGACGAAAGCCAGCGTTGGAAAGTCGAAAGTTACGATTTTGACAAAGGAATTGAAACCTACATTACTATTATGCGTGAAGCTGGTTTTGTAAAAACAGCCAAAAACATTGACAGCGAATGGGCAGATTTAGACCTCTTTGATTATAACGGCAATGACCTTTGGGTTATCCCGCCATCACAAGTCAAAGCAATGGTTAAAGAACTTGAATCCGCAACCATTGAAGGGATAAAAGCCAAAAATATCGG
This sequence comes from Deinococcales bacterium, assembly GCA_031414595.1. Taxonomy (GTDB): domain Bacteria; phylum Deinococcota; class Deinococci; order Deinococcales; family JAAFIG01; genus JAAFIG01. The sequence continues at coordinate 12,039 of JANNVX010000091.1, forward strand.
CGGGCAAGTCACAGACCGTCGAGGCACTGTTCTGGTTGACAGTCTATTTGAAAGCTACCTGAGCGATATTGACGGTATCAAAGCGTTTTTTAGAGAAGCCATGGAAAAAGGGCATTACCTACTTTTTGCGGAGGTATAAGTCATGAGTATGTATTATCGGTGCTACGGTTATTTTCGGTTTGAAAACGAATCAGAAGCCAAAAAAAATTATGACATTTTGATCACTCGAGAAGATAATCGGTTTCATTATTTCCCCGAAGAACTTAAGCTGGCAGGGGACACGATTACATTTAAGGTAGATGGTAACTTTTCCTCTTATACCACTTGCGAAAAAACCAACGATATTATTAGCGAAGTTGCCGAAAATGCAAAGGTTGGTATCGTTAAAATAGACGAAGGTGACGGCGAAGATGCAATGTGGAGTTGGCGAACGTACTCGGTTTCAGGCACAGAAGTCTACCGAAACCACACCAAACCACAAAAGTCGTATCGGTTCAAAGGCGAACTCGAGTTTGCCGACGAAGAAGCGGCTCGTGCAGCTTGCAAAATGCTTTTAACCGATACTACAAATTCGATATTTACCAAGTTTTCAGCCAATCAAATTGTTTTTGATGGCGACAAAAGACAGATTGTTTTTGATGGCAAATACTTACGCATAGACGCGCATTGCGGCGGCAATGTTGCTATTTTCAAGAAAACCAAGCGGCTTTTACAAAAAATCCAAGCCCAAGCAGTAAGTGGCAATCTCGAGGCTGCCGAAACCTTTGTACTGCGCTTCATTCCCAATAGAAGCAAAGATTCTTCGGATTGGGTCAATAATATGAACAGCCAAATTTTTTATCATTACACTGGTAGTTTGACTTTCGGCACAACCGAAGAAGCCGAAAATGCGTATCAGAAACTCATCAGCCATGAAAAAAGCGTCTTCAGAATCAATGCCAAAAATTCATTTCCGCTTTACGTAACCCACACAAAACTTGTTTTTGATGACTTCGGCAACTGCCACCGAACATTGTTTAATGACACCGAAGATTTAATCAAAGAATTTGCTGCCATTGCCACCAAAGGAAAAATCGAAGGCGCGTTTAGCAATCTCGAGACGATGAATAGTTATTTGGTTTTTCGCATTGTACCTTCAAAAGTGCAAGCATGGAATAGATTTGTAGAAAAGAGGAAAGAAAAACAGAAATGAGCATTTACTACTCATTCAACGGTCAACTAAGTGCTTCCCGTGTAACAATCAGATAATGACACCTCCAATTGCTGTCAACGCTACCATCAAAGCAGCCCGCAATTCAGTCAGTGAGTCATAACAACGACGCGGCATCAAAAATCCTTTGATTTTACGCCAGATATT
>JANNVX010000092.1:0-2221 GCA_031414595.1 Deinococcales bacterium
GCTCGTCTGACGACTCGAGGTGGTGCTTTACCTTTTTTAGTCAGATGCAAAAGTTGAGAACGCTGTTTTTTACTTAATTTGACAAACAAAATTCTGGTATTCACAAGTATAGCTTATATCCTTATCCGACGATGCACTTAGTGGCTTTCCACTGAGTAATTGCCGTACTTCTTCGAGTGTCAAAGGGTTGCCTTCGATGGCGGTACTGTGATGGGTGGCTTGTAGGCTGGTATTAAATTGCAACTCGAGTTCTAAGCGTGGATTGAGTGGGGTCAGTAGCACTTCTTGACGTAGAAACCCAGCTTGGAAGAGCAATGCTTGTAGTTCTGGAGATTCGAGTATTTGCGGCGCAAAAATCATAACAGAATCATAACAGAATCATAACAAGCGACTCGAGCATTAGCGCTTGGTGGTGACACTAAAGGTACTCGAGACCGAACCTATTGAAATAATTGCGACCGTTTCTGTGTTTCGCAGATTACTGGCACTAACCAGAACTTGAACTTTATCGCCAGCCTTAACGGTTTTAAGGGTCGAACTTTCCGAAAAATACTCGAGGTACTGGTCATTGACCCAGATGGTCGTGCCATGACTGGCTTTGATTGGCACAACTTGATTGATACCGCGTACAGTAATAATGTTGGAGTAAATGGTTTTTGAAGTGTCTGGCTCGGCATCTATCACATCCGAAAAACAAAACGAATCTGGTTCGGTATCTGGGGTGAGACTGGTAGAAAGAATCGGCGTGCTGAGTTCTGGCGGACAAATTTTTGGTTTGCTCGAGACAGCAGGAGCGCAAGAAGCCAGAAGTGCCACACCAACCAAAACCCAAAGATTTTTCATAATGCCATTGTACTCGAGTTTTTGTAATCTTGCACCAAAGCATCTCGAGACTCAAATTTGCTGGTATTCTTAGCCCATGTTTAAGAAAATTTTGCCACGGCACACAACATGAATCAAGCATTACTCGACTTGGGTTGGAATGATTTTTTTATGTCCGATTATCAAAAATTCGTGGAGCTACACCCAGAAATGACCACTCAACCGGCTCGAGTGATTGGGGTTGACCGCACCACCTTTAGAATCCAGACCGAAAATAGTGCCGAAACCGCCATGTTGCCGGGTATTTTGCTGCATGGTGTAAATAAAATCATGCCCGTGATTGGTGATTGGGTAGTGGTGCAGCAATCGGCAGACACGCTACAAATCGTTCAGATTTTAAGTCGGCAGTCTGAATTCTCGAGGGCAGTTCATGGCGGTACAAGCAAGCGCCCCAAAGCCAGTACCCAACAAGTCATGACGGCGAATGTAGACACGGTATTTATTGTCAGTGGCTTAGACGATGATTTTAACCTACCCAGATTAACTCGTTATGTCAGCGCGGTACAGAACAGTGGGGCTGAAGCTGTGGTTATTCTCAACAAAGCAGATTTGGTTTCGGATATTCAAGTTTTTTTTGATCAAGTCAAAACCATTGACTCGAGCCTAACGGTTTTTGCGCTTAGTGCCTTTAACGGATTTGGTCTCGAGCAACTCACACCCTTTTTTCGAGTCGGGCAAACGATAGCCCTGATTGGCTCGTCGGGGGTTGGTAAATCCACCCTGACCAACCGAATTTTAGGACGAATGGCTGCCGTCACAGCCGATGTCCAAACCGAACACTTTGGTCAGCACACCACCACGGCTCGAACGATGTATTTTATCCCCAATGGCGGCTTATTGGTGGACAATCCCGGTTTAAGAGAAATAGCCGTCTGGGATAGCGAAAAAACCGATTTTTCGGACATCGAAAGCCTCGCCGCCGAGTGCAAATATCGTAAATGTACCCACAGCACCGAATTTGGCTGTATGGTGCAGAAAGCCATTCGCAATAAAAAACTCGAGCCAGAACGCTTAATTGCTTATCAAAAATTTCTTGGGGTCAAAGTCTTCAAACGGTGATTAGAGCGTGAATGGAAAAACAGGGCGAACACGGGGGTTCGCCCCTACTTCACGCATCTTTCATGCCATGACTGTAGGGACAGGCGACCATGCCCGAAGGTGCGCGTATATGGTCAAGACACCCCTGTGTCTGTCCTGTAACTAAGTGCTTCCCGTGTAACAATCAGATAATGACACCTCCAATTGCTGTCAACGCTACCATCAAAGCAGCCCGCAATTCAGTCAGTGAGTCATAACAACGACGCGGCATCAAAAATCCTTTGATTTTACGCCAGATATT
>JANNVX010000093.1:0-54522 GCA_031414595.1 Deinococcales bacterium
CAAGTTTGAAATGGGGTTGCAAGGCTTGTTGTACAGGTTTATGCTTCATATGGCTACCTTCCTCGTGGTGGAGTGATGTAGCCACTATTCTTACTTTTTATTGTGAGCGACGTTAAGTACCTACTTTTGACCAGTAGTTAGGGTTTTGGGTATAAAACTTGCCTACCGTCACTTTGAACTCGCCCGATGCAACGTCCAGATTCACTTCGCCATTGCGGTCAGTGCGCCCGTCCTTACCCCAACTGTTAAACATTCCTTGGTACACCGCCACCGCCGCACCCTCGGCTGGGTTGCCTGTCCGACTGTTGATAACTTTTATTGTGACCACACTTCCCCCTTTTTTTTGGCGGGGGGTCTCAAGTCCCGACCGACTCGAGACCCCCTTAGCGGATTAGTAAATCAGGATTTTGTCGAAAAAGACACTGGTGAAAACACCACTTTTGGCGAAATTAGCGGATTTAGGGACTGGTGAAAACACCACTTTTGTGTCCTTGGCGATTCTATTTCTACTCATTTCCATCTCGAGGCGTTTTTTAATTCCAAGTCCCAAAATCTCCCTTACCAAATCCCTAAGCTAGTAGCGGCAATGCCGAAACTCACTTGCAGGTTGGTATGTACCTAACCCCCAATCAGAAAAATATGTTTTTGCTACCCAGACTTCGCTTGCCCCCATTGTGTCTTGGCATCACGTTTTTTGCAAGCCCGTTTGTGGCAGAATCTATTATCAAATGTTATCAAGATTCTTTTTGAATACTCGAGACTCGCAAATTATCTTTACGGAGAACGTTTATAAACTTAATCGTCATTGGCTCGAGTTTATGGCGCTGCTGGTGCTGCATCGTCTTGAGGGCAAAGGCTTTGCATCAGTTTCTGATATTCAAACCCTACCCGATTGGCACCGCGCCGCCTTGACTTCGATTGGCACAAGTGTGTTTCGACAACTGAACAAATGGCGCAAGCATGGTTTAGATGTGGTGGTTTCTCCTCCTGAGCAGCAAACCAAATCTTTTATGTTGTTTGGCTCACTCGAGGTACAGTGCGACCTTGAGACCGATGAACTGCGAAGATGGTTGGGTTTCCGTACCACTATTCTGCTCGATACCGATGCTTACGAAGGACAGCGTTTGATGTTGATAGCACAAAGTTATTTTGAACGGGGTATTTTTGATGAAGCTGATAAATTTGCACGTTTGGCTTTGACCCATGAATTGCTACCCGATTTTGAATTGCGGGTTTGGTCGTTGCTGACCATGATTGAATCGTATATTGGCAATCAAGAAAGCTCTTACAATGCCATTACGCAGTTGCAGCAACGCCTGCGCCAACTCGAGCCAGTGCGCCCAGAAACAAGAGCTTGGGTGTACTGCCAAGTGGCGCGGCATATGTACAAGTATGCCACCAAACGCGAAGCGCGATTGCTCTACGAACAAGCGGCTAGGCTGCTCGAGCCACATCATTACCGTGAATTGGGAGCAATAGAATTTGGGCTTGCCATGAGTACATCGGGCAAGCAACTCGAGGTTCAGCGCAAGCATTTTGTCCAAGCCTATCAGTATTATTTGCTTGCCGATTGGCGTTGGGCAGCAACTTGCCAACTCGAGAACATCGGAACAACACTGGTGCAGTTGGCGCGTGAAAAAAAAGGTAAACAACGCATAGCCCTGCTTGAAGAAGCGGTTCTAATTTTGAAGCGTTGTGTTGATATTGCCGATGCTTTAGACTTAAATGCAGGGGTTCACTGTGAAATCAATCTTGCTCGGGCTTTACGTTTGCTTGGTCAGACACAAGAAGCCAAAGAGTATCTTGAGAAAGCCGAGCGACTGGCAGACTATAAAAAATTGCCTTGGGATTTGGCAATGGTTTACCTCGAGCAATCACGTTTGCTCGAGGATGACCCTGTGGCTTTTGCCCAAAAATTTGCCCAAGGCGAAGCCTATGCCGAACAGTGTGGACGGCTTGAGTCGTATCTTAAAGTGGCTACAGTCAAAGACTAACTACTTCATGGCAATGATTTCTTTTTGACCACGCTGCGCCCAACCAATCTGCCAGGCATAAGCGCTGGGATAGACACTGGCGGCATTCCAAGTGTAGTTGCGTAACCCGCGACGGGCAATAAACAAATTGGTGCGCTCGTAAAGTGGTAGGGCGGGAAGTTCTTCATTCCAGATTTTTTGCATGGCAACCAAATGCTGTTTACGTTTTTCAGGGTTGAATTCGCGTCGGGAAGCATCCCAAAGTCGGTCATATTCAGCATTGCACCAGCCACCCACGTTTGTGCCAGCATAATTGTTTTCTGGAATACCCAAGTTGTCTCGAGGTGTAAGGGTGCTTGGGTCGTCGCAGACAAACGAACCCATGTCTTCGGTCAGTGGTTGCTGAAAATTAGCAAACTGAAAGATACCTTTCCATTTGCCTTTGTTGGCTTCACCAATAAATTCGTTCTCGAACAAGATACTGACTGGTGAGTTGCGAATTCGGACATCTATGCCAACTTTGCGAAGGTTTTCTCGGTAGAACAACTGGTCACGTTCTCGGATAGAATTACCTGCCGTGGTGATGTACTCGAGAATAAATTTGACGGTTTTGCCTTGGTGTGTTCGCTCGAGAATGTTATCAGAACCAACTTTCCACCCCAATTCTGCCGGCAGTTGCTTGGCGCGTTCGGGATTATAGCCGTAAGTTTTGAAACCCATATCGCTGTAGATACTGGCAGCCGAATTGACCACATTGTTGGTGACTTTGGCTGTTCCTGCTCGCAACTGACTAGCCACAGTCTGGCGATCCATGGCGTACATCAGTGCATGGCGGGTACGTTTATCCTGAAGTTGTAAGGCGGCGACTTCGGGGACTTCTTCGGCAAAGACATTGATTTCCATATGTTCCCATAGGGCAGCATTGGGCAAGTAAATTCCAAAGTTCCCGCCTAAAGTGCGAAGGGTTTCCACCGTGCTGGGGCTGGCACTGAGTCCGCCACTCGAGGTCGCATCTATTTGGTTGGCGATGGCTGCGACTTGTAGGACATCGGTACTGCGGAAATAGCGGTATATCACGCGGTCAACCCCTGTAGGATTGTTATTCCAGTGGTTGGGGTTGCGAACCAATGTCCAACTTTGGTCGGCTCGCCATTGGCTTAAGCGAAACGGACCACTGGTGACGACTGGACCGCCTTTATTGGTAAAGAACTTGTGTCCAAGAAATTCACGGCGCATAATCTCGCGTTGCTCATCGGTGCTTTTGCCATTTGCCAGCCCTTTGGCTCGTTGCCAAATCGGTTTGACCACATGGGCTGGTGGTAGATAATTTGGCACGAAACCCAAGTTGGAAGTGGCAAACAATTTGGGTGGGGTCGTACTCGAGTTCAAAGCTGCGGTCGTCTATCACCTTAAAAGTCTTGGGCGAGTCTCGACGGACTGCAACCTCGAGTTGTGGGTCAGAATAAATCTCAAAAGTCATGCGAAAGTCTTCGCTGCTGATTGGTCTACCATCTGACCATTTGGCATCTGGGCGGATGCGCCAGCGTATTTTTTGAGCCACCACATTGCCTTTGGCATCGCGCTGTAACAGCAAGTCACCATTTTCCTCGGATGGAACACGCTCAGCAAGGTTTGGGCGCAAGACTCCGTTAAAATCAAAATAGGTCAGCCCCGCGAACAAGAACCCAAGTACCTCACCTGTAATGGCTTGAGTATTGACAAATGGATCCATCGCCGAAGGCTGCTGGCTTGTGCCAATCACAAGGGTGTTATCACTGGGTCCTGCAAGTGCTGAACTAAGAATGAAGGCGATAAAGACCATGATTTTTTTCATGACCCATATTACCAAACAAAGCGATGGAGATGTCTTCGCTCAAGGTCTCTGTCTAATTGTACTGATTATCTACTTAATTGTAGCAATCCCGTTTGTTTCTCGAGCAGACCTGAACAGCATTCTCGAGGGCAAGGCACAACGACTCGAGAATTTGCTACCAGTGAGTTCACTTGATGTTAAAAACCAATTTCTCGTCTACAAAACTAACCTTAAGTTGCCCACCATTTTTAAGTTTCCCAAAGAGAATTTCGTCTGCCAGTGGTTTTTTCAGGTGTTCCTCGAGAACCCGCGCCAGTGGTCTTGCGCCAAAAAGTTTGTCATAGCCTTTTTTGCCAAGCCATGCTTTAGCCGCTTCATCTACTTCTATTTCGATGTTCTTCTCGAGCAATTGAGTGCTGAGTTCACGGATGAATTTCTCGACAATACCGCTCATGACCTCAGATGAAAGTGGATTAAATGGCATAATCGCATCTAAACGGTTGCGAAATTCTGGGGTGAAAAGGCGTTTGATTGCGTCATCCGAGGCAGCGTTGTTGATTCCGCCCGTAAAACCTATCGCGTTGCTCGAGGCTTCGGCTGCTCCCGCATTGGTGGTCATGATTAAAATGACGCTACGAAAATCTATGCTTTTACCGTTGTGGTCAGTGAGTTTTCCGTAATCCATGACCTGCAAGAGCAAACTAAATAAGTCTGGGTGGGCTTTTTCAATTTCGTCGAGCAGCACAACACTGTGCGGGTTTTGATAGACCGCATCGGTCAGTAAGCCACCTTGGTCAAATCCCACATAACCCGGAGGTGCGCCAATAAGCCTACTGATGCTGTGTTTTTCTTGGTATTCGGACATGTCAAAACGCAGGAAATGAATTCCAAGTTGTTTGGCGAGTTGCTTTGCCAATTCGGTTTTGCCAACCCCAGTCGGACCAGCAAAGAGGTATGAACCAATTGGTTTTATGGGGTCGCGCAATCCAGCCCGTGCCAGTTTAATACCTACCACAACGTTTGCCACAGCTTTTTGTTGCCCGTAGACTTCTTTACTTAGGGTTTGCTCGAGATTTTGCAGTACATTGGCATCATCTTTAGAAACGGTTTTTTCTGGGATTCGCGCCAGTTTTGCCACCACAGTTTCGATATGCGTTTCCAAAATCACTCTGGCTCGGTCTTTCTTGGGCTTGAGGCTCTGGGCTGCACCCGCTTCGTCTATCACATCTATGGCGCTGTCTGGGAGTTTGCGGTCGGCTAAGTGTCGTGCCGCCAAATCCACGGCTCTGACAAGCGCTTCTGGGGCATATTTTAATCCGTGATGGGTTTCAAATCTTGAACGTAAGCCCTCGAGTATCGCAATGCTGTCTTCGCGGCTAGGTTCGGGAATATCTATTTTTTGGAAGCGGCGCGATAAGGCACGGTCTTTTTCAAAACCTTTGTACTCACCGTAAGTGGTTGCACCAATACACTTTAACTTGCTGGTCAGGGCGGGTTTGAGAATATTACTGGCATCCATACTCGAGCCACTGACCGCCCCTGCACCAACCACAGTATGCACTTCGTCTATAAATAAAATCGCGTTTTGATGGGCTTGTAGCGCGTTCATGACGGCTTTTAGGCGTTCTTCAAAGTCACCCCTAAATCGCGTTCCAGCCAGCAGTGCGCCCATATCAAGCGCAAACAATTCTGCACCAAGCAGTTTTTCTGGGACTTCTTTACTGATGATTCTCTGCGCCAAACCCTCGAGAATCGCGGTTTTGCCCACACCAGGGTCGCCAACCAGTAAGGGATTGTTTTTTAAGCGCCTTGATAATACTTGTACCACCCGCTCGAGTTCGGTTGCTCGACCAATTAACGGGTCTAGCTCTCCCCTTTCGGCTTTGGCGGTCAGGTTATCGCAGTAGGCATCCAGAGGATTGTTAGCAACTCCGCCGCCTTCGTCCATGTCTGGGAAACCTTGGCTCGAGTTGTCTGAATCGGCGGGTACACCTTTGGGCATCACGCCCCTAGAAATCGCACTTGTTACATCCAGTCGGGTTAAACCAAAATTCTCGAGTAAACCAAGCGCTCTGGATTGGCGCTCATCAAAGACACTGACCAAGACATTTGCGCCGTTGGCAGCATCGCGTCCGGCGGCTCGCATGGACAGCATGGCGCGTTGCAGGGTGCGATGAAAGGCAGCCGTCGGGGTTGGTGCATCGGACTCGAGCAGTTCTGCTTCATCTAATAAATTATCCAGTTCGCCGCGAAAACTGGTAAAATCTAAGCCACAACGGGTTAAAATCAGTTTGGCATCATCATCATCGAGTAACGCCCAAAGCAAATGTTCGAGCGTCACATATTCGTGCTGGCGTTCTGAAGCAAAACTCATGGCTCGAGTGATTGTGTCTTGAAGGGTTGAAGTCATGGTTGCATTGTAACGAGTTTAGTTAGAATCTTTGTTCTTTAGTACACATCGCACTGTTCAAAAATTGATACACTGCTGCGCTGCTTGAACAAAAGGAGGGATTGGCATGTTAGAAAAGGTGGCTCTTTCAATTTACGATTGTACGTTGCGTGACGGAACACAAGGCGAAGGCTTCAATCTTTCCTTAGAGGATAAACTCGAAATTGCCAAAGCCCTTGACCGCTTTGGCGTGCAGTACATCGAAGGCGGCTGGCCCGGTTCTAACCCCAAAGATGCCCGTTTTTTTGAAGCCATGAAAGACATCAGACTCGAGAATGCAAAACTCGCCGCCTTTAGTTTTACCCGTCAGAGCAACATCTTAAACTGCGAAGACGACCCGAATTTGCGTTCCTTGACCGAAAGCCAAACGCCAGTCATTACTCTGGTCGCAAAAACGTGGGATAAACATGCTACCGACGCATTGGGTATTACTTTAGAGCAGAACCTAGCGATGATTAAAGACACGGTGCGTTACTATAAAAACCTTGGGCGCGAAGTGGTTTTTGATGCTGAACTGGCTTTCTTGGGCTTTCGGCACAATCCAAACTATGCCCTTGAGGTGCTGCGAACGGCGGCTGGCGAAGGTGCAGACTGCTTGTGCTTGTGCGACACCTTGGGCGATGTAATGCCCGAAGAAGTGGCGCGTTTTGTGACCCAGACCCTCGAGTTAGGTGTGCCAGTCGGGATTCACACCCATAATGACCTCGAGATGGCAGTCGCCAATGCGCTGGTGGCGGTGCGTCATGGTGCGACCCAAGTTCAAGGCACGATTAACGGTGTCGGTGAGCGGGTTGGCAATATGAATTTAATTACTTTTATTGGTTTGATGCAGGCTAAACTTGGGGTGGCTTGTATTCCAGATTTAAGTAAACTGACCGAAATCAGTCGTTTTGTGGATGCCAGAGCCAACCGCACACCGCAAAATAATCAGGCATTGGTTGGCGCAAGTGCTTTTGCCCATAAAGGCGGGATGCACGCCAGCGCCGTTGCCAAAGACCCGAGCTTATATGAACACATGAACCCAGAAAGTCTTGGTAATCACCGCCGAATTTTAATGTCTGATTTGTCTGGGCGCAGTAATTTGGTGGCAACCGCCAAGCAGTACGGGATTGAACTGAGTGGCAAAGACCCGGCGGTGGCACAAGCGGTGAGTAAACTCAAAGAACTCGAGGATGAAGGTTTTACCTTTGAAGGGGCAGATGCCAGTGTGCTAATGCTGCTGCGCCAAGCTCGCGGGCAACCAGAGTTCTTTAAGGTCAGTGTTTTTAGGGCGCAAATAGATTCTTTTGCCGAATTTGACACCGAAGCCGAAGCCAGTGTTCAGGTTTTTGTTGGTGAAACCCGTGAACATGCGGCTGCCCTTGGCGATGGTCCTGTCAACGCGCTTGACAAGGCACTGCGAGCGACACTCGAGCGGCATTACCCAACTTTACGTGAAGTTGAATTGCTCGATTATAAAATTCGGGTTCTCGAGGGTTCACAAGGTACGGCTGCAAGGGTACGGGTGCTGATTACTTTTGGTGATGGTCAGAACCAATGGACAACCGTTGGGGCTGGTGTCAACAGTATCAAAGCCAGTTTTATTGCCTTGTGTGACGGACTGAGCTTTAAGTTAGTGCAAGATAAAATTGTGCCATTAGGACTCGAGCCGATGGCAGTTGCAACTTTATAAGTGAAAATCGCGTATTGTAAAGCGATGCCACGAATTATTCTGATTGAATTTCTGATGTTTATTGGAGCGCTTGGGTTGACCTATTTGTTACGCCGAGCGCTTGGTAAACGTATTTCTGGTCCTCCCGTTATCTTGTGGTGCTTATTGTTTGCATTTCTGGGCGCTCAACTGATGGGCTTTTTCTTGCGTCAAGTGGCACTGGATACTGATTTTATTGATTTATCAGGCGCGAATGTCTTTAGTTTAATGGGCATTGTGATTGTGCGATTCTGGGAAAATATCCTAATTGGTGGAGTTCTAGGTATGTTGGCGGCAAATTTCCCACTGCGTAAAAATAAGAAACCCAAACTCGAGGACACCCCGCCCAAGCTGTAAACGCCATACTGCTGCGTGTGAACTTAACGGATTTTCTACCAAGCCAAGAAACCCTGTACTCGAGAATTGGGGCTGGGCGTTTACGTGAAATCATTCAAGTATTTTATGGGCTGGTCAAAGCCGAACCAAGCATAACCGAATTATTCCCAGATAATCTATCGGAAACGATGAACAAACAAGAGGCGTTCCTGACTGGTTTTTTAGGCGGTCCGCAACTGTATCACCAGACTTACGGAAATCCGATGTTGCGCTATCGCCATGCCAAATTTGCCATCACGCCATCTCGAGCCAGAGCTTGGTTTGCCTGTTTTACCGATGCCGTCAAAAGTGTTGCCCTCGAGCCAAGTTTAGAACAAGAACTGCTCGAGGCGGTGGCACGAACGGCTGGAGCAATGGTCAACACACCAGAAGAACAATTATAAATCTATATTCATCTCGAGCAAGGCTGGGCGTTCTGGGTTACTTTCGATAGATATTGCTGTGCCAGATTCAGAGGCGTTTAGAATGCTGTGCATCACCTCGAGAACATGAAACGCCAATTCGCCACTGGCTCGGTGAGGGCGGTTCTCGAGAATTGCTTGTGCCATGTCTGCCAGTCCGACTCCTCTTGAGTTTTCGGCATACGGGCGGTCTATGCTTAAGTCATGCCAATTCCCATTTCCCCATTCGCCCAAGCCATCGGAGTGCCGTAGATGCCCGCTAAAATTATTTGGGTCATTGACCACCAACGCACCACTCGAGCCATAAATTTCGATGTTCTTATTTGTACCTTTGACAGCATCAAAACTAATGGTCAGGGTCACTAAAACACCACCTTGATGCTCGAGTAAGGCTGTCACATGGGTTGGTACATGAACTGCAAAAGTATTGCCCGCTTTGTCGGCTCGAGTTGAACGGGTTTGGGCAGCAAAGGCTGATACACGCTTGACCGCGCCAAATAAATGCACCATTGCCGTGATGTAATACGGACCCATATCAAACAGCGGACCCGCACCTACTTGGTAAAAAAAGCTGGGATTCGGATGCCACATGTCTGGTCCTGTGGCAACCATATGCAGACTCGCTCCGACGGGTTGCCCAATTCCACCTGCATCTATAAAAGCCCGTGCCGTTTGTAAACCCGCTCCTAAAAAAGTATCTGGGGCGCAACCAATTCTTAAGTTCTTGGCTTTGGCGATTGTGAGCATTTGCGCTGCTTCTTCTAAAAAAGTCGCAAGCGGCTTTTCATTGTAAATGTGCTTACCAGCTTCCAAGGCTTTGAGGGCAATTTCGCCATGTGCGGCTGGAATGGTCAGGTTCAAAATGGCATCCGCATTCGAACTAAAAACATCCTCGAGCGGCAAGGCTTTGACACCATACTTGGCAGCTTGGGCTTCTGCTCGTGAGAAATCCAAATCTGAAACATAAGCGATTTCAAAGGACTTAAAAAGTGCAGCATTCTCGAGGTAGATACTTGAGATATTGCCACAACCAACAATTGCGATTTTCATAAGGCACAGCATAACAAAGTCTTAGAACACAATGCCAATGTTATTGCCTAAAGGCTGTGCCAAGCACAAATGCGTGTATAGTTTATTCCAGAATCAACACGGAGGTCTTGATGTATAAATCGTCTATCGCAGCCTTACTTCTTTTGGTCACACTTGTTTCCTGCCCGGGATTTAGTGGCACAGTCACCAATGTAAGTGTCAGTGCCACTCCAAGTAGCATCAGTATCAATTCCACCAGCATTCTTAGCACCGTGGTCACTGGCACAGGTGGGTTTAGCCAATCGGTGACTTGGAGCATTGTCAGTGGGGCTGGCTCTTTAGGACCCAGCACTGGCGTAGGCATGACTTTTAACGCCTCCAACAGCGCTGGCAGCACCATCGTCAAAGCCACCAGCACCCAAGACTCGAGTAAGTCTGGCACAGTCACTGTGACCATCACGACAGCCAACACAGGCAAGTGATTGGCTAATTGGTTATGCTCGAGAATTTTTAGGACACAAGATTCCATTAACATGTACAATCAAAAACGTGAATCAACAATTTATTGAAGCAGCCTACAAAGACCTGTCCGCCCTTGTTGCCATCGAAACCGTCAGCGCTCAAGGGCGCAATCTCGAAGAAGGCGCAGATTTTGTAACAGACTTACTCGAGCGTGAAGGCTTCGTGGTCAAGCGTTACGCGGGTAAAGTTGCGCCTGTCTTGGTTGCCGAGGCTGGTGAAGGCGCACGAACCTTACTGATTTACAATCATTACGATGTCCAACCCGAATCACCGCTCGAGTTGTGGGAATCCGAACCATTTAAGGTCACAGAACGCACCGACTCAGACGGGATTGTGCGGCTTCATGCGCGGGGTGTTTCGGATGACAAAGGCGAATTTATTGTGCGTCTGGCAGCGCTTCGAGCCTTAAAAGCCAAGCACAATGGCGTGCTGCCCTTAAAAATCAAGTGGTTGCTGGAGGGCGAAGAAGAAATTGGTAGCCCGAGTTTAGAAGAATTTGTACGTGACCATGCGGTTGAGTTAAAAGCCGATGGTTGTTGGTGGGAATTTGGCGCGGTAGACCCAAGTGGCAGACCAATTTTAATTGGTGGGCTTAAAGGCATTATTTGCTTGGAGCTTCGGGCTAAAGTTGCCGATTCAGACTTGCACTCGAGTTATGGCGCGGTGGTGGATAACCCACTATGGAAACTGGCAAAGGCAGTCTCGAGTATGCGCGACGAGACTGGTAAAATTCTAATTGATGGTTTTTATGATGCCGTTCGCACTCCAAGTCAAGCCGATTTAACGGCGGTGGCAAACGTACCAGATGATTCCCAAGTGCTTGCCAAAGCCTATGGCATCAAGGGTTTTCTCGAGAATGCAAGCGGTGCAAGGTTCTTTGAACGCCTTTGCCTCGAGCCAGTCTTAAATGTCAATGGTTTCCACGGTGGCTACGGCGATGCTGGCTCTAAAACCGTGTTACCCAAAGAAGGTTTTGTAAAACTCGACTTTCGGCTTGTGCCAGACCAAAGCCCAAAACAAATTCTTGAATTGGTCAAAGCGCATTTACAAAAAATTGGCTTAGCCGATGTTGAAGTCATCGAACTCGAGGCTTCTGGAATGCCTGCCCGAAGCGACTTAACCCATCCATTTATGCAGCTTGCGGTAAACACCGCCCGTGATGTCTACGGTCTCGAGCCAGTGGTACAACCGAGTGCTGGTGGCAGTGGTCCAATGCACCCGTTTATTGAATATGTTGGGCTGCCCGTGGTTTGCGCTGGAATTAGTAACTTTAAGAGCTTTGTTCATGCACCCAACGAAAACATTGTTAAAGCCGATTTTGAAAAAGGTTTTGAATTTGCTCTTCTATTCTTCGAGCGTGTCTCAAGGATGTGAATTACAAGTAAATTAAAGCCTTGAGAGGTGATTTTGAAATCACCATGTAGACTATGTAACGCAAAAGCTCGAAAAGAGGTTTCATGAAAAAATTATTACTCGGTTTAGCCTTACTCTCCGCCCTGACCGCTTGCCCAACAGGTGGCACACCCTCCACGACTGGCAGTGCCAGTTTAACCTTTACCAATTCTGCTGGTGGGTACAACGGCAGCACTACCACCCTCTCGAGTGGCACAACCTTAGCTGGTGTGATGATGATTGCCAGCTCTGGTAGTGGAGCAAATGAACGGTCAGTCTCGGCTTTTTTGCCAACCAACAGCCGCGAAGCTGGTATGACCTATGTGATTAACGACACACCAAATTCTGGTGTGCTGTACAACGAAGGCGACCCAAGTACAGGAAAATTATGGACTGTCCTAAGTGGCAGCATCCGAGTGGTGACAAAAAGCGGTAAAACCCTGACTTTTGAACTCATCAATGTGACTTTAGGTAAAAAAGCCAATAACACTTCGCCATCAGTCGGCACAGTTACAGTCAATGGAACGATGACGGGCGAATCTATTACGCCACTCTAAAAACAAGAAGTGCCGTTTAGAACTCTCTAAACGGCACTTCTCGAGCATAAATTTATTTTACAAACAGCATTTCGCGGTAACTTGGTAAGCTCCAGTGGGTTTCAGAAACCAAGCCCTCGAGTTGGTCGGCGGCAGCACGAACCTCGAGCATGGCAGGAAGGACATTATCGCGCAGGTGATAGGCTTTTTCGTGAACCGAATCGCCGCCTTCTTCGGCATTTTGCTTTTTAAGTTCCTCGAGTGCGTCGGACAACTGGTCGGCGAGGCTCGAGACAGATTTAATCAGGCGCTCTGCGGCTTTTGATTTGAAGTTAATCGCACTTAGGTCAGCTAGGTAAGACAGTGCGGCTGGCAAGATTTGGGTCTGTGCCATGTGCGCTGTTGTTTCACCTTCGATATTGACAGTTTTGAAGTAAATATCGTACATGATTTCTTGGCGCGACTCGACTTCTTTATGGCTCAGCACACCATAATCACCAAAGAGCTTGATGTTCTTGTCCGAGGTAAAGACTTCGATGGCATCTAAGGCTGTTGGCAAGTTTAACAAGCCTCGTTTAGCCGCTTCTTTGTGCCATGCCTCAGAGTAACCGTCGCCATTAAAGACAATGCGCTTATTGGCAACATAGGTTTCTTTGACGACCTCGAGAATCGCGGTCTCGAGCGTTGTTTTTTTCTTCAATTTGGCTTCTAAGGAGACAATCAGAGCATCAACGCTTTCGGCAACAATCGTGTTCAGTACAGTGATTGGAAAAGAAATACTCTGGCTCGAGCCGACTGCACGGAATTCAAATTTATTGCCCGTAAAAGCAAATGGACTGGTGCGGTTGCGGTCGCCAGCGTGACGTGGCAAAGGTGGTAAAACTGGTGTGCCGAGTTCTAAAGTACCCGCTTTTTTGCCGCTTCCGCCTTTACCACTGGCAATTCGGTCAAAAATATCAGTCAGTTGGTCGCCTAAGAAAATACTTAAAATGGCAGGTGGAGCTTCGTTTGCTCCTAAGCGGTGGTCGTTGCTGGCACTGGCAACCGCTAAACGCAACACGTCTTGGTGGGCGTTGACTGCTTTGATAACGGCAGCACAAAAAAACAAGAATTGCAAATTGTCTTGTGGGGTTTCGCCCGGCTCGAGCAGATTGGCGCTGTCTGTTCCCATGCTCCAATTGCAGTGCTTACCAGAGCCGTTGATTCCAGCAAATGGTTTTTCGTGCAAAAGCGCCGCTAAACCGTACTTTCGGGCGGTGTTGCGAATCGTTTGCATCGTGAGTTGCTGATGGTCGGCGGCAATGTTGCTGTTTTCATAAATTGGTGCAATTTCAAATTGCCCCGGAGCAACTTCGTTATGGCGGGTTTTAACTGGAATACCAAGCGCATAAAGTTGGGCTTCAAAATCGGACATAAACGACAAAACACGGTTGGGGATGCTGCCAAAGTAATGATCTTCAAGTTCCTGTCCGCGTGGTGGTTTTGCACCAAATAGGGTGCGTCCAGTCATCACTAAGTCTGGGCGGGTGTAATAAAATTCCTCGTCTATTAAAAAGTATTCTTGTTCTGCGCCCAATGTACTCGAGACTTTACTGGTGTTGCCAAAGTGCTTTAAGAATTTTTGCGCCGAAGTATTTAGGGCTTCGATGCTGCGTAAAAGCGGGACTTTGGTGTCCAGTGCTTCGCCCGTCCAAGAAGCAAAAGCGGTTGGGATACACAGGGTCGCACCGTTACTATGGCGCAAAATAAAAGCTGGACTGGTGGGATCCCAAGCCGTATAACCACGGGCTTCAAAGGTGGCGCGTAAACCACCACTGGGGAAGCTCGAGGCATCAGGTTCAGCTTGAATCAGTTCTCCGCCGGTAAAAGTGGCAATGGCTGTACCGTCCGAAGTTGGCGCAACAAAAGAATCGTGTTTTTCGGCAGTTGAACCTGTAAGCGGATGAAACCAGTGGGTGTAGTGCGTCGCCCCTTTCTCGAGCGCCCAAGTTTTCATGGCGAGAGCCACCGTGTCAGCAATGGCTGGGTCTAGGGCAGTCCCTTTTTGAATCGTGGCTTGGAGGCTTTTCCAGACGGGTTTAGAGAGGCGTTCACGCAAATTCTCGGTGCTGAGGACATCACTGCCAAACGAACTAAAGGCATTGGGGAGCGGTTCGGTTTGCTGCCAGTTACGGCTTGCGGCTGCCACGACATCATAGTTTTTCATCTTTATTCTCCTGTCATTACTGCAATGTACAACTTACAAAAACAGCTTAACATAAATCAATGCAAGTTGTACATCAAATTTAGAGCAGTTTGTCAAAAAAAAACGACACTTCTCGAGTAACGCCTTAACTATTGGTTGATTGTTCGTAGTCTTTTGCCCAAATAGCTTTATCGAGATGTACAAGATGATTGTTACCAAGTTGTAACCTCGCATCTGTAGACTAAAATCAGCGAAAGCCAAAGGAGCAAATGTATGATAAAAAACCCAAACCTCAGCTTAGAAGAAGATAACGACGACGAAATGGTGGGAAAGTTAATCAGCCGTCGGGCTGCCCTGCGTTTATTTGGAGCAGCCGCCAGTGGCACAGCCCTGCTAGGCACAACTCAACTCTCGAGCAGTAGCGCCCAAAGCACGGCTTTACCCTCGTGTATTGTCCGTCCAGCCATGACCGAAGGACCATTTTTTGTGGACGAAAAACTCAACCGCTCAGATATTCGCAGCGACCCAAGCAGCAAAAAAATCTCGGCTGGAGCAGCCCTGCGCCTGACTTTTTTGGTCTCGAGTGTCGGCGCTAAAGGATGTAGCCCCTTAAAAGGCGCAATGGTGGATATTTGGCAGTGCGATGCGGCTGGTGTTTACTCGGATGTACAAAATGCAGTTGGGCAAAAATTCTTACGTGGACATCAAATCACCGATGCCAAAGGACAAGCCCAGTTTTTAACCGTTTACCCCGGTTGGTATCGTGGCAGAACCGTCCATATTCATTTTAAGGTACGTTACAACAATTCCGACTTTACCTCGCAGCTTTTCTTTGACGATACGTTCACCGATAAGGTCTATAAAGCCGCACCCTACAGCACTCGAGGCACACGCACCACCCGCAACAGCAACGATGGGATTTACCGCAATGGTGGTACTCAGTTGTTACTAGCCACCAAAGCCGATGGTGCTGGTTACGCAGCTACTTTTGATATTGGCTTAAATCTTGGCTAAGTCTCGAGAATCCCATAAGTTTCAGCTTAAGAGCAAAAGCCTTTCAGTACGCGAAGAACCACAATCAGTCAGCCCCTCACCCGACTCGCTCAGGCTCGCCACCTGTTGGAATGCCTGTAATTCTCTTCCTGCGTTTCCACGAGCTTCGCTCGAACTGTTGTAGTCCCAAAACGCTTCGCTGGGGGAGGGGCTTTGATTTTCATTGTTCTAAAAACACTTTTAGAACAATATTCTTGGTTTTAACCAAGAAACTATAGCAAAAAACATCCCGAATAACCCTCTCCCGCGCTTTTTGACGGGATGAGGGTAACGAGCTTCAAGCGAGTTGGGTGAGGGTTGGAACGCGGTATGGGCTACTATATTTTGGGCAATAGGTTTTTGTTGTTCTGCACTATAGATTTCCTTAAACTGATACAAACAGGCGAATCTCGAGACCCCAAACTGGAAGCTACTCTTCCAGTTTTTTTATGCCAAATTCAGTTACACCCAACGTAACCCAGCCGTAACCGCCTAGGAATACATTAACCCCATGAACGCCAAGGTGTTCAAAAAAGGAGCAAATCATGAATAAGCACTTAAAAACCGGACTCGCTGCTCTCGCCCTCGTCGCCGCGCCACTGACTTACAACGCAGTTATGGCACAACAAACTGGTTCAACCAGTGTGGTTCAACAAGCTGTGGATTACTCCAAGACCTTCATAGCTAAACTCTCGGGTGTGCTGGGTGTAGACCAAGCCAAACTCGAGGCGGCGATGAAGACAGCTGGTAACGCCACGGTAGACGAAATGCTCAAAAACCAAGACATCACCAAAACCCAAGCCGAACAACTGCGTAGCCAAGTGACACAAGGTCGTTTAGGAATGTGGGAACGCGGCGGAATGGACAACCGAATGGGACGCGGCAATGACCGAAATGGTGGCAAACCAAATGGACAAAATGGCATGAGACCAAACATGGCAAACATCAGTCAAATTTCCCTGCTTGAAAGTGCCGCCAAAGCCCTGAAACTAACATCCGTAGAACTCGATGCTAAACTACGAGCCGGCGAAACCCTGACCAGCCTTGCAACGATACAAAAAGTCACCCTCGAGTCGGTTAAGGCTGCTGTATTAGCCAACTTAAAAAGCCAATTAGATGCAGCCGTCAAAGCCAAAACCATCACCCAAGCCCAAGCCGATGAAATGCTGGCTCGAGCCGCCGCCAATGCGAACTTTGGTCTGTTTGGCGGACGTGGCGGTGGCAGACGCTAAGAAAATCTTCCTCCTAAAACCAAGGATGCCGCAAAATAGCGGCATCCTTTCTTTATCTCGAGTTTTACATCGGTTCTTGCTGGGTCGTACAGTGAATCCCGCCGCCGCCCGCCGCAATTGCATCTATGTTCAATTGTATTATTTTTCGCTTTGGGAAAAGCCTTTGCAGTTTAACTCGAGCGGCTGTGTCGGCTTTAGGATCGCCAAATTCAGGAGCAATCACTGCGCCGTTACAGACATAAAAATTGATATAGCCAGCCGCAAAATCCTTGTTTGCAAATTTATCTCGGATACGGCTAGGGGCTTCTAGGACAACGATTTCTAAATTTTTACCCTTGGCATCTTTGGCAAGTTTGAGTAAGCGCAAATGCTCTTTGGTGACTTGATGATCAAATGAAGCTGGGTCTGGGTCAAAACCTGCAACCACCACTCCAGGACTGGCAAATCGAGCATAAAAATCGGTATGCCCATCGGTGATGTCCATGTCTTTAATTCCGAGCAACCAAATAATTTTTTCTAAACCAAGCAAGGCTTTGAGTTCTTTTTCGGCATCCTGCTTGCTGACTCCAGGATTACGGTTATCGTTTAAGACACAGCTTTCGGTAATGATTGCCGTGCCATGACCATCTACTTCAATACCTCCACCCTCGAGAATCAGGGTTGAACTCAATCGCGGCACACCAGCTTCTTTACAAATCAGTTTGGCAATTTTGGCATCTTCGGTAAATTCTTGTTTTTCTCCCCAGCCATTAAAATTAAAGTCAATCGCGGCTTTTTTGGCTTGGTTATTGACCACAAAAACCGCCCCTGTATCACGCGCCCACAGGTCATCCATTGGGGCAACAACCAACTTTACTTTAGCGTCCACAAGGGCTTGTGCAATTGTCAATTCTTCGGGTCTAACAAGCATAAAAACCGGTTCAAAGGCAACAATTGTATTGGCGATGGTTGCCAAGTTTTTTCGCACTTCAGGCAAAAGTTTTTTGCCCCAAATCGGCTCAGTCGCACCAAAAGCCATCCAAGTACGCTTATGCCTATCTGCTTCATCGGGCATGTACCAAGAAGTTTCAAGGCTCGAGTAGGCTTGTGTGTTTGACATGGCAACCGCTCCTGTAAAAAAGCTCAAATTACGCAAAAAAGCTCGTCTCGAGATCATAATTGGTATTATAACCCAACCGTTCGTTACGGTATCCTAATCTAAAGTTGAGTGTATGAACCCACCCAAACCCGATATAACTCTACCCATGCACCGGTTCGATGACCAAGCCCGTCTTGTCTTTCATTTGGCAAGAGAAGAGGCTGTGCGTCTGGGGCATCCAAGAATCGCGGCTGAACATCTTTTGCTTGGTGTTCTTAGGCTCGAGAGCAATGCCACCGAAGCCTTAAACCAAATGGGCTTATCCTTAAAACACGCCAGAAACCGTTTAGAAGAAATTGTTGGCAGACGTGAAAACCTAAGTCCTTCCACCATTCCAGACATCACCGAATCTGCCAGACTAAGCATGGAAACGGCGGCTGCCGAAGCTAGACGTTTACAAGCCGAACAAATTGGGGTTGGACATGTGCTGCTTGGGATTATCAGGCAAGCCGAAGTGACTGCCAGACAAATGAATGGCAGCACAGCTTTAACTCAAATCCTAGGCGAATATGACGGTGGACTGCGCGGGGTGATGCGCCGTGTCCTCGAGAGCCTAAGAAACCCCAGCCAAACAACACCCGAAATCCCCATTCTCGAGACGAGGCAACCTAAAGAACTGCTGCTGAAACTCGAGCCAGAACTGTACGCTAAACTCGAGCAACATGCCATTAAAAACGGGAAAAGTTTAGAAATCAGCATTTTAGAGATTCTTCGGGCTACAATGCTTTAATGCTGCCAACTCGAGCTTATCTTTTTGCCCATCCAGCCAAACACAGTTTATCGCCAATGATGCACAATGCCGCCTTAGAAGCCCTTGGCATTGAAGCACGGTACGAGGCAAAGGATGTACCACCGCAGAGTCTTTTGGCGGCACTCGAGGAGTTACGTCATTCAGGAGCTTGGGGAATCAACTTAAGTATTCCGCACAAAGAAACCGTTCTTGTACATTTAGATTCGGTCACACCCGAAGCCAAAATGATTGGGGCAGTCAATACGATTGTGATTAAAAATGGTCTACTCGAGGGACACAACACCGATGTGTACGGCTTTATGCGCTCACTCGAGCAAGCGGCAATAGAAACTCGAGACAAAAAAATTCTGATTCTCGGGGCTGGCGGCGCAGCCCGAGCCGTGGCTTATGGACTCAAAAAAGCTGGAGCGAATGTCCTGATTTGGAATCGCAGTGTAGAGCGAGCCAAAGCCTTAGCCGAAGAGTTTGACTTAAAACTGATCGAGACCCCAATTCTACCCGCCAGTCTTCGCACCGCCCACGGCGTAGTCAACACCACCAGCGTCGGACTCGAGCAACCAAATAGTTCGCCAGTTTCAGCTGATTTACAACCCAAAGACTGGGTTTGCGATATTGTCTACCGTCCGCTCGAAACCAAGTTCTTAAAAAATGCTCGAGAATGTAACTTAAAAACCGTGGATGGACTCGGAATGCTGGTTCACCAAGGTGCAAAAGCCTTTGAGCTTTGGACTGGACTCGAGCCAGACACCAAACTGATGCGCCAAGTTGCCTTGCAAGAATTAGGAGTTTAGAGGTTGCGGAATTCATCCTCGGTCAGCCCTGCTTGCTGTAAAATCGCACGGTATGTGTTCTTCTTGACTTCACCTGAATGAAATGGAACAACTGTAAACCTTCCATCTGGATGGAAATAATGCCGATGCCCACTTTTGGTGGTGTATTCCTCAAAGCCAATCCGACGTAATTTGCGTGCAACCTCAGCTGGACGCGGTGGCAAATGAACTCACCTCGGATTCAAATACAGACAAAGCGCGTACCACAGCCGACAAATCCACCTGCACCATTTCAAAATTTGCATCTGATAAACCGAAATCATCACGTATTTGTGCCAAAGCAGGCTCGAGATTGGTTAAATCTGGTGGAATCACCAGACCTAACTCAAAGAATAATTCCAGTGTCCCCTCGAGTGCTAAGGTGGTCATTTGTAAGGCTTGGTCTCGAGTTGTACCATTTGAATGCACACCGCGCACGGCTGGCACAGCCCCATACCAAACGTCTGGTTCAGTCTGGTCTTGGAAAATAACAATCGTAAAGGAACGCATTATAGAATAGTAGCACTGAGGTTATAAAAATGAAACCACAAACAATGGCAGAAAAAATTTTATCCAAAAAAGGCAACAAAACTGTCTACGCCCTCGAGTTAGCGGTGGTTGAGGTGGACAATGTAATGATTGTAGACAGCATTGCCGAAAGTGTAATTGAAATTTTAGAAACAGAATTACAGGCTGCCCCCAAATATCCAGAGCGGGTCAGTATTGTCATAGACCATGTTGCCCCAGCTTCAAGTGTCAATGTCGCAAAATCGCATCAAGTGAGCCGTAAATTTGCAGCCGAAACGGGCGTAAAGCTCTTTGATGTCGGACGCGGCATCTGTCATCAGGTTTTAATCGAGGAGCGCCTAGCCTTTCCGGGTGCGATAGTTCTAGGTTCGGATTCACACAGCACCACATATGGCGCAGTTGCCGCTTTTGGCACGGGCATGGGTGCAACCGATATTGCTCTGGCGGCTGCCAGTGGTAAAACTTGGTTAAAAGTTCCAGAAAGCGTCAAAGTGACACTGGTCAACCAACCCATTGGTGATGTCAGTGCCAAGGATATTGCCCTCGAGATGATCAGGATTTTAACAGCCGACGGCGCGACCTATATGGCAATCGAAATTCACGCTGGCGATATGTTCTCGAGGGGCGAACGGATGACTTTGGCAAACCTTTGTGTCGAAGCGGGCGCAAAAGCTGGAATGGTCGTGCCGGGCGGCGAAATACTAAGCATGTACGATGTTCCAGATTGGGTTTACCCCGACCAAGGCGCAAGTTATGTCAAAGAAATTACGATTGACTGCGCGGTATTAACCCCACGCATCAGCGTCCCAAGTTATGTGGATAATGTCGAAAGCGTCTCGAGTTTACGCGGCAAACGAGTAGACCAAGTGTTTATTGGCACTTGCACCAACGGGCGGCTCGAGGATTTACAAATTGCGGCTGCGATTCTAAAAGGTCACAAAGTGGCTAGTCATACGCGCTTGTTGGTCATTCCAGCCAGTTCAGAAGTTCTCGAGGCTGCCATGCAGGACGGCACACTGCTAACCATTATTCAAGCAGGAGGCACACTCTCCACGCCCGGTTGTGGTCCGTGCATGGGCAGACACCAAGGGGTTCTTGCCCCTGGTGAGGTCTGTGTTAGCACCAGCAACCGAAATTTCATTGGACGCATGGGCGATAAAGATGCCGAAATTTACCTTGCCAGTCCAGCCGTAGCTGCTGCGACTGCGATTATGGGTAGTATTGCGCTCCCATCAGATATTACAAGCCAGCTATGATAGAGCGCTTTGGACATATTCTAGGTGGTATTGCTTCGGGTCGAGATGAAACGTTCAATTATCACGGGGAGAACACTTCAACTCGATTCACACTGGAATCAAGACGAGGCATAAGTGGTCGGCTTTTGGTTTTTGGAAGTTTAACGCTTTTACCTGCTGGTATTAGTTGGTTCGGTTTTGAATCATTTCTTGGTATTGCCCTTGGAGGATTGTGGCTTTTCTGGCTACTTTTACAAGAATGGCTTTATCCTTTAAGTATCTTTGTAATTGCGGAACCAGAAAAAAACCTTATTGAAATCACCACCTATAGAATTATAGCCAAACAAATTCGACGACTCAGACTAGATACTTTCAATTTTCTTGAAGTTTCCGCCGATTTTACACAAGCTCCAACTGCATCTGGTCTCTTTCAATTCATTCTTTACTCGAGATACGAGCGATTACCAATCTCACTCTTTATAACAGTGACAGAAAAAGATTTATATTATCTTGAACAAGACATTAGAAACAGGCTCGGACTCAAAAAAAATAGTTGAGTGGCTCGGAATTCGCTGATCATATTCCTATTACCACTGTGTTAGCTGATTCCTTACTCGAGAAAAAACTTGCACTATATCGAGCTTAGCTGATTTTTGGTCTTGGTCTACAAGAGCTTTGCAGGACAATACGAGTTTTACTTGAGAAATGTTCCGAACTATTAGAGTATGACACTGTTTCTCTAACCCTATTACCGAATCACACCTAAGACTTTACTGCTGTCGGCTCGAGCCGCCTCGCTGGTGCTGTAATTTCCAACCAGTACCCGATAAATTCTGTCTTCGCCTTGGACAACTCGAGCCGTTAAGCCACTGGCTTGGATTTTACTTTGCAAGGCTTGGGCGTTACTTTCGGTGCGAAAAGCTCCTGCTTGAACTCGCCATGAACCAGCATCTTGTCGTACCGTTAAATTGGGTGTGCTTGGTGGAATTTCTCGAGTTGGTTCTGGTGATTCTCGAGTGACCACTGGTTTTTCTATGTCTCGAGTCAGTAAGGGTTTTTCTGGGACTTGAGTTGTTACTATTGCCACATCTCGAGTTGGTGCTTTAATAATTGGTGTCCGACGAGGTTCAATCGGTTTTGTTAGGCGTGGCTTGATGCTGGATACTGGCGTGTTAATCGCTTGTACATTTGGCGCGGGTTGCTCGAGTTGACTTGGTAATGGTGTGACTGGCTCGAGTTGTACCACTTGGCTTGGGGCTGGTTGCAGTAACACATATGCGCCTGTGCCAAATCCTAGTAATGCAATGAGTAACAGTATTCTTTTCACTAATGTTTATTTTACGCGAAATCTTGCCAGTGCGCTGGGGTTTTTTTAGCCATACGAAATTTCTCGAGTTGCTGCCTATCCCATTCTATCAGCGTTTGGTCATTGGCTTGGCTTTCTAAATGGTGTTGTAATTCGTGGGTTAGGGTTTCCCAGAGTTGTTCTTCCCAGTCAAAACTTGGGTTGTGTTGGGCGACTGCCACAAAACTTCCATAGTAAATGTTGATGTGTCTGCCAATGTGAATTCTCGAGTCCATAAAGCTCTCAAAGCCGGGGTCGAGATATTCGCCCATGCGGACTAAGCCTTGTTGTGGGTCGCCTTTGCGTTCCTCAAAGCAATGTACGCCTTGTAGGTTTTTGAAGTAATGCTCAGGGATAATTTCAATCATTTCTTGCAAGCGATTTTCAAATTGATGGTAGTTCATTATATGAGTGTACTAGACTCAAGTGAGTTGAGTGTGTATTTTCTAAAACCTTATGTTAAAGTTAAGCATTATGACCAAAAAAGATGCCGTCAAAGCCCTTGGATTTACGAGCAGTCTACTCGAATTAATCGGTGAGAACGAATTTCGTGCCAAAGCCTACCAAACCGCCGAACGAGCGCTCGATAACCTAAGCGGCGATTGGGAAACGCTGGTCGAGAAGGGTTTTACAGGAGTGCGAGGCATCGGTAAGCAACTGGCAACTGATTTAAGCCAGTATCATGCAGTTGGTACATTCGCGCCACTCGAGGAACTCAAAGCCCAAATTCCAAGCGGGGTTCTTGAGTTATTTCGGGTGCGGGGCTTGGGGGCTAAAAAAATTCGTACTCTTTGGGATGCAGGGATTATTGAACTGGATGCACTTATTCGTACTGCTCAGGCTGGTGAACTCGCGGCACTGAAAGGTTTTGGAGCGGGTTCGCAAAAAACCATTCTCGAGAATGCCGAATTTGCGGTGCTGTCCTCCGAACGGCGATTATTACAAGATGCACAATCAGCTTTTCTTAAACTGAAGGCACTGTTTCCAAGTTCAATTCAACTCGAGGCAGGTGGAAGTCTAAGCCGTCATCTCGAGACAATTGGCGATTTAGATGTGCTGGCATTGGGCGATAAAGACCAAATTCTTATGGTTCTAAATCAGTTCCAGGCTGTTCCAGACCAGACGTACCCGCATTTATTTTCGTTTTCTTTCGAGGGCTTTAATGTGCAGTTGGCGATTGCGTCTGATGTGACTTTGGGAGCAACCCAATTTGTGATGCGTGGTTCTAAGTCGTTTCTCGAGATAGCCAAAAGCCAAGCCAACAGCAAAGGTCTTACCCTCTCGAGTCAAGGGGTGTTTCAAAATTCCGTACTCGTTCCCACGCCATCCGAAACCGATGTTTTTAGGTTGCTCGAGATACCATATGCACCACCTGTGCTGCGTGAAGCTGAACATTTGGGAAAGAGTTTACCCACTGATTTACCAAAACAATCTGAACTGATCGGAATGCTCCATGTTCACACCAATGCCTCGGATGGTTCGCACAATCTGCGCGAAATGGCATTGGCGGCTAAAAGTCTTGGTGTGAGCTACTTGGGTATTTGTGACCACTCGAGAAGCGCTTTTTATGCTAATGGACTGAGTATTGAACGGGTTAAAAACCAGTGGCTAGAAATTGAAAGCCTAAACGCCGAACTCGAGGGCATAACCATTCTCAAAGGTATTGAATCCGATATTTTATCAGGTGGCAGCCTTGATTATCCAGATGAGATTTTAAGTGGTTTTGATTTTATCGTCTCGAGTATTCACAGCCAATTTACCTTGTCTTATGCGGCACAAACAACACGTTTAATCAAGGCTGTGCAGAATCCGTTCACCACAATTCTTGGGCATCCTACTGGGCGTTTGCTGTTGCGTCGTCCAAGTTACGATTTTGATATGAATGCAGTTCTCGAGGCAGCCTTAGAAGCTGGCACAGTGATTGAAATAAACGCCAATCCAAATCGCTTGGACTTGGATTGGCGAATTGTTCTCGAGCATCCCAAGAATTTATATGCGGTCAACACCGACGCGCACAGCACCGCAGGGTACTTGGATTTAATTTATGGGGTACAGGCTGCACAAAAAGGCGGGGTGACTTCGGGGCGCTGTATTAACACTTGGTCAGTTCAAAAATTCCTCGAGTTTGCTTTGGCTAAACGCCTCAGAAGTTAATCTCGAGCTTAAAGCGTCCGCTTTTGCCTTCGGCATCAAATTTAAGCCTAAAGTCACGTCCATTTTGGTGATAAGTGGCTTCTAGCTTGGTAGTTTTGGTTTTATAATCCAGTGCGGTGCGCTGCCAACCTTTGCTGCTCAGTTGCTGATGGATATAAGCATAAATATCGTCAAAATCGGCACGGCTTTCAAAAACCACTTTACTCGAGCCGTCACGTTCGCTGCTGTAATCCACCAACGTCGAATTGACATATGGGGCTAAACCAATCTGGGCATTCCAAGTGATGCTTTGCCCTCCACTTGGGGCTGGGCTTGGTGGGGGTTGGGCGGTCACGGCTGGTACGGGCGCACCTCGAGAATTGACCACAGTACAAGCCGAGAATACAGCAAGTAATAGAATTCCAAACAGGATTTTCATGTGCTTACTTTACTGGGTTTGCAGATGTTCGTCAAAGCCAAATACGGCAAACTCTGTTTTGATAAAGCCGCGCCATTTAGGTTCTATCATCTCGAGCGGCAAACAATGCCCAGTAGTCTTTTAGCCACATTTTAGTAGACAAAAAAACCTGTTAAACCAGTGGCTTCTGCCCATTGTGTTTCTACGTTTTTAACCACAGCATGGGTTGAACCTTTTTTTAAGTGGTGCAGCAGTTGCTCAAGTTCGGTTTTTTCACCTTCAGCAATCACTTCGACCCGCCCATCTGATAAGTTCTCGATATAACCACTTAATCGCAGCATTTCGGCTTGGCGTTGCACAAATCGGCGATACCCAACACCTTGAACTTGCCCTGTAATCAGGGCAGTCAGGCGTAAAATTGTTTCGGACATTTACAAGGCTTGGCGCAACAACGCCACCACGGGTTCAAAACCGACTTTCCGAGCTAGGGAAATACTGGCAGCGTTCTCAGGGTGGGTTTTAATCAAGCTGCTGCGAGCGCCACGGGACTTGGCTTCGGTTAGCCCAGCCTCGAGTAATTGCGTGGCAACACCATTTTTGCGGGCATTGGGTTCGACATAGTACGCCACCGACATTTCATCAGGATTTTCGGCGACCCACCATGAAACACCAAGCAACTGACCGTTGTCTTCAGCAATATGGGCAAATCCTTCGGCTGCCACATTCTCGAGGACACGATCCACGGCTAACTCGAGTGAACTGTTGCCTTTGGCAATCAAACGCGGGTACTCGTGATACGCCGCTTGAATAGAGGTCTTGAGGTAACTTTCATCGTTAATTGAAGCTAAGCGAATCTGATTCATTCCGTACAGGATTCTACACCTATTGGAGAGGTCGTGGTGTGACGAATTGGCTTAATTTCTTTTAGGCGTTTACAGCATTTTTAGATTCCATTTAGACAAGACTGGTCATAATTTCAACTAAAAATGCTGTTCTGTTCATACTGGCAAATTCGGAAATTCTAAAAAATTTCCGAATTTGCTGTATTAAGGGAAAACACTGAGCGTTCCAGTAATAGCGGGTAAAGGTCCTGCTCCTCTCGAGAGGATGGTGCTGTTGATCCAAGCCCCTGTTTCAAAACGCTGGATTTCATGATTGAACGGCTCGAGTGCACTGTCGTATTGCCTGTACCAACTTCCTGGTGTGTTGTTGAAATCCAGTCGTGTGTGGTTAAAAAATTCTTGGGTGTTCTGCCCGAGTGTCATTCCTAAAGCACTGTCATATGACACAAAGCCGTCGTGGTCTACCAGTCCATCACTGGTAAGGTTGACGGTTTGGGTTGGCAGTGGAATTTGGGCGCTCGAGTTGAGGGCTTCAAATCGCCAGTTGGCAGCGTTGGAACAGGTAGCAATGACCGCAATATCCGGGCGCAACAAGGCTGCCGCGAAATCAAGGCTGAGTTGAGTGGCTGCGGTTGCTAAAAGACCACCTCGAGTTTGTAGGTTGGTGGTCAATTGATTAAAGTTTTGGGTCGCAAAGGCTTCTATAGCTAAATCTATGGTACGAAAATTTTGGAGCATCGCATCCAGCAAATACGGGTAATCAAGTAACCGAATGGTGGATAATGCCACTCCTGCCGTATTGCGACAGACCAAACCCGGAACACGAAAATTAACTGCTGTGCTTTGCATGTTCCAGCCTCTGGATAAATACACGGGTAAATCCAGAGTTACTTGATTGAGTGGCACACTGGTGGTGTTGCTCAGATAATTGACCAGTGCCGTGGCTGTGTTCCCACCGCTTAAGTCCCAAACTGCCCGAAAGCCAGCGTCCAGTGTAAAACTGCTGTTGCCAATAACTTGCGTAGTTTCCGAAAGCCAAGTCGTGGCTTTGACCCGATCCAAACGATTCGCAAAACCATTTGGCGGTGTAGGCAAGAGTCCAAAACGGCGGGTGATTTGGTCAGTCAGGGTCAGTCCAACCAGCCAGAATTTGGCACGTTCGGTCATTTGGCGGTTTTTGAGGTCTGCAAAACGTCCAAGAACACGGTTCGGGTCTAGGCTCGAGAGAATATCCGAACCTGCACTTCGCGCTCCTGCTGCATAAATTGGAATCAGTCGGTTGGCAGCCCCCGGAATTGGGCTGTTGGCGGTGCGGCGTGCCAATTGCGGCGCAAGGGCAGTCTGGTTGAGTGTGCGCCAATTGCTGGTGATTAACTGTGCGGTCACGGGGTTATCATCGTAATTTTCGGCAATAATGCGGTCAAACCCAGCAATCAAGTCGTTTCTAAGTCGTTGCACCGTGAGCGCAACTGGCTCGAGAACATTGGCAATCGCACCAAACGCTAAGCTAGAAGCCAGTTGTTGCACCATCAGCACATCGGCAGCATCTAAGTTAAAACTGATTGCATTTTCGGGGATACCACCATTGACCAGCCAAGCCCGAATCTGAGCAGCTTTGCCGCGAGCCGCCAAGCCCCAATCGGCAAAGAAACTGCCTTGGTGCGGACTGGCAAGGGTAATCAGGTACTGGGCGCGGTCGCGTAGATAATTCATTTTGCTGCGGACACCACCAGTTGTTTCCCAGTCGTTAAAAGCACTGCCTAAAATGTCTGGGAATACAGTTTGTAAACTGACCCTCGAGGGGCTGCTGAGGATGGCACGACCGACCAAGCCGCCACCGCTATGCCCAACAAGCATCAGGTTGGGTTGGATTCGGTAACGCCGTTCATAGAGTTGGACACACTTAAAAATTTGTTCGGTTGCGTCCTTGAACTGCTGCACAAGACTCAGTTTGCCATCGCGGTGGGTTAGCAAAACCACCCGTGTTGGTGGCACAGGATCGCCTATTGGACGCGAAATTTCAGCTTGGGGGCTGATAAAATCGTCCAAATTGCAATCGCTGGCGGGTGGAGCAACAAAGCCATTGGTGCTGGTGATGTCTTGGGCAGTATTGGTTTTTAAGAATTCATTGCCGCTAATTAACCTACCTGTCCCCAGGGTTTGCAAACTCGAGTCGGGTTGTCCACCAAACAACCTTGATACAAATGGTGCAGTCCAATAAGACCGAGCATGAAGCCGTGTTCCGGGGTGGGGTTTAAGCACCCGAGTGCCATTGACCGCCGTCAGGTCTTTGTCGGTGTTATCCTCGAGCGATTTACTACTTAATGCCTGATCGCCAACACCTGTTACGCCATGCAGCACCACCACAATATGGGGACTGACTCGAGGAATCACAAGCGGGGCGATGGTTGTCACACGTACCAAGGTCAGATTTGGCAAAAGCGGGGTTGTTCCTACCACTTGGGTGCTTGAGCTTGTTGGCGGATTGGCTACCCCGATTCGACTGTTGGTGCGGTTGCCATCTGCTGTGCCTACGCCAAACGTGCCTTGGCTTACGCCGTCGTTATCCACAATCAAACCGCCCAGATTGCCATCTTCGGTTTGGGTATACAGACCAGCCCCAGAATTTGGATTAACCCGTTTTGCTGCCCAAGTCAGACTGCTACCATCCTCGAGTTTCAGTGTTCCAACAGCGGTTTCACCATCAAAATTGCCTGCTACTTCTAAACCCTTGGCGTTGGCAGTGTTAGGAATTGTGCCACTCGAGCTAAGCGGCGCATCGAACACAGGGTAAAACCAAGCGGTGTGGCTTTGCCAAGTGTTTTCGCCACCGCAAGTGTAGACGACCATGCCATCTTCGTTTATCACCAGAGCAATCAGGGCATCGGTATTGGCAATTTTCCCCACAAAAACTGGGGTTGGCGGGGTTTGAACCACAGGTGGACAAGCTATCAACACCAGACTTAAACCAATGAGCAGCAGTAAATTTCGCATAATTGTCTCCTCTGGGTTTGATCATACGCAGCAGCCGTCTCAACAGCGTCTCAAGTGATATAGCAGAATCGGTCACACAGCGCCACCAAAAGCGCATTGGTCGAGATTACAAAGCTCAAGCAAGGACGGCAAAACTACAAAACCAAGCCCGAGGAAAGTAAAGTCCGCCCAAAGCCTTGCGAGAAACGTCTCGAGCTACCCGTTTTAGGTTTCTTTTTTGCTAAATTTTTGCCTTAAAAGTATCGCATTGGTCTGGGCTTCCACCTTGCAAACCACGTACAAACCATTGTTGACGCTGGGCGGCACTGCCGTGGGTAAAGGTGTGCGGATTGGCAACCCGCCCAGCTTGCTGTTGTAATACATCGTCACCAATTTCAGCCGCCGTCTCGAGGGCAGCCCGGATTTCGGTTTCGGTGATATTGGCACTTTGGTCTTTGGCGGTGGCGTTACCCCAAATTCCCGCAAAACAATCGGCTTGGAGTTCTAAACGCACCGAAAGGTTATTACTTGTGACTTTATCAGACCGAGCGCGTTGTTCACGAACCTTACCTGAAATTCCAAGAATGTGCTGCACATGATGCCCGACTTCGTGTGCCAAAACATAGGCTTGGGCAAAATCAGAATTGCTTGTGCCGCGTAATTCTTGGAAAAACTGCATATCAATGTAAATGGTTTGGTCTAAGGAACAGTAAAAAGGTCCCATGGCAGCTTCGGCAGCCCCACATCCACTTTGGTCTGAGCCAGAAAAAAGTACCAGTTTAGGCGCTTGGTAGGTCTCCCCTGCTTGCTTAAAAATTGCGCCCCAGACATCCTCGGTTTTGCCTAGGATACTCTCGGCAAATTGGCGGTCACGGTCGTTGAGGTTAGCGCTTCCGGTACTCGAGACTCGAGGGCTAGTTCCACCAAGTAAACCCAGCACTTGGGCTGGATTGACCCCAAAGACCAGACTGGCAATCACAGCAATAATAATTCCGCCAATGCCAAGTCCGCCAGCCCGTGCTGCCCCGCCACCACGTCGGTCTTCGACATTGCCACTTTTACGGAAATTTTTCCAATTCATGGGCGGATTGTAGCTTAAAAACAGCTTAAAGGCAATTTTGCTTTTTGTTGTTTTAAGGTAGTATCGGGTATGATTCGTAAAATTTTGGTCACAGGTGCTTCACGCGGTCTTGGTCGTTCGATTGCCTTAGAACTTGGTAAGCAAGGTCACAGCATCGCGGTACATTATGGGCGTTCACACGCCGAAGCCGAAAGCGTCGCCGAAGAAATTCGCAGCACTGGTGGTCAAGCCATGCTGGTTCAAGGGGATTTATCCAGTCTCGAGGGGGCAAAAGCTGTGGCGGCGGCTGCCATAGAAGCCCTTGGTGGCTTAGAAGTGCTGGTCAATAACGCTGGAATTACTAAGGATGGCTTGTTGATGCGGATGAAAGATGAGGACTGGGATGCAGTCATAGACACCAACCTTTCTGCCCCGTTTGCTTTAATTCGTAGCTGTATTCGTGGGATGCTGCAAGCTAAATGGGGGCGGATTGTCAATGTCTCGAGCGTTGTTGGCTTGATGGGCAACCCCGGGCAAGCCAATTATATTGCGGCTAAGGCTGGTTTAATTGGGCTAACCAAAGCGGTTGCTAAAGAATATGGTTCTAAAGGAATTACCTGTAACGCGGTTGCTCCGGGCTTTATTGAATCAGACATGACCGAAAAATTGCCCGAAGCCCTAAAAACCAAGTACCTCGAAGGGATTCCAGCCGCCCGTTTTGGTAAACCAGAAGATGTCGCCTCAGTTATTGCCTTTTTGGTTTCGGACGGTGCAGCCTATGTCAACGGGCAAACAATAGCGGTAGATGGTGGCTTATATGCCCATTAGACATGGTTTTTAAGGTTGAATCGCAGCAAAGTATTGTTTGACAGTCCCCTCGAGTACCACAATCACAAAACCTCTGCCACGCAAAACCAATTTTCGTTCAGGGAGGTCTTGGTGTGGCTCGAGATGCGCGGTAAACACCTGTTGTCCGCCAACCCCGTGCATAAAGGCAAGAGCGGCTTTGATGTTGGGGAGGATAAGTTGGTTTGATCTACTTGGGCTGTCGGGGTGTGGCTGCAACTGCTCGAGTAAACGCATTTCTTCGAGTAAATTGGTCATTTGGATTTTGTCACTGATTCGTTCAGCGATTTGCAAAAGCAGCGAGGCATCTGATTCACTAAAAGCAGCCAGTTGCCTTGACTCGAGGTTAATCACCCCCAGCACTTGATTTTGATGGGTTATCGGAACGGATAATTCGCTTTTGATTTCGCCAGACAAATGCACAAAGTCTGGGTCGGTACTGGCATCATCTATGCGGTAGATACGGTTACCTTTGACGGTTCTAACCATCACGCCGTTGCCTGTCATGGCGTGCTTAGCCATCATTTTTTCGTATCCAACCGCATATTGCAAAACCAAATAATCTTGCTCGAGTAAGTAAATACTAACCAGCGGAATACCTAGGTTTTGACTGATGCTTTCAACGATATTCTTAATCAGGTCTTGGGTGTTGGTAGCTTTGGCGGCATCGTTACGAATTGTATCTATTAACTCGAGACGTTTGGCTTGATTGGTACTTAACTGACTGAGTTCTCGAACATTTTCTTGCTGCAAGATTTCGGCACTTAAATCACGCAGAATTACAATTGAACCTATAAATTGATCATTTTCCATTCGCGGGTAGCCGTAGGCTTGAACAATGATGATTTCGCCGTTTTCTCGCTGGATTGGCAAGCGAAATGAGCGCTTTTGACCATTTTTAATCTTGCTACTTTCTTGACGCAGCAAATCTTGATTTTCAGCGAAAACCCATGTTTTTGAAGATTGCCCAACTACTTTTTTAAGCGATGAACTACCAAGAATCTGCAAAGCGGCTGGATTGGCATATTCGATGATGTTTTGAGCGCTGATAAATAGTAAACCGTCAGGGATGGCTTCTGCCACCAACACGGCATTGCGGCTTTCACGTTCAAGCGCACGACGAACCTGATGTGAGGCTTTCTCGAGCGCAAGTTGCTCGGTGATGTCTTCAATAACCGCGATTGTGCCAATCATTTCGCCGTTTGCATTGAGCCTGATGGTGCTGTGACCTTCAATCTGTAACAGATGTCCTTCTTTATGAATCATCCGAAAACGGTAATGGATGTTTAGTCCTTGGCGCTCACGAATAGACTCCTCAAACAGCAAATGGTCGTCTGGATGAATCAAATCTTGGGCAGTTTTATCTTGTAAATCCTCTAAGGTATACCCAAATATTTCGGTCACGGCAGGGTTGATGTATATAAATTTCATTTGGTTATTGGTAAAAACCAGAGCCGATTTAATACTTTTTGCAATTGCCAAGGCATGGTCTCGTTCTTGTTCAAGTTGTATTTTTACAGCCTCTAGTTCTTTGTTTTGTTCAATCCGTTCGGTTATATCATGGACATACAAAACCGAACCAGAAAAGCGTTTTTGCTCGTCGAGTATCGGATGAACTGTGACTTCAACTTGTCGTACCGTAGCCTGATGCGTAATCATGCTGTGTTGATAAGTACGGGTTTCACCTTTGATAATTTTTTTCCAGTGTTGCTCGAGAATAACCGCCCGTTCAGCTTCTGGAGCAAGCAATATCGCTTGTGTTCCAATCAGGTCGTCAAGCTGACACTCGACCAAATCAGCAATCACTTGATTGGCATAAATTACATCTCCGTTGGCATCTACGGTAACGATACCTTGCGAAATTGTGGATGTCACCTTTAAGGCAAATTCGCGTTCGCGTTCTAAACGCTTTTCGATCATCGCAATTTCTTCGGCATGTTCAACCTGCAAACTAATATCACGAATAAAACCAATTCCACCACCTCGAAGCTGTCCATGTTGATCAAGTCGTGGATAACTGGTGACTTCAATTGCCACCAAACTGCCATCTGTGCGAATCGCATCATAACGATTCACCCCAGTCCAACCTTGGTTGCGTTCAGATAACGAGGTTTTGACCCGTTCAGGATTGGTCACTAATTCAGTTGGGCTAAGTCCAATCAATTCTTCAGGTTCGTAACCCAGCATCTTGGCATAGACTGGACTAACATATTCAAAGACCCCTTGCTCGTTATTGACGGTTACACCCTGTTCGATGGTCTCGAGAACCATTTGGGCAAAGGCTTGTTGTTGGGCAAGGGCAGTTTGGGCTTGGAGTAATTTTTCTATAACTTGGCGTTTCTCGAGCATGACTTTGCTCGATTCGCTCAAATCAAGTACAATCGCATTCGATCCAACAAAAACACCATTCTTAATAATTGGATGGACAAACACTTCGACCGTCATGCCCCTAAACTCAAAGGAAACATTAAATTCATCACCTGCCAAAGCACTTTCGACCAGATTTTCAATGATTGGCTCGTTGGCTAAAACTTGACTGAGCGGCAAACCAAGAATCTGTCGAGCATTTTCTTCTCCCCCAAAATGCTTAATCCCTTTGCCCTCGAGTAAAGTAAGACATCCATTGGCATCTATGGCTATGGCTAAAATAGGTAAGGAATCAAGCAGTTGCTCAATCCGCTTAGAAGCCTCGAGCAAAGAGGCTTCTGATTTATTGCGCTCGAATTCAACTTGATCAAGTTGTTGTTGGGTCTGAACTTGCTGGCTAATGTCCACCGCCAGAATTTGACAACTGATGATTCTGTCTTGATTAAAAACCGGCACAATCCATATTTCATATTGTTTACTGCGCCAAGTCAGCACCCGATGCCCAGACTCACCTTGCAGTGCCAAGCGCATAATTTGCTGAATCTCGCTTTGGTCAGCAAAAACCTGAAAGACCGATAAGCCAAGTAAATCTTCTGAACCACGCGAAAAATTGTTAAGTAGCCTGCCTTCAACAAAAGTCAGTATTCCGCTTGCATTGGTCTGCATAAAAAGCATCGGCAAATTCTGCACCAAACTCTGAAACCGTTCGATGGTCGTGGCTCGAGCAGGTTCTGCCGATAAACCACTAAACTCGATTATGGCTGTCACTTCACCCGCTAAATTGCGAATAGCTTGTAAACTCGACCGCACTTGAACCCGAAAGCCACTTTGATGAAGCCGTGTCACTAACCTTGGCGCTAGATTTTTTTGAGTCAACTCAACCATAAGCTGCATAAACGAGGCTTGATCACTGGCTGGGATAATCGCTGTAATCTTGTGACCAAGCATGTTTTCAGCCTTAAAACCGTAGGTGTCACAAGCCCCAGTGTTCCATCTTAAAATTGTGCCTTGCAAGTCAAACACCACCACACTTTCTTTGGCTTGCATGATTGCTTGATCGAGCGATAAACCATCTACAAAGACCGTGGGGGAAGGTTGAATACTAGACCTTTGTAGCTTCAAAGCGGCATTGATCCCATCCATGGTTAAATTGGCAATTCCACCAAGGATTTCAAGTTGTGATGATTCGAGATGATGTTCAACCCGATCTAAAATCATTAGCGAACCCATCACATGTCCACTCTGTGACCATAGTGGCAAACTGACCACAAAACAACAATTATCTATTCCCAAAAAAGCCTGAATCGGTGTTAGCACCTCAATTTGGCTCGAGAACATCGCTTCGGCTGGGGCAAACCACGTAAAATCCTTGGGAAGGCTGCGAGCAAGTTGATCTGCTCCCAAGCCATGAGTGGCAATCAATCGGACACTATTGCTCGAGACCCAACAAACCGCTGCTATTGGCGCAGCCATGGTTTTAGCGGACAATTGGCACAACTGGCTTAAAGTTTCATTTGCCAATTGTCGAACTGGACTGTATTCACCCAAAATATCGGCATTAAATGAAGGTTGCAGCGCCATATTGGGCTTACCTATGTTCAGTCGAATTCGTTCATTCATGATTTCCTATTGGTCTATGCTTCATATTAATTCAAATCAATGCCTACAAAAAACTGACAAGGCTTACAAACTTCTTTCTTTTAACTTGTGAAAGTATAGTCCCGTGAGTCTTAAAAAGAACCATCCCACAGTATGGGAAGAATTTCTAATTTTTAGAAACGCAGTTCTGATAGGCTAGAGCCTATGAATGAAACTTCAACCCCCACCAAAACCCGTAACCCTTGGGGCATTGCCATTGTGATGCTGCTGGTTGGGTTTCTAGCGGGCTTATTGGCAGCCCCACGCTCCGTAACCCCAGTCATCGCCAATATCCCCACCTCGAGTACCCTAGCCAGTAAAGCCCCAATCGTTCTGACTTTAGAGCAGAATGGACAAAAAAGCCAAATTGTTGGCAATCCGCTCCTTGCCGATGCCAGCAGTGGCGCAACCTATATTCTTGGTGAAGCCAATGCCAAAATCACAATGATTGAATTTGGCGATTATCGCTGTGGCTATTGTCGGCTATTTAGCACCCAGACTTTTCCAAAAATCCTAGAACAATATGTTAAAACTGGTAAAATTCGATATATTTACCGCGATACTGTCAGTGTTGGCGGCGACCAAACCGTAACTGTCTCGAGTGTTTCAGCTTGTGCCAACGAACAAGGCAAATTCTGGGATTTTCACCAAATGGCACATGCCAATGTCGAAACTTGGGGCAATTTCAACGGCGCAGAGTTAATCAGCACCTTAACGCAAATGAGCAGCACTCAACTTGGCATCAAAGCCAATGAACTAAATAGCTGTGTCTCGAGCAACCGTTATGCCACACGCCTCACCACCGACATTGAACTCTCGAGACGCTTTGGGGTAACTGGCACACCAGCTTTTGTGATCAATGGATATTTTTTTAGTGGCGCATTGCCGTTTGAAGTCTATCAAAAGATTTTTGAATCCTTTGGCGTGGTCTAAAACGTCCTGCCACCAAAAGCATAAAATAATTCCATGAACACCACTTGGATTATCCTAAGTTCAGCCGTTGGCATCGGCTTTGGCTATGCGACTTTTGGGGTGCTGTCGTTGCTTGGTTTGGGCTGGCAACTGTGGTGGCTCGAGCCTCTGACTGCCCTAGCTGTGGGTGTGTTTTGTTTTATGCTTTGCCAAAACATTGCCCAAAGTCAAAACCAGGCCCCAATTACGACTCGAGGCGAACGCGCGATTTGGCGCTTGGCATACCGCAAAGGCTGGGAACTCAGTTTAGAGCAAATTCTAACCGAAACGATGCTCTCTGAAAGTGCTGCTCGAGCCGCCCTAGGTCAACTCGAACAGAGCGGGCAAGCAATAATGACTACGCCCAACACATGGCGCTTATTAGCCTGACGGCGCTCAGTAATAAAATGAGTCTCGAGACTTAATGCCTCGAGACTTTTGGTTTAACTTTTTACGCGGCTGGAACTTCGTAGGTCACAAGTTCAATCAGTGCCAACGGCGCGTTATCGCCTCGGCGTGTGCCGGTTTTGAGGATACGGGTGTATCCACCAGGACGGTTAGCAAACAGTGGTGCGATTTCTTCAAAAAGTTTTTTCAGCACGGCTTTATCTTTAATATCAGCACTGACAATACGGCGGTTGTGAAGTGTGCCACCTTTGGCAGTGGTAATCAGGCTTTCGACATAAGGACGAAGCTCCTTGGCTTTAGCAAGGGTTGTCTCAATCCGTCCGTGACGAAAAAGGGCAGTGGCTTGGGCGGTACTAAGGGCGCGACGGTGGCTCGAGGAGCGTCCTAATCGTCGTCCTGCTACAAGGTGTCTCATGGTGTTGCTCCTGTCCTCTTTGAGTGCCGTTTGAGTGGCTGAGGGTGAATGGTCGCACTAAAAAAGCACGTTGGGGAGTCTTATGGTTTAAGCTCGAGTCCGCTCATGGCAAGTTGCTTCTTGATTTCATCAAGGCTTCGTTCGCCAATGCCCGGAACTTTTTTCAAGTCTTTTTCGGATAAGCTGGTCAAGGCAGCTACACTATCCACACCTTCTTCTTTGAGGCTGTGAAGCGTGCGGGTGGTTAAGCCTAAACCCTCCAAGGTCATGCCGTTGTCGTTGCCTGTGGCTTCAACCACAACTTTGGTAATCAGTTTTTCGCGTGGGGCTGGCGACTCAGATTGAATCACTGCCTTTGGAATTTCCATCACTGGACGCACTGGAACAATTGGAGCGCTAAGTTTTTCGGCTGATGAAAAAACATCAAGTTGAGCGCGAAGTAAATTCACCGATTGCTCGAGGGCATGGTCTGGAGTGATGCTGCCATCTGTCCAAATTCGTAAAATCAAGCGGTCAAGGTCGGTTTGTTGTCCAACGCGGGTGTCTTCGACATGGTACGCCACCCTCGAGACTGGGGTGTAAACAGCGTCTACGGGCATACTGTTGATGCGGTCTTTGGTGTTGTGGCGTTCTGATGGCACATAACCAACGCCTTCTTCGACACGAATCTCCATAACCAATTTGCCGCCTTTTCCAAGGGTGCAAATATACTGGTCTGGATTAACAATTTCAGCATCAGATGGCACATCCAAGTCCTTGGCAAAAATTTGCTTCGGACCTTCGGCACGAATCGAAATGGTTTTCGGTCCGCCAGAGTGGAATTTTACAACCAATTGCTTTAGGTTAAGAATAATATGGATAACATCTTCAGTTACGCCATTGATGGTGCTAAACTCGTGCAGTACATCCTCAATGTAAACACTGGTGACGGCTGTGCCGGGAATGCTCGAAAGCAAAATGCGGCGCAGAGGGTTGCCAATGGTCACACCATAACCACGTTGCAGTGGCTCGAGGACAAATTCGCCGTAGTTGTCGGTGGTTTTTGCGGTGAGGCGGGGTTTAAATTCCACAGTGCCTCCATGTGATTTCTCGAGGAACATTGTCAGTGTAAAATAGGTGCGCGGGGCTTGCACCTCGAGAATCATTGGGTTGTGAGAGGGCGGATTAGCTACTGGCTACTGGCTTCTAGTTAACAACCAGAAGCTAGAGGCTTATCTACTGTAATACTCAACCACGAATTGTTCGTTGACTGGAATCACAACATCTTCTCGAGCCGGCAAACGATCAAATTTACCCTCGAGCTTATCGGCATCAAACGAAACCCAGTTTGGGGTGCGACGACGCTTAGAGGCTTCAGCATTTTCCTTAAAGAAGGTTAGGGTTTTGCTGGCTTCCTTGACGGTGATTGAGTCGCCTGGTTTAACACGGTAACTTGGAATGGTCACGCGCTTACCATTGACCCTAATGTGGTCATGCCCAACAAATTGACGTGACTGACGACGGGTGGTGGCAATACCCATACGGTAGACAACATTATCAAGCCGACTCTCGAGCAGTTGAATAAAAATTGTACCCGTTACACCAACGCGGTTAGCAGCTTCGCCGAACAAGTTACGAAATGGCTTTTCGGACATTCCGTAAATACGAATCAGCTTTTGCTTTTCGCGTAAACGGACGCTAAAGTCACTTGGGCGACCCTTGCGGCGTTGACCGTGTTGACCGGGGGCGTATTCACGCCGAGCGAGGTATTTTGCGACCTTATCGGAATCAAAAAGATTGACTCCTTCACGGCGGCATAATTTAATTGCGGGTCCAGTATAACGAGCCATTACAACCTCATCTTCTTACGCGCACGGCAACCGTTATGCGGTACCGGAGTATCATCCATGATCGAACGGACATCGAGACCACTGGCTTGAATGGCACGAATGGCTTGTTCGCGTCCCGAGCCAGTACCACGCACAACCACATCAACAATGGTCATGCCCATGCCTTGGGCTTTCTTGGCAGCGTCGGCGGCGGCAAGTTGGGCAGCATAAGGTGTGCCTTTTTTGCTGCCTTTATAACCGATAGTACCGCCGCTACTCCAAGCCACAGGGTTGCCAGCGCTATCGGCAATGGTGACAATGGTGTTGTTGTACGAAGCGTTAATGTACGCCTTGCCGCTTGGTATATTGCGGCGTTTGGCTTTTGGAGCCTTTCCTTTAGCAGGTTTCGCCATGATTACTTCCTCGCGGCTTTCTTCTTACCGGCAACGGTCTTACGAGGACCTTTGCGGGTACGAGCGTTGGTTTTGCTTCGTTGACCACGAACCGGTAAGGATTTACGGTGACGTAAGCCACGGTAGCTTCCAATGTCCATCAGTCGCTTGATGTTCTGACCAATTTCTGAACGCAAATCGCCTTCGATTTTGAAGTTTTTCTCGACAAAATCACGTAACTTGGTTTGTT
Organism: Deinococcales bacterium; assembly: GCA_031414595.1. Taxonomy (GTDB): domain Bacteria; phylum Deinococcota; class Deinococci; order Deinococcales; family JAAFIG01; genus JAAFIG01. Next base: position 38,958 of record JANNVX010000093.1, read on the forward strand.
CAGCTTCGGTCAAAGCCTTAACCCTTGTATCTGGGCTGATACCTGTTGCCTTAAGCACTTCTTGGCTGCGGGTTAGCCCGATACCAAAAATGTAGGTCAAAGCAATTTCGACACGCTTTTCGCGTGGTAAATCCACACCACTAATACGCGCCATGCTTAACCCTGCCTCTGCTTATGATTGGGGTCTTTGCAGATCACAAAAACCACCCCATGTCGGCGAACAACTTTGCAGCTATCGCACATTTTCTTAACACTTGCTCTGACTTTCACGATTTTCCTCCTCGCGCCGCCGTTGTATTAGGTCTTTCGACCTTAGCAGCGCTCGACAGCCGTACAGCACTGTCTATTTGGACTAATTTGGGGGTAACAATTCCTGCTGAGTAAAATAAATTCTAAGTTTCGTAATGCCCATGACAACTAATAATTGTTAAATCGAGTTCGCTCCAACGATAAACCAAACGGTGTTCTTCGGTAATTCGCCTAGACCAAAAACCTGCAAATTGATGACGTAACGGTTCTGGTTTGCCCGTACCAGTAAACGGTGTTCTCGCACTTTCCTTGATAAGTTTGTTAATTTTAAGCCATACTTTACGATCAAACTCACCCCACGCCACGTATTGCTCCCACGCAGATTCAATAAATATAATTTTCACAGTTCAGCAAGTTCCTTGGTGATAACTTTGCCATGTTTCAATTCTTCTAAAGCTTTATACATCTGGACAGCAGTACGCGGGTCAGAAAGCAAAAATTCGGTTTCTCTCATCGAACGAAATTCGGCATAAGAGATAATAATAGCTTGGTCTCCATCATTAGTCGTTAAAATTATCTGCCCTGCATCTTCAACCACAGAACGAACCAAATCCTCGAGATTTTCTTTGGCTTCACGAACTGTAACTGCAACCATGACTGACTCCTTTAGACTTCTAAACACAACGGAAACTCCGAAACGAGTTCAGAGTTCGTAAGCGTACCATTTTTATTGTAAAAAGTCATAGTACCCTGTAAGTTACAAAACCAGACTTCCCTTGCACCTTGCTCTAAGTACAAATCTAATTTCTCGAGCATTTCGTCTTGGGTGTTACTTGGGCTGGTAATTTCAACACAAATTTCTGGGGCAACAGGAAAGGGTGTGAAGCGTTTGTACTCTTTATAAAATTCGCTGGACATCCAAGCCACATCAGCAACTTTAACGTTTTTACGGGTCTGGATACTACACTCAGAAATACTCGAGCCAGACTTTAAGAGTTGCATCAGCAAAGAGCCAATCATCATTTGCAAAATTCCGTGCATATTTGTGGCTGGACTCATAACAATTTTGCCTTGTTCGTTGAGTTCGATTTTATAAGGTAAATTCTGGAGTGTATGATCATTGATAACTTCTTGCCAAGTCATACATCACCTCAACTATTTGCGGTACACAATCCGACCCTTGCTTGGGTCGTACTTAGAAATCTCGAGAACCACGCGGTCTCCCGGTAAAATCCTGATGTAATTCATTCGCATCTTGCCAGACACATAACTCAGTAACTCATGACCGCTGTCTAACTTAATCATAAAAGTGGTGTTCGGTAACGCCTCAAGTACCACACCTTCGGTGCGAATTACATCTTCGGCTTTTTCTTGGCGTTTTGCGTCTTTGGCTTCGCGTGATGCGCCCGGTTTAGAACTGCGGTTTCTTCCTGCCATTTATCCTCCGTCTTGCGGGTTGTTCCCTGTTATGACAGGGTTTCCCGCCTTGACGCGGGGTATTGAAACTAGCTTAACAATTATGCCAGATATAAACGCCTACATATGTCCTCTACACTACTATTTATAAACTGGACCCCAAGCAGCGCCTTTTGGTAGGGTTAGGACTCGAGGACCTTTTTCTGTAATCGCCACTGTATGTTCAATCTGAGCGCTTAAACTGCCGTCCTTGGTTTTGGCTGTCCATTTATCCTCGAGTACCACCACATCGGTGCGTCCAACCGTGACCATTGGCTCGAGCGCAAAGGTCATTCCGGGTTTTAAGACCACGCCTTTTCCGGGTTGTCCCCAATTTGGCACTTGGGGTTCTTCGTGCATTTTGCGTCCAACACCGTGTCCAACAAATTCACGTACCACCGAAAAACCAGCCGCTTCGACGGTTTTTTGAACTGCCCAAGAGACATCGCCCAATCTTCTGCCTGCTTGCGCCGCTTTAATTCCCGCCCAAAGTGCGGCATCGGTCACGACCAGTAACTTTTTGGCAATCGGAGAGATTGAACCAACACCATAAGACCTCGCGCTATCGGCAACCCAACCTTTGTAATGAAGACCAATATCCACACTGATAATATCGCCGTTGCGAAGTTTTTGACCACTTGGGATACCATGGACAATCACATCATTGATGCTCGAGTTAATCGTGGCTGGGAAACCGTTATAGCCAAGGAAAGCGGGTCTTGCCCCAAACTCGAGGATGGCATTTTCGGCGATTTCATTCAGATGCTTGGTAGTCACACCTTCGGCTACAGCCTGTTCTACAAGGTCATGGACTTTGTAAAGGATTTCGCCTGCCACAGCCATCATCTCGAGTTCATTGGCGCGTTTATAGATAATTGACATTCTTAAACAACTGCCTTGAGTCTAGCGTAGACTTCTTCGGGAGTGCCTGTTCCCGAAATTGGCTTAACATGTCCACGAGCTGCATAAAAATCTATCAAAGGCTGGGTTTTTTCGAGGTAGACCTTAAAACGATTACGAATGGTTTCTGGGTTATCGTCGTCGCGTCCTTCGATTTTGGCTCGCTCGAGTAAACGCGCTACCAATTCATCTTCGGGAACTTCTAATAACGGCGCACTCGAAACTGGGGTACTCAGTTCCTCGAGCAGCATTTCTAAAGCATTGGCTTGGGCAGTGGTGCGCGGGAAACCATCAAAAATCACACGGATATTGTCCATGCTCGATAATTTTTCACGAATCATGGCAATCACGATTTCATCCGAAACCAAGTTACCTGCCGCCATCAACGGTTCGACGATTTTACCCAAGTCCGTTCCACGGGCAATGTTATCGCGCAGCATTTCGCCAGTGCTGAGTTGCACCAACTCGAGTTCGGCAGCAAGGCGTTTGGCTTGTGTACCTTTGCCAGCACCCGGAGGTCCTAAGAAAATGATGACTTTGTGCATGGATACTCCATCAAAAAAAAGTTTCTCGAATCACTTAAACTCGAGAAACAAAGCCGTTATTGTTGAAAGCCGCCGCGTCCACGGAGTTTGCCTTTTTGCAGGAAACCACCGTAGTTGCGAATAGCCAGTTGCGACTCAAGTTGTTTTAAGGTGTCAAGTGCCACACCAACCACGATTAACAAGGTTGTGCCAGCCAAGGGAAAAGTCGTGACATTGGTAATGTTCTGCACCACCGTTGGAATAACTGCCAAGGCTGCTAGAAATAACGCACCCCAAAGGGTAATCCGCCCTGAGATACGCTCGAGGTGCGACTGGGTATCTGCGCCAGGGCGAACTCCGGGGACAAATCCGCCTTGCTCGCGCAAGTTTTCGGCTACGCGCTTAGGATCGAAAGTAATGCTAGTGTAAAAATAGGTAAAACCCATAATCAACAGCACTTCAATCAACAATCCAGAGGCAGTACGGATATTTAAGAAATCAGCGACCGTTTGCGCCCACGGTGCATTTGGCAGACTTTGCGGGATAATTTGAATCACCGATAAAATCGAACTGGAGAAAATAACCGGAATCACACCAGCCGTATTGATTTTCAAGGGAATAAAACTGGCGTTGGCTGCACTGGCAGCCGCCCCACCTGCTTTAGCCGAGACTTTACGGGCGTACTGCACAGGTATTCGTCGTTCGCCTTGCTGCACCAGAACTATAAAACCAATTACTAGCACAATCATGAAGAAGAAGAAAATAACCGCCAATAAATCAAATTGTGTTCCCATTAAAGCAAAGGTTTGTTGGAATTCGATAGGAAAACGATGCACAATTCCAGCGAAAATAATCATCGAAATACCATTGCCAATGCCGTACTCGGTGATTCGTTCACCAAGCCACATTGTAAAAGCACAACCCGCCATTTGAGTGATGACCAAAACAAACATAAAAATGGCTGGATTCCAACCAATTTTGACAAATGTGCCTTGGCTTTGCAATAAATTGGCAAAGAAAAAGGCTTGCACCGCCGCTAAACCAATTGCCGCCATACGGGTGTATTGGTTGATGCGTTTTGAGCCTTCTGGACCTTCTTTCTGCATTTTTTCTAGGGCTGGAATCGCCGTGGTCATGATTTGCATGACAATACTGGCGGTGATATAAGGCAAGACACCAAGCGCAAAAATAGAGAATTGCTCGAGACTACCACCACTGACCAGACCAAGCACCCCAAGTACCCCACCTAAATTACCACCTTGGAGATTATTGCTTAAACTGCTTGCATCAACACCGGGGGTTGGAATGGCTGCACCAAGTCGGTAAACCGCCAATGCACCCAAGGTGAAAAGGATTTTCATTCGTAATTCTGGAATCTTAAAAGCATCTAAGAATGCGCGCCACATAATTTACCCCTATAAAGCATACAATGCCGCGACCCAAAAGGGTTGCGGCATTTGGCTTAGTGGTTTGAGGCTCACGCGCCCTCGGCAGCATTGGTCACGGTAATGCTGCCTCCGGCACTTTTGACCTTTTCGATAGCAGTTGCACTGGCATTGTCCACAACAATTGTCAGGGCGGTGCTGAGTTCGCCAAAAGCCAGCAATTTAATCGGATGATGAATCTTTTTGATTAAACGCTTAGCCACAAGGCTTTCACCATTAACAACTTCGTTAGCCGCAAAAACGCTCAGGTCAGACAGATTGACAATGTGAAATTGTTGTTTGTTTGGATTGTTAAAGCCGCGCTTTGGCAAACGGCGAATCATCGGTGTTTGACCACCTTCGGCTTTGTACGAACCACTCGAGGGTAAGCTCGAGCCAGAACGCGATTGCTGACCTTTATGTCCGCGTCCGGCGGTTTTGTCAGTTCCACCAGGTCCACGTCCAACCCGCTTTTTGCGGTGACGTGCGCCCGGATTGGGTTTGAGTTCATTGAGTTTCATGTAAAAACCTCTTTGAGCTTCTAGCTTCTAGCTTCTGGCTTCTAGCTCTTTGTTTTTGGGCTAGTCACTAGAAGCTAGTGGCTAGAAGCTATTACTTAATCTCGAGAATAAACTTGATCGCTTCGACTTGCCCACGAGCGGCGGGGTTGTCTTGGACAGTCACGGTTTGACCAATTTTCTTGATGCCAAGGGCTTTGGCGGCTGCCAATTGCGGCTTGGTCAGTTTAATCAGGCTACGGCGCAAAGTAATGTTCATTGGGCAGTCTCCTTGAGTTTAGCCAAGCCCTCTTTGGTTTGTAAGCGGCTCAAGCCATCAAAAACAGCGTAAGCAACGTTTACTTTGGTACGGCTACCGAGTTCTTTACTTAACAAATCGGTGATCCCAGCAAGTTCAGCAATGGCTCGAGGTACGCCACCCGCGATAACACCCGTACCAGCGCTGGCTGGACGAAGAATCACGTTAGAGGTGGTGTTCTTACCAATGATGTCGTGCGGGATTGTACCGTTTTGAAGCGGTACACGAATCAGATTCTTACGAGCGTTAGCGTTGGCTTTTGCAACTGCCAAAGGCACTTCTCGAGACTTACCGATTCCTAAGCCAACCCGACCATTGCGGTCTCCGACGACAACCACGGCTTGGAACTTAAAGCGGCGACCACCTTGGTAGGTTTTGGCGTTGCGCTCTAAGGAAATCATCTTTTCTTCAAATGGATCGGTGCTGCGTTCGGCTTGGTCGTTGCGACCTCTGCCGCGTTGATTGCCACCACGTTGGTTGCCGCCACCGCGTTGATTGCCACCGCGTCCGCCACCTGCATTGTTGGAGCGTTCAGAAGTCAAGACCACCCTCCCGCGCCGCATCCGCGAGCGCTTTTACACGACCGTGGTATTGGTACGCACCACGATCAAATACTACGGCTTTAATATTGGCGCTTAAAGCAGCTTGGGCAATGGCTGCCCCAACGGCTTTAGCAACTTCGGTTTTGTTGCCAGACTTGCTTTCCAAAGCGGCACTCGAGGCGGCGGCTAAGGTCACGCCAGCTACGTCGTCTATGATTTGGGCATAGATGTGCTTGTCGCTGCGGAAGACACTTAAACGCGGACGGCTCGAGACAGCTTTGATTTTGTTGCGGGTACGGAATGTACGACGCGTTTTGGCTGTTACGCTCATTTCTTACCTCCCTTACCACCGGCGGCTGACTTACCGGGTTTGAGGGTCAGTTGTTCGCCTTCAAAGCGCACACCTTTGCCGTGGTAGGCATCGGGCTTGCGGACTTTACGGATGTTAGCAGTGACTTGTCCGACCAGTTGCTTGTCAATGCCATGAACCTGAATTTTGGTCTGGTCAGGTAGGACAAAGCTGATTCCAGCCGGTGGTTCGATAATCACGGGGTGGCTGTAACCAATGGCTAACTCGAGGGTCGCACCATTTAATTTGGCGCGAAAACCCACACCATGAAGCTCTAAGTTCTTTTGAAAACCAGCACTGACACCTTGGATGGCATTTGCCACCAAAGTTCGGGTTAAGCCGTGCTGAGCGCGGTGGGTGCGGCTGTCAGATGGACGGCTGACATTAATGTTACCAGCTTCTTCTTGAATCAAAATTTCGGGATTGACTGGCACGATCAACTCGCCTTTTGCACCCTTGACTTTAACCAAACCAGCACTGATGTTGACACTTACGCCCTTGGGCAGGGCAATGGGTTGACGACCGATGCGGCTCATTACCACACCTCGCAGATTACTTCGCCACCGATGCCACTTTTACGAGCATCGCGGTCAACCATCAGTCCCTTAGAGGTACTGACAATACTCATGCCTAGACCAGCGTGAATCTTTGGCAAGTTGTCGGAAGTGACATATGCACGACGACCCGGACGGCTGATACGGGTGATGCTTTTAATCACGGGTTCACGTTTCGCCCCGTACTTTAAGCCCACACGAATCACTTCAAAGCCAGTCTCGAGCTTAACGCGCTCAACACCTTTAACGTAACCCTCTTTCTCGAGGATATGGGCGATGCGCTCTTTGAACTTAGAAGCGGGGATGTCCACCGTTTCCTTGTAGCCTCGAACCGCGTTGCGGATTCGGGTGAGCATATCTGCGATTGGATCTGAAAGCATTTTTGCTTCTCCTGTTGGTCAGCTTCAACTCATTTCTCGAGTTCAAACCGTTTTCTAGCTTCGCGGGTGGTATCGGATGAATCCAACCGACCATCCCCGCACCGACTCGAGACCCTGCTGCTAGGCTTGAACCTCTAGCACGTTTGTACCCAAGTTTTTGAATTCTCGAGAAACCTCGAGCAGTAGAGTGTACTCTATTTTTAGGCTTGGACGGGAGTCTTTTGCCCTGTTAGTTAGTAGCTGCTAGTTATTAGCTACTAGCTTTTTGTCTTGGTTTCTAGCTTTTGATCACCCACAAGTGTTTTGCAATCTTGCAACCAACCACCATGAAAATGTTTTAAGCTATCAACTAGAAGCTAGTCGCTTCTCTTACCAACTTGCTTTGGTCACACCGGGTAATTCGCCCTTGTGGGCTTTTTCGCGCAGCACAATACGGCTAAGTCCAAAGAAGCCAACATAACCACGAGGACGACCTGTTTCGGAGCAGCGATTGCGAAGACGAACTGGACTGGCGTTACGAGGAATGCTTTGCAAACCAACGTAGTCACCGGCGGCTTTCATAGCAGCGCGTTTAGCGGCGTACTTTTTGACCAGCACTTCGCGTTGTTTTTGACGGGCTTTTTTTGATTGAATTGCCATAGGTCTCCTGATGTGGGGTGAGGCATGCCTCACCCCTACGGTTATTTTTTGAACGGAAAGCCTAAGCCCTCGAGCAGGGCGCGACCTTCTTCGTCATTCTTGGCGGTGGTGACGACTGTAATGTCAAATCCACGGGTTGCATCTACCATTTCGTAAGTAATTTCCGGGAAAACCATTTGTTCTTTGATACCGAGGTTGTAGTTACCACGTCCGTCAAAGCTATTTGGATTGACTCCACGAAAATCACGAATACGCGGCAAAGCGATGTTCAAGAGTTTCTCGAGAAAAGTGTACATTTTTTCGCCCCGAAGCGTGACTTTTAAGCCAACGTTTTGACCAGCACGGAGCTTAAAGTTTGAGACGCTTTTCTTGGACTTGGTGATAATCGGCTTTTGCAGCGTAATGATTGCCATGTCTTTTTGGGCTTTCTCGAGCAATTTGGAATCGTCTTTAGCTTCGCCGATACCTTGGTTGACCACGACTTTGACAAGGGCGGGGACTGCCATTGGGCTGGTGTAACCAAAGCGTTTCATCATGTCCTCGCGGACAGTGGTTTGATAAGTGGTTTTTAATCTCTGCATTGCCATAGGACTCACCTGCTCTCTTCGATGGTGACATTACTCTTTTTGGAGACACGCACCTTCTTACCATTGATTACTTTATGGGCAATGCGGGTTGCTTTGCCCTCAGAATCCACAACCATGACCTTACTGGCATGAATCGGTGATTCAAACTTGGTAAAACCACCGGTACGGTTGGTTTCGGTTGGCTTGACTGCCTTGGTGACGATGTTGACACCTTCAACTAGAACAGTTTCTTTATTCGGCAAAACTTTTAAGATTTTTGCCACTGTACCACGGTCTTTGCCGCGCAGCACTTTTACGGTGTCGCCAGTCTTGACGTGCATTACAACACCTCCGGGGCAAGGGATACAATTTTCATGAACTTACGGTCACGCAGTTCTCGAGCAATCGGTCCGAAAACACGAGTACCACGAGGTTCACCCTCTTTGTTGATAATTACGGCGGCATTGCGGTCAAAACGAATCGCACTACCATCGGCGCGTTTAACAACTTTGCTGGTACGCACGACAACGCATTTCACAACGTCACCTTTTTTGACTGTACCGCGAGGGGCGCATTCTTTGACGCTGGCAATAATCACATCGCCTACGCCAGCGTACTTTTGGTTGCCACTACCGCGTGACAAACCACCCATGACGCGAAAGCACATCACTTTCTTTGCGCCAGTGTTATCGGCTACATCTAATTCTGTAAAGGATTGAATCATGTCTAGTCCTTTTTCGACTCGACCAAACGATTAACTTTCCACGTTTTGGTCTTGCTGATTGGGCGCACGGCAATGATTTCAACGATGTCGCCTGTTTTGTATTCGTTGTTTTCATCATGCGTGGCATACTTTTTACTGCGAGTCACAACCTTGCCGTACAGTGGATGGGTAAATTTACGTTCCACTTTGACCGAGATGGTCTTGTCGGCTTTGTCGGACACGACTGTGCCTATAAAGGTTTTAACTGCCATTTACTTCACCTTCTTTGCCAAACCAGCGCCGCGTTTTTCGGTGGCAATGGTCAGGAGTTGCGCGATTTCTTTGCGAAGAAGATTCAGTCTCGAGGTGTTGGTTACGGTACTGACAACTTTTTGAAAGCGTAGTTTCATCAGTTCTTCTTTGCGTGTTGCAACTTCCTTATCGAGACTGGATAATTCCATCTCGCGGAAGGCTTTTAAGGACTCACTGCGCTTCATCGTACACTTCCCTTTGGACAAACTTCGTCTTGATTGGGAGTTTATGCCCTGCCAGACGGAAGGCTTCGCGGGCTTGTTCTTCGGTCACACCTTCAACCTCGAACATCACACGACCCGGTTTAACCACTGCCACCCAGTATTCAACTGCACCTTTACCGCTACCCATGCGCGTTTCGGCTGGTTTTTTGGTAATTGGCTTATCTGGGAAGATGCGGATATAAATTTTACCACCACGGCGAAAGTACCGACTCATGCTGATACGGCAGGCTTCAATGTGGTTGCTGCGAATCCAAGCAGCTTCCATCGCAACCAGACCGAAATCTCCGAAGGCGATATAATCGCCGCCTTTGGTCGAGCCGCGCATACGACCCTTCATTTGCTTGCGGAACTTCATACGTTTTGGAAGTAGCATTATGCGCCTCCCTTCTCTGGACGACGAGCGCGAGCGCCTGGGCGGGTGCGATTGCCACCACCATTACGACGATCATCACTGCCACTCTTGCCACCATCTGCTCCACCCCTTGACATTGGGCGGGCGGCTGGACGAGTACCATCTTGCTTACCAATCACTTCGCCATTAAAGACAATCACTTTAATACCGAGCTTACCGTAAGTGGTCAGGGCTTCAGCAAAACCGTAATCAATATCGGCACGCAAAGTGTGAAGTGGTACACGACCTTCCATGCGGGTTTCTTTACGACCTTGCTCAGCGCCACCAAGACGACCCGAAACCACGATTTTGCAACCCTTCGCGCCGGATTCCATGACTTTTTGGATGGCTTGCTGCATCGCACGCTTATAGGCAAAACGGCGTTCGATTTGCTCGGCAATACGCTGAGCAATGAGCGGGGCGCTGGTGTTTGGATTACCAACTTCTTCGACATTGACGGCGACCGTGCTGTTATGACCAACTACGGCGGTCAAGGTATCACGCAACTTTTTGATGTTTGCGCCGTCTTTACCGATGACCACGCCCGGCTTAGCGGCTTTAACGGTCACATTGACTTGGTGGGCTGCACGTTCGATGTTGATCGTGGCAACGCCAGCGTTATTGAGTTCTTTAGTGACCATTTTACGGATTTTGCTGTCCTCAACAATTAGTTTAGCATAATCTTTTTTGGTCGCAAACCATTTAGACAAGTGGTCTTTGTTAATCCCGATGCGTAGACCGAGTGGATTGATTTTATTACCCATTATCGCTTCCCACCCTTTTGCTTGCCTTCTGGCATTTCCTCGAGAATGATTGTGACGTGACTGGTGCGTTTGAGCAGTCCATCACCACGACCACGGGCGCGAGGGATAATGCGTTTCAAGGTTGGACCTTCGTTGACATAAGCACTGCTGATGTACAACTGATCCTCGAGCATCTCGAAATTGTTGGTGGCATTCGCCTTAGCACTCTTTAAGACTTTAGCAATTGGTGTGGTTGCACCTTTTGGAATAAATTTGAGTAAGTCTTCGGCATCCTTGACGGTTTTGCCACGAATCAGGTCAATCACCAATCGCATTTTACGCGGAGTGATGCGGATAAATTTAGCATGTGCAAGGCTTTGCATTATTTCTTACCTGTTGCCTTTGCATCTTTGCCACCACTGTGACCCTTAAAGATTCGAGTGGGTGAGAATTCACCGAGCTTATGACCGACCATGTTCTCAGAAACAAAGACTGGGACGTGTTGCTTTCCATTATGGACAGCAATTGTTAAACCAATCATTTCTGGAACGATGGTGCTACGGCGCGACCAAGTTTTGATGACGCGCTTATCGTTTTTAGCGCTGGCAGCATCTACTTTGTCGAGCAGGTGGAGATCCACAAATGGACCTTTTTTGGCACTCCTTGGCATTATTTAACTCCTTGCTGGGTTATTCCCAGCGCAGACCAGGGGGTATCGGAGCAAGCGCCCCGACCCGACCTGTCCTTTATCTCGAGTTCTTACGGCGAGAAATGATGAAGCTACTCGAGGTGTTACGCTTCTTACGGGTTTTACCACCCTTAGCAATCTTACCCCAAGGCGATACTGGCGTGCGTCCTGTTGGAGCGCGTCCTTCACCACCGCCGTGTGGGTGGTCTACTGGGTTCATCGAACTGCCGCGTTGATGTGGCTTATTGCCCATCCAACGTTGACGACCTGCCTTACCGATAACCACGTTCTTGTGATCGGCATTGCCAACCACGCCAACTGTGGCATAGCATTCGGTGTGAACCCGACGCAATTCTCCCGAAGGTAGACGAAGCACCACATAATCGCCTTCTTTACCTTGGACTTGAGCGCTTGTTCCAGCACTGCGAGCCATTTTTGCACCACGTCCAGGTACTAATTCAATACTGTGGACGACTGTACCAACCGGAATAAAACGTAACGGCATGGCATTACCGACTCGAGGTTCGGCTTCTGGACCCGAAACAATTCGGCTACCTATTTCTAAGCCGTCTGGCGCGAGGATATAACGCTTCTCGCCGTCGAGGTAATGCAGCAGGGCAATGTTTGCCGAGCGGTTTGGATCGTATTCGATAGCGGCGACTTTGGCTGGCACGCCACCCTTGTCACGGCGTTTGAAATCAATCACACGATACAAGCGCTTATGTCCGCCACCAATAAAACGACTGGTGGTACGACCCGTATTGCTGCGTCCACCAGTTTTAGGCAGTGGTTCAGTCAAAGACTTTTCTGGGCGCTTCTTGGTTAAGTTACTAAAGTCAAGGGTCGTGATGTAACGACGGCTTGGCGTATACGGACGATATTCTTTGGTTGGCATTTTAATTTGCCCCCTCAAGCGATTCGATCTTTTGTCCTTCGGCTAACTGCACAATCGCCTTACGGCGAGCCGCAGTCAAACCAGCAAAACGACCAACCCGCTTATGAGCGCCGCGCACGTTTTGGACATTGACGGACACCACTTTAACGCCAAATGCTTTTTGCACCGCGTTCTTGACTAAAGTTTTATTTGCCCCGGGATGAACCCAAAAGCTGTACTTGCCTTCTGCCATAGCAGCGTAGGCTTTTTCACTCGAGACTGGCTCGAGCAGCACGTCATAAACGGCGTTCATGCGTCACCTTCTTTGTTTTCAGTTGACACTGCGCGTCCAGCCACTAATTTCTCGGTTAAAGCAACAAAACCAGCTTCATCGCCGCTTGCGAGTAAGGCAGACTGTTCTGCCCATGTACCAATACTTGGGTGTGAACGCATTCCAGCCGACTCGAGGGCAGCTTTGAGGCTATCTTCGCTTGAGGCTGCAAGTTGTGCGAATGTATTGATTCCAGCCGCCAACAGCGCGTCATTGATTTTTGGACCAATTCCTTCGATGCGTTTTAGGTCGTCGCCAGCAGCAGCTTTCTTGGCAGCTTTCGGAGCAGCTTCAACCACTTTGGCTGGTTTTGCAGGAGCAGCCGCTTTTGCTTCGGCAGCAATCGCAGCTTTCGCAACAGTACCTTTAGGACCTTTGGAGGGTCTAACCACTGCTTCTGGCATTGGATTGGCTTTCAAGGCATTGGCTTGATTACTCGCTTTTACCGCAGCAGCCCGAGCTTCGCTTTTCTCGGCTTGGTCAGCTTTGAAATTTAGGCTTGTACCAACTGCCTCGAGAACTGCTTTGTCGGCAACCAATTGCTCGTGACGCAAAACGTCATAGCAATTTAAGCCAGCCGCTTTAACGGCAGTGACCCAGTGTAAATTCTTAGCTGCACGAATTGCCATCAGGTCGTTGGTGACTAAGAACACACGTTCAGAGCCGTCCATGCCATTGGCTTTTGCCCAAGCAAGAAAACCCTTGGTTTTGCCATCAAGGTTAAAACCATCTACGGCAAGAACTTTGCCTTCGGCAACTCGGCTCGAGACCGCCATGGCTAAGCCCAACTTACGGACTTTTTTAGGCAGTGTGTAGTCGTAACTGCGTGGTTTAGGACCAAAAGCTGCGCCACCACCAACGTAAATCGGAGCGGAACGGTCGCCGTGACGGGCGTTGCCGGTTCCCTTTTGGCTGTAGAGCTTTTTACCTGTGCGGCTGACTTCGGCTCTCGTTTGGGTACTGGCAGTACCACGGCGGCGCTTGGCGAGTTGCCAATTGACCACTTCGTACAAGACATGGGTTTTTGCTGTCGGGAGATTCAACTCGAGACTACCCGGATTATTTCCAATAACGCTAATGCTCGGCATTATTTCCCGCCTCCCTTCTTGGCTTGCTTAATCACCACAAGACCACCATTTGCACCCGGAATCGCACCCTTAATTAAAAGCAGATTTTCCGAAGCACGAACCTCAACAACCTCGAGATTCTGGGTAGTAATGCGTTCAACACCATAGTGACCCGGCATTTTTTTACCTTTAATAACCCGACCAGGGGTTTTACGCGCACCAATCGAACCACCACGACGATGCCATTTCTTCGCACCGTGCGAAGCTGGACCACCTTGGAAATTCCAGCGCTTCATCACACCAGTAAAACCGCGTCCCTTAGAAGTCCCAACCACGTCCACTTTTTCGCCAGCCGTGAAAATTTCGGCGGTAATGGTGTCCATCTCTGGGGCGTAATCGCGGAATTCACGCAAGTGACGCATCGGGGCAGATTTTGCTTTCTCGAGATGACCAAGTTCTGGCTTGCTCAAGGCTTTTTTCGGGGTCTCACCGAAACCAATTTGAACTGCACTGTAACCATCGTTTGCTGGGGTTTTACGCTGCACAACTGGGCAGGGTCCCGCCAGCACGACAGTCACTGGGATAACCTTGTCATTTTTCCAGACTTGGGTCATACCGACTTTTGTGCCGAGGATGCCTTTCATGCAGCACCTCCTACAGTCTTGACTTCAATCTCAACGCCACTTGGTAAATCCAAGGTGCTTAAGCTCTCGATGGTTTTCTTGGTTGGATTGGTAATATCCACCAAGCGGTTGTGGGTACGAAGCTCGAAATGTTCACGGCTATCTTTGTGCTTGAACGGTCCACGAATCACAGTAAAGCGACGAATACGGGTTGGCAACGGAATTGGTCCAGCCACATCTGCGCCAGAGCGCTTGACTGCATCCACAATTTTCGCGGCGCTCGAGTCTAACGAGCGGTGGTCAAAGCCACGCAATTTAATACGAATTTTAGGTCCCATGCTTACTCCAAAACTGTCAAGTGTCTGTATTAATTATCAGACGACAAAGTACCGCGCAGGGGCGTTAAACCTGTGCGCGGTGAATAAATTTACTCAAGAATTTCTGTAACTACGCCAGCCCCAACGGTGCGACCACCTTCACGAATTGCAAATCGCAATTCTTTTTCCATCGCAATTGGTTTAATCAATTCAACTTCAAAGTTAATCTGATCGCCAGGCATGACCATTTCCACACCTTCGGGTAAGGTCACAATTCCAGTTACATCGGTAGTACGAAAGTAAAATTGTGGTCGGTAGCCAGCAAAGAACGCAGAGTGACGACCGCCTTCATCTTTATTTAAGACATAAACACTGGCTTTGAATTTGGTGTGTGGTTTGATGCTATTGGTTTTACTTAAGACTTGTCCACGTTCAATGTCTTCGCGTTTTACACCACGTAATAGGACTCCGACATTATCACCAGCCATACCTTCATCCAAGAGTTTACGGTGCATTTCCACACCAGTCACGACTGATTTAACAGTATCTTTCAAACCGACAATTTCAACTTCTTCGTTGACGCGGCACTTACCACGTTCAATCCGACCTGTTGCCACTGTTCCACGTCCAGTGATGGTAAAGACATCTTCGACTGGCATCAGGAATGGTAGGTCAACCGCACGTTCTGGGGTTGGGATGAAGCTATCAACCGCATCGAGTAAGTTCCAGATGGCATCTACCCATTTATTTTCACCACGCGGGGTTTTTGGGGCAGTCACCAAGAAGTCTAATGCTTCTTTAGCCGAACCACGAACGATTGGAATATCATCACCTGGAAAATCGTATTTACTTAGCAGTTCACGAACTTCCATTTCGACTAGCTCGAGCAGTTCT
>JANNVX010000094.1:0-11083 GCA_031414595.1 Deinococcales bacterium
GCCATATCACTTGGCGACGAGTTTTTTCTTTGGCATCTTTGCACTGTTTGTAGTGTTTCTCGAGTTCTTCAGTCGTATGGTGGGCGGTTAGAGGTGTGCCTAATCTTGACATTCCTTATTATCTACCTAAAGTTGGTATTATACCGTCTTTATTTAGATACCATGCTATCCGCAAAAAACGCGGATTGCTCCGTACCTGTCAAAGACGGTATTTATTGATACTCCTTTTAGTCAAGACGTTCTACGAACTTCTTCAATTTGGTATTACTTAATATCTGGAGTGAATAAGTTTTTTAAGACCACTGCCCCAGACGGTGACATGATGCCTAATCCACCACTATTGGGTGAAGTCACCAACCATTTTTTGACGGCGCTGTCCGAAACAGCTTCGTTTAACCATACGGGTAAACCGACACTGGGATAATTAAAATTCTTATTGATAGGATTTTCGCTTCTCGGGAAAGACAGTGCCAAAGTACAAATCAGGCTTAGCCCAAGGATAAACCCACCTAAGCCACCAGCCGCTTGGTTGGCAAAATCAGATAGATTCTGCATCAGATCATTTAATAAATTGCGCCCGAGCATCGAAATCAGTGTTCCGAATCCTAGTGCCAGTACAAAACCAATCAGGGGGTGGATACCACCAAAAACATTGACCACCAACCACAACAATAAACTCAGGATTGCCGCCACCAATCCCAGCAGCCCACGCCGAGCGCCAAGCACCACAATGCCAGCCAGCAGCGTCACCAATACCAAGTCTAACCATGTTAAATCAAGCGTCATTGCAGGTATTCTACTGCATTATCCTTACCAAAGCGTGACATGGTGATACGACAACGGTATGCCTGACCAGACACAGCACGGTATGCTTTTATGGATGACTACCGATACCCAAGACCTCCCAGCCATTGCCCTTGATGTTGGAATTGCCCGAATTGGTTTTGCGGTCTCTGATGTAACAGGCAGGTTTGCTTTCCCAAGGGGCTATGTCAAACGTCTTAAATTAAGCACCGATATTGCGGCAGTTCGCAACTTTATGCAGCAAGAAAACGCCAGTCTGGTGGTGGTAGGTTTACCGCTTCGTACCGATGGGGCGTACTCAGGGCAAACGCAGCGTGTTCGGGCATTTGCCAAAGACCTTGAACGCGCAGGTATTCGGATTGCTTTACAAGATGAGCGCTTTAGCACCAAACTGGCAAATAGTCAGTTGTTGGTGATTAGTAATAAACGCGATAGGCTCGAGAAGGGCTTGACCGACGCGCAAAGTGCAGTCTTAATTTTAGAAACTTTTCTCGAGAAACGCCGTTTGCTTTTAGCTGCCAACGCACCCGAAGCCGAATTTGAGGATTAAGTGATTGTCTCGGCTTGGCTGGCTTTGAAAGCAGGAGTTTGGAAAGCCCGTAAAATCAGCACCAAAGAAATAACCGAAAGAACGGCTGCCATAAAAAAGGCGATTCCGGGGATTTTTACGGGGGCTGCCTCGGAAATAAAGTAACCAAAAGCAGTGTTGGCTAAAAGTGGACCAACCACCCCAGATAAACTGGCAAGACTGGCAAGACTACCTTGTAAAGAACCTTGTTCGTTGGCGGGTACACCCCTCGAGATGATGCTTTGTAAGGCTGGACCTGCGATTCCGCCAATTGCACCTGCGGCAATAATTGCATACATCATCCAACCTTGGTTGGCTAGTCCATAAAGCGTAAAACTAATCACTGACGAAACCTGACCAATTAAAATAGCGTTCTTTTCGCCAAAATAGGGCAGTAAAACCCGTATTAAACCACCCTGCATAATTGCAGCAGTTAAACCCACCACCGCTAAAGAAATACCAACATCGGTCGGAGTCCAATTAAATTTATAGTTGGTGTACAAAACCCAAGTGGTTTGCAAGGCATTTTGGGCAAGGTAGGACAAGACAATACTGGCAGTCAGCGTCAATACCACAGGGTATTTGGTCAGTGATGTTAAAGAACCGATTGGGTTGGCTC
Organism: Deinococcales bacterium; assembly: GCA_031414595.1. GTDB lineage: Bacteria > Deinococcota > Deinococci > Deinococcales > JAAFIG01 > JAAFIG01. Next base: position 1,992 of record JANNVX010000094.1, read on the forward strand.
GAGACCACGAAAAATTGCGGCGATTTTCTAGCCCCAGAGATTCTGGCAAAATAAAAAAACCGTACAACCAGTTAATTAGGGTTAAACCAGCCGCCACAAAAAAAGGCACACGTAAACCGACATCACCCAACACACCACCCAAAGCAGGACCGGCAATAAAGCCAAGTCCAAAAGCCGCGCCAATTAAACCAAAGTTCTGGGCGCGTTTCTCGGGCGGTGAAACATCGGCAATATACGCCGTGGCAGTCGAAATACTGGCGGAAGTTGTCCCAGCAATGACCCGTCCGATAAAAAACCAAATTAAATTGGGCGCAAAAGCCAAGAGTAAATAATCTATGCCTAAACCAAAAAGCGAAAGCAGCAAGACTGGACGACGACCATACTTGTCCGATAAACTCCCCAGAATCGGTGCAAAAATAAACTGCATTAGGGCGTAAACAGCCGTTAAAATGCCTGTATAAAAAGCCGCATTGGAGGTGCTGCCACCCGTGAATTCTTCGATTAACTTGGGCAGCACTGGAATAATTAGTCCAATGCCAAGAATGTCGAGAAACAAAGTAAAGAATATAAAACCAATCGCTGGTGTACGCTGACTCATCTGGTGCAGTCTAACCTAATTTATGCCAAGACGGTAATGTGTTAAATGACTTATGCTAGAGCCTAACATGGGCTGCATTTTCAGTTGCCTCAAAGCATTAAGCCTAGGCACTTAAAAAAACGCATCACCGAATTTCATCGGCGGCACGTTGACCACTTTGTAAAGCCCCATGCACGGTTGCCAAATGCGCCCGAGAAGTGGCTTCGCCAGCAAAATGCAGTCTGCCAATTGGGGCGGCTAAACCAGCAATATCGGCAGGTGTGCTGCCCGCTTGCAGACTCGAGTAACTGCCCCAAGTCAACGGGTCGTTGCTCCAGCGCGTTAAAAGACTGGCGCTAGGCTCTGGGATTTTACCAAACATGGTTCTTAGGGTTTGCAGCGCACTCGAGACCACAGATGTTTCGTTTTGTTTGGCAAAGCCTCGAGCCACGCTGCCTGCATTAAACATTACCAGTACAGGTTCGCCAGTCACGGCGCTTAAATCATAGGTTTCTGCCCATTGCCCACGGGTCTGCCCAATAAAAGCGATTAAGTCGGCTTCGGCATCTGCCCAAAAATTCTTAGGAAAACGTAAAATCGTTTTGTCCAGCACCCCAAAACCGAGGTTGCTAATGGCTCGAGTCTTGGCGGCGGATAATTCTGGAATAAATTTTATCGCACCACGTTTTAGCACCCCAAGCGGCACGGTGATAATCGCTTCAGTTGCTTCAAAAACTCCTTGGTTGGTGGTAATTTTCACGCCGCCAGCATTGTACTCGACACTCGAGACGATGGTTTCAAAACGAATCTCTTGCCCTCGAGCCAGAATTTGTGGGATTTGACTGTAGCCTTTTTGAAGCATTAAGTCGTCGCCTTGGTCTTCGTCGCTGTCATCATAAAACCGCGTCGAAAGATTCTCGACATCCTCAGCGTACTCATGTTCGATATTGGCATTGATGCTGTACTCGAGATTCCTGTCCTGCATGGCATTTAAGCGCAGACTGGGTTTTACAGCGTTGATCGTGCTGCGTAAATTCTGGCTCGAGTCATCACGGCTTGGGTGATTGTCTATTCGTTCGGTCAGGTCTTCAAACTGCGTTTCGATTTCTTGTTCAAGCCGCGATGAAATTTCGCCTTGTTCGTTAAAAGTTGTGACCCGTTCAAAATCGGTGATTCTGGTACTGAGGTTATTTTGTTTTGCCATCGTTGCAATCGGATTATTTTTTGTGCCATGAATCCATTGTGCGCCCATCTCGAGCGGAAAACCCAGTCGTGAATCTGTCCAGACACGCCCACCAATGCGGTTACGAGCCTCGAGAATCAGCACTCGAGCGCCCCTTGCCGTTAGGCGTTGAGCGGCGGCTAAGCCCGCCACGCCAGCCCCAACAATAATCACATCGGGTTTAGCTTGTGCCACAGCGTGGGCAGAAAAAGGCAACACAGCCGCCAGTTTAAGCAGGTCTCGGCGATTAAGGCTCATAAAACAGTGTACTTTTTTTGCCAATTATCAGTGTGAGGGATTAAAAATTTGTTTGTATTCAACTATTTTGTGCTTGTAAACTCTAAAACTTCTGCTACACTAAAATCATGATTGCAATTCATTCCAAAACCCAACAAATCATTTTGGAATCCCTCGAGCAAATCGAACCAATAGCGATTCTGCGAGATGGTCTGATTACAGGATATTACGTGCCTGTTATTCCGAATCATGCGGACACACAGGCAATACGGGCATCATCTGAGGTGATGCAGCAATGGCTCGAGGCTCGAGGGATTCGTGAGGACGATGTTCTGGCTGATTTTAATTCATTGCGTAAAAATCAACACTCTGCATGAAACGTATTGTTATAGATGCCAACGTTTTGATTCGAGCTATTCTTGGAGTTCGAGTCGCTGGACATATCGCACAGCACGCAACTACGGTACAATTCTTGTGTTGGCACTTTGCCTAGGAAGGACGCACCAATACTGGGGCAAGATTGGTATCGGGATGCACTTGGCACATCACTTTACAATCTTCAAACAAGATGAAACAATAGAATTCCCAAACGACAGCAAAAACCTACAATTTGTAGATAACCTCAAAGACATAAAACCAAGCGAACTCAATGGTACAGGTACAATCGCGGTACTCAAATTCACAAATCAAATGAATATGGGCAAAGAAATATTCTCGGTTATCCCCTCGAGTAAACGTTCTAAGTGAATTTGCGGTATCTTTGAGTGCAATGAAGTTTTCACTCGAGTTGGCAGCAAAAAGCGTCCGTAGGTTTACAAGGGCATAGTTGAATGTCAAATTATAGAGCGTCGAAAAAATCTTTTGCGTCCATTCCAATATGTTTTATTCCCTGCGTCTTCAAAAAGTCCTGCACTTGAGCATTGAGTGGTTTGCGTGTAACTGCATACCTAGGCGGACGAGCATTACCAAGTGCTTGATGGAGTTGTTTTTCAATCCAAGTGATGTTCGAGCGTCCAAAACCAAAACCCACATAAACCATTGAGTGGGTTTTAGCCATTTCAATGTATTCCAAAAACAATGCGGGTTGTGAAACCAAAGCACAGTCCATTTGAAGTTGAGTCAGTGCCAAAGGCGGTTGGTTCATGCCAATATGAGCGATACAGCCGTGCATCTTGAGATACAGCGTGCCTAGATTCTTTGGTTTTTGCCCTGAAACCCAAGTGACCAATGGCTTTTTAGACTGCTCATAGGAGCGTTCAAGCACCAGATTGTAATTGGTTGTAGCAATCATTGCCCAATTTTGCTTGGGGATTTTGAAATGGAAATCGTTTGGAATAAGGTTCTCGAGATAATTAGCAATAAATGCCTCGACCACATCGCGCCCATGCAGACTTTCGGCAAACGCACTGACCGACTCGAGTGTATCTCCAACTATACCGAATTCGGTTGTTAATTTTTCTTGTAGCTCTTTACCTGTAAGCGGAGGTTTAAGCAGGTCTCTGCTCAGCGCACCTGCGGTTGCGCCAGACCCAAGAAACAGCACCACTTTGCCAGCCTTAATATCCGCTTGCAATTGTGTAGGAATGGTCATGGGCTAATTGTAGGGCAGTCAAGCATTTTGTCAACGCATGAACGCACGATTCGTGAAAATTTGCTATGATTTTCCTCACAAACTAAAAAGTAAAGCGGGAGTGATATGACGAACGGAACTGACCAATCTGGGACTTCTAAGCCACTTGATTCAAACACCAAAGCCAATCTAAAAACTGCGGTGCGAACATATTGGCAAGTCATGGAAATGCTGATTAGAAGCCGCAAAAGCGCTTTTAAGAAAGATGGCGATGATGATACTCAAGAAAAATCCATAGACAAATCTGATTATGAAAACTGGGAGTATTGGCTCGAATGGTCACCAGATGTTTTTGCACTGACATCGCTGATTCTCGAGACCACTGGCTGGTATCGGGATATGCCAGACAATGATTTTGCTAAACACCCAATACCAAAAAATGCAAAAGTTGAATGGAAGCACATTCGTAGAGCGTGGCTGGCTTTGATGTCTGGCGAGTTGACTAGAATTTTGATAGACAACAAAGTAATTTCTCGAGGTGACGACGAGTTAAAATCCGTCCTATCAAACCTCGAAGAGTTTGATAAAGGTAAACCAAACACAGCCTTAGAAAAAATACTTTTGGATGAAGAGCATGAGGGGCAAGAAGATTTCCCTACATTGGTACTAGAAGCAGTCAAATACATTAAAAAAATAATTTCCGAACTGCATCAGACTTTTACCAACCAGAACATAAAATTGAATAAGGGTGAGTCCTCTGGCAGTTGGGAAAAAGATATACGCGATAAAATCTTCTGGCTTCATGCTGCTTCAGATGAAGCCTCTAAGAATTTTGGTTTTATGAGTGGTGGACATGGGCATTGTACCATCGTTAAATTTCTTGCCCACAGCTTTCTTGAAATTCGTGGTTCTTTGTCGCGGATTGATAGGCACTTTGGTGTCGTACTGCCAAAAATGCGTACCCCACAGGTCGGACTAACTTTGCGGAGCGCTTCACACCACTTGTGTTTTTGTCGCTCAGAGGTTATAACCACTTGGCGCACTTTTCCGTGGATTGGAAATACAGAACGTGAAATGAGCGTTTTGCTTGTACCGTATCCAGCAACTTTTCAACGTAACGCCATAAAACCAGTTGTGCCTAAATCAAAACCTGCTGATGGTTATGGATATTTTACTTACGAACCAAAACCTGACCAATCTGGTACTGCTGCTGTTCAGTACGTTAAAAGTTTGCTCGAAAAGGCAGAAGAAGAAATAAATAAATCCATTGATGTTATTTTAATGCCAGAATTATCGTTAAGCCCTGAAGAATTCGAGCAAATATTAGCCTTTTTAGAGCAGCACGGTACTAAAGGAGATACGAAAACTCCGCCAGTTCTGATTGCAGGGGTTCGTGGATTTTTATCCAAATCACCTGACTGTAAACAGCAAGATGATACACAAGATAAACAAGGTCAAAACATCGTCTATGTCGCCGCTTATTTCTACGACCAGTGGTGTGTTTATGAGCAACATAAGCACCATCGCTGGATGCTCGAGAAGCAACAAATCAATCAGTATAAGTTGACCCTGCCAACCAACAAAAAGTATTGGGAAAATATCGAGATTCCGAGTCGCAACGTTACTTTTTTTATGCCAAACCCGTGGCTCTGCCTCTGCCCACTTATTTGCGAAGACTTAGCCCGAAGCGAGCCAGTCTCGAGTTTAATCCGTACCGTTGGACCGAACTTGTTGGTAGCGCTGCTGCTCGATGGACCTCAACTCAAGGAACGCTGGTCGGGACGATATGCGGCTGTTTTTGCCGATGACCCCGGTTGTAGCGTGATTACCCTGACCTCGCTTGGTTTTGTTGAACAAGTCAGGTACAGCGACCAAGTGCCGAACAGAACCATTTCTTTGTACAAACAAAACGATGGCACAACCCTGCCTATTTTGCTCCACGAAAACGAAAGTGGTGCAATTATTACCCTAAAGGCAGTATCGGAAAAAGAATTTAGTGTGGATGGGCGTAGTGATGAAGGAATTGCTAGTTATATCAGAATTCAAGACCCAAGAGTATTGCCGATTGCAAAACCAAATGACTCAGAGGTGACCTTAGATACTAAAATAGTCCCCCAAAACTATAGTGGCTATAGCATTACCGAGCAAATGACCATAACATTGCTTTCAATTTGTACAGATGTTTGTTTGGAAGCAACAAAAGAAGTCTTAGAGGATGTAGAGGCAATAATATTACAACGTAATGATTTTAATCTAAATACATGGCAACCGAAAACACATTGTACGCCAGCCATTGCAAAATTTGTTGCAAAAGAAATTCAAAGCAAACTACTAGATTTTTTGAAAAAGGAAGATGATATTGAGAAAGAAAGTAAATGGGTGACTCGATTAGAAATTCTATTGGCATTTATAAGACAAGCCTCTGATCAACAACCTCGAGATTGGAATGCAAGAAGACAACAGTGGGATAACTTGGTCGAAAGCCTGTCCAAAAATGACGCTGATCCGCTTGTAAAAAAATTAGTCTATTGGACTATTCATAACCGTTTAGACTTTTATAAGTCCCAGCCTCGGCATTTGGAAAAACCAGATGAAGATACAGTGAATAAAGAATTAGGTAAGATTTATTCAGAATTCTACAAGATATACGAACCTCAAGCACACAAATCAGCTTCACTTGAGGGCAGTAAATGAGCCACACGGTGCCGCGTCATACGGTGCGTTTTTCTACGGTGATGTTTGGTGGAACAAGCCTAGCAATTTACATGAGCGGTGTCGCCCAAGAATTACTGCACCTGACTCGAGCTACCCAAAAAACCTTTGGAGAATGTTCTGACCTCGAGAAACAGTATTTTCATATCGCCAATTTGTATGGACATTTCCGTCAACATGAAAATAAAGACTTACCAGTACAAATGCTAAAGTGTACAGATTCTCAATACGCCAGCGCAGAATTTATCGTTGATATTCTAAGTGGTACTTCGGCAGGTGGATTAAACGCCTCTTTTCTGGCTCGAGCCTTGGTGATGGGTGGGGATTTAGAAGTATTGACTACAGTCTGGGCAAAGCAAGGAGGTGCGGCGGAATTACTGCAAGCACCAAAAGCAGCCAAGTGTTCGTTTTTTGATGGCGATAAATTTTTCCAAGAAATTTATAAAGCATTAGACCAGATTAAAGGTGAGTATCCAGTTAATTACAGGGTTGATTTGTTTAACACCGTAACCGACCTTCAAGGTATCAACCGTAAACTGCCTTTGATTAACCGCAACGAATTGGTTCATACCCATTTATTCCATTTCCGCTATTCGCCTAGTGCAGCCTCTGACCCTTTTGCAAATACTACCATGCTTGCCTATGCCAGTAGGGTTAGCGCTGGAATTCCACCAGCATTCAGTACCCTTTCCCTAAAAGAAGCCTATGCACTAAACGGTAGTTCAGAATTGTTAAACGGCAACTTATTTCCAAAAGAATTAAAAGATAAATTTGCAATACGCCGATACAGCGATGGTGGTATTTTGGACAATAAACCTTTTGGTGCTGCGATTAAGGCCATGAAAAATAGCTATGGCGTTGGGCGTAGGGTTTTGATTTATCTCGAGCCAATAGGAGAAGCATCAATAGCACAAAGCCCCGAAAATAATCCAACCCATCCCTTTTTTGACCTGCTTAAAAGTGGTTTAGACATTCGTCAAAAAGAAAATATTCGCACCGATTTAGAGCAGTTAGAAAGAATAAACATATTGGCTCAACACCTTCAAAAAACAGAAGCATATATTTTAGGAAAAGTTGAGCTTACAAGAATTAAAGACTTTGAAAAATCATCTCTGGACGATATGGTCAAGGTCTATGGGATGGGTTATCCGATGTACCATAAACTTAAACTCGATTTGGTACTCAATTGGTTAGCCCAACGGATGGCTCATGTTTTTGACGACAGCCAAACCTTAAAGCAGATTCAGAATCAATTACAAGATTGGTACACACGTCACTACAGCGATAACGGGGAAGATAACAAATTATTTGCAAACACTTTCTTAAATGACTTTGATGTTCTATTTAGAATTCGCCGTTTAGTGAGCTTGCGCGACGTAGTGCGGCGCGAATATTTGAAGAATGCCACCGAGGAACATAAACAGCTATACAACGACCTCGAGCGCTATATCCAAATATGGGACAACGTAGATGAAAGAATCCAAAATGACCCGAAGTGCAGGGAGGCAATCCAGGCATTTTTGCAAACCGAAAAGCCTACGGCAGACGCTCTTAACACACTAAAAGTTCTCATCGAAAAAACTCGCCAAGATGTGTCCGAGTCACTTAAAAAAACATTAAAACTGGACAAAAATAACCTCAATAATCCAACTTCTTTTCTAAAGCATTACTTGAGTTCTAATCACATCGATATGGTGCTGCTGCCAGCCGCCGCAACTTTGGGGGATGAGCGGTTAATTCCAATAGATGTCTGGCGAATTGGGACAGAAGAAGCCTCAACAAGAAAATTTGAGCCACCAAAATTAGCGGGGGTACAATTGGCATTTTTCGGGGCTTTTTTTCGTACAGAATGGAGGTTAAACGATATTTTGTGGGGTAGGTTGGATGCCAGCGAGATTCTGGTCAAGCGATTATTTTCCTATGAAACTTTGACTGAACCTCAACAGCATCAACTGGATAAAGTTATTGAAAACCTACAAAATGCCATCTGGATAGATTTTTGGAACAGCATCAGCCGCGACAAAGACATGAAAACAAAATTCACCGAGCTATACACAAGTGCAGGAGACAACACAAACCTTGATACTGTTTTAGCAAGCCGACTGGACGAAATGTCACTAGACGCTAGAAAAGACATGAAAACGCTGGTGAAAGCCTTGCGTTTTTTACCAACGTTTTTTAATTTTACCAAGACTGGCTTAAAAATAGCCGATGGTCTTGCCACTACTTGGGTCAATTTTCAAAATGGAATGAGAACGTGGTTTGCTGTAAATATCATATTGACCGTATTTGTATTTTGTCTCAATTTGGGGCAGATTGCTCAGTATCTAGCCATTATGTTGTGGGCAGTGTGGTTTTTTATTTGTGGCACTCTTTTAGTGTGGCGCTTTTTGCCAACTTTGGTCGGGTTCTATTTTGGAATTGTCTTACCATTCTCAAAATGGATTAAAGCACTGCTTGCTAGAGAAGTTAAAAAGTCGATTCCTAGTGATTTGTCCTGAATTACTTTAATGTCTGCTCGAGTTGCGAATCAGTTACCAACTTGATAACCTATTTGTATGGCAAGGGATTTATTTCATAATGCAGTTCGGCACGCGCTCGAGAAAGAACAATGGTTAATAACCAATGACCCCCTAAGGATTTGTCCCAGAATAACTTCCCGATTTCAAGAATAGTGTCATTCGGTTCTCGGTTTGGTAAAGTCATTTGAATGCAGACCTACTCACTAAAAGTCAAAAATATGATGTTACGGCTGTACCAGTCACTTAATGAAC
>JANNVX010000095.1:0-51935 GCA_031414595.1 Deinococcales bacterium
GAGCTTTGGCAAGTCTCGAGCTAAACAAGTCGAAAAACCAAGCACCACCTTCAAAGAAGTCGCGGGTTGCGATGAAGCCAAAGAAGAATTATCCGAAGTCGTGGATTTCTTAAAAAACCCAACCAAGTACCACGACATCGGTGCAAGAATTCCCAAAGGGGTTCTCTTAATTGGTCCTCCCGGCAGTGGTAAGACACTCCTAGCTCGAGCCGTTGCTGGTGAAGCTCGAGTACCATTTTTTACCATTAGCGGCTCAGACTTCGTAGAAATGTTCGTTGGTGTCGGCGCAGCCAGAGTCAGAGACCTCTTCGAGCAAGCCCGTAAAACCGCACCGTGCATTATCTTTATTGATGAAATAGATGCCGTTGGTCGTAAACGTGGTTCTGGAATGGGTGGCGGTAACGATGAACGCGAACAAACCCTCAACCAACTGCTTGTCGAAATGGATGGTTTTGAAACCAAACACGATATTATTATCCTTGCAGCCACCAATCGCCCAGATGTGCTGGATTCTGCCTTACTTCGCCCAGGTCGCTTTGATCGGCAAGTGACGGTAGATGCCCCAGATGTCAAAGGCAGAGAAGAAATCCTAAGAGTTCACTCGAGAAAAAAACCACTCGATGAAAGTGTTGACCTAAAAACCGTTGCCAAACGCACACCTGGTTTTGTTGGAGCAGACTTGGAGAACCTCTTAAATGAATCAGCCTTACTCGCGGCTCGAGGAGGCAGACGTAAAATCACGATGCGTGATATTGATGAAGCCGCAGACCGGGTGGTGATGGGAGCAGCTAGAAAGTCTCGAGTGATACTGCTCGAGGATAAGTTGATTACGGCGTATCATGAAGTTGGACATGCGATTGCAGCACATTTACTGCCACTTTCGGATAGGGTACATAAACTGACCATCGTGCCGCGTGGTGGAGCGGCTGGCTACATGATGCCATTACCTTCAGAAACCCAGCATTATGGCAAGAATCGGCTTTTAGATAGAATCGGTGTGGCATTGGCAGGACGAGCAGCCGAAGAACTGCAATTTGCTGAAATCACCACAGGGGCGCAAAATGATTTTCAGCAAGCCACACGAATTGCACGGCGGATGGCAGCCGAATGGGGCATGTCTGACCAACTTGGACATGTGGCACTGATTGAAGTCACCCAGAATTTCTTGGGCAATGCCAGTGAAAGCCGCTCCTACAGCGAAGAAACTGCCCAAGCCATAGATGCCGAAGTCAAAAGCATCATCGAAGTGCAGTATGTGCGGGTTAAGAATCTACTCGAGCAGAACCGCAACGCCATGGACAGGGTAGTTGGTGTCTTACTCGAGCGTGAAACCTTAAACGGCGAGGAGTTCGCCACCGTTTTTGATGGTGGTTTGCTGCCCGAAGAACCACAAGACCCGAAGCCGAACCTCGAGCCGGGGTTTTCACCAGCCAATTTACTGCCTAAAATTGGTGGGGCTTAAGCAATTTGGCGCTGGTTGTTTTATGCTTCCAATCAGATAATAAAGCCATGAAATTCGAGTTTGTGCCGACTTTAGAAAAACTTCTCGAGGTCTACCGTGTACCCATCGGGCAGGCGCGTTTCGATGCCTATATTGCCGCTACGGTCGGCGGAGCGCAAAGCCGTGCAGACTTGGCATTGTTGCCGCTTGTCAGCGCCAACCCAATGGCAAAAGCACATCTCAATACTACCCTCGAGACTTGGTTGGAACTTGGGGTAGACACGGCAACCCAAAAGATTGTGCAGTCACTCGAGCCAGTTTGGTCTTTGGATGTTGCTTACAAGGTTGGCTTGACACTACTCGATAACCAAAAAGGCGGTTGGACAAATCGGTTTTTGAATGATTGGGAGTTTCGTTTTCCGTCTAAAATAAATCCCGATTGGATTGTTGTGCCGCTCTGGGTTTCTGAAGCCCCAAGTTTTGAAATTTTAGAAGTGGCAATTCGTGCAGCAGTGGCTCGAGTGGTTTGGCAATGGCAACATGGCGTGCCTCAAACCCTGCTCGAGATGCTGCACCAAGAAGGGTTTGCCCAGTCTTTTGCAGGGCTAAAACCAACTTTAGAGACCGATGACCTCGAGTACAGCCGTGTGGTGCTTGCCCCGTTTTTGCAGTCTGTCGAAAAACCTGTACAGTTTGCCTGTTTATTTGGCGATGCAGCGGCTCGAGAAGTGGGTTATGTGGCGCTAGGCTTATCGGCTTTTGCAGGGTTTGAAGTAGCACTTGTCGACTATAATTAAGTCACCTCTCATCTGACAAAACGTTAAAATATCAGGGTGCAAAAACAGCAATTGCAACAGCTTTTTTCTATTTTACTAACGCTCAGCCTGATTCCTGCGCTGATTCTGGCTTGGCAACGGATTGCCTTTGAACGCAATTACAACATCGTCGGGCTAACCATAGATTACGGTGATGTGGTGCAACAAGCCCGAGAAAATGGTCTCGAGACCAATGACCTCTTAAAGCGCTATAAAGCCTTGGGGGTCAATGGTGTTTCGGTCTATGAACCAAGTCTTGGGCGTTTGGTGCAAAACGACCTAGTGTTGTACCGAGAAGGAGCAGAATGGCGCAATCAACGTCTTAGTCTGCGTTTGGATGTCTCCGAGATTCGTTCCAGAGAATTTTATTTGCGCTCCTTAAAAGCGGGTGTAGCCGAGCGTTTTATGACCAAATATCAGTATCCAACCCGCCAAGTACAAATAGATGGACAGTTCTGGACAGCTTTCCCCCTAAATATTTTGGCTTTACCCGCCGGACCTGACTTAGAATTACATAGCGACCTCGAGGCACTAGGGTTTTATGTGGTTTATCGCCCATTTGAATCTGGGGCGCTGCGAGACCCCGGGGCGGATTTCCCCAAAGTACCTTTTGTGGTCTACGCTGGCGACGAAATTACAGGTAATAGCACCGATCAAAAACGCCAAAAAATCATTGAACGCACCAAAAACACCATTACTGGCATGGTTGAAAGTGTCAAACAAGACGGACTCGAGGACATTATAAAACTCAATCCAACCGTGCGGGTTTTTGCAATTCCAACCGCTTGGCAAAAACGACTTGTGCCAGAAGAAGCGGCTAGTAAATTTATTTTAGCCGCAAGGGAACGCAATCATCGTCTGCTTTACTTGCGTCCCTATGAACGCATAGATGACAGCGAAACATTTTTTAAGGCTGTCTTGGCGGGTTTAGAACGAGCCGACCTAAAAGTTGGGCAACCCGTCGCCCTCGAGTTTACCCAAAATAGCCTACTGAAGAACCTGTCTTTTTTTGGAGCGTTGTTTGGCTTAGCGCTGTTTGCGACGCTTTTTCCGTGGTGGTGGCTTGGGGTCGCCACCACCCTTGGGGTGCTGGGCATTTCGGTATTCTTTGCTGGTTTTGGCGCAAAAGGCTTAGCTTTAAGTGCCGCATTGGTTTTTTCGGTGCTTGGTTTTGCTTTGGCTCGAGCCAAATTGCTTGACTGGGCAAGAGCCACTGGGATTACCGTCATGGGAGCGTTTTTTGTGTCTGCCCTTGGGGTTAGCCGCAACGAAGTATTGGCGATTGAACCTTTTGCAGGCGTGGGTTTGTTGTTGGTATTGCCGCCTGTATTGCTTGGTTTAACCATGATTCCCAAGCAAGATATTCGTAAAACTATTCAAAATTTATGGAACACCCCAGTCAGCCTAGGTTTGATTGCTTTAATGGCGTTTGCAGCAGGCGCATTAGCTATTATTGTCTTGCGGCGTGGCAATGATACTGGGGCTGGGATTTCAGAAGCCGAAGCCAAGGCTCGAGTTGCCGTTCAAGACAGTATTATCCGTCCGCGCAGCAAAGAACTGGCACTTCATGCCCCCGGGCTGGTTGGCTTAAGCGGCTTATTTCCAAGTTGGTTAAATAATTTGTTGCTGATGGCAAGTTCAATTGGGCAAGCCAGTATTATCGGCAGCTTCACCCATTTTCACACCCCGCTTTTAATTAGTTTATTGCGTACCATTAACGGTATTGCCATCGGCGGCGCAATTGGTTTTGCGGTGCTGGGCGTGGTCTGGTTTGGCAACACATTTTTTAGAAAGTGGCTCGAGGAGCAGAACAAAAGGTTGGAAAACTCATGACCCAAGAAAGACAAACCCGTATCCGAGCCGTTCTCGAGAAACGCCAACCCGATTTAACGGTGCTGCTTGAACATGTCCATAAACCCCATAATCTTAGTGCCATCCTACGTTCTTGTGACGCGGTTGGTTTACTCGAGGCGAACATTGTGGCACTCGAGGGTCGTCCACCAACCTTTAATGAAACCAGTGCTGGTTCGGATAAGTGGTTGCCGCTTGTGACCCACCAGAACACCGCCACCGCCTTCTCGAGCTTGAAAGAACGTGGCTTTAAGGTGATTGCCGCCCACCTCTCCTCTACTGCCCTAGATTACCGAGCATGGGATTACACCCAGCCAACCGCGATTTTACTGGGCGCAGAAAAATGGGGGGTCTCGAGTCTGGCAGCCGACCTTTGCGATGCCCATATTATTATTCCAATGCACGGTATGGTGCAGAGCCTAAATGTCAGCGTAGCAGCTGCGGTGGTACTTTTTGAGGCGCAACGTCAGAGGCTCGAAGCGGGAATGTATCAGACCTCAAGAATCAGCCCTGAAGAATTTGCACGTCTCGAGTATGAATGGCTCTACCCGCGTGAAGCTGAGATTTTTCGGGCAAAAGGCGAAGCCTACCCAAGACTTGAAGTACAGCAGTAAAAAGCCTTGGGGTATTAAAAGGCTACCTTGTCGCAATAACATCACCAGCGCTTTAACCTTTAATCCCCTCGTATGACCTTGCCAATTTTACTCAAGAACCCTTCTGGTGGGACGATACTCTCACCTGTTTCTTTGGCGTACTCCTCAAGAAGTTCCTTAGCCCGCTTAGAGAGTTTTTTCGGCACACTAACCGCCACTGTGACAATTAAATCACCTTCACCTCTGGCTTGTAAACGCGGCATTCCTTTGCCTCGTAAATGCAGCGTATCGTTGGGTTGTGAACCATGTGGAATCTCGAGGGCGTGTGTGCCATCGAGGGTTGGAATCTCGAGTTTTGTACCTAGGCTGGCTTGGGCAAGTCCAATATGGGCAGTGTAATGCAGATTATCGCCGTCGCGGGTTAAGTGGACGTGCGGTTTTAATTCTAGAAATACGTATAAATCGCCAGCCGGACCACCGAACATTCCAGCATTGCCCTGACCCGCGACACGCAAACGATAGCCGCCATCAATACCTTTAGGCAATGTAACCGTGACTTTTTCGGGTTTGATGGTACGCCCACGCCCGTGGCACTTGCTGCATGGTTCGGGGTTAATTTCGCCTGTACCTTTGCAAGTCTGGCAAGGCGCAGCCGTCATAAAATTACCCAGAATGGTGCGTTGCTGTTGCCGCACTTGCCCAGCCCCACCACAAGTACCACAGGTTTGTAAGCCCTTGCCACCCGGTTCGGCTCTCGAGCCATGACAACGGTCACAACCAATCAGCTTATCAATTTCAACTTCGATGTCCGCCCCAATTCGGGCTTGCTCGAGCGTAATGCTGACTTCAACTTGTAAATCCTCGCCTCGAGCCGCCCGTTTGCCACCTCGAGCCGCGCCGCGTTGCTGCCCAAAAATATCACCACCGAAGACACTGTTGAATAAATCAAATAAGTCCCCGCCAGCCCCACCAAAATTCGAGTCAAAGCCAGCCCCGCCGACCTTGCCAAATTGGTCATACTGGGCGCGTTTTTCGGGGTCAGATAAAGCACCATAAGCCTCATTGATGGTCTTGAATTTCTCTTCGGCTTCTTTGTTGCCGGGGTTCTTATCGGGATGGTATTTTAGTGCCAAAGCCCGATAGGCACGTTTAATTTCGTCGCTGTCAGCAGTTCTCGAGACTCCAAGTAAATCGTAATAATCCATAAAATCGAGTGGCATTATACAACCAGACTCAAGGTTTCATAGTGCCGAATAGTCATGTGTGTTTGTGCGAATGTGCTATTGTGCATTATGCCAAAGACCAATTCCAATGTAAAAACCATCAGCCTCGGCGGACAAATCTCACTCGGTAAAAAATATGCTGGGCAGCAAGTGTTGGTTGAAAAAATCGAAGAAGGATACTGGACAATCAAAACTTCGATTACCATTCCAACCAACGAAAAATGGCTCTGGGAAGAACCGTTTAAAAGTCAATTGGACACTTCGTTGCGTGAAACTGCCAAACGTTACGCCAATGGTCGGCAACCAAAACTTATCACACTCGAGGAATTAGAAACAAAATACCTTGGCACTCAAGAAAAGGTCAGTAATGCCGATTGAACTTGATCTAAACGACACTGGTTTTCAACGCCAAATGGTGAGTCTCGAGAAAAACGAAAGCCTTGCCTTCTTCAAAACCCTCCGAAAACTGCTTCAACTCGAGTGGGAAACTGTCTACCGCGACAGGGGGTTAAACTGGGAGGCTATTCAATCCAAAACCGACGATGATGGCGAACGGCTCTACAGTCTTCGAGTCACCGAAAAATGTCGTGCTGTGGTACAAAGACGCGGCAATCGAATGGTTTTTCAAGGACTCTACCCAGACCACGACAGCGCCTACTAAACCGCCCTCGTTGGCAATGGCACAATCGCCCCTGAACTCGGGTCAAGCCCAATCCACACTTCAACCCCGTACAATTCGCGCAGCAAAGACTGATTCAGCACCTCGAGCGGTGTGCCATCTGCCACAATTTGGGAATTCCCAAGCGCAATGACACGGTTTGCCCGAGCAGCATAGGGAATATCATGGGCAATAAAAACCACACATGCCCCAGCCGAGGCACGAATTTGTAGCGTCTCGAGCAAGCGCATTTGATAACGTGGGTCAAGCCCAGCCAGAGGTTCATCCAAAAGTAAAATCGGGGTAACTCGAGATAAAGTCATGGCGAGCCAAGCGCGTTTGGCTTCGCCAGTCGATAATTGCGTAATTGGCTGCTCGAGTAAATCCTCGAGTTCCATTGCCGCAATTGATTCAAAAAAACCAGTTTCAGAAGGCTCAGCCAGTAAAATCAGTTCGCGCACCGATAAGGGAAACGGAACACTTGAGTAGGCGGGTAAAAAAGCCAGTTTTGAGGACACCAAACCTTTAGTCAGTCCGCGAATATCTGTCCCTTCGAGCAGTACAGACCCGTCTGAATGCCCAAGTTCTCGCAAGCCCGCCAAGGCTGCCAGCAAGGTGCTTTTACCTGCCCCGTTCGCACCAATAATCGCCGTCACTTCGCCAGTTCTAAACTCGAGATTGACGTTTTTTATAATCACTCGGGAAGTACGGCGGATGGTTAGGTTTTGGGCAGTTAGAGGATAGGTCATATTTTCCTTGTGGAGCATACCTTGAAAAATTGGACATTTTGTCCTAAAATGAAATGGTGAATATCATCGCTCCAAAAGCCATTCGGGATTTTGTTCAGCGATACCCAGAATCGGATCAAGTCCTGCGTGATTGGTACAACACCCTAAGAAAATCCGAATTCCAAAACTGGGCAGAACTTAAAGCCACCTTCTCGAGCCTTGACCTTATCCCAAATCAACAAAATGGGTTACTGGTGGTTTTTGACATTGGTGGAAATAAATACCGTGTGGTGGTCAAAATGGATTTACAAAGCAATTTCGCCATGATTCGCCATATTTTTACGCACAACGAATACATGATTTGGAATAAAAAAGGAAAACCATCATGAACATTTCTACTCAAAAAGCCATTGAATCTTGGACAGGACTCTACAGTGCTAACATTCGCAAACCCGAAAGCGAGGAAGAATACCTCGAATTACTCGAATTTATGAATCACTTAACCGACCATTATAACACTGACCTCGAGCCACACAAAGGACTATGGAATTTGGTAGCGCAATTTATGTTTGAATGGGAACAAGCCAATGAACCAAAAATTCCTGAATCTGAACCACATCAAATTCTGCTTTTTTTGATGCAGCAACATCACCTGAAAGCAAAGGATTTCAAAGACAAAATAGACCAGAGTTTACTATCAAAAATCCTATCTGGTAAACGAAAAATTAGTAAGCAAGTGGCACGAATATTAGCAGAACGCTTTCAAACAACCCCAGCTTTGTTTCTATGAAGCCAGCATCAAAACAATTACGAAGCCCGTCTCGAGGCGATTACGAAGCCTGTCTCGAGAGAACCATCAACCAAATCCCGCCCAGCACTGTGGTAAATGCCCCAGCTGGAATTTCATTAGGGGCTAGTAAAGTACGCCCAAGCACATCGGCTAGGCTAACCGCAATCCCGCCAATTAAGGCACTGGCTGGAAGTAATTTTTTGTAATCTGTACCAAATAATGCTCGAGCTAAACTGACCGATAATAAGCCGACAAAGCCCATTAAGCCACTTGTTCCGACCGCCACACCCGTTAAAAGCGCTGCCAGCATCAGCACCAGATTTCTCGAGACTTTGGCATTTAAGCCTAGGTTCTCGGAGACATCATCGCCAAGTTGCAATAAATTTGCAGTACGCCCAAGCAGCATTGCCAGACCGATGCCAAAAGCCGCAAATGGCAGCATCAGCCAGAGTTGACTTAAACCAAGCGCATAGAACCCACCGACCACCCAGCCCAGTACATTGGCACTCGAGGGGCTTTGTGACAATGCCAGCATCAAGGCTAACCCCGCGAGGCTGATGGCAGCCAGTGCCACACCGATTAAAGCCCGCCGCTCCGAGGAGCGTTCCGAAGAAAGCTGTGTCAGTAACCAAACCGCAAAGCCAGCCCCCATACTGGCAAGCACTGGCGTTCCAAACCCCGCCATGCCAATTTGTTGCAATAAAACTGCGCCCAGCGCCGCAAAGCCCGCCAAGCCTAGCAAGTACGAATCCGCCAAACTGGTTCTAAAACCCGCCTGTAAGAGTGGTCCTGTCATCCCTAGGCTTGCGCCAACCAAGAGTGCCAGAAAAACCCTTGGCGCTCGAACCTCGGATAAAATTTGGGCGGCGGTTGTATCAGCTTGACCAACCACCCAAGCCAGTAAAGTCTGCCCCGAAATCGGATACGAACCAAGCGCCAAGGAAACACCCAACGTAGCCAGTAAAACCAGACCCAGCGTCACAAACCATAAGACACTCGAGCCATGTTGATGACTCGAGACTCGAGAAAAAAGAATTGGTTTAGGAGTAGTCACAATAATAAACTGTCATGCAGGCTAAGGAGACCACAAGGGTCTCCCCTACTTTTTAACTTATTTTCTAGGGTAAAGAAGCGGGATTAAAATGTCCAGTGTTTCTACCGCCCTTGGTCCTGGAGCGGTCACAAACGGGTCGGAACTGAGGATATGGACACGGTTATTTTTAACAGCATTGAGGTTTTTCCAAGCAGCACTCTGCTCTAAACGCTCGACTGGGCTTGGCGCAATAGCCCCAGTCGCGGTGACTGCCCTGAACGCCACAATTACATCGGGATTGGCTGCTACAATCTGCTCTAAACTTAAAACCACAAAACCGGGTTGACGTGGGTCAGCACTTGGCGTGCCTTTGGCGACATTGTTTGCCCCAGCCTTCTCGAGCAGGTCGCCAATATAGGTTTCGTCGGTGGTGCTAAAAACTTGTCCACCCGCCGCTAGCAGCGCCAAGACTTTGGGTTTTACAGCTTTTGGAACTTTAGCAAGACTGCGTTTGATTTTAGATTTTAGGAAATCCAAACGGGCTTGGGCGTAGGCTTCGCGGCTGGTCAGTTTCCCAAAAAGTGTGTAGGTGTCGTAAACATCTTTGAGGCTCGAGTCTGGGGTAACGATTAGCGGCATCGGTAATGCCCCAAGTTGACGCGCCGAAGCAGCCGTTGTGCCAACAGAACCAATCAGTAAGTCTGGGCGTAAACCAAGAATTTTTTCTAAATCTGGACGGTAAGCACTGCCGACTTCCGGAATCCGCAGGGCGGTATCTGGATGGGTGGCACTGCTGGGGCGACCAATTGGATTAGCACCAATATCTATTAGAATTTCGGTGGCGGTTAAAGACAACGCCACAATCCGTTTGGCGGGTGCATTGATGGTCAAGCTACGACCAAGACCATCACGAATTTGAATAGGAGCGGCAAGGGCAAGTCCTGCCAGCAAAGCAGAACCAAGAAACATCATTTTTTTCATACAAACCTCGAGAAGAATAAGAACCGAAAAGCAATACAACCCAGCATTCAGGTTTTTAATCGCCTGAATGTCCCATTAAAACGCTAGATTTAAGCAAAAGTGTCACAAAAGTGTTGACTCTCTACACTACTTGTCTCGAGTCATTGTTCTGTCACTTTTCTGATTTAATTTGTCAGTAACATGAGATTTTGGGTTGTAGTTTTTTGCTGTATTGGTTTTTGTTACGCTTCCTTGGCATTTGCCCAACTCGGCACAGCGTACAAAGCCCAGCATGGTTGGGGTTTACCGCGTAGCATTGCTACCTCGAGCATCACCCAAGGTGTGGTGGTAGATTCAAAACGCCTGATTGTGGCAGAAGCAATTGGTTTAGAGCAACGGGATTTATCTGGGCAAAATCCTAAGTTGCTGTTCACTCAATCTGGAATTCGTGATTTACAAGGGGCTGGTACGTCCACTAATTTGGCGCTGGCTTGGTATCGGCGCGACACCCTTAACCCCAACGGTTTGTGGTGGTGGTTCAAAGGACAGGCTACTCTTGCGCTCGAGACTCCTTACACCGATTTCGCCTTGCTCGAGATGGCAAATAAACCCGTGCTGATTGGTGTTGCCCAACAAGGTGAATTGACTGGGGTGGTAATCCAGTTTTGGAATGAAAAACCAAAAACCATTTTTCAAACCAAACTGAACGTTGGGGCATTGGCAGCAAATAGTGTGGCGGGGCGAATCGGGATTGTGTTTGCTGAAGGTTTTCGCAATGGTCAGGACGAAAAGTACGACCTGCGTTTTTTGCAAGTATCCAACATAGAAAAGAATTTACCTGATGTGCAGTCTGCGCTACTTGCACCAGCCGTCTATCTTGGGCGCGGTCAGCGTTTTGGGGTGGCAAGCAAAGAAAATCAGTTCTTGCCGATTTGGTGGTACGAAACCCCTGAAGAACAACGCTTAGGTGCATTTACCAAACAACACAATCCGCGTTTGGCTTTGTTTGAGGCTGGCAAAATCATTGAATTTGCCCCGCCTACACCCTACCTTGGTCAAATTGGCAAGGCGCTGTATTACACCATCAAGGATCAAATCATCAGCTATAACCTTGAAACCAAGCTGACTCGAGTAGAAATTACTGCTCCTGCTGGTTTTTCCAGTGCTAACCTCTCGAGCCAAGGTCTTCTGGCTTGGCAAAGTGTAGAACGCGATGGGTTTAGCAGCCAGTTATGGTTGGTGGATTCAAATCAGCCGTTTAGCCCAAGTTTGATTGACCAAATTTCTAAGGTTTTGGGTTGGAATCCTTGGTTTCCTGCACAGAACTTTTTTGGGCAAACTGCCCTGTCGCTGATGTTAGCAGCCTTGGCAGTCTTGCTGGTTGCCCCGTTTGTCTGGTTGCTCCGAGGGCGTTTTGACTTTGGACAAGGCACTTGGTTTGGGATGGTTTGTGCTTGGGTGGTACTGCTTGGTGGGCGGATAGCAGGTAGTAGTTTTAATGCTAGTAATTGGATTTTTGCGCCGCTCCTGAATGCCTCTTGGCTGATTGTGCTGCTTGGTGTGGCTGTGGGTAGTGGTTTGGTGTTCTGGCAACGCAAGCGCTTAAATGGAACAGAACTTGGGGCGACCATTGCTGCAAGTTTGGTAGTGCTGGTGGGAACATTTATAACAGTTTTCTCGAGAATTGGGTTTTTACGATTCTAAGTGCTTTTTAAGCTGGTTTTGCAAGTAGGTACGCTATTAGACTCATGTTTTGGAGGGCAAATGTTGTTGTTTATTGCCAAGCGCTTACTGAACATCCCAATTATGTTTGTGTTGTCCACCTTGCTTGCCTTTATGATTATTCAAGCCGGACCTGGCGACCCTGCTCAACTTCAAGCCTTTGGTGCAGACCGTTATGGGCAACGCGAAGTTGACCGCTTCATTGTCGAATTTGGTTTGGATCAACCTGTTATGGTGCAGTATTTTCAGTGGCTTGGGCGGGCAGCTACGGGTAATCTTGGGCGCAGTCTCGAATCTGGGCATGAGGTTAGCCAGACCATGCGTGTTCCCGTTACCAATTCCTTAATTTTGGCTGGCTCGAGTTTAATTCTGGTGTTTATCATTGCGACTTTTGTTGGGGTTTACAGTGCGGTCTTTGAAAATAGTCCTTTTGATCGGTTGGTGAGTGCGGGGTCGTATGTGTTTTTGGGTTTACCCAGTTTTTTCCTTGCGATTTTATTTGTTGCCCTGATTCTCGAGCTTGGTTGGCGAGGCATTAGAATTTTTCCAATTGGCGGCATGACTTCCAATAACTTCGATGATTTAAGCTCTATTGCCCAAGTTGCCGATATTGCTTGGCATTTAATTGCCCCAGTGCTGTGTGTGGCTTTGTCACAAGTGGCACTCTATGCGCGTTTGCTGCGTTCTCAAATGATTGAATTTCTAGCCGATGATTTTGTGCGAACCGCTAAAGCTAAAGGCTTGTCGTCTCGAGTCGTTTATTTTAAGCACGCCTTACGAAATGCCTTAATTCCTTTTGTGGCGGGAATTGGTGGTTTGTTGCCTGCTTTAATTGGTGGGGCTGGGTTGGTTGAAGTGGTTTTTAATTATCCTGGAATTACTGGGGTGATGCTAAGTGCTTTGCAAGTCAAAGATTTTTTCTTATTTACAGGTTTGGTTTCGGTCAGTATTCTGATTTTAATTGTTGGCAATGTGATTGCTGATGTTTTACTCGCCATTGTTGACCCTAGAATTCGTTACCAATAAGGAGCTTTTGTGACTGCGATTGCCTTACCTCTGGTGCAGAAAACCCAATCGAAAAGCCAATGGCAAGTAATTTGGGAACAATTTAAGAAACAACCCCAAGCTATTTTTGCCTTGTTTGTGCTGCTGGCATTGTACCTAGCGGCTTTTTTTGCTCCGTTTTTAACACCTTATGACCGCCAAGAAACTTGGGTTCTCGAGGGGGTGCGTTACCAAGCGCCTACTAAAGTACATTTTTGGGGAAATGGTCGTTTACAAGCTCCTTTTGTGTATGCCACAACCCGTAAAGTGGACGTAGAGAACTTTGAAACCAAGTTTATTGAGGACACCACTCAGAAGTTTCCGATTCGTTTTTTTGCTTCGCGTGGCGAACCTTATCGGCTCTTTGGGATTCTCGAGACTCGAGTTCGTTTAATCAGTGTGGAAAATCCAGCTCGGCTTTTGATCTTGGGTTCGGATGGAACTGGGCGTGATATTTTCTCGAGGGTTTTACTCGGCGCACAGATTAGTTTAACAATTGGGTTTGTAGCGGTTGGCATCAGTTTTTTGATTGGTGCGGTACTAGGTGGTTTAGCTGGGTACTATGGTGGTTTCTTAGATTCGCTGTTAATGCGTTTTGCTGAAGTGATTCAAGCCATTCCGCCGTTTTTCTTGCTGATTGCATTATCGGCACTTATTCCGTCTTTGTTGCCGCCAGAACAGTATTTTTTTGGTGTGATTATCATGCTGGGTTTGACTTCTTGGATGGATTTAGCCAAAGCCATTCGCGGACTTGTGCTGTCTATTAGAGACCAAGAATTTATTGTTTCGGCAAGGGCTTTGGGCATTCCCGAAGGACGAATTATTCTGCGCCATATTTTGCCCAATACCTCCAGTTACCTTGTGGTACTGGGGTCTATTACCATTCCAGGAGCAATTCTTGCCGAGACTGGTTTATCGTTTATTGGTCGTGGGGTGCGAGAACCGGGGGTCAGTTGGGGTTTGATGCTGGCAGATATTACCCAAAATGGTGTTTCTGGCTTAAATTTGCATCCATGGGCATTAGCTCCAGGTTGGTACATCTTGGTCACGATTGTGGCTTGGAATGTTTTAGGTGATGGTTTACGCGCTGCTTTTGACCCAAAGAAACGGCGTTAGGAGGATTCTATGAAAAGATTGGTGTTGGTTGGCATTATTGCTTTGGCTTCAACGGCTTTTGCCAGTGCCGTCACGATTCAATTCAAAACCAATAAACGCAATGCTGACACGATTACCAAGAATGGTAAGTTACTGGTTGAAGTCAGCGAATTGTCTTTTGCTTTGGGTGTGCAGTACGCTACCAATGCTAACTCAGTTACGTTTATGCTTGGTCGTAAAGCCAAAACCACTGTACCGAGTTTCAAAGGTGGCACACTCGATTGGGATTATGTAGACCTGTTTGAAGTAGCCAAGAACCTAGCCTACACCGCTAAACTCGAGAAGCTCACGGATGCGAAAACCAAGGCGGTTTCTGAGGTTTTAATGGTTGATTATCCACAAAAAATTTTGTGTACCGATTTTATTTACTGGGACGATGCACAAAAATTTTTTAATGCCAGTGCTGATAATTTAGCCAGAGATTTTGATCAACGCGACCCGTATAACCTTGACCGTGGTAAAGATGGTTTGGCTTGCGAATTTTTGCCCCGTGCGCGGTAATTGGCTTTGACGTTAAAATATAACCTATGTCATTACCATTAGGCTTTCGCGCAGGAGCAACCAAGGCTGGGATTAAACCATCTGGCAAAACAGATTTGGCACTGCTGGTCAGTAATTCAGCCTGTACATGGGCGTACTCGGGGACAACCAACCGTGCGGCTGCGCCGTGTGTGACCCGTAACCGCCATTTACTCGAGTCCGAACTGCCTGTGCAAGCGATTGTCGTCAATGCGGGCAACGCCAATTGTGCTACTGGTCAAGTGGGTATCGAAACCAACCAGCGCATGGCAGAAGTCACGGCTTTACAAATCGGTCTTCCAGCCTCGAGTGTGATTACCGCCAGCACAGGGGTAATTGGTGTACCGTTACCCGTCGAAAAAATCGAATTGGGTTTACCCAAGATTACTTTGGCGCTTGACCTCGAGCCGTTTGCGCTTGGCATCATGACCACCGATTTAGTGCCGAAAACCGCGTCTGTGGTTCTGTCCAATGGGGCAAAAATCGTAGGGGTTTGCAAGGGCAGTGGCATGATTGCACCAAACATGGCAACGATGTTGGCGTACATTGTCTCAGATGCGGCTGTCTCTCAACTCGAGTTACGACAGTCTTTTCAGGGGATTGTTGAAGGCAGTTTTAACCAAGTCACGGTGGACACCGATACCAGCACCAACGACATGGCATTGCTGCTTTGCAACGGAGCGGCGGGAGCAGTGGATTTAACTGAATTCTGGCAGGGTGTGGAAACTGTGGCGGTCTCGCTGGCAAAACAACTGGCAAGGGACGGCGAAGGGGCAACCAAACTCTTGACGGTGCAGGTTATTGGCGCTCGCAACGACTTCGAGGCTCGAGAAGCCGCCCTAAGTGTGGCTGCCAGTCCACTCTGGAAAAGCGCAGTCTATGGCAACGACCCAAATTGGGGTCGAATCATGATGGCAATTGGCAAGTCTAGGGCTTTTTTTGAAACCACCACAGTACAAATTGCTTTGCAAAAGACGGTTTTGTTTAACGGTGCAGTTCTCGAGTTTGACCGCACTGCGGTGAGTGCTGCCATGAAAGCCGAAGAGGTTGTGGCGGCAATTGATTTACGTCAAGGCACTGGAACGGGTACGGCTTGGGGTTGTGACCTGACCGAAGAATATGTGAAAATCAATGCCGAGTACACCACCTAAGTTGTTTTGTGCATTTCGCACAGCTTTTTTATAAAACTCGGGTAGGATGGGCTTTAGCATGACCAACCCCGCCTCCCCGAGTGCCGCCGCAATTTTCGAGCAACAATTGCTTGAAGCTCGGATTTTGCGCCGAGTCAATGCGGCTGCCGCCAAACTCGAGCCGCTTCATGTGTTGAATGTGCTTTGTGCCGAAATCTGCAAAGCCTTGAGTGCTGATTCGGCAGCCTTTGGGAATCTTAATTCGGCTCGGGATGCGATTGAAATTATTGCTGAGTACCGTACCAGTGGCTTAAGCGCCATTGGTGTGGTTTTACCGTTGTCGGGCAATGACATCACGCCACGGGTATTCGAGGAACGCCGTCCGATTGTGATTGCTGATGTAGAGAACGAAGTTCATTTTGGAGCAAATCGTGAAGCTGCGGGGCGTTTTGGAATTCGCAGTATGATGATTGTGCCAGTCTTGGCTGGCTCGGATGTGGTTGGCACACTGGGTATAGATTCATTAACCCTGCGTTCTTTTACGCCAGCCGACCAGAACTTAGCCATGAGCGTGGTTCAAGCCGCCATTCCAGCCTTAAAACAAACCCATATGATCGAGGCATTGCGGAACGAACTAATCGAACGCCATGCAGTCGAAAATGCTTTACGCAGCAGTCAGAACCGTTTTATAGAGTTGGTCAATAATCTTGAAGGGATTGTGTTTGAAGGTGAAATTGTGAATCAAGTCTCACAACTCACCTTTGTTTCCAAACGCGCCGAACATATTCTAGGGTATCCGATTGATTGGTGGTTTGCTGAGCCGAATCGGCATACCAATCCAATTTTTGCCGAAGACCGAGCTTTGGTGATCAAAAACATGATTCGCAGTTCTCGAGAACAAATTGCCGTGGATTTAGAGTACCGCATGATTAAAGCCGACCAGAGTATTATCTGGGTGCGTACTCTGGCTAAAGTCGAGTCATTGGGGACAAGGGTTTTTTGGCGTGGTTTAACCACCGACATCACAGCGCTTAAAAAACAACAGCTACTTGAGCATGACCGTAATCTTGCCCTCGAGTTAATTGCCCAAGGTGCGGATTTACCACGTATTTTGAGTGCCATTGCCGATTTGTTGTACAGGCAATTTCAGCTGCCTTGTGGTGTTACCGTCTATCAAAATGATCAGGTTTTTTTACTTGCCAATGTGGCTATTCCCGAAATTGCCTTGCCAATGTTGAAACAAGTTAAATTGGGTGCAGAATTCCTCGAGATGCGTCTGGCTTTGCG
Organism: Deinococcales bacterium; assembly: GCA_031414595.1. Classification (GTDB taxonomy): domain Bacteria; phylum Deinococcota; class Deinococci; order Deinococcales; family JAAFIG01; genus JAAFIG01. The sequence goes on from JANNVX010000095.1 coordinate 16,950, forward strand.
TCAAGGTAAACCCTATTCTTTTTCGCTGGATAAAAACTTTTTATTTGAACCTGAGTTGCGTCTGGTTTTACAAGCCCAAGAACTGCACCATGCGGTGCTGTTCCCGATGCGACTCGCCACTGGTCAGGTACGTGGTGGAATGGTCTTTTTTTCAAAAACAGCCTTTGAATTTACCCTCGACCCGCGTGTCATCTCGAGTTGTGATTTAGCCGCGATTGCGATTGAACGCCAGCGTTTACTGGCTTCTTTGGAGCATCAGGCATTGCATGATATTTTGACAGGCTTACCAAACCGTGCTTTGTACAATGCCCATCTCGAGCAAGTGATTGCCCAAGCCACCCGCAATGGCTCGCGTTTTGCGCTGTTGCACATTGACTTAAACCGCTTTAAGCAAATCAACGACACCCACGGTCATTTGGTCGGTGATGCGGTGCTGGTGGCGGTGGCAAGGGCGCTTGAAAATACGGTTCGGGCTTCGGATACGGTGGCGCGGCTTGGCGGCGACGAATTCTGCATTATTGCCCCCGACATCAGCACCAGTGAGGATGCCGATGTACTGCGAGAAAAAATACGAATTGCGATTGCCCAGATGGAACTCGAGCCAAATATCAAAATCGAAGCCGCGATTGGTTTTGCGATTTTTCCAATCGATGCCAGCACCGCCGATACGCTCTACACGGTGGCAGACCGAGCCATGTATCAGCAAAAACATGCCTACTCGGGCAGTAGCGCACTTGGGTAAGAACCGATTACTTTAACAAAACTGGCTTTTTGAAGCATCCCCAGCATCGCACTCGAGACCGCTTCTTGGTGTAAGCCGCCTTCGATGTCAACATAAATCAGGTACGAAAAAGCCCTGTCGCGCCGTGGACGAGATTCGATTCGGGTTAAATTTAAGCCCTTTAATTGGTTTAAGGTCTCGAGTAAAAACCCCGGGGTATGCCGCACCGCAAAGACCAGACTGGTTTTATAAGGCACATCTTGAATTGGCGCTTCGGCACGGGACAAAACCAAAAAGCGGGTGTAATTAAAATTTTCATCTTCGATGTTGGCGGCAATCACTTCTAGTCCGTAGAGTTGCCCCGCCCGCTCAGAGGCAATCACAGCTTCATCTTTTGCGCCTCGAGCCAGCAGTTCTTGGGCTGCGCCTGCGGTATCAAAGGCATTGACAGGGGTTAAATGATGTTCTGCCAAAAAACCATCACACTGGGCTAAGGCTTGTGGATGCGAGTGTACTTTTTTGATGTCGCCGAGTTTAACTCCGGGTAACGCCAGTAATTGGTGTTTAACTCGCACAATCACTTCACCAATAATATGCAAATCGGTATCTGGCAATAAATCCATGGCTTGTTGCACCATGCCAGCCAAGCTGTTCTCGACAGGCACAACCCCAAGTTCGGCTGCCCCGCTCGAGACCGCCCCAAAAACCTCATGAAAAGTTGGATAGCCGACGGGCAGAGCCTTGGCACTGATTTCTAGTGCCGCTATCTCGCCATATGCACCCGCAACACCCTGAAAAGCAACTCGTGACATGCTGTGCAGTGTACCGTTGTTGTGGCATTTTTTGCCAATCGCTGCTATACTCTTCCTATGACCTGTTAAGGGTTACTCGATTTCACATCACACCCCTTGGTGCTAATTTAAGCACGAGGGGTTTTTTCTTAAAAATAGAAGAAAAAGTGAAATCGTAGGAGGATTAACCATAAGACCAGCCAGCCTCATAGACCTTCAAGAACTTCTTTGGCATGGACGTTATGCCGTGAAATGCCATGCGGCTCGTCATGCTCGAGCCGAAGGGTTCACCGAAACCGATATGGTTCATGTCCTCGAGAACGGACGCGAACTGGCGGTTTACCCAGAAGACAACCGAATGTTGGTGCTTGGGTATATTACCTTTAGCCCTCAATTACGAATTCCACTGCATGTTGTGGTGGATTACTCAGGCTACAGATGGCTCGATATTGTCACCGCCTATATTCCAGACCAACCGTACCGTGTCGTCTCGAGGGAACGGGTTGCCATTCTGGTTTCCGAAAACCGCGAACGTACCATTCGCCCAAGAGAACCACGCAGTCGCCCGAGGGGTTTGCGTTTCAACCAAATCTGAAGGCTTGTCCCTGCTTGGTTTCGAGTATTCTTAGGCTATTCCCATGACCGAAACCGAATTGCTGCGCCCTAAAACCCCTCTGCCAAATTCACCGCGTAATTTTGCCGAACTCGAACGGTACTCAAGCATTAAACGCTTTTGGGATTTACTCGAAGGGTGTCATCACAACGGGTTTACGGTGCTTGTGCCAAAGCGAAGCGAACCCCATTTGTGCCGTCGTGAAATTACGGGCATTACCCGACAAAAAGCCGGTGGTTTGCACAACGATGCAGCCCTTAAAGCGTCCTTTGAAGAAGATGAAGAACTGGCACTCGAGGCGTTTAACCTAATTCCCGAGGCAATGGAGGCAGTCCAAAAACTGCTCGAGGGTTACAGAGCGCCTTTTATTGAAATTCTCAGTGCTGCCTACCAACTCGAGTTTAGTATTCAATTGGCTTTTACAGCACGGCGCGAATTACTCCTGAAAGCCAGTGCTGAATTTGTGCCATTGCCGTACTTAGAGCCGCCATTTCCGATTTCTTGGACACTCGAACCAATTCGTTGGCGGCGCGATGATTATAAAGTGCTGCTTGAACGAGCCGCATCAGGGTTGTTGCAAAAATCTTGAGGCTTAAAAGAACAGACTGAGCGCCGATTTTTCGAGAATGGGGCAAGTAAATGACTCCAAAAATGACAGTTAAAGTCGGCTGTCCAGTCTTCTCCAAAGCTCAACTCGAGGCAATGCGTTCAGGTGGGGTGCGTTGCCCAGCCATGATTCAGGGGCTAATTGCCCGTATTACGGACGGACATTGAATTAGTGCGTGGTAAGAAAACCGATTCGATGTGGGTATACGACAAACTTGCCAGTGTATAACTCGAGATGGTCACAAAGAGACTTAAAAAAAACCAGTACCAAGGGTTTTCAATCCCTCCGTATTTGAATTCGGAGTTGTGCAGTAAGCGCACCAACTCGAGAATTAAGTAATGCCAGATGTAAATACCAAAGGATAGTTTGGCGGTGTAACGACTAAAGCGGTTATCGAGAATTTTTGGTAATCGGACACTAAAAGCTGCACTGAATAACAAGAGGGCAATTAAGCTGGGGAAAATGGGGAAGGCATAGGGCTGCATTCCGATACTAAAAGCAAATTCTGGAGCGTAACGCACCAGCCAAACCCAAAGCGGAATCAGGATAATGGCAATTGTGGCAATCGTATCAAAGATTTTAGCTTTGCCGTTCTGCTCGAATTTTTGCTGTTGCCGCCAAGCAATTGCCCCAGCGCAAAGCACACCGAGGATGTAATGACTAAACCAGCCCAACGGGTTGTAATTGGGCATCCAGAATTTTGCGCCGCCAATCAGACCGTATTGCCAACCGCGTTCTTGTTCGTCCGGCACAAGAAAGTTAAGAATTAAAAAATGAAGTCCTAAAGTCAGCAGCAACACCGCCAGCCAGTAGCCAAAAGCAAGGTTTGGACTGGTGTTAATAGCAGCCATATCAAAAGACTTGGTGATGATTTTAGTGGTACTACTGCTGGTTATTTGTGTTTCACCTCGGGTTAGGGTGCGGGTGTTTTGCTTAATAACTCGAGTAGTTTGCTTAACAGGTCGGAGGCGGGCAATGGCAAATAAACCAAGCATAAAAAGTGGCATCAGGGCATAACAAACCACTTCAAAACCAATGCTCCAAAGTGGACCGTTCAGTTCTGTCGGAAAAAAAGTGGTGTAATGAAAAGCACTGCTAAAGCTCAGTCCAGAAAACAAACGCAACCACATCTGCTCACCCGGCTCGAGGCTACGAGCCACGATAAAAGTAACGATCAGCGCCACATAAAACCCCGGGGCAATACGGACAAAACGGCGTTTGGCATACTCGAGTAAATTCGGCATGGCTTTGGCGGCAAAATAGCTTTTCCAGAAAGGGAGGGCTAAAAGCATTCCAGACAAAACAAAAAAAGCACTGACCCCATAACCACCGACCATCAAAAAAGATTTTAATTCTAACAACCACTTAGGAATGTTCTCTGGGCTGAGGCGCTGCCCAAGGTGACTCCAAACCACAGCCAGACACGCCACAGCCCGAACAAAATCTGCACCATCTAAAACATTTTTTGACACAGATTCAGGGACTGATTGCCGCGCCAAGACTCGAGACCACCAATTTCTTTGGCTTACTTTGGTTAAACCAAAACCTTGTGCCAATTGTGGCGCACAAAAAATTAGTAAAAGCAAACCGGGGATAGAACCAATCGCACTGGCAAGTAAAAATCCGTTGCTGTTGGCAAGAAAACCCAGAACTTGGGGGATGACTCGAGTCATTTCGCTTCGCAGCATCAGTGTGGCAATATCGAGTTGATTCCATGTGCCAATAAAGGTCAGGACTGCAATCGTGATTAAAACAGGGGTTAATAGTGGCAGGGCAATTCGGCGATAAATTAAGAAATTGCTTGCCCCATCCACTCGAGCCGCCTCGACTAAGGATTTAGGAACGGCATGTAAACAAAACTGCCTGACCAAAAAAACCCCAATCGCACTGTAGGTTGCGGGTAGCCAAAGGGTTCTTGGAGTGTCTATCCAATCCAAAAGTCGCATTTGCATCAGGTGCGGAATGGCACTGGACAGGGCTGGAAAAACCATGGCAATTAAAACCACTAAAAATAACTGGCGTTTATAGGCAAACTCGAGGACAGCAAAAGCAAATCCAGCTAAACTACTGGTCAGGGCAGCCCCAAAAGCCGCCAGACTCGAGATATAAATGCTATTCCAGAGGTTGCGCCAGAACATTGGCATGTCGCGTTGTAAGGCATTGTAATTATTACTCAAATCCGAACCAAGGTTAAAGCCAAATCCCGAGCTATTCTGGCTTGTGCTGGTCAGGTTGCCCCAGAAATCACGCCAGAAGCCACCAACTCCATCACGCTGAGCGCCAAGGCTTAGGTCAAAGTCTTGGCTGGCTTGTGGGTCAAAACTCGAGTTCCCTTGGGTGGTCTGAAAAAAAAGCGTCAGCAAAGGTAATACACTGAGTAAAACCATAAAAACCATCGCCAGTTTAATCAAAATCACTTGAACACGCCCTAAATTGAGCGGTGCATGGTCAGACTCGAGACCAGCAGGGCTTTCTAAACCCGTAAAGTTTCGTCCAAAAGCAAGATAGGCAATGCCCACCAAGAGCATTAAAACCAATAAGAAGACCCATGTCTGGGCGGCTGCCATCGAAAAATTGCTGTAATGAAAAGCTGTGCCGAAAATAAAACCGGGAACTTTACTGTTTTCAAAATCCGAGTAATCGCCGCGCCAAGCGTTCGCCTGTAAACGCTGGACAATACTGATGCTGATTGCTACAAATGCCATTGGGCGCATCATTGGAAAAGCAATGCTTTTGAGTTGCCGCCAGAAACCCGCCCCATCAAGTTGGGCTGCCTCGAGCATACTGCGTGGTACGCTAGACAACGCCATTAAGTAAAGCAAGACATTCCAACCAAAACCATTCCAAATTGCCGAAAAAATATCCAAGCCAAAATCTGGAATCTCTATACCAACCAAACCAAGCACATCGTTAAGCGGGTTTTTGAACAACTCAAAAAAGAAACTCAGACCACTGCTAAGTGCAATTGGCGCAACCAACATTGGCACAAGCAACAATGCCCCAAGCGAACCCAATGCCCGCCGTAAGACCAAATGCAACCCAAAAGCGGCTGGAATCGCCAAGGCATGTTGCAACACTAGGGCGGGCAGACCCTCGAGCAGAGAGCGCAGCAGCGCTCTCCAAAAAGCAGGGTCGGTAAACACAAAACCATAAAAACGCAAGCCCCGAAAGTAAAATTCACCAGTCCCCTGAATCGGGTCCCATAAAAAAACCGAGATGAAAAAAGTAAAGGCTAAGCTAAAAATGCCAAAGCCAATAAACAAAACAAAAAAAGGCAACACAAACCATGTGCCACTCGAGATACTGACTCGGGCGGCGGTTTTCTTGGGTTTTGCCAAAGACCCAATCATCAGCCAAGCCAACGCGCAAAGAAACGCAATTTCTCGAGTCCTTGAACGCTCTGACCACCTTCATGGTTATTGTATGGATAAACCCGAATCTCTTTTTGTCCAGCGTGATGATTGTAAGCGGCGTAAACTGTACTGGGTGGGCAGATGTCGTCCATTAAGCCAACACTGTAAAGCGCGGGGCTGCTGGTGCGCTTGGCAAAGTTGATGCCATCAAAATAAGACAGGGTTGTAAAAACCTGCTCGAGTTGGTTACGGTGCATTTTTAGATACTGGGTGATTTCGCCGTAAGGGTGGGTCGCCACGATTTCGGTGGCTCGGCGGTAATGGCACAAAAATGGGACATCGGGCGCAAGTGCCGCCACTGGCTCGAGGGCGGCGGCGGCTATCGCAATCCCTCCACCTTGACTACCGCCAGTCACGGCAATGCGTTTTGGGTCTATCATGCTTAGGTTTTTAGCCGTTTCGATGGCGCGAACCGCATCGCTAAAAACACGGCGGTAATAATAGCGGTCTTGATGGGTGATGCCTTTGGTCATAAAGCCGGGGATATGTCCGTTGCCGGGGTTATCGTCTATGTCTGGGGTACTGCCTTTACTCCAAACACTGCCTTGCCCTCGAGTGTCCATAATGATATGGGCATAGCCAGCACTGGCATAAAAAAGTGCATCGTGAGATTCGCCGCGCCCACCGCCATAACCAACAAATTCAACGATAGCTGCGATTTTTTCGGCTCGAATTTTAGGTAAGGTCAGCCATGCTTTAATCGGTTGCCCATTGTACCCCGAGAAAGTCAAATCAAAACTTTCAACAGTCTGAAATGGGGAATTTATAGGGGCAAGTTCGATGTTCAGGGCATGAATTCGAGTGGCTGCGAGTGTCTGTTGCCAAAAGACATCAAAATCAGATGGCTCAAGGACTTCTGGGCGGTAGGTCTGTAATTGCTCGAGCGGCAAGTCAAAGAGTGGCATGGTCAATCATCTCCTATAACCAGTTGGGCTTGCAAGTTAAAGACCTTCTGACCGCCTAAAAAACGAAGTTCAAGTTGCTCGGGGATACTTGCTAATTCGAGGATTTGCGGGTCGTTGGGCATCAAGTCAAGCATGTTGTCCGAAATTTCGTTGGTCTCGAGCCAAACGGCTTTGACGGGTTTATCGGTGCTGATTTTAAGTTGGTGCTTTCCAATTTGTTCGACTTGAATGTTGGCTTTCGGTAATTCAAATTGTACATAAGGTTCAGGGAAAATACTGTCTCTGGCAATCACTTGATTATTTTGCAGTAAGCGCACCGCATAAATCGCTTGTCCTTGGGGCATTGTACCAAGTTCGGTGCTGGCGTTAGCAGCTAAATTCACAGCTCGAGTTTCAAAATGGATTACTTGCCCCTGCAAGTCAAAAATGTAAATTTCCAAGTCGCACTGCCATGTTTCTAAGTGGTGGTTGCTTGCCCAAATTGCCCCATCTGTCCAAAGGTTAATGGTGATGGCTTGCAAGGCGCGTTTAACTGTGTAATAAGCCGGTTTATAGCGGTGGCTCGAGTCTATGATTGCCCAACTGCTGACTTGCCAGCAGTCGTTGAGTTGCCAAACCAATGCACCACCACAAGCTCGATGATGCGGTCTCCCCCATGCCCGTCGCCAAATTCGGTAAGCCGCATTTAAGGCTTCGGACTGCACAATTTGGGTGGCAAAAACAAAATCTTCTAGTGTTTCTAGGTTTTTCGCAATATCGGCGGCGTATTTATGGAGGCGCATCATCCCTTGGTCGGCTTTCATGTGGTGTTCAAAACTGGGGCTGCTTGGACTCCATTGGTTGGCTGGAATCACTTCACGCAGGGTCTCGAGCCGTGGGGCAGCACACATCCCAAATTCAGATACAAAACGTCCACCTAAATGCTGATACTCTCGGTATGGGACGGCTGCACTTCCCCAAACATCCCAAGTGTGCCTGTCGCCGATGGTTTGGTCATCTGGAAACGCCCCAAAAAAAGGGCTGCCCGCTTGGTAATAGGCATCTGGAGCAAATTCCTGCATACAATTTGGCAAAACCTGTTCGTAAATCACTCGAGCGCCAAAGGTCGCAGTCGCATCTGGGGCAACACTGGCATCGTATAAGCCTTGTCCAAATGCCAAAGGGTAATCTTCGTTATTGCCTGTCCAAATCACAATACTTGGATGATTCCGCAGGCGCTTAATTTGGTAGCTGGCTTCTTGTTTTACATTCTCTAAAAAAGCTGGATAGGACGGGTAAATCGCGCAACCAAACATAAAATCTTGCCAGACTAAAATACCCATTTGGTCACAAAGTTGGTAAAAGATTTTATCCTCGTAAATCCCACCGCCCCAAATTCGCAGCATTGTCATATTGGCATTTTTAGCCGCCTCAATACGGGCGCGGTAACGTTCTGGGGTGACTCGAGCCAGCATCAGGTCGTCTGGAATCCAATTCGCGCCGCTTGTAAACATGGCAATACCATTGATTTCAAAGTAAAAACTCGAGCCGCTCTGGTTGGCAATCGGTTCTTGGACGACCCGCACTTGTCGAATCCCAAAGGATTGCTCAGATTGGTCTACAATAACCCCATCTTGGAGTAGCACAACCTTGAGGCAGTACAAGGGCTGAGAACCAAGGGTGTGTGGATACCAAAGTTTGGGTTGCAAAACCATAAATTGGTGTTTAAGTGCGGTTGTGGCTGGCAACCGCGTTTTCTCGAGGGTTATGCCGTTGGGGTCACAAAGGGTCAAGACCACTTCGGCTGTTTCAAATTGCCCGTTCAATTGCAACAAAATATCCAAGCTACTAATTTCAAAATTTGGCTCAAGGTTGGTTTGCAAAGTCAGATCGGCAATTCGGGTATTGAACTGCTCGAGCCGAATTTCTTGCCAAATGCCACTGTCGAGCAGTTTTGGACCCCAATCCCAACTGTAATGGTACTGGGCTTTGCGAACATGGACACGGCTGGCATCGCCGTTCCACAAGGGTTTTGCCCCACCGTTTGCTTCCATTCGCTTTAAGCCTTCAAACCAGGCGCTCTTAAAATGAATCTCGAGGGTATTTTTGGCTTGTAACTGTACAGGTATGCGCTGCCCAAGGAACATATTTTGGTTTTCTAAAATCAATTGCCCATTTAGGTAAACACTGGCAAAGGTATCTAAGCCATCAAAACAGAGTTCTGAATACGTGTAGTTCTGGTTGGCATTAAACTCGAGACGGTATAACCAATCGCGCTCACCCACCCACTGCACCAAATGTTCGTTCTGGTCGTAGTACGGGTCTGGAATAAGCTGCTGCTCGAGTAAATTCTGGTAAGTGCTACTGGGTACGCGGCAACTGTACCAGCCTTCTGGTGTGGCAAAATCTGCCTCGAGACTAAGTTTTATTTGACGTTCTTTGAAAAACCAACCATGATTAAGAATCTGTTGTTGACGCAATTTTAGTTGCGGTATGGACATAACAACCCCTTTGTTTAGTAAAAATGTTTGCTCAAATTAGCATGGTTGTGTTATATTTGCAAACCAAGTAGCACTATCAGGCATAAAGACTTGCTGTATCATCTAAAAGGTAGCCATGACTCAATCGGTATTTTCTCAAACACATCTCACACGCGCCAAAGTCACCATTCGGGAAGTCGCCAGCGCTTCAGGGGTTTCTATCGGGACAGTCTCGAGGGCGCTTAAAAATCAGGATGGTTTATCCGAAGAAACCCGTCAACAAGTCTTATCGGCTGCTAAAAAACTCGGCTATGACACTGGAAATTTGCGCCAAGCCAAAATTCGGCGCATCACTTTTATCACCACCCGCCTGACCGAATTACCTGCCAACCCGTTTTATGGCGTGGTGCTGCACGGGGCAGAAGATGCTTGTCGTGAACAAGAAATTGCTTTGTCTTACGCGACCCTAAGACCCCATGACCGGGCTTTGGATATTATTCGCCGCCATGAATCAGATGGCTTAATTCTGGCAAATTTTATCGAAGCCAAACTGCTCGAAAAGATTGCCCACTTAAACCTCCCAATGGTCTTGGTAGACCATTTGGTGGCTGGTTTTGCTTCGGTCAATATGGACAACCAAGACGGCGCAAAACAAGCGGTCAGGCACTTACTCGAGCAGGGACGCAAACGGATTGCTTTTTTAGATGGTCCACCACACCACTCAATCGTTCAGCGTGCCAGAGGTTTTCGCCAAGCCTTATTCGAGGCGCAAGTTCCCGCCGACCCAGACCTCGAGGCGCGTTGTGACTATTTGTCCGAACCTTACGGTGTTCGTACTGCAATGAAGCAGTTACTAAGCCTAAATCAGCCTGTAGATGCGGTTTTTTGTTGGAACGACCTCTGTGCTTTGGATGTTTTGCGCTACTGTCAAGAAATCGGGCTGCGTGTTCCTGAAGACTTGGCAATCGTTGGCTTTGATGACATTGACCTCGCTCAGCACTCGAGTCCTGCCTTATCCACAATTCATGTGGATAAAGAAGCCTTGGGGCGTAAAGCTGTGGAAATGCTGCTCGAGAAAGACGAAAGTCAGGTGGTCAATCCTGTGCGCTTGGTGGTCCGAGAAAGCAGTCAGACCCTAAAAAATGAATTGTAAAAGTCGCTTTAGTATGTTTATTAAAATCTAATTTTTGTTAAAACACTGCCTCCAACAGTGTTTTTTTAATTCTATAGCCCCTCTTGACATCACTCAAAGTCTGCGCTACTATCTGTTTACCGATTTTAGTAAACAAAGAAATAAACGGTGTAGAGAAATCAAGCATCTCGAGCAACGAGTCTTGCTTTCTTGAAAAACGAGGAGCATATATGAACAAGAAGCTGTTGACGGCATTCGGTTTAGGTGCATTGGCGCTCGGAGCAATGTTTGCTTCGGCACAAAGTAGTCGCACCAAAGTCACTTGGTTCGTGGGGGTGGGAACGGGTGGACAACCCGACCAGATCGAAGCCGAGAAAGCGGCTGTAGCACGCTACAATAAGGGTCAAGATAAAATCGAATTGATTCTCGAGATTGTCGAATACAACTCGGCTCGAGATAACCTCTCGGCTCGAATTGCAGCTGGTAATGCGCCAGACATCGTAGGTCCTGTCGGGACACAAGGCGCAAACTGGTTCAAAGGTCAATTTATTGACATGGATCCTTTGATTGCTAAGTTCAAACCAGACCTTAAGGGTATTGATGACGGACTCTTAAAGTTCTACAAGGAATCACAAGGCGGCGAAGGTTTGCCTTACGCTGTTTACCCGAGCTTCTTCTTTTACAACAAAGCACTGTTCAAGGAATCTAAGTTGCCAGACTTGCCAAGCAAAGTTGGCGAGAAATACCGTGGTCGGACTTGGGATTGGAACGAAGTTCGTCGTTTAGGTATGGAACTGACCTTTGATAACAAAGGCAACAATGCCGCTTCTGCGAATTTTGACTCCAAGAACATCGAAACATATGGTTTTATCAATCAATGGAACTTGGGAATTACCTCGATGGGTACGGCATTTAAGCCAGCTAATGTTTTTCAAAATGGCAAAGCCGTAATAGACCCAGAATGGGTTAATGCGATTCGTTACTACCACAATGGCATTTGGAAAGATAAATTTATGCCAAGCCAAGCCGCCATGGACACCGATTTGCTCGGACGTGGAAACGCCTTTAACTCTGGCAATGTAGCAATGGCATGGACACACTTGTGGTACACCTGCTGCTTAGACCCTGCCGGAACTGGCAAAGTCAAGGATTGGGGCGTGGCGGTCATGCCAAGCTACAAAGGCAAGACTGTTGCTAAACTGCACGCCGATACCTTCCGCATCATGAAAGGCAGTAAAGTCAAAGAGGAAGCCTTCCAAGCGATGTGGTGGATTATGAACCAAAAAGACCTTTTGGTTACTTACGGCGCTTTCCCAGCTGACGAGGACTTGCAAGACGATTACATTGCTGCCGTCAACAAAAAATATGCACCCGTTAAAATCAATTGGAGTGTTGTTAAAGAAATGCTCAAATACACCGACACCCCAAGCCACGAACAATACTACCCAAACTTTACCAAAGTGGATGACATCTTCGCAAAACTTGCCACCAAAGTCCTGACCCAACCAACCCTAAACATCAGCCAAGAAGTCAGCAATACCCAAAAAGAAATCCAACGCGCTTTTGACGAAAAGAAATAAGACCTTCTTCGCTCCTCCTCCGCCTCCGCGCCCTTAAAGCGCGGAGGTCAGTTCAAAAATAGGATGTGTATGCTTTTAGACGATAAAAAGAAATTCTTAAGTTTAGAGCGGGTCGAACAGCGTTGGGGTTGGTTTTTTTTAGCACCTTGGCTGCTTGGCTTATTATTATTTACGGCTTTCCCAATGCTTGTATCTTTGGTTTTGGCATTCACCAATTATAATTTGGTGACCGATGAACCAACACGATTTGTTGGTCTTAAAAACTGGGTTTCGATGGTTCAAGACCCTCAAACGCAAAGTGCGTTTATGAACACCCTAAGATATATTTTGATTGTTGTGCCACTTTTAATTCTTAGCCCACTGGTTTTAGCGCTGTTCTTAAATGCCAAACCACTTTGGCTTAAAGGCTTTTTTATCACTTTGTTTTTTTTGCCAAACCTGATACCGGGCGTGGTGACTGGTTTAATTTGGGCTGGAACGCTTTCGCCCACGGGGACAGTCAATCGTTTTTTACAAGGCTTTGGAATTACCCCGCCAGCTTGGTTGACCGAAGCCGCTTGGGTCATGCCAGCCATTGCCATTATTGGTTTATGGAGCATTGGCAATACCATTTTACAATTGATTGCCGCCCTAAAAAATGCTCCCAAAGAATTATATGAAGCCGCCACGATAGACGGTGCAAGTTCAATCACGATGTTTTTTAGAATCACTATTCCCTTGATGTCATCGGTTTTGTTTTTTAATGTAATCACTTCGATTATTGGTGGATTTCAGTATTTTGTGGTCAGTTTTTTACTTTTTAATGGACAAGGCGGACCAAACGACGCGGGAATGTTCCTGATGTTGAAAATTTTTAAGGAAGCCATCACCTACCGCAACATGGGTTATGCCTCGGCAATGTCATGGGCAATGTTACTGATTACACTGCTGATTACCCAAGTCTTGTTTGCTTTGGGTAAACGATTTGTGTTTTACGCCGGAGAGGAACGAAAATGAGCTTAGTTATCCCAAAAGTGAGAACCCAAACGGTACAACGTCAAAATCAACGGATATGGCGCTCGAGAATTGTTTCGATTCTGGTAACCGCCCTGATTGCTTGGACGGCTTGGGTTTTTTTAACCCCATTTTATGAACAACTGAATGCCAGTCTAGGTGCAGCTTCTCGAGAACCCGGGCAGCCATTTGGTCCGTATGTCGGACAGATTTTTAACTATCAGAACCAAGAATTAAAAATCTATAACGTGCCAATCAATGGCTCAACCCAGCAACTTGCGCTGCTCGAGCCGGGTCGTACCAGCAGTGTTTTTATTGACCCTAAAAATCCAAATACCCCTATTACTTACGAAGGCTCTTACCGTGCTTTAGAGCGGCTCTGGACTTTTAGCCCTCGTTTTTCTAATTATGTGGAAGCCTGGGATCGTTTGCCCGGTGGTTTTGTGCGTGGTTTAAGCAACACTTTTATTATTGCGGGCTTAAGTACCCTGGGGGTTTTGATTAGTTCTACTTTTACGGCGTATGGTTTGGCACGTTTTAATATGCCCTATAAAGACTTTTTACTTGGTCTAGTGACAGTTACTTTAATGCTACCGACAGTGGTTTTGTTTGTGCCGCAATATATTCTTTTTTTTAAGATAGGTTGGGTCGGGACATGGTTACCTTTGATTGTGCCATCGTTTTTTGGCAGTGCTTATAGTATTTTCTTATTGCGCCAATTCTTCTTAGCCATTCCTAAAGAGTTTGATGAAGCTGCCAAAGTAGACGGTGCAAACCCATTGCAAATTCTTTGGTTTATTTTACTGCCTTTAATCCGCCCAGCTTTAATTGCTGTGGCAATACTACATTTTATCTTTGTCTGGAACGATTTTTTCTACCCGACCTTGTACTTGGCTGGTAAAACCGATTTGATGCCTGTATCGGTCTTGATGCGGATGTTTAGCTCGAGTTACGGCAGCAGTACCCCACATCTGATTTCGGCAGCTGCCGTGATTGCTACAGTTGTACCAATGGTTTTATTTTTAATCGCCCAGCGTCCTTTTATTCGAGCCATCACCATGCCGGGGTTAGACAAATGAAATACATTATTGGAGTGCTAGTTGCACTGATAGGAATAACCATGACCCAAGCCCAAAACAGCCCTCGAGATATTTTTGCGGTCAATAAAACCTTAGCCCGCACCATGAATTTCGGTAATGCCCTAGAAGCCCCGTCCGAGGGCGCATGGGGTGTAAAACTCGAGGAACGGTTTTTTGATTTGGTTAAACAGGGTGGCTTTACCGCCATTCGTTTACCAGTTAAATTTAGTGCCTATGCCGCCGAAGCTGCACCGTACACACTCAAGCGTGAATTACTACTGCGGGTTGACTGGGCGATTCAAAATGCCAAGAAGCGTGGTTTAAGTATTATTTTAGACTTACACCATTACGACGACCTGATGCAAAAACCAACTGAGCATTTGGAGCGCTGGCTTGGCATTTGGCAACAACTTGCGATGCGTTACAAAAATCAACCAGACACGGTTATCTTTGAGCCTTGTAACGAACCACACGAGAAAATCGAGCCGTACTGGAATGATTATTTTGCCAAAGTATTGGCGGTTATTCGCCAAACCAATCCAACTCGAGCCGTGATTGTTGGCGGTAATGGTTGGAATAACGCTGACCGCTTAAAAGAATTGGTGTTGCCCGAAGACTCAAATCTGATTGTCACTTTTCATAATTACAATCCGTTTCCATTTACCCACCAAGGGGCAGAATGGTGGGCAGACGGCTATAAACACCTTGGAACACTCTGGAAAGGTACACCTGACGAGCAAGCCAATGTGATTCAGCACATTAAACTTGGGGTGGATTATGCCCAAAGCCTTGGCAAACCACTTTTTATGGGTGAATTTGGCGCATACAACAAAGCCGACTCTGCCTCACGACTGCGTTGGACCAAGTTTACTCGAGAAACCATCGAAGCCTCTGGTGCAAGTTGGGGTTACTGGGAATTTGCTTCTGGTTTTGGAGTTTACGACAATTTAATGAAACGCTGGCGTAAAGACTTACTTGATGCGCTGACTAAATAAGAAAAGGAATAATCATGGGTTTACATCGTTCACAATTTCCAAATCATTTTTTGTTTGGCGCAGCCACCTCGAGTTACCAAATCGAAGGCGCAGCCAATCTTGACGGACGCAGCCCAAGCATCTGGGATACCTTTGCCCACTCAGCAGGTCGTACCAAAAATGGCGACACTGGCGATGTGGCTTGCGACCATTATCACCGCTATCTTGAAGACACCGACCTGATGCAGCAACTTAATTTTAATGCTTACAGGTTCAGTACCAGTTGGTCTAGGGTACTGCCCGAAGGCAGAGGGCGAATCAATCAAGCAGGGATAGATTTTTACTCGAGACTGGTGGATTCTTTGCTTGAACGTGGGATTGAGCCGTGGCTAACCTTGTACCACTGGGATTTACCGCAAGCCTTAGAGGACAAAGGCGGTTGGGGCGCTCGAGACACTGCTTTTGCCTTTGCCGAGTATGCCCAAACGATGGCAACCCATTTAGGAGACCGAGTTAAAAACTGGTTTACCCATAACGAACCTTGGTGTACGGCTTTTTTAGGGCATCAAATCGGTATGTTTGCGCCTGGCAAAAAAGACCCAGCTTTAGCGCTACAAGTGGCGCATCATTTGTTGTTGTCGCATGGACTGGCAATTCCAGCCATTCGCAGCGCCTCGAGCCAAGCCAAAGTCGGGGCTGCCTTAAACCTCTGGACGGTGCATCCAGCTTCCGAATCTGAGGCTGATATTCTGGCGGCTAAACGCTACGATGGTTTTTCCAATCGCTGGTTTTTAGACCCGCTTTATCGGCAAAGCTACCCCGCCGATATGCTCGAGTTATATGCTGGTCATGCACCAAAAATCGAGGCTGGCGATATGGGAATCATTGCTACCCCAACCGATTTTTTGGGGGTCAATTACTATATTCGGATGGTTGTGGCAAATGATTCAAGCAACCCGTACCTTGGCACAAAAACTGTTTTACCCCCAGACAGCCAGTACACCGATTTTAATTGGGAAGTCTATCCTGATGGCTTACGTGAATGTCTCGAGCGAGTCCAAAGCGAATACAACCCCAAGGCATTGTACATCACCGAAAATGGGGCGTGCTATGACGATGACATCAATGCCGAAGGTGTGGTGGCTGACCATAAACGCCAAAAATACCTCGAACAGCACTTAGAAGCCGCCCATCAAGCCCGCAGCAATGGCGCAAAACTCGAGGGGTATTTTGCTTGGAGTTTAATGGATAATTTTGAATGGGCAGAAGGCTACAGCCGACGTTTTGGTTTGGTGCATGTGGATTTTAAGACCCAAAAACGCACCCCTAAATTATCGGCACATTGGTATAAAAACTTTTTAGGAAACCCATGAACCCGATTTCTTTTATCAGTGCCAATTTTGTGGCTCGAGAACTTGATTACAACATGACCGAAGGCTGGATGCAGGGCGACACCGCCACCCAAGAATTCTTTAAGCCATTGAAAACCTTTGAAGCAAGGTTTATTGCAATGCTGGCAGAAATTAAAAGCATGGGGTTTAACCATCTCGACTTATGGGGGGCGCATCTTCATCCAAATTGGGCAACCCCCGAACACTTAGGAATAGCAAAAAACGCCCTTCGAGAACAAGGTTTAACCGTCACTAGCCTTGCGGCTTGGTGTGGCGACCTTGAAGCCCTAGAAGGTTTTACTCGAGTTGCCAATGCACTTGACACAACCATTATCGCTGGCGGTGCGCCAGTCCTGACTCAGGCTCGAGCCGAAACACTGCATATTTTGCGCCAGACTGGGGTTAAAATTGCTATCGAAAACCACCCCGAAAAAAATGCTTTGGAGGTTCTAGCCCAAATTGGTTCAGACCACGATTTCATCGGCGCAGCCCCCGATACAGGTTGGTGGGGAACACAAAATATGGACAGCCCAACTGCTCTGCGTGAATTGGGGCAGCATATTTTGATTGTCCATTTTAAGGATGTCAAAGAGGCTGGAACGCACCAAACCTGCCGTTTTGGGGATGGAATCGTCAACCTTAAAGGCAGCTTAGAAGCCCTGCAAGAAATCGGTTACACGGGTGTTCTTGGTATCGAACACGAACCCGAAGAACACAATCCAAGGGCTGATATTGTCTACAGCAAAACCTTGCTCGAGACTTGGTTAGGGGGCAAGCGATGAAACTGGCAATCATTGGTTGTGGCAACATTGCTGGACCGTATTCCAAAGACCTGCAACAACATCCAGACCTCGAGATTATAGGATTCTATGACCTTGACCCACAAAAAGCACAGTTATTGGCTGACAAATACGGCGGTCTTGTCTATCCAACCCTAGAAGCAGCCCTGCAAGACCCGACGGTTGAAATGATTGTCAATCTAACCATTTTTAACGCCCATTATGAGGTGGTGAAAGCCGGTTTATTGGCAGGAAAACATGTCTACAGCGAAAAACCTCTGGCACTCGAGGCAGCCCAAGCCTTTGAATTGGTACAACTGGCAGAGCAAGTTGGTAAGCGCCTTGCTTGCGCTCCAATTACTTTTTTAGGCGAAGCCCAACAAACAGCCTTGCAAACCATTCGCCAAGGAAAAATAGGGCAATTGCGGGTTATTTATGCTGAAGTCAACCACGGACGAATCGAATCTTGGCATCCAAACCCAGCCCCATTTTACGCGGTTGGTCCGATGCTTGATGTCGGGGTTTACCCATTAACACTGGTCACGGCATTGCTTGGTGCTGCGATTCGCTTAAGCAGTTTTGCCACCACTTTGCATCCCAACCGTATCAGCCAAGATGGTACAGCCTTTAAGGTGGACAACCCAGATTTTTATGTGGTCAATCTTGAATTCCCCAACAACATCATCATGCGTTTAACCTGTAATTTTTATGTTTCAGGTAAAAGTAAACAAGCCGAAAGCATCGAATTTCATGGCGACCAAAGCTCCTTGTACCTCGAGTCTTGGTTTGGGGCAGATTGCCGTTTAGAACAAGCTGATTTTGGACAAAGCGAGTATCAAAGCCTGCCTTTAGCGCAAGAACCGACCAGCCATATAGACTGGTCTCGAGGGATAAAAGATTTTGTGGCTGCCATCCAAGAAAACCGTGTTTCTCGAGTAACTGGAGCGCAAGCAGCACACATTGTCGAGATTCTTGAAGCGGCAAATATCAGTGCCAAAAGTGGTCGTCCAATAGATTTACATTCTACTTTTGAACCACCCGCCCCGATGGACTGGGCAAAATAGATTTATTGGGCGTTCAAAAGTTGTAAACTAAGTCATGGAGTTGTTTTTTGACCCAATCGGCTGAACAACTGGCTTTGCGTGAGCGTTTAGAGCGTGGGCAAACCTTGCTTTTTGCGGCAAGAAATAGCTTGGAGCGTTTACAAGCCCATCTGCTGATTGGTGATGCCCAACATGACCTAGCCGAGTATCAAGCAGCCCAAGAAACCTTTCTGAAAGCCGAAGCCTTGGCGCGGTTACTCGAAAACCCACAATGGATTGCTGAAGCACTGGTCGGTCGGGTACGGGTGGCAGGTGGTCAATCGCAATATGCCGAAGTTATTAAAGCCGCCAGAGAAGCTGTCGCACTGGCGCGTCAGGCAGGTGACTCGAGTACACTGGCTAAAACCTTGTACTGGTTAGGCAATACCGAATTTTACTTAGGGAGCTTATCTACTGCTCGGGGTCATCTCGAGGAATCGCTAAAAGTCGTGGCTTTAACAGGCGACCCATTGCGTCTTGCCAGCACCATGACCTTACTTGGGCGACTCGAGGGGCAAGCTGGGCGTTTAAGGCAGCGCATTGAACTCCTGCAAGAAGCTCTGAAAATCAATTTAGAATTTGGTTATCAAAAAGGCATTGCCATGTGCTTAACGGGTTTAAGTTGGAGTACCTTATTGGATGGGCAGTACAGCGAATCGGAGCGTTTGTCGCAGCAAAGTCTGACATTGTTTCGGCAACAAGGCTCAAAATGGGCAATTGCCAATGCCTTACTGAATTTAAGCCATGCCCAAACTGCCCAAGGAAACACAAGTGCCGCCAAAATCAATTTATTAGAAGCCCTCGAGATTGCCACCCAAATCAATTCGGCGAATTTACTGCTCGAGTTACTGGTTGCGGCGGCTCGAACCCAAACCAATGTGTTACTGGCACGGCAATGGGTGCGGATTGCGGTCATGCACCCCAACAGCACCGCCGAGCTTCGCAGTTTTGCTGCCCCAGACATCGAACGTTTAGAGGTTGCCTTAAAACCAGTGGATGAAGCCTCCTTAAAAAACAGTTTATCTGAGGTTAAAAAGCAGCTACTAGCGACTAGCCACTAGCCAGTATCCTAAACCTATTCCTCGAGAAAACTGTGTGGCACATTTTCTTTTGCCTTTCGCCCTTTGCCTTTCGCCTCTCACCCACAACGATTAAACCGACTTAAGGCACTGCGCCCTTCGCTTGTTCCGCCAGCAATTTCTGACCCACCGAGTGATAAAAAATACCAGCCTTTGGATTGTCCGTGGTCAACCACCAAATAATACTGACCAGCGTCTAAGCGTTTTTCTAAAGTTGGGGATTTTCTTGCGACCACACCATGCCCAGCATAATCTGACCACGTGTTTGCGACTGCCAGCCCGCCCATATTTTCTGGGATAGCAAATGACACAGGGTCTTTGAGGTTTCGTCCAATTAAGTATAAGCGCGGCTGGAAGGCTTTTGGACAATTTGCACCAACAAAAAGCGCCACATCCAAGCTAAAATTCTGCTTGACTTCAAAGGCGTACCAGTTGCGGCTGCCTGTGCGTGACTCGGCGGTAATCACTTTAGAAACTTCGGGATTGGCAATCACAAAGGCGGTTTCTCGAGTCGGCGAACCTGAATTAAAAAAAGGCTGATGCGCCAAGGCAACACCTAAAAACATCAGTACCACAAGAAACTTTTTCATGAATTCTAGTGTGGCAGATTTTATAACAGGTTGGTATGACCCACGTTACTTATTCGGCGGTAACGGCTCGAATAAACGCCCCTTGGCGCAACGCCATTAAAAGCGCCCCAGCCCCCCAAGCGCCAGCCAATAACCATAAAGTGACGGCAAGGGCGGGAAGTAGCATGGCAAGCGCAAATAGCCCTAAGCCCGGCAGCAACAACAGCGCACTGTTAGGAATTATTTTTTGCCCCAGCATGACAATCGCAATGGCTGCTCCGCTCGAGAATGCAATAACCGTAAAAATTCCCAGTACCAAAGCAAATGGTGTGCCAAGGACACTCAGACCCCCCAATGCCACAACTGGCACAGTTAAAAAAAGCAGCAGTAAACCCAATCCAAGTGAACGCCCAGCGTCTTTATGAAAAGCGGGTTGTAGACTTTGTTGGACTCGAGGCAGCAACACCAAAACAGCCGCCAGCACACTCAGTAAGCCAAAGTACCACCATTGCCAACTGCCCGCCGTAATCAGGTTGCGAAGCGGACGAAAGGCACTAGCAGCACTTAAACCCGGTAAGGCAAAACTTTTTTGATTGATATTTTGAGAACCAGAACTTAACTGCCCTAGCACCGCACTGGCAGCCTGAACACTTGTGCCTTCAGGTAAATTGACATCGCCTAAAAAGGTCAGCACCCGCCCTGAAACCCTTGCACCACGCTCGAGACGAACACTGCCACCTATCGCAATCACATTGCCGCGCACTTCGGAAGCGACAGTAATATCGCCAGCAAAACGCACCACAGTCGCAAGTTGCACCGCGCCATCAATTCGGGTGTTGCCAAACCAACCCGAAAGTTGTGGCACGACAAAGGCAGCCGCCACGCCAAACGCTGCAATTGCGGCAGGAAAACGTGCCACACGCTGCGCCAAGGTTGCCACCACCGCAAACAATGCCACCAGCGCCACGGGCAGCACCAAGGATTCTGGCAAGGAACGCAGCACTTCAAACAATGCCACCCCAGCCGCTTGAGCGTCCCGCCAAGTCAATGCCCCAAAAGCCAAGGCAACCCCTGCCAGTAATGTTCCTAAAAAGTACAATGGAGTACGGTCATGCTCGGCGTTGATGGCGGCTTCTTTAGCAATGTTTTTGGCAACTCGAGCCGCAAAAAAAGGCGGGGCTTGAACCGAGGGCAATACTGCCAAAGGATTGACTTGACTCGAGATTCGACTGGCGATCTGAAGAGCAAATTCGGGTGGGGCTTTGACTGGCTCGAGCGCCACCAACGGGTTAGCAGCAGCAGCAATTTTGGTCGAAAGCATTTTTGCAAAAGACACTGGTGCTTCCACGGCTTGGTAATTGAGCAACGGATTTTCTTGGGCTTGTAACGCAATTTTTTTGGCTAAATTGGCAGCAAAATTGGGTGGCGGATGGGCATTGCTAAGCGTCGCCATTTGTGCCGAGAGCGCAATTCGTGCGGCTACAGAACGGGCAAAACTTTCTGGGATTTGAGGAGTCTCGAGTTTGGTCAATAACAATTCTAATCGGTCTTGGGTCATTCGAGCATCACCCGCCCAGTCAAGGCTTTTTCAAGCATTTCTTTACCGCGAAAAACACGGCTTTTGGCTGTGCCAATAGCACAATTTTGTACTTGGGCAATTTCTTCGTAAGATTGATCCTGCATAAAACGGAGTAACACCGCACTGCGGTACTCCTCGGGTAACTCAAGCAATGCCGCCCGAACCCGTTCGGCATTTTGGGCAACTTCGGCGTTTTTGACTGCCGAGGTGGTGTTGGCGACAGGTTCATAGCCATGTTCTTCAAAGGCTTCCTCGAGCGAGAACTGCCCATGGCTTTTACGGCGGTGTTTTTCGATTTGCACATTGCGGGCAATGGTGTACAACCACGGTAAAAGCGGCTCACCAGCCCTGAATGTTCCAATGCCTTTCCAAGCCCTAAAAAACGTTTCTTGACATAAATCCAGTGCCTCTTCGTAATTGCCTTCCAAATGAAATAAATAATTCAGCATTCGGTCTTGGTGTAATCGAATTAAGCCTTCCCAAGCGGCTTGATCGCCAAGGCGCAACTCGTTGAGCAATGAAAACTCGAGGCTATGGGATTCAGGGCGGGGCATGGTTTGAGCGGCAAAGTCCGACACGATGACTATTCTACGCGCTTAAAGGAAAAAAAGTTCCCTTATCCTAGAGCCTCCGAAAAGTCCAAAATCCTAGAACCGAATATCAGAAAAGCAGGGCGAACACGGGGGTTCGCCCCTACAAAATACATTTTTATGCCCTTTTTGTAGGGACAGGCGACCATGCCCGAAGGTGCGCGTTTATGGTCAAGACACCCCTGTGTCTGTCCTGTGCTAACGATAATTTTCCATTCTTTCGGAGGCTCTACCCTTATCCTTCCTGCCAAGCTGGTAATAATTCCTGCATGGCTGGTTCAAGCAGTGCATAGACTGCTTCGTAATCGGCAAAAGTGCCATACCACGGGTCTGGTACATCCATATGCTCGAGCATCGGTTTGATCGTGGCATTGGGAAAGCGCTGCTTTAACTGCCTTGCAATGATTTTGGTGGCGGCAAAAATTAGGTCAAAATCGGCATCAGAAGGCTGAACTTGCCGAGCGCTGTGCTTAAAGCCAGCGCTGTGCCGCTCGAGAATTCGGCGGGTGTTGGGGTGCATGTCCTGACCCGTGTGTTCAGCAGAAATACCAGCCGAATCTATTTCCCAATCCAAATGTTGTTCGGCAACCATGCGCCGTAAAATTCCTTCTGCCATTGGGCTACGACAGATATTGCCATAACAGACAAACAAAACCCTCATTCGAGCCAATCCCCTTGGACTTCGCGTGCCACATGATAGCCGTGCTGCTCGAGATAGGTTTGGACATCCTGCCCGTGTTGAGTGTCACGGACTTCTAAGACCAACTCCACCCCAACTTTACCAAGCGGCGCAAGCCATAATGCCCGCCGATGGAAAATATCAATGATGTTTGCTCCAGCCTCGGCAACGCGGTCGGTAATCTGTGCCAATGCACCCGGGCGGTCAATCACCGCCACCTTAAACAGCACATAACGCCCTTGGCGCACCATCACCTGCTCGAGAACCCGCGCCAGTAGGTTTGGATCTATGTTACCACCACACAAAAGCGCACAGATGGTTTGACCAGTCTTAAACTCGATTTTGCCAGATAAAAGTGCGGCTAAGCCAGCCGCACCCGCCCCTTCGACCACCAATCTGGCACTGGAAACACTGTGGGCAATGGCTCTGGCAATCTCGTCGTCTGTGACCTCGAGAACATCGTCTACCAAATTTTTAATAATTGGTAAGGTCAATTCACCGGGGCGTTTGACGGCAATGCCGTCAGCAATGGTTTGAGCTGCCATGACTGCTATCGGCGAACCAGCCGCTAAACTTGGTTTAATCGAAGCGCACCCCGAAGCCTGCACCCCAATAATCTGGGTGCTTGGTCTAAGCGCCTTAATTGCCGTGGCAATCCCAGCAATTAAACCGCCGCCGCCAATTGGCACAAGTACAATATCCAAATTGGGCAGTGCTTCGAGTATTTCTAAACCCAGTGTGCCTTGCCCAGCCATAATCAGGGGGTCGTTAAAGGCATGAACAAAAGTAAACCCATGCTCAGATGCTAAGTTGAGAGCATGTTGTGCCGCATCATCAAAACTTGCTCCCTCGAGAATCACGGTCGCGCCGTAACTGCGGGTGGCTTGGATTTTGGTTAGGGGCGCAAAAGTTGGCATCACAATTGTGGCTTCTACCCCATGCAGTGCCGCCGCCATTGCCACACCTTGGGCATGATTGCCCGCCGATGGTGCAATCACCCCTTTTTTTCGTTCGGCTTCGGTCAGGCAAGAAATTTTATTAAACGCTCCGCGCACCTTAAAACTACCGCTTTTTTGTAAGCACTCGGCTTTTAAGAAGACAGGTGTTCCCAAAGTCTTAGAAAGCTGGTCATCACGCAGCATCGGCGTTAAATTGATACTATTTTTTACCCGCTCACGGGCTGCAAGAATATCTTCGAGTTGAATCATGGCGACAGTCTAAAACGTCACAACCCCTAAGAGCAACAATAAGCAATCGCGTTTTATAAACCAAGAGCGACCTGTGCATGGTCGCAGAGTTGCTGGTTAAAGACCCGATTGTGGGGCTTTAATGCTGATTGTTCCCTTTATCTTTTTTTGGCAATCACTGGTTCTTCTTTCTGGTTTGTGGCTTGTTCGGTGGGTTTTAGTAGCTTGGTCTCGAGTTTCGGGCTTGATTTTTGAATCACTTGAACACTCCCAGAGCCAAAATACGCCCCTAAAGCATCTGCTACCCAATCCCAAAAGCTGGCATCACGCATTGGCACAAAACTTTGATGGATTTCATCGGTGATGCCGTACAGGGCGGCAATTAAAAACCCAATCCGAGGATGATTAAAGGCTTTGGCAAATAAAAACCCAAGCAGTGCAAAACTAAAAAAATGAGCTGCTTTATCATATGGGGCTGGTAGCCCAACTTCTGCCCCAGATCGACTCGAGAAAGCCCAGATTAACCCGACATGTAAAAACGCCAGAAACCACCATCCGAGCTTAAAGTAATTGCGTATCACCTTGGATGTATTGTAACCCAGAAAAGAGGAAAAGAGCTTCTGGTACAACTTTCTGGCGCACACATGGGCATATCACCAGTTCACACATGGGCGTGTTCCACCAATTCAATCAATGTTCCAGCACTCCACTTGGGATGTAAAAACACCACCCTTGTGCCAGCCCGTCCTGCTCGAGGTTCTTGATTGATAAAAACTGCACCCTCTGTCTCGAGCCGCAGAATTTCTGTCTCGAGGTTATCTACCCGCAAGGCAATGTGGTGTATTCCCGCGCCACGTTTCTCGAGAAAGACTGCTATCGGGCTGCTTGGGTCTGTTGGGGCAAGCAATTCAATTAGGCTATCACCAGCCAAAAATGCCCGAACCAAAACTTTTTGGCTAGGCACTTCTTCGTCTGGCAGTGCGGTTAAACCAATCGCTAAATAAGGAACACTAGCAAGCTCCAAGTTCGGCGTGGCAATACCAATATGATCTATCGGATAAGGAAGCGGCATCAGAAAAAGGGAAAAAGTACGAAACCTTTTTCCCTACACTCCTTATGCTTGGGCTTGAGCGGCTGGGCTTGGAACGCCTTCAAGGGTGGCGTAATCGTCTTGGAAGTGAACCAGTGCGCCACCAAAAATGGTTTCAAAGAGTTCTTCTGGAAACGGCATAAACGACGGGTAGAAACCGATGTACTCGAGGAACATATTGCCGTCCTCGTCCATGCTGCGGGTAAAAGCCCGTTCACGGTTACGGACAGTCAGCATTTCGACAACTTGCGCCCGACGACCACGGTACTGGTTATGGGTTACACAAGTAATCTCGAGGCGACTTGTGCCACCTTGGGCATCGTTGAGGCTAAGAATTACGCCAGCGTCGCCCATTTCAAACTTCCAGTTCATGCGAATAAAGCGGTTCTGCTCTTGCTGTTCGATTTCGTGGTTGACATCGCGTTTTTTGAGGTACGCCGAGAGGGTTTCAAGGGTCAGTAATGGGGTTATGTCTGCCATAGCTTGCAGAGTGTACCAGTTTGAGGGCAGGGTTAAAAGGTCAAAAGGTTTGCGCCTTTACCTTTTGACCTTAATCTGGGCTAAGGCTTCATGAAAACTCAGTTCACCGCGTTCAAGTTGGGTCAGGACATCATCTGAGGTTTGTGGGTCGGCTTCGCCTAGGGCTTCGACAATCGCATCTAGTCTGGCTCTGGCAGTGTTGTAACTGACACCGAGGGCTTCGGCGAGGCGTTGGACGTTGCCACGAAAACGCAGCAGTAAGCCAGCAAACTCGAGTTGTTCAAAGGTCAGTTTACCAACCCATCCCAAGGCAAATTCGCCTTCTAGCACAAGCCCACGTTGTTTATTCTCGAGCCTTGTTACAATCAGTTCTTCGCCTGTTATTGGGTCTTTGGTGATGAGTGGATACTTATTCATGGCTCGAGTTTACCGAGTTCGGCTTGCAATTGCGAAATCAGGTCTTGTAAGCCTTGGCGCTCAGGTTCTTCTTGGGTGACTCCAAGGGCGGCGTTGGTATCTGCAAGGAGTTCTTCAAGGGCGTTCTTCTTTTGGGTTGGCTCGAGGTCAGCAAGTTGTTCTTGAAAATCATAAGCGCTGTCTATAATTAAGGGTGTTGGACTCGGGTCTGGTTCTGCATATTCAACTCGAGTTTCGGTAGTGACTGAGGTACGGGTTTTTGTGACAGTTTGTGGTTTATTGACTTGTCCGTATTCGGCTGCAAATTCGGCACGGGCTTCTTCGAGTTCGCTTAGGGCTTCGGCAAGTTCTTCATGGGCTTCTTCGAGTTCTTCATGGGCTTCGGCTAGGGTTTCATGGGCTTCTTCAAGTTCTTCTAGGATTTCCTCGAGTTGTTCTTCACGGCGTTCTCGTTCTTTATTGCTTTTGGCTTGTGCCAGTTGTTCAGCAATCACGGCTTGTTTGGCTTGAATACGGGCAATTTCACGTTGCTGGTTGGTAATCTCGCGTTCTTTTTCGGCAAATTCGCGGTGTTGTTCGGCAATCTCTCGTTCTTTTTCGCGCAACTCGCGTTCGGCTTCGCGTTGTTCACGCATCTGTTCGCGTTGGTATCTAAATTCTTCACGTTGCTGGCGGATTCGGTCTTTGTTGCCTTCAATGCTTAGGCTTTCCATATCGAGCAGTCCAGAGTCGTGCATTTCACGAATGTATTGTGGTTTGACTCCGTGCTGGGCTAAGCGAGTGACTTGTTCTAAACTGAGCGGCTCGAGACCCAATTCTTGTTTAATCTGTAAAAGTTCCTCAACATAGGCTGGTTTAACTCCAAATTGGGCAAGCCTGATGATTTCTTGTAAAGTTAAAGGCTGATTTTCGATTTGGCTAAAAATATCTTGTAACTGACGTACATACTCGGGTTTAACGCCGTGCTGACCAAGGCGCAGGATGTCTTGGAATGCAATATTATCCAGCCCAGCTTCGCGCAGTTTTGTCACATAATCGGGTTTGATGCCAAATTGTCCAAGTTGAACAATCTGATCGAAACTAAAAACCCCCTGATTGCCACTTAAAGGTCTGCCAGAACGTGAAGCTGTCATGCGCGGCATAGGAGGAACGGGAGGAACAGGTGGCACGGGTGGAATTGGGGCGACTCGAGGCACGGGCATAACAAATGCTTCTTCGTTTGGCGTGATGTTTTGGCTGGCTTGTAGTGTCTCGAGCAATTCTTGGGCTTGCTCGGGGGTGATTGCGCCTTTTTCGACCAACTCGAGGATACGGGTTTCTTGTTTCATACTATTCTCCTTGGCAATAATCTATAAAACTTATAGCATATATTTGCTTATGTTTTGAAATTTGTCAAGTCTTATAGAAAAAGAATAACTATCAACTCGAGAAAATTGCCTGCAAATTCAGAATCCATACCGTCACAAAAGTAATAAACAGCATTAAGCGTCAATCTATCTGAATTCTCGAGTCAAATTATTTTATCAAATCTTTTGGCACTTATCTGCAAAACTCCGTCTCAAGCCATACCAACATTTCCAAGATTCACTTCAAAAGCCATAAAATGGTAATCTCTGCCCGATGGCAAGTAAATCAAGTGCATTTAGCACCTTACCGCAACGACTTTTTTGGTCACTGATTGCCTTTGGCACAGTCGTGGTCTGTACTTGGGCTGGCTGGATTAGCCTAACCCTAATGATTGCGGTGGCGGTTGGCGTGGGCTTGTACGAATTTCGCAACATGGCACGCAAGGCTGGTCTGGCAGTTGGTGGGCGTAGTGTCTATGTCTTTGCGATGCTGATGCTGCTTGCCAGTCAACCGTGGCTGCGCGATGGCATCTGGGTTATTCCAGCCAAAATCCCGTGGCGCGAAATTGTGATGTGGGCATATCTGATGTGGGTGATGATTGTCGAAGTGGTGCGCCCATCCGAACGCCCATTAGAGCGCATCATGACCAGTTTATTTGGAATGTTGTATATTCCGTTTTTACTCTCGTTTGGTTTGTTACTGCGCTATTATCCAAACGGTGTGCTTGGTTTTTGGTACGCGATTATTGCTGCGGTTGGCGCATATGCCTCGGATACGGGCGCGTATATTTTTGGTGGCTTATTTGGCAAACGCAAACTTGCCCCCGAAATCAGCCCCAACAAAACCCTCGAGGGTGCAATTGGTGGCATGGCATTTAGCGCCCTGATGGTTTTTGTCTTGCAAGAAGCAATTCGCAGCTTTATCCCCGAAGTGCGGGTCTGGGAAATTTGGCTTTTTGCAATTTTGGTGTCCTCCGCCGCCCAACTTGGCGACCTCGCCGAAAGCGTGATTAAACGCAGTCTAGGTGCAAAAGACAGTGGCACATTTTTGCCCGGACACGGTGGGCTACTTGACCGCATAGACAGTTTGCTGTTTGCCTTACCCGTAGCGTATTACTTTTTAAGCGTGGCAGTCTTTAGCTAATGATTTCAATTCGCAACCTCGAGCCAACCGATGCCCAAGCCTTCAAGGACTTGCGAATTTATGCCATGCAGGAATCCCCCCGTGCTTTTGGCTCAAGTGTACCCGACGAAGAACAACGCAGTTTAGAGAGCATCAAAACGATGTTCTCGAGCCACCCATCATTTGGGCTTGGGGTGTTTGATTTTGGTACTTTGATTGGGCTTGCCCGTTGTGAATGCTCGGAGCGAATCAAGACCAAGCACAAAGCCGATATTTACAGTGTCTACATTCACCCAAATTACCGAGGACAAGGACTGGCTCGGCGTTTACTCGAGCAGTTGATTGCCCAAGCCAAAGCCATAAACGGACTCGAGACGTTGCTATTGGCGGTATCCGAACACAATGCCCCAGCCTTAGCCTTGTACCAGTCTTTGGGCTTTGTCACATGGGGAAAAGAACCAGATGCCTTGCGCCACGCAGGGGAAAGCCTAACCGAGATTTTTATGCGTCTCGAGTTGCGAAAAAAGTAAGTTGAGAGTATGAAAAAATCTCTTTGATGGATGCAACCCAAACTGTCTGTTGTCATGCTTGGCACGTTAGGTTGCTTATTCCCGAGTAATTGCACACCATTTGCCCAGAATGTGATTTGGTATCAAGAATCAGGTATCGAAAACCATTAAATATTTCCAACTCAAGCGTTTGCACCGCCCGTTTCAACGATGTTTAGGTTTACAAAACATCGAAGGTTTGGGCTTGGCATTGGTGGATAGTATTGTCAAACAGCATTCAGGTACACTCGAGTTACATCGTGCCAAACAAGGTGGTTTATTGGTTCGACTGATTTCACCTCTAGCCTAAAAAAGAACCGCCGAGCGAGGGGTACGCTACAAGCGGTTCTTGTGGTGCTGGTTTTAAGATTGAATGCTATTAATCGCAATTCGTTTGGCTTGGCTTTCGGGGGCTTTGGGAATTTTAACCGTTAAAACACCGTTTTCTAAGTTGGCTTGTATGTTGTCATACAAAATTCGCACTGGGATTTGCACCACCCGCTTTTGTTCGCCACTCCCCCGTTCACGCCACAGCACTTTTGTGCCTTCTGGGGTGATTTCCTCGAGTTTGGCGCTCAGGGTCAAGACATTGCGCTCGAGTTGGAGTTCAACATTTTCGGGACTGACACCGGGCAGATTGACTTTAACCAGCACCGCATCAGCAGTTTCAAAAACATCGGTATCAGAATTTCTGGTTTTGCCAGTACGCTCGAAGTCGGCAAGAACGGCATCCATTAACTTCCAAGGGTTTGTATTGATTCGCATCATAAGTATTTCTCCTTTTGTCGCTGATTTAGGTATCAGCAAACTTGAGTGTATTATGCTCAGATTTTAGGAGTTTGTCAAGTCTAATTACTTTAGCTTAGTGGTTCGGAAATTATTTACTGGCTCGAGAAACCCAAGTTTAGGTAGAACGACACGAACTACAAGCTCGAGAAGAAACCACGATTACACACTCGGCAGTAATCTTGAGGCTATCGCCAACGAAAAATCAGGGCGACTCTTGACTTTTTGAACATGTTCAAGTAAATTATGAACATGTTCAATTTGAACGAATTCAAAAACTCTAACTCGAGCCAAGCCGCGCAGCCCAAAAGCAAAGCCGAACTCACCCGCGCTCAGATTCTAAGCACCGCCCTTGGTTTATTCCGCGAAAAAGGTTTTGACACCACCACCATGCGCGATATTGCCTCGGCTTGCAGTATGGCGGTCGGCACGGCGTACCATCATTTTGATAGCAAAGAAGCAATTGTGGCAGCCTACTACGAAGCCGTACAACTCGAGCATAGCGTGGCAGTTGCAACCTACAACCAAGAAAAGCACAACTTAAAGCAAAAACTCGAGCAAGCCTTCTTTTCAAAACTCGAGATTGTGCAGCACGACCAAAAACTTTTGGGAGTGATTATGCGCTATGTCGGTGATGCCGAGCATCCGCTTTCGATTTTTGGGCAGAGAACCAGCCATTTGCGCCAAGCTGGAACAGCTATTTTTGCAGTGGTTTTAGAGGATGAAAAACTGCCAGAACACTTGGGTGAACTCGCCCCGACTGCTTTCTGGGCGCTGCAAATGGGAATGCTGCTCTATTTTTTACATGACCAAAGCGGCGGCGAGCAGACCAAAAAACTGGTTAGCGGCGCTTTGGATTTAACGCTGCAACTCTTAAAACTAAGCCGTCAGCCACTAATTCAACCACTTGCTCGACCTGTGTTTCAAAAAATCAGTGCATTACTTCGCAACCACGGACTGATCTAAATTTCGGCAATTCAAAATTCTTGTAGCTCGAGTTAAATGCTCGAGAAGGGGTGAATTATGTCAACTTTTATCGCTTACTGTATGTACCTTGTCATCAGCCTCAGTCTAACCATTTGGGTAGCAAAAACACTGCACCATAATGGCGAAATTTTCTTGGTGGATGCGTTTCATGGCAATCAGGAGATGGCAAAAGCAGTGAACCATTTGCTGATGGTGGGTTTTTACTTGGTCAATGTTGGTTTTGTGGCGCTGTTTATGCGTTACGGCGAAACCCCAGAAAATGCTGTGCAGATTCTCGAGTACATCAGCACCAAAATCGGTGTGGTTTTACTGGCACTAGGCGGAATGCACTTTTTTAACATGTTCAATTTTGCCAACATGCGAAGTAAAGCCAAGAAAGAGAGCCGTATTCAGGCGGGACTGGCTGCTGAACGCATTGAGGTGAATTTATGAAAACCATCATTTTGGCAGGCGGTACAGGGCAAGTCGGTCAAATTCTAGCTCGAGAACTGGCGAGTCAATACAAAGTCATTATCCTCACAAGGGGACAACCACGCACTTTGGGCAATCTCGAGTACATCCATTGGGATGCTGCCAACCTTGGCGCTTGGGCAACAGCCATAGACGGTGCAGATGCCGTGATTAACCTTGCGGGGCGCACAGTCAATTGCCGTTACAACCAAAAAAATCGCCGTGAAATTCTCGAGTCTCGCACTTACAGCACTCGCGTGATTGGAGAAGCTATTGCCGCCGCCAAAAACCCTCCCAAGATTTGGCTACAAGCCGTGAGCGGCACAATTTATACCCATCGTTTCGATGCACCCAACGATGATATTTCTGGGCAGCTTGGCGGGACAGAGGCAATGCCCGACACTTGGCGTTTTTCGGTAGATGTGGCGAAAGCATGGGAAGCGACACTCGAGGCTTCGCGTACCCCACAAACCCGCAAAGTTGCCCTGCGTAGCGCCATGGTGATGTCACCTGACCAAGGCGGGGTATTTTCGGTACTGCACAACTTGGTCAAACGTGGCTTAGGAGGCACAATGGGCGATGGGCGACAGTACATCTCGTGGATTCACGATACCGATTTTATAGCCGCAATTCTATTTCTGCTCGAGCAACCCATAGCTGGTGCAGTTAATCTTTGCAGTCCTAACCCACTGCCCAACGCCGAATTTATGCGTTTATTTCGCTCAGCCAATGGAATTGGTTTTGGTTTGCCCAGCACCAACTGGATGCTCGAGCTAGGGGCTGTTTTTTTACAAACCGAAACCGAGTTGGTCTTAAAAAGCCGCTTTACTTATCCAAAGCGTCTGCTCGAGGCGGGATTTGTGTTCAAGTTCGCAACTTGGGAATCGGCGGTTCAAGACTTGGTAAAAAGAAGTTAAAGAGACTTGGCTACACAGCTTTGGCTTGAGCTACACTGATTTTGCCTTGGTGTGTTAAAGACTCGAGAACATGATGTTCAGGGTTTTGGTTTGAGCAGCCTAGCCTATTGGAGAGGGTAACTCGAGACGCAAAGGGGTTAGTGTAGCACCACAAAAGCCTAAGCTCGAGCAAAAAAAATTGTGATAGACGGCTTTATTGTGCAATAGCATTGCTCACCTTACTACCGTTGTGCTAGACTATGCAGGGTGATGAAATGCTGCAAACTTATAAAGCCAGATTATATGGGAATTCGCTCGAGTGGCTATCTGAGCGTCCCGAAGTAACCGATGCAGAAGTTCACGTTACGGTTTTGGAGACCAAAAAGGTTTCGGATGGTACAGCGATGGCAGCAGCCTTACAGCAATTTGCTGACCTCAAACAACCTAGCAGTTTCGGCGATGGGCTGACTTGGCAACAAGAAACCCGTCTTGACCGCGAATTGCCTGAGCGTGAGGCTTTGTGATGTTGCTTGACAGCAATATCATCATTTACGCACTTCAAGCAGAATACGCCTTTTTGCGTGCCTTCATTGCCAAACACTCACCTGTTGTTTCGGCTGTGAGCATGGTTGAAGTCTTGGGATACCACAAAATAACCCAAAGCGAAAAACAAGCCCTTGAGCAGTTCTTTGCTCATAGTATTGTTTTGCCAATCTCGAGTGCAGTTGTGCAAAAAGCCATTGAACTGCGCCAATTCCAAAAATTTTCCTTGGGGGATTCACTGATTGCTGCCACTGCTCTTATCTATCAAAAAGTGCTGGTGACACGTAATACCTCCGATTTTGTACGAATTTCTGGACTGAATGTAGAGAATCCTTTTGAATCATAAATCAATACGCTCGAGCCACACTGATTTTATCGAAGCGAATTAAGCTACAGCAGCACTGACTCGAGAACATGGCGTTCAGGGTCTGGGTGAAACAGCACTGCCAATTGAAGAAGGTAACTCGAGGTGCAGGTTCATAGGGTTAGTCTAGCACCTTTAGCAAAAGCCTAAGCTCGAGATTAAAAATAACGTGTTTTCGAGCCAAATTAGTCATAACTAAAACAACCATAGAACCAATCGTTTTCCAGTTTTTGGAAATAGGAGTATAAGGGCAACGACTTTTCAGAATAGTAAAGTCGGTTTGGTAGATTACCATTCACAGAGAATAAAAACCCACATTCGCTAAACAAAGTATTTGTTTGAAAGAAAATCCACTCCATTTTTGGTGAAGTCATGAGTGTTTCTCGATTTTTAACCCACCAAAAGCGGTTAGATATTTTTACTTTATCAAAATTCCACTGTAGAGTACGTTCTCTCTCTGTCAGCTTTTGTTTAGCTTTGACTTCAAGCAAATTTTGTAAACCTAAATTTGCCACAGCTTGCATTTGACTACGAAACAAGAAAAACTCTAGTCTGGTTCTTTGAGTTTCAAAAAACCAAACAATTACCGCGACAAAACACAGAATCAGAACATTAAGAAATTCTTGAGCAAAAGATTTTTTGAAGAAATGAATACTACGAATAATAAAAATGATTATGGTGGTTAAAAAAATTCCATGAACGAAAAGTCCAGTGAAAAACCAAAAGAGATTCTCTTGAATTTGAACCATAATAAGTAAGATTTGCAATCCAAGCTCAAGGTTTGCAGCAAACAAAACTGGGATGTAAGGTTTTATTCTCTCGAGCATCAAAAAAGCATAAATCACAGCCATGAGACTAAACTCATCAAAGACTCGAGACATAAAAATGTGCCTCGAGAGTTAATCTCGAGGCACAATAATTCAATAATCTAGGTTTATTCCTTGATGTTTGAGTGCAACCGTCCGAGTCAGTTGTATACATTTTTCCTGTTTCCAATTCGGTCAATCATCAGAACCCGTTTCTCGAGCGTAAACACAACACGGTACTGACCAACCCGTAAGCGCAAATACCCCGCTAAATTCCCTTTGAGGTAGGCAATGTCGCCTTCTCCTGTATCGCGTAAACGCATTAAAGCCTCAAGCAGTGCTTGTTTGGTTGCTGCATCCAAACCCAAGAATTGCTGTTCAGCAGCCTTAGACAATTCCACCGTAAAAGGCGGATTTGGTAGGCGGGCGCTCATGCTTTTGGCAACAGCGTATTAAGTGGAATTGTGGCTTGACCAGCTAAACGGGCTGCTTGGCTTTGTAGTACCTCAGATTCCTCGAGCGGGTCGTGTGGTTCAGTATCAGCTTGAATACCCAAACGCTCAAAAGCAGTTCGCAGTGCATCGGCTTGACTGACATTAAAAACAGTTCGGTATGCCTCGAGTAAATCGTAGACATCATCTGGTATCTCGAGGGTTTTCATGGCGCAAGTATACTCGATTTTTGCAGATACAAAAAAGCGCCTCAAGATTAACTCTCGAGGCACAATAATTCAAACAATATAATCTAGGTTTATTCCTTGATGTTTGAGTGCAATAAGCAGTTACCTCGAGCATTAAATCTCGAGCCAACTTTGAGAACTCCTTAGAAAGGAGGTGATCCAACCGCACCTTCCGGTACAGTTACCTTGTTACGACTTAACCCCAGTCATGAACCACAATCTAGTCACCTGCCGTTAAGCTCCCGATGCCTTCAACTGCAATCCACTCC
>JANNVX010000096.1:0-11449 GCA_031414595.1 Deinococcales bacterium
GTTCATTAAGTGACTGGTACAGCCGTAACATCATATTTTTGACTTTTAGTGAGTAGGTCTGCATTCAAATGACTTTACCAAACCGAGAACCGAATGACACTATTCTTGAAATCGGGAAGTTATTCTGGGACAAATCCTAAGTATTCGTTTATCCAAGCGACTTTGACCCTGTAAAAACGCTTATCTGATGTGATGTGTTCAAAATTGATTCCAGCAACTCGTCCTAGTGCATTGTTTGGTAGATCTTTTGTGGTGGGTGTACCAACTAAAATAGCTTCGAGTAAATTGAGTAAACTTAGGTTGTCTTCGGCGGCAGCATCAGCAGCATGTTCACTGATTCCTATTTCTTGGTTGTCCAGTGCGGTTTGAATCTGCTCGAGTTCCCAGTTCAGAATCTCGGAAGTACTGAAATCAAATGCTTGGGACACGCTTGATGATAGCACAAGCTCAAGAGATTGGAATTATGTACTGCCCCCGCTCGAGCCAGCCACGCACTTTCTGGCATGGTCGCTGTGATAGTGATGCTTCTCATTTAAAAAGACAAGTCTACCTTATAGCTATACCCCTTGAGCCAGAAAGTTTTGGTGTAGATACTGCGTATTATTATCATGAGAAACGCTTGTATCACGAATCCAATCGCATTTTGAAAAATGTCTTGTCATCCTATTTGAAAAGGATTGTTGACACTTCTTTTTTTGAAATCATCTGGAATTCGAAGTTTATTTGGGAATTGCTAGAACGACTGCATTGTAGCTTCGTTCGTTCACACAAATTTTTCGGCTTTAACTTAGCTCGTTTTCCATTGATCACCTAGCATGATTCGTTTCATGTACTGGTCAAATAACGGCACAGTAAATCCTGTATCACCATGACTTGGTGACCAAATCATACCTTTAAGTAAAAGCTGATTTCTTGTTGGTCCAAGTGAACTGACCTTACGACCCAGAATTGTGGCAATATCTCCTGAGCGGTGCGGACCAGCCCCAAGTTCAGCCATTGCCCGTAAGTACCTTTTTTCAAATGGGGTACAGCGATCAAAACGAACCCGAAAAAAACTTTCATCAAGGGCAGTTAAAGCACTCAATGAAGCAAATTCAACATCTTGCAAAGTAATTAAGCTTGTACTTGCGGTATTCCAAGCGTGTTTGCCCCATTCTTGCAAGAAATATGGATAGCCTTGGGTTTGGGTAATAATTCGGGTTAGTGCATCAGGTGAAATTTGGGCTGATTGATCAGTAATTGGTTTTTGAATGGCGATTCGAGCGGCTTCTTCATTTAAAGGTCCGATTTCTGGAAAATCAAATAAGCGTTCTGCATATGATTTAGCGCGTCCCATTTGCGCTCTGAGTTGTGGTAAACCAGCTCCAATCAAAACCACTGGCATTTGAGCTTGGGCAATGCGGTGCAAAGCTGTAATCAATGCCTCGAGTTGTTTTTGTTCAACATACTGAAGTTCATCAATAAAAATAACCAAGGCAGTCCCAGCTTGTTTCGCGGCTGCACCAACGGTTTCGAGTAAGGCTTGTAAATCATGCTCGAGGTCGCCATTGTCAGCTAATCCGGGTTCTGGTTCAGTGTCAAAACCAACTTCTATATCTTCAAACTTGACTTTTAAGGCTTTTGCAAACCCTGCTAATGCTTTTAAGCCTCGCTGTGCCAAGTCTTTAGCACTTTCAATCCTCGAGAGTCTTAGAAGTGCTAAGCGCAGCTGAGGTGCGAGAACTGCTGGAAGCGAACGTTCTTCAGGGGCTTCGATACGAATACTGTGAATGCCTGTACTTTCAGCATCTTTTCGCATTTGGTCGAGCAGCACTGTTTTGCCCACACCACGAAGACCAACCAATAACACACTTTTGTTGAAATAACCGCGACGAATCCGTTCAATGGCAATACGAACCGTTTCACGCACTTCATTACGCCCAGCTAATTCTGGGGGAGCTGACCCTGCTCCTGGTGCAAATGGGTTTGAGATTGGATTCACAGGTAGAGTATATACTTAAATTAGCTAAATTATATAAAAAATATAATTTAGCTAATTTCGATATATTATCCAACAAATGTCGGTTTCTACACTTAGCTTAATGGCATTTCATTTTACACTTATGCCAAAAAAAGGCAATTCTCATTTAAAGTGACAAGTACACCTTATATCTACAATACGGTCAAGTTTCTATTTTGTCATGGAGACTTGTCTTAAAGTCAAATAAACTTGACAAATAGCCTAGTTTGCTTTACACTTCTTTTATTCAAGAAAAACCCAAAGGAGTGAACCCATGAATATCTATTACAACCCAGAAAAACTCGAGAGGCTGTTCCAAGAAGCCCAAACCTTTGCGCTCCTCGAGCCAGTTCGTAACACCCGAGCCAAATACTTGCGCCGTGCTGTCAAAGCCGCCAAATACGCCCTACAAACTGCTTGGGCAGCCCTAACCCAGACCCTCGAGCCAAAGGGGGCATTATGAAAATCGAACACCGCAGCAAGAATCAATTTACCCCGGATTTTATTCATGCGATTGTCGAACACAGCAACCGCCACCGCTTAGAAACCCACCCCGACGACCCTGCCAGAG
Source organism: Deinococcales bacterium (assembly GCA_031414595.1). Lineage (GTDB taxonomy): Bacteria > Deinococcota > Deinococci > Deinococcales > JAAFIG01 > JAAFIG01. The sequence continues at coordinate 2,571 of JANNVX010000096.1, forward strand.
ACCCCGAAGAGATGGTGGCACAGATGGCGCATATCCCATCTATTTTAGAGCTTGAAACTTGGAGTGTATCCGATGCCAACGGGGGGATTGGCGCTCATGCGACACTGCAAATTCTCAATATGGACACCAATCAGCACCTTGTCCAACTCGAGTTGGTGGTGGAATCGAACTTGCGTCGTCAAGGTATAGGTAGACAATTACTTGGTTTGGCGGTTCAGCACAGTCAACAACTTGGACGGACTTTACTGATTACCGATAGCAGTGACCGTGTTACAGCAGGGCAGCCTTTCCTCGAGAAGTACGGACTGACCCAAGGCTTGGTCAACCATGTCAATCAACTTAAAATTGGCGAATTACCCAGTGGCTTACTTGAGTCTTGGACAACGCGGCAACCCGATGATTATGCACTAGAAATTTGGCATGGTGATATTCCAGAAGAAGATTTAATGGCTTACGCCGAATTAAGTAATGTCATGAACACCGCCCCAAAAGATGATTTGGATGTAGAAGATTTCAATATGACTCCCCAATTACTGCGCCAACAAGAAGCCATGCGAAAGGCTGGCAACCGAGATGCTTTAACGGCTGTGGTGCGCCATAAAAACGGTACTTTGGTTGGCTTAAACGAACTTGGTTGGAGTAAAAGCCGCGCTGGAATTGTCTCTCAAGGTGGCACGGGCGTACTGCCAGACCATCGTAATCATGGCTTGGGGCGCTGGCTCAAAGCTGCAAATGTGCGGCGCTTGCTCGAACTTAACCCGGAAGCCCAATTTATTCGCACTGGTAACGCCGACAGCAATGCCCCGATGCTAAAAATAAATACCGAAATGGGTTTTAAGCCCTACATTGCCAGCATTGCTTGGCAAGGCAACATCGCCACGATTCTCGAGAAGCTAGAGACTCCTGTACTCGAGAAGGTAGGCTGAAATATGACAGCCATTCTCGAAGGTGAAACCCTTAAAAAAGCCCAGCGTCGTGAAATTGAGCGGGTACATTCCAATCTCTGGGGTTTAGGTTTAGCCCTAGTCACATTTATTGTTTTCGTGCCACTTGGTGCAGCCAGTGCTTTGCGAGAGACACTTGGCGGTGGGGATAAGTTGCTCGAGATGATTTTATTTGTATTGGTTTTTTCAATAATCAGCAGCCTGATTGCTTTTCCAATCAGTGTTTATTACGGCTTCACCCGTGAAAAACGCGATGGAATGCTAAAACAAAATTTTCTTGGCTGGTTCTTGGACGAACTCAAGCAAATGGCGATTGGGTTGATTATCAGCACAATTCTTTTTGTGGGTCTATTCAGTGCTTTTCGTTCCTTTCCAGACCTCTGGTTTCCTGTGGCTTTGGCTGGCATCACGGTATTTTTTGCGGTGATTTTGTTTCTTAGCCCCAAATTAGCTCGGATGCGTTTCAAAAGCGCTCCGCTTGATAACCCAGAACTCGAGGCTCGAGTACAAGGGTTGTTCAATAACGCAGGGCAGAAACTCAGTAAAGTCTCCAAATGGGTTTTTGGAGAAAAAATTACGCAAGGCAACGCTGCGCTTGTACCAGACGGCTTTGGTTCGGAAGTGCTGATTTCCGACACGCTGATGCAAAGCATGGATATTGAAGGGATTGAAGTGGTGTTGGCGCATGAGCTTGGACACCGCGTCCACAAAGACATTCAAAAAAATATGATTTTTGCTTGGTTTAGCTTTGCCCTAATGATTGCTGTATCGTATTTTACAATCAATACCTTGAGCGGCGTGGGTGGGATTCGCGGTGCAACCGATATTGCCGCCTTGCCAATTCTGCTTTTTGTGTTTACGGTTTTATCCGAAATAACAGGTTTAGCCCGCAACGCCATCATTCGCCGTGCCGAGTATGCCGCCGACCGCTACGCCATGCAGCAAACCAAAAATTTTCCAGCTTTTGAACGGGCGTTTCGGTCACTTGCCAAAGGTAATTTATCTGACCCCAACCCACCCGAATGGATCGAAATCTGGTTGCACGACCACCCAAGTATCGAAAAACGAATTGCTGCCGCCCGAGCTTGGGCGCAGACGGGGTGAAAGATGGATAACCGAATCCGTGAACTTCGGGCTGTAAAGCGCTTATCACAAGCCGACCTTGCCGATGCGCTTGGGGTTAGCCGCCAAACGATTAACGCCCTCGAGACTGGAAAGTACGACCCAAGCCTGCCTTTGGCGTTTAAGTTAGCCAAACTTTTTAATCAACGTATCGAAGAGATTTTTCTCGAGGAGACAAGCACATGAGTTTTTTATTTGGTGTAATCCTTTTTTTTGTTAATTTCTATCTTGTTTTTTACTTCTTGATTCGGGCAATTACCGTGCCATCGGTGCTTTTGGTGGTCTCGCCGACAGCCCTGACGCGGCGCTTTATTCGGCGTTCGGCAAGCGGCAAAAGTAGCTTAGACATTAATGTGGATGCCAGAAAACTCAGTGACCGACTGGTTCAACCAAAAGTTCTGATTGGTACAGCCGCCGTCGCCATTGCTGGTTATGCGCTCAGTGGGAATTTTGCCTATCTTTGGATTGCTGGCACAATGTTACTAACCATTTTTGCCGAACAAGACAAAATGGATGAACGCACCTTTGAAATCTGGACAAGGGCATTGGCGGCTGTTTCGGACGCGGTGATTGTCGGTGTGCTGTTTTTTATGACTATTTTTCGCTTACAAGTGGATGCCTTTGGGTTACTGACCTTTATGCTTTTTGCCCGCGAATTGCTATTGTTTTTTGCACGGCGCTGGCTCGAGTCCGAACCCGAATTTGAAGCCTATGATGGCGGAAAGTCGGAAACGGAAACAAGAATAGGTATTTTTGTAGACAACAAAGTTGCTGATGCCGATAGCGAAAAACCCTCGTGAACATGATGCAGCCTTACGGTTCAATCAAGACCTTGCCTGTGCTTGCCCTCGAGAGAACAAAATCAAAGGCTTTACCAGCTTCTTCTAAACGAAAAACCTCGCCAATTTGTGGTTTGACTTTTCCACTCTCGAGTAGCGGGTAAATAAAGGCGGTGGCGGCTTGTATTTCTTCGGGAATACCCATAAATGGTGTTAGCCAAACGCCGATAACCGCTAGATTTTTTTTCATCAGGGCAGTTGGGGTTAAACTGGCGGCTTCACGGCTGGCGTTGCCAATCACCATCACCCGCCCAAGATGATTCATCACACTCAGACGGTCTTGGAAACCACTGCCCCCAGCCACCGATAAGTAGACATCCACACCTTTTGGGGCAAACTCGAGAATTTTTTGGCGTAATTCTGGGTCGTCGCCAAGAAAAACTGCATCTGCGCCTAGGCTTTTGGCAAGCTCGAGTTTGCTGCTGGTGCTGGCAGTCGCAACCACAGTGCAGTTCATGGCTTTTGCCAGTTGGATACTGGCTGTGCCGAGCGCTCCAGCCGCCGCTTCGACCCAGACGACTTCTTTTTCTTGGACTCGCCCAAGGGTGCGTAAGGCAAAGTAGGCTGTGTAAAACGAAACGGGTAGTGCAGCCGCTTCTCGAGGAGTCAAGGCACTTGGAATCGGTAAGCAAGCCGCCGCATGAATCGTGGCGTACTCGGCAAAAGCACCACTGCCACCAAGTCCAGCCACCAATTGCCCTATTTGTAAATTGGTCACGCCTTCGCCAAGCGCAACCACTGTGCCACTAAATTCCATACCGGGGGTGTAGGGTGTGCGGGTACGGGTCAGGTACTCGCCACGCACGGCTAAAATATCGGCGAAGTTCAAGCCGACACTCGAGACTTTTAGTAACACTTGGCGAGAGCGTAGTTCTGGGACTGGAACATTTTGAACTTTCAGCACTTCTATGCCACCGAGTTCTTCAACAACTATTGCTTTCATGGTTTGTGGGGTCATGGTTGGAGTCTAACACTTTGTAAAGGCTTGGCTCGAGTATAAAATCTTTCATTGGGCAAGGTGCGTGGCATAATTTTGCCAATTTTTTGCTACACTTGCCAATTATGCAGGCTGAGACGATTTCCATAGACACTTTTGGGCGAGTTCTAATCCCAAAACGATTACGAATCGAACTGAATCTCGAGCCTCAAAGTCAACTCGAGATTCAAATACAAAACGGTTCACTGCTGCTCAGTCCGCGCCAACAGGGAGAGGTTGTCGAACAAGATGGAATTTTTGTTTGGACAGGCACAGATATTCCAGACAAGTGCTAAACTATTCTTATGTCGCTGACCCTAACCCTTGACCCTGCGCTCGAGCAACGGCTTTTGCTGGAAGCTCAGATTTCTGGGCTGTCACTCGAGACATGGTTGGCTCAAGACCTAAAATCTCGTTTTCAAGCCGATGTTACCGAAACTGTTTTGCTGCAAAGAATTTCTTTGGGGCTTCCAGAGTCTTTTTGGTTGGCTTATCGTGCCTTAATTAAAAAACGAGATAACCAAACACTAACAGCCACAGAGCAACTCGAATTAATTGCCATGTCTGACCAAACCGAGGAATTAACTTTGCAACGCACCGAGGCACTGCTCGAGTTGGCGCATCGTCGCAACACCACACTCGAGGCATTGCGCTTACAATTTGGTTTGCAGCCTATTGCCGTTCAGTCATGACAGAATCTCACTGATTGGTTTGTCTGCAACGGCTCGAGCCACCATTCAAAAACTGGACTTAAATCGTTCTCGAGTGAAAAATCTTAGAAGAGTTTTGGCTTTAGCAGGGGAACACCCAAAGTAATTTCAGGCTACACCATGAATTTGCGAGGTGGCAGCAATTAGCCTCGAGCCGTAGAAAATTATATTACGGCTGTAAAAAAATCGAGGTCTCGAGCCAAGCGCATGAAGCTAAGGCAGCCATTAGCCTCGAGAAAGTTGTGGTTGAACTATAATAGGGCAGCTTTGATTTCCGATGCAGGAAGTTGAACTTTTAGGAAATCTACTGGTAATTCTGCTATTGAGAACTTAGCAGATGCAGTTAGTTCTTCAGGACGAATCCGAATGCAAATGTCTTCTTCGACTGATTTAATGTGTGCTTCAGGAATAGTGGGATTAGTATTTTTTTTATTTCGTTCTCTCATTGCCGATACCATGTGATTTACAAATTGTGTATCTTCGGGTCGTGATTCCCATGATTGCCAATCAACGAGCTTTATGCCTACTTGCGCCTCAAAAACTGCGAGGATAAATGTAGTGCATGTCAACCCGACCTCGTTCAGGGCAGATGAGTAGTAGCCGCTTTTATTTATTTGTCCACCCTTATAGGTTATACCATAAGGGATTTTTGCCTTCTTACTTGCAATTAGTTCGCATTGGTAAACCACCCCTTTAGCCCTTGTGCGATTCAAACGAATATTCACCCAATGGTATGAGTTATCTAGTCTTTCATTTCGCAAATCATGATGAAAAGCAAAATGTAAAACCTGAAGTTCATTTTTTAAGTTCTTGTACAGAATTCCGATATGAAACCTGTCGCTTGCAATTTTTTTTATCGCAATAGCAAGCGAGTAGGGGCTACTTATGAAAACATTTTGGTCAGATTCTAGCCATGTGGGTACTGCCATGATTCAAATTAGTCCCCAAAGCATCTCAGTTGTTTCAGTTTCGCCCAGAGCTTTGATGGCTTTAATTTTGACTGAGTTAAAGAATTCTTGTCGTATACTTGCGAGAAAGTAATCAAAGCGATATGTCACGGTTAATAATCCAACGAGAAGATCAATCTGTAGATTATTCTTGATGGCAGCTTCAAATATATTCTTGACTTTCTCGGCATTTAAATGTTGCTCAAGGGCAGTATCCACATAGTTATACAGCAGACGATAGGCAGAATCTTCGTCGTTCTCATAAGATAGCCGCGCCAGTTTAACAACATCATTTGCTTCTGACTCCTGTTCCCGTTCAATAACAAATGCGTGGCAGCCAAGCCAGACTGAAAACAAGCTTTCATCTGAAACTTCTAAGTCCTGAGAATATAGGGAAGTTGTGTATGGGAATGAACGTATTAGCACCTTTCTAGGGGTAGTTGGGGTGGTCTTAGAGGAAGAATTGATATATCCTTCGTAATTTTGTCGTATTTGTGAACCAACAATGCTGTCTTGAAGATTTGTTGAGGTTTGATTTTTTTGATTAAAGTTCATTCTATATCACCCCTTGCGATAATTTCTTTTCCTAATTCTAATAACTCAAACAGAATTTCTAATTGCTGTGGTGGTTCAAACAACTGCGTACCAGCTGTTGGGTCGGTATTAATATCAATTCCCACTCTGACAAAATAGCTATTTACTTCAAAAGATGTAGAGGCAGGAAGACTTTTCCATTGCACATTTGTGGTGACTGCCCCCCACTCCGCAAGGCGATTGAGTGAGAGAGTAGGAATCACGGTTGATTGTCTCTTTCTGTTAATTATATATGAAAAATCGCTTGAACGTGAGGCATCTAGTTTTACCCAAGGTTTTAGCAGTTCGTTTAGTTGTTCGTAAGCCACTTCTCTGTTATCGGTCTTTAGAAAGAAAGCACCCCCAAGAGCCAATCGAGATGCTTTTGGCGAAGTATCGTGTATAGACTTTCTCAAGCATTCAGAGAGTATTGGCATAATCATCGGAGCAAAACCTACTACAGGTACAGCAATAGTAGCTGAAAGTTTTGTGTTTGGCATAAATTGCCAAGTGTAGTCAAAAGGGCGAACTAACAAAGAAAGTCTCGTATCCTCATCTATATCACCTAACGCCTGATGTTGAGGAATTCCATGAATTTTGGTTTGGCTAGTTGAATCTGCTTCTTTTTGAGTAACGTCCGACCACCACGTATTGACATTTGTATTGTTTAGATCCAACGGTTCTTGTGGAAAAATTGTCCATCTGAGATGTTCAACTATCCATTCTGGGTTTGCTTGCCACGTGGTTGCTATATCAATATTCATAAATTAACCTTGCGTTCCTACAGGTATCAAAATCCTGTATCTTTTATCTAAGTAAACTTTTTTTCTAACCTAATTTAAACAAGCGTACCACATTTTAAAATACATGATGATAGTATATGCGTCTTTCATGAATTAATTTTGAATTAAGTATACAAAAACTTTTGATTCTTGTATACTTAATTTGTGAATAAATATAGACACCGAGTAAAACAAAAAGTCGAGCAAAAGCCCTCATTAGTTGTTATTGAAACATTCAAGAATGATGTTGCTAATGGTAAAATAAATTTACAGTTTGTAGAAAAGATGCGAAATACTCTAAATATACCCGTTGAAATTTACTTAGGCTTTTTGCAAGGTACTGAAACACTCGAACAAAAGACTATTCAATTATTGGAAAAAGAACTGAAATTGATGCAATTAGAATCAAAAAGTGAAGCCTCAAAAAAACCACGAGGTGGTCTCCGTATTCGTGCAGGACGTAAACCAGAAGGAAATGTATCTAAATTAGTCCGAATAACAGCGCTTCCACTTGAAATGAAACAAATTGAGCGTTGGATTCGTCAATCGCCTCGAGCATCAAAACAATTGGCAAACTTAATTTTGAGAGATATAACAAAGAACTCGATATGAATTTCGGGTATAGTTCACGAACTCGTGTTCTAACTTTTAAGTAACACAAAAACCCCCAAGCCATGACTAGGGGATTTTCTCGAGACTAACATTTTAATCGTCGCCAGCAGGGGCTTGTATTTGTGCGCTGCCGCTTTGGGCTAAGCGCGTGGCACAGTCGTTGCCCTCGAGAATTGGGCTATACTTTGCTCGTGCCTGATGCTTTTGATTTTTCAACAAGCGAAATTCTTGATTGGGAGTTGCAGCGTATCCATACAGCTTTAATTCGAGAAGAAATTGACATTACCGACCATGCCCGAAAAGCGGCTCGAGATGACCAAATTAGCCCCGTAGATTTATTGGCGGCGGTACTTATTGGGGTTGCAGTCAGTAAGGATTTGCCCGATAATCTCTTAAAGCGAGTGGCTGGAATTAATTTTGAGCATCGTTTGCATGATGGGCGTTGGATTCGGGTTAAGGTGGCTTTTATCAACAATTACGCAATTATTACGGCGTACAAAATCTGAGGTGAAACACCATGACGTTAATTGCTAACGAAACACGCACCACCAACGAATACACCACCAAAGATGGTGTGAAGGTCGTTATTCATAATGTGCCAACAAAATTTCTTAAAGACGAATTCGGCACGGAGTATGAAGCGCACAGTATTGCAGTTGCCATGCGTCTCGAGGAATTAACCAACAAGGCTTTGAAAATTAGTGCTGTTTCGGGAACGATTCACGAACTCGAGTTTTAGAATTCTCAAAATCGCATTGGTGTCCACCAGAACTTTCATTTCCACTCGGCTTTAAGGATTTCTTCGTCTCGAACTGATAAGGCACTGTTAGACGCGCCAATACCAACCCAATCTGGGATTTTTATGTAGGCTTTAATTGCCTCGAGAATAACTTCTGTTTCGCTGCGGTGCTGAAGCTGCGCTAGGTGAGCTATGCGTTGCTCAAGTTCATTCTCGAGTGTGACCACTAGGTTTTTCATGTAAAAAGTATAGCAGTGTTGTCCAAAAACACAAAAACCCTCAAGCCAAAACTTGGGGGTTTCTCGAGGCTCGAGTACCTTCTTGCCAAGAATCATCTTTACTTTAAGCCAATTAACCCATGAGTCAATTATATTTTTCCTGCTATACTCGTGGCTCGAGAAGGTGGTTTTGTATGCAATTTGAAAAAGAAGCAGCCGTCAGCGCCCTGCTTTATATTTCAGAACGGGTTCGTCTTGCAACGTATCACCGTATCGCTAAGGATTTGTCCCAGAATAACTTCCCGATTTCAAGAATAGTGTCATTCGGTTCTCGGTTTGGTAAAGTCATTTGAATGCAGACCTACTCACTAAAAGTCAAAAATATGATGTTACGGCTGTACCAGTCACTTAATGAAC
>JANNVX010000097.1:0-16649 GCA_031414595.1 Deinococcales bacterium
ACGTGTTGCGGAATACGAAGTGGTATTGCTCTGATTGGTTTATGGAGATTGCTTGTGGTTTGCATAACCTTCGCTGTGCTTTTCGCAAACGGGCTTTGCGGAAATCGAGCTAGTTTCTTATTTCCGATAACGTCTATTGTATGATTGTGTTCAAGTGGAGTTCAATCAAAGCTCTCTGCATGGGATTCCACCCCAACCTTTCGAGTCTCACGGCTTTGGCTCGAGCTTGGGGCTGCTGGTCGAACAAAAAACGCATTACCTCGAGAATCACGGTATTGACTGCTGGTCAATCTGGCTTTTCAACACTTGCCCAAAATTCGTCAAAGCCCATGCGTTCACCTTTTTTGGCAGCACTCACTCGAGATTCAAGTAATTTGTGCAGTTTTTTAGAACGATACAACACCAAACGCTCGAGGTCGTCGGCATCTTCTGGAACAATCAGCACAGCAGCAGCAACCCCATTTTTGGTGATGATAACAGGACTATCTGCCGCATCAAGTACCACTTGCGATAAGGTATTTTTGGCTTGGCTCAGTGGAATCAGTTTCATTGTTCTTCGCCTCCTATCCATAATTTATTGCCTTTTTTCTCGCCTATTGCAATAATCAGTACAATTCCTAAAATCTCGGTTTCTGCTGAATTCTCCTCGAGTGTGAATCTGTACAGCACACGGTAGCGGTTTTGTTCTCCACTACGAAGTTCCCAACTTGCTTCTTGAATGGTTGGATCGAGTGGTTTACGATTCTTAGTTTCGATGTTTGGTTGGAATAAAAGCTGCTCAAGAATGCTGTTTTTGATACTGGCGTGGTATTTTTTGTCTATCCACTCGAGGTCGTTTTTCACGCTGGTGTTGAATTCAATAACAAAACGAGCCACAGTTTATTATAGCTAGAATTCTAGCTAAGTGCAATCACGGTTTTGACTGGCGTGGCGGTGAGTGAATTTAAGTTCATTCCGCCTAAATTCTTATTGCCTATCGCTTGTAGCTCTGGCTCGAGTGAGTCACAAATGCGTTCTCAACTTAACCGTTTTTGCAGTAGACTGTCACCCAAGTCACAAAAGAGGTGAGCCAATGAATGCAGCCCTTAATTCAATTCTCGGCGGACTATTTCTACTTCTGGCATTTGCCACGGTTTTTTTGATGTATCACCTGTGGGGCTACCCTTTTGATAAAGCCCTACACAAAAGCGCTGCCCCACCCCGTTTGATGTTGCTGCACCGAATACTGGGTTTGGCATATGGAATTATTTATGTGCTGCTGATGACCCAAATGCTGCCACGCATGTGGACATACCAAGTCGAATTTCCTGCCCGTACTGTAGCGCACATTATTCTAGGGTTTGTGATTGGCAGTTTACTTTTAATCAAACTCTTTATTTTGCGTTTTGCGCGGCATTTTGAAGGATGGATGCCAAGCCTTGGCACGGGCTTACTGATTTGCACGGTGTTACTGACAGGGCTTTCGATTCCTTTTTCCTTTCGAGAACAAAACTTGGCTTCTGGACGCGGCGATTTAACCAGTCCAGCCAATTTAGAACGCTTAAAAACCTTATTGCCAAGCGCAAATTTTTCTCCAGACACCAACCTCGAGTCGCTGGCTACCCCACTGGCACTCAATTCTGGACGGCAAGTGCTGTTGGGTGATTGTGTGATTTGTCATGACCTCCGCACCGTGCTACTTCGTCCTCGTACCCCAGCCGATTGGCAACAAACAGTCGTGCGGATGATCGAGAAACCCAATCCTTCAGGCGAGATTACCCAGCGCGAAGCTGAGACGGTTACAGCCTATTTAATTGCCATTACCCCAGATATTCAGCAATCCGCCCAATCAAAACGCGAACAAGCCCAAGCGCCAAGCGCAGCCTCGAGCATGGACACCAAAACCTTATTTGAAACGATTTGTTCGCAGTGTCACGGCTTAGATGAAGTTAAAAATTATCCCTTCTCGAGCAGTGATAGACCTCTGGCAGTGGTCAAACGCATGGTTGCTAACGGCATGAAAATTTCCGAAACTGACTTGCAGAGCATTGTCCAACACATCGAAAGCAATTTTATGAAGTGATTTGGTAGACTAGACTATGAAAATTGACTTACAAGGCAAATCCGCACTGATTACAGGCGCATCAAGGGGAATCGGACGGGCAACCGCGCTTGCACTCGCCGAAGTTGGCGCGGATGTGATTGTGACTGCCCGCAGCGCAGCCGAACTCGAGACACTGGCTGACGAAATCAGACAAAAAGGCACTCGAGCCATTGCGATTGCCAGTGATATTTCGGATTTCTCGAGCTTAGGTACGCTGGTCTCGAGAGGGATAGCCGAATTTGGGCAGCTTGATATTTTGGTCAATAACGCGGGGATTACCCAAGGCACAAAATTTACCAGCATGGACTATGAACTATGGCAAAAAATTCAGCGTATCAACGTGGATGCTGCCATGAAACTGATGCAATTAACGTTGGATGGCATGGTTTCTCAGGGTTGGGGGCGGGTGGTGAACATTGCCAGTATTGCCGCCAAATCTGGTTTGCGGTATAGCGCTGCCTACAATGCCAGTAAACACGCACTGCTCGGTTTAACCCGTAGTGTGGCACTGGATTATGCAACCAAGGCTGTAACCGTCAATGCCGTCTGTCCGGGTTGGGTGCATACCGAAATGGTCGAACAAACTGTGACGAACATCATGGAAAAGACCAACCGCTCGAGAGAAGAAGCCATTGCTAGTTTGGTCAAAGATGTACCGCTAGGACGGATGGTCTCGAGTGAAGAAGTGGCAGCCCTAGTGGTTTTTTTATGTTCATACCAAGCGGCTGCGATTACTGGGCAAGGCATCAATATAGATGGTGGCACAGTCATGAGTTAGTCATCCATTATGAGTTTTGAAGATTTTACCGTAGGGGCAAGGCATGCCTTGCCCACCTTAGAGACACATTTTTTGGTCTGTTTTTGCTAAAACTGCGGAATAGGAATAACATTAAAAATCATACCAGCCAAAACTGCCACAATTAAAATCAGCACGACCCGCCCGAACCAAGTGCCAATCAGCCATTGCAGCGCCAAATAAGCAGTCAGTAGAACCGCGCCGTAAAAGCCAATCAGGGCGGCTTGGGCGGGGAGCATTCGCATTTCACCGAGTACAATCAGCGCCCCGCAAACCAAGTAGAGCAACCACAGGTAATCGCCGCCTTGTTGTTTGGCTGGTGTAGGCGTGACCACAACGGGGGTTGCGAGTTGCGGTGTACCCCAGATTTGTCCTCCAGGTGGTTGTTTTGACAGGTTTTGATTGACCACAGGTGGTGGGCTGACATACGGCGGTGGGGTTGGTTTGGGTTGCTGAGGCGGTGGCGGTGGTGTGACCCTGACGGTTGGTTGGGCTTGTGGTTTTTTACCTTGGGTCTGCTCGAGCAGCGCCAGAAATGCTTGTGCGGTTTGTGGGCGTTCATCCACTTTCATTTTCATGGCTTTCTCGAGGACATCCGAGAAGGCTTTGCTGACTTTGGGGTTGAGTTCTCGAGCGCTTGGTTGTTTGACCCCACTGGCACGGTCGGTAGCTGCGACGGGTTCTTTGCCAGTCAAGGCAAATTGCAGTGTGCCAGCCAAGGCGTAGACATCGGTAAATGGTCCGCGTCGCGCCTCGGAAGCATACTGCTCGAGTGGGGCATACCCGGGGGTAATAATAATACTGACCCTTGCGCCTCCCGCAATTTCTCTGGCACTGCCAAAATCTATTAAGACTGCGCCGCGTTGTACCATCATAATGTTGTCGGGTTTAATGTCGCGGTGCAACAAGTTTGAACTGTGTACTAGGGTGAGGGCTTCAACCACTTCTCGAGCTATTTGAACAACTTGGGCTTCGCTTAAAACCCCGCCCTTTTCGACCAGACTTTGTAAGGGTTTGCCCTCCAAGAATTCCATGGTGTAATACTCGGTGTCGTTCTCGGTGAAGACATCATAAACCCGAACAATATGAGCGCTTGGGGCGTTCAGGGTTAAACGCGCCACCACCCGTGCTTCGTCGGCAAATCTGGAACGAGCTTCGGCAAATTCTTTTGCCCCATATGTGGCGGGTGGGCGGACACTCATCCCAACCCGCACACTGCCCGAAGGTTGAAATTCTTTGACCACCACGGGAATGCCCATGCCAGCATTCTGGGCTTTGTAGGTCACGCCAAAGCCGCCTTGTCCTAGAACTTTTTCGAGTTTATATTTACCGTTTTGTAGCACAGTGCCAGCTTTCATGGCAGTTGGGTACTGAGCGCCTTCTAAGCTCGCACCGCACATGCTACAGGCTTTATTGGACTCAGGATTTTGGGTGGCGCAATATGGACAAACAATCATTGGGGTTTCCTAATTAAAGTGGGTCTCGGGTCTCGAGTTTCATCACCAAGGCAGTGGCATTATCCGAGGTGCTGCGTTGCAAGGCTTGGCGCACCAATCGGTCGGCTAGGTCTTGCGGCTCGAGTGGTTCTAAGAGGGCAATTTCAAATTCTTTGGGTGGAAATACGCCCCAAACACCATCAGAGACAATTACTATTTTGGCGTTGGCTGGGATGGTCATTTCGCGCAGTTCCACATAATCTGGTGGTAATTCACGGTTGCTGCCCAATGCCCGCATGATTTTGTTGCTGTCGGGGTGATTATGGGCGGCTTCGGCAGCGATAATTCCCATTTTGACAAACATGGCGACCATACTGTGGTCTTCAGAAATTTGCACGGCTGTATCGGTAATTAAGTAGGCTCGAGTGTCGCCGACATGTGCAAGGGCGAGTTTGTCACCATCAGCAATCACGCCCGTAAAAGTACAACCACCATTTTTGCCTTCCATTGCCCCAATCACCCTTGCATTGGCAAAAGCAATCGCTTCGTGGACAGCTTGGCTCGAGACTTCGGACAGTGGGTAATCGAGAAACCCAGACACAGCCGCTTGGCTGGCATCTTCGCCTTTTGCCATCCCACCAATCCCGTCGGCAACACAAGCCACCACAATTGTATCGTTGTGGGCAGCGCCGGTGGCACGTCTGGCACGGTAGCCTACCGAATCTTCGTTGGTTACACGGTCTGGGTTGATTCCGACGGTGCTGGCAGTCCCAAGCACCCAAGCATAACGCGGTTCAAAAGCCCGTTCTAATTTGCTGGCTAACTCGAGCGCATCGGATGGATTGACCCGCGTGGTGCTGGGCGAAAGCATGGCGGTTAAGGCTTGTGGCACACCGGGAATCTCGGGAAAGGAAATCAGCATTTCACCTTCGATTGGCATTTGCCCAGTCAAGGCATGGTACAAAAGTGCGCCTATGGCGTAAACCCCTTCGTTGCCATTGATTTTATGTCCAGCCGCCCGTTCAGGAGCGCCATAACGCGGCGCTTCGGCACTGATTGCATCGCCGATTTTATGCACATTGGGTAAGCGCTGTAAGCGGGTTGGCTCGAGCAGCACATCACGCGGGTCTACCGAAACCATCGAAAAACCACGGGCGTGTAAATAGCGGTTCAATCTGGCTAAATCCACAATTGCCGAAATAACCACTCTTTTGTTGCGTTCATAAATGGCAGATTCTAGGGTGTTGCCCTCGAGTTTAGGATGGGCAATCAGTATTTTGCCATCCACTTCACCAGCATCTATTAAATTCGGGAGCATTGGGTGCGGATAAAGGGCGCGAGTGACATCCGCGCCTCTGGCATAAACCGCCACCCGCACTTCTGATCCATCTGGGGCTTTGGCAATCACCCGCCCTGCCGATTCTTGGGTTAAGAGCGCATATTCGCCACGTTCAAGTTTCATGATTGGCGGTACAGTTAATTGCGGCGCGGCACTGCTTGGCGCGGTTGGTGTTAAGATTTCTTCTTCGAGAAAACCACTGTCATCGGCTGGGGCTAACAACGGTAATTCTGGGGTGGCAATTTGTTCTTGCTCCCAAGCCAAAACATCTGGCGGAGGCATAAAGACTCCCGATTCCTCGGGGAGGACATAGACCCCATCGTCCATGTCTAGTAAATCATAAGGCTCAGACAACTCGATGGTGTCTGATACCTTATTGGTCACGCCTTCTAACTGGCGCGGTTCTTCATTGTTCACGCGCCGTCACTCGAGTAAACAAACAAAAATTTCATGTTGCCAAAGGCTACTTCGTCGCCATCGGACAAGGCTTGGGGTTCGATAATTCGTGGGCTGTACTGGGCTTGCCCAGCCCGTTTGACATAAACACCGTTGGTACTGCCAAGGTCACGAACCAACCAAAAACCATTCTCGAGGTAAACTTCGGCGTGGCGACGCGAAATATAATTTTCGCCTTGCCCACCCGATAAATCAATATCCACAGGTCCGGCACTGGGGTCAAACCGTCCAACCACCATCCGTTCAGAGTGCATCACATAACCATCATTACTGTTTGCCCCTAGGTTTCTGGGGATTAAACGAGCCACCCGAGGGGCATTGTTGACAGGTGTTTCCATGGTGGCTTTGAGGTTGACCGAACCATCCAAAGTGGAATCCATGGCAGCCACGACTGGTGCGACCACAGCAACCACAGCAGGTGCAGTTATCGCCTCTGGCTCGAGGTCAAGCGCCGCTTCATCGGCAGCCACAGGCGTTGGAGTCAGTTCTGGTAATTCTGGCAGAGATGGGGGCAAAACCTCGGCTTCGGGCATTGGGGCTAAACCGGGGATGGCGGTTTCAATCGCACTGACCACGGGTTGCACAATTTCTGGGGTCTCGAGGTTTGGTGGAACAAAAGCAGGGATTGCATCTGCCACAGCATTAACGACTGGTGTGGCGATTGTCCCAACATTCATTTCAACCGCCGGTGCGCTCAGTTCGACACCACAACCCTCGCAGAATTTTGAACCATCTGGATTTTCCGTACCGCATACGTGACAAACAATCATGGTGACTCCTTTAAGAATTCTATTTTAACAAGGATTACAGGGGGTTTGCACAAACCAAATGATTTTATGCCCCAGTCGGTGATGGTTCATGCCCCAGTCAGTTTACGAATCTCTTCGTCCGATGGTAAACCATTGGCGTTGCTCGATCCACCGCCGACTTTAATGGTCTGGGTTTTCGCTCCCATTTTAATGGTTTTGGCTGTCCCAGCCGAAATTCCCTTGCCCGAATCAAGTTCTGATTTGGCTTGGTCAAGCACTTGGGTCATGGCAGCATTGCCGAGGCGAACAGTCATGGCTCGAGCAATTTCGATGGTCTTGGCAGCCGCTTGCGGATTGGTTTGGGCTTCTTGGGCGGCTTGTTTGACCAGTCCTTCAAGGTTGCGTTGCTGCACGTAACCCATCACAGTTGGGTTGACCGCAGCCGTGGCGTTCTCGTCAAAACTAAATTCAACAACCACATCCACGGGTGGAATTTCGCCCCGAGTTCCCTCGCCGGGCATGTCAAAAGTTAAACCAATCTGGGCAATTCGCACCCGAGCCGGTGGGCGCGGCGGCAAGGTTAGCTCGAGCAGAAAAGCAGTTTGGTCTTTAGATTCTAAGTTACCCGCTCGGGCTTTCATTGCGCCACCCAAGTTCTGCATTTCGCATTCGGCAAGGAACGGGTAGACTCGAGTTACGCGGTCTAAAGTTACTCCTTTCACGCCACGCAAGCTAAACTCGAGGTTGGTGACGACTTCATTAGCCGCTTTCTTGAATTCTTCGCCAAGTACCTCATCTAAGTTATCAGCTAGAAAACTGATTGGAGGACTGGCGTTTTGTCCAACCACACGAATCACTCGCCCGCCAGTACGGTCAGAAATTTCGCCCATCAAGTCTTCGTTGAACTCATCACCTACGCCGATACTGGTAATTGCTACGCCTTGCGCCACATAGGTATTGGTCACGGCACGGCAAGCATCCTCATCAAAAGTTGCCCCATCTGTCATTAGCATCACCCGTTTATTGGTGTTGCCCGCTATTGTGTGGTTTAACGCCTCGAGCATCCCCAAGCCCATCATTGTGCCGCCCGAGTGTTTGCGTAAGGCTTCGACAGCCGCTAACATCTGATTGCGGTTGCCTGTTGGGGCGGTTAAGGTACTGGCATCATCGTCAAATTGAACAATCGCAACGCTGTCCTTATCAGATAAACTAGAACTCGAGACAAGGGCTTTCATGGCGTTCAGGGTTAAATCCAATTTGGTTTTACCACCCGCCACTTTTTCACGCATACTGCCAGAGGTATCCACAATAAAAGTTAAGGCCAGTGCTGCCCGAGTGGTGATTTGTGGGGTTAGCTGTGCCAACAAAAAGAGTTTTTGGGTGTCGGCACTCCCTTCGGGTGAGGCTCGTAAATAATTGCGGTGGGGGGTTAAAGAGACTTCGATCAAGGCATCCTCCTACGGAATGGTAATTACACACCATTCTACGCTTTTTGGGCTTAAAAAGTTCCTGATTGCGGCTACAACCAAAGGATGAGACCGATTTTTGCTTGCTAAACCAAAAATCACACCCGCAGTAGTGATTTGCGTTACAATAACAGACATGGAAAACATCACTTGGCAAGAAAAATTCCGCTACTGGTTTGATAATGTCATGGCAAAAGGTCCACTTGCGACCATTGGCTTACTGTTTGTGGCAAGCATTGCTTTTATCAGTCTGATTGGTGTTTTGGTGACCCTGTTTGGTTTTGCCCCCGAAGGTGAAGGCGGTCAGCCCCAAGGTTTACCAGACGTGATTTGGGGCAACTTAATGCGAACCTTAGACAGTGGCACGATGGGTGGTGACACAGGCTGGGGCTTTCGGGTCTTTATGCTAATTGTCACGCTTGGTGGGGTTTTTCTGGTTGCCAGCTTAATCGGTATTATCTCTGGGGCGTTTGATAGCAAAATCGAAGAACTGAAAAAAGGACGTTCACGGGTTTTAGAGAACGATCACACCCTGATTCTTGGGTGGAACTCGCAAGTCTACGGAATTCTGAACGAAATCTGTTTAGCCAACGAGTCACGCACCCGCCCTGCGATAGTGGTCTTGTCCGAAACTGACAAAAGCGAAATGGAAGAAAGCATCCGCGAACGGGTACAGAGTGGCAAAACCCGAATTATTTGTCGCAATGGCAACCCAATGGACTTAACCGACCTCGAATTGGGCAATTTTAACGCTGCCAGAAGCATCATCATTCTTGCACCAACCGACACCACCGACCCAGACTCGAGCATCATCAAAACCACGCTTGCCTTGACCAATCACCCAAAGCGCAGCCAAAAACCATTCCATATTGTTGCCGAAATCCAAGCCAGCGATAACTTAGAAGCCGCCAAGCTGGTTGGCAAAGACGAAGCCCATTTTATTCTGGCTAAAGATTTAATCTCGAGAATCACGGTGCAAACTTGTCGGCAAAGTGGTCTAAGTGTGGTCTACACCGAATTACTCGATTTTGGCGGCGACGAAATTTATATTTCCAAACAATCCGAACTGGCGGGCAAAACCTATTTTGAAGCCCAAATGTCATTTGCCAAATGCAGTGTCATGGGGTTTTCCAGAGGCGGCGCAATTCATTTAAACCCAAGTCCAGACACAAAACTCGAGGCAAACGACGAACTAATTTTAATTGCCGAAGACGACAGTTTAATCACCCGCAGCCCAGCCCCAAGTCAGATTAACGAAGCTGCCATTTCAGATGCCAAAGAACCACAAGCCCAACCTGAAAAGACCCTGATTCTTGGTATTAACTCTACGCTTGGCACAATTATTTCCGAGCTTGACCAATACGTTGCCACTGGTTCACAAACCCTAATTATTGCCGATGCCGCTACTCCAGCCTTAGCCAATCCGACCAACCAGAATTTGCTCTTTAAGCGTGGCGACCCCGCCAGCCGCGCCGTTCTCGAGGGCTTACAACCCTTTGATTATGACCATATCATTGCCCTTGCCAGCGACACCATGCCGATGCAAGCCGCCGATGCCAAAACCCTGATTACCTTGCTGCACCTGCGCGACATCGCCGAGAAAAACGGCAACGACCTGAGTATTGTCTCGGAAATGCTCGACACCAAAAACCGCGAACTTGCCGAAGTTACCAAAGCCGATGACTTTATTGTGTCTGATAAGCTGATTAGTTTAATGCTTTCGCAAATATCCGAGAACAAACAACTCGCCGAAGTCTTCAGGTATTTATTTTCCAATGATGGCTGCGAAATTTACTTGCGCCCAGCCAACTTGTATATCAAACAAGGCTCGAGCGCAGACTTTTATACTGTTTTAGAAGCCGCCCGTCGGCGCAAGGAAACCGCCATTGGCTACCGAATCGCCAAAGATGCCCACAATGCCAGCCGATCTTATGGTGTTAAAGTCAATCCCAATAAACTCGAGACCCTGACCTTCTCGAGTGAAGATAGAATTATTGTCTTGGCAGAAGAATAGGGAAGGCGAAAGTTAAAAGGCGAAAGTAAACCTTCGCCTTTTAACTTTTGCCTTTATCCCTCTTGGTCATTCAGCAACTCGAGAAAGGCTTTTTCTAGGTCTGTAGGTAAGTCCTTACCGCGCCTCTCAGCATAAAAGGTGCGGTATGCCTCAAGGGGGCTAAGTTCTGGCGTTTGGGCTGTCTCGAGGGTGGTTTTGATTTCTTGGTTTCTAATTTCGGTCTCAAGCGCAAAGAGTTGACTGGGATTCCACCAAGATTTGATGCCGTTTAGGATGCGGTCTTTTAAGCCTTGCATCGGGGAATCGAGTTGTATCACCAATTTGGCATGACCAGTAAAGCCTTTTAATTCCTCGAGTTTGCGTTCAATACCGTCCAAGTCGGTGCGGATGTTCTTTAAGGTCTTACCACTCGAGAGTGGAATATGCTGGACTTTAGCGGGTTTGCCGGGGCTAACTTCGATGAGATTGACCCGTTTTTGTTCGCCGGCTTCACCAAAATCGAGTTGGATAATGCTGCCACTGTACTGCACAGGTGGGGCGCTACCGAGTTCTTGGGGTTTGTGCAGATGCCCGAGTGCCACATATTGGGCGCTCGAGGGGAAACTCTGTGGGTCTAGGCTGTAACTGTTACTAACATGAAAACTGTATTCCGAATTGGAGAGCAGTCCGCCATCTAAGGTGGTGTGTAGCATCAGGATATTGACCGCATCGGCGCGAAAACCTTGACAGATATGGTTGACAAAAAAACGCATTCCATCGCGGTACTTTTGTCGCCACTCGCCAACATCAGGGGCTTTGAGTAAATCGGCGGCTTTGACCAACCGTCGCTCGGATAAAAAGGGTAAGCCAGCCACCACCAACGAACCCGCCTGTAACTCGAGGGTCACGGCTTTTAAGTCTGGGCGGACTGTGCCGAGTAAACTGACTTTGACCTTTGAAAGTAAACCCGCCACGCTCTCTAAACGCTGTGGGTTATCGTGATTACCAGCAATCACCACACTCGGAATACCAACTGCGCCTAGTGTGAGAAAAAAATTATAAACTGCACTTTCGGCTTCGGCATTGGGATTAGGCATGTCGTAGACATCGCCAGCCACCAGCACCGCGTCTACTTTTTCGGATTTGGCTAAGGCAGCAATTTCCTCGAGCGCAGCCCGAATCTCGGAAGTCCGTTCAAAGCCGCGTAAGGTGCGCCCCGCGTGCCAGTCTGCCGTATGAAGTAACCTCATTGTTGGTATCATGACATAACCGACTGTGCTTTGGGATGGCATTTAAGCAGACCAAAAGCTGGAAGTAAAAATACTCGTAAACGTTTACAGTAGTTGCACTGACCGGCACTCACGGTGCAACAGGCACACCGCGAACAACAGCAACAGAGCAGAACACAAATGTGAATGCAAGCCAACATTCTTGCCTAAAGGTGAATGACCATGAGTCGAATTCAAATCGAGAACGGATACAGCCTTTGTATCATGCACCGCCAACCCTATACCCACTTGTTGCTCGAGCAAACCCTACCCGATGGCAGTACGATTCTGCACGGCGAAAAGAAACTCGAGAACAGCGAACTTGAAGCATTTTTAGCTTTCGGTTCAAACAACGCCCAAGCTATCCGAGAAGCATTTAGGCACAAAGACGCTTGACGTTTGCAAACTTGGATGTTAAAGTCCTCCCTCGCGTGGCAAGCCACGCAGCCCATGCAGTACGGGCGGTTAGCTCAGCTGGTTAGAGCACCCCGCTGATAACGGGGAGGTCCGCGGTTCGAGTCCGCGACCGCCCACCAGTACCTTCCCCTCGAGAACTCGAGGGGATTTTTTATGTCCAATCAGACACAGCTTGCAGTAATTTCTCTAGGGCGATGTTGGTATCGGCATCGACATCTAAAAGCGGCGCTCGAGGATACCCCGCGCTGACCTCGAGTAAACGCAAGGCTGCTTTTAAGCCCGGTACGCCATAATCACGGGTCACGGCATACGATAACGGATTGACAACCCGTTGCAACTCGAGCGCTTTGTCTAAGTCGCCCTCAGAAAACGCCTGCATAATCGCTTTGAATGCCTTTGGCATGATATTCCCAGCCGCCAGAATCGCGCCTTGCGCTCCAACTGCCAAAGCTGGCAAAAGAGTAGGGGCATTACCGGTTAATAAATTAAAACCATTTGGCGTGACTCGAGCGATTTCGGTAAAATTCATAATGTCACCACTGGAATCCTTGACCCCAGCCACATTTGGGTGCATTCCAATCCGACTAAACCAAGCGGGTGCATGGGCAATCCCCGAAACTTGCGGGATGTTATAGACATAGACTGGAATCGGACTTGAATTTGCCACGGTCATAAAATGGGTCTCGAGAACATTTGGGGTCATGCTGCCACGGTTGTAATACGGCGCAATCACCAAGGCTGCATCCGCCCCTGCTTCTGAGGCATCACGGCAACGTTCAATCACATGGGCAGTGGCTTCGCCGCCAGCCCCTGCAATCATGGTCTTGATAGCTGGGATGGCTTCACGAGCGGCGGCTAAGACCCTTAGCCGCTCAGGTTCATCCAGGTAGGCTACTTCGCCATTTGAACCAAGGATTAGAAAACCATCCACATGAGGCTCGAGCCAAGCAATTAACTGCTGCAAGGCTGGCAAGTCCAAAGAACCATCTTTTTTGAATGGGGTGGGTACAGGCGGGAATAATCCAGTTAGCATGAATACAGTCTAGCACCTTTGTCTGGTTCTCAAAATAAAAAACGCACACCTGATAGAGCCTCTTAAAAGAATGCCATTTTATCGTTGGTTACAGGACAGACACAGGGGTGTCTTGACCATAAACGCGCACCTGACGACGGGCATGGTCGCCTGTCCCTACAGGCATGGCATAAACAATACGTGAGGTAGGGGCGAACCCCCGTGTTCGCCCTGTTTTTCCATTTACGTGTTTGACGAAAATCTCTAAGAATCAAGACCTTTCGGAGGCTCTACACACCTGATAAGCCAAGGGTTTTAAGAATTTTGTTGTATCGTTTAATCAAAGGAAAAAGGTGAACATGAAAAAGATTAGCATCGCCCTGATTGGTTTAACATTGTTTGGGCTGGGGATGGCACAACAAACCCCGAAACTCGAGAAACCCGTTTGGTTTACGCCTTCGATTGGTGGAGTGATCAACTCGGCGCGTTTTAATGGCAATGATGGCTTAGCCATGACCACAGGCTCAGATGGGACAATTCAAATTTGGAACAGCAGCACAGGGCAACTGACTCGCAGTATCAAAGCCAGTCTTGGACGGCTGTATTTGGCGGTTTTTTCTAAAGATGGTTCAAAAATACTATCTTCTGGGGCAGATGACACAACGCGGATTTGGAATGCCAAGACAGGTGAGTTAATTAAGGAACTAGAAAGTGGCTCGGCGGGTGCAAATTTTTCGCCAGACGGCAACCGCTTTGTGACGGCAGCCAACAACAACAAAGACCTTTTGGTGCTAAACAGCAAAGATGGCAAAACAGCCTTAACCTTAAAAGGACACACAGAATACATTTACGAAGCTGAATTCTCGGCAGATGGTAGCCGGATTGTTTCCTCGAGTGATGACGCATCCGCCAAAGTTTGGGATGCTAAAACAGGTAAATTGATTCGTTCCTTTAAGCACACCGAATATGTCTTAGATGCAGCTTTTATGGCAGGTAACTCGAGAATCGTGACTGGTGATGATGGCGGTTTGATGCGGGTTTGGGATGTGGCGACAGGTAAAGAACTCAAAAAACAAAAAGTCGGTGAGAGTGGTATTGCTGTGGTCGTCGTCAGCCAAGACCAAAGCACATTTTTGACAGGTAGTTACGACTCGAGTATTCGACTCTGGGATGCCAAAACATTCAAAGAAATACGGGCTTTTAAGGGTCATGAACGCGCCATTTATTCCCTAAGTTACGGACTTAAAGACCAAAAAATTATTTCTGCCAGCAGCGATGGCACAGCTAAAATTTGGGACACCAAAACTGGTAAACAACTGTTTTCCTACAACAAACACAGCTACAACACCAATTCAGTAGCGTTTTCTAATGACAACAAGAAAATCCTGACCAGTACAAATTTACGAGATGTTCGGATAACAGATACCGAAACTGGCAAAGAACTGCTTAAATTCCGTATTGGTGAAGTGCTTGCCACGGCTAATTTTTCACCCGATGGGGTTAATTTTGTAACCGCCAGCGACATCCACGGCGATGTTTGGAACGCCAGCACCGGCGAATTGGTGACTTCCTTAAATGGTCATGATGGCGGAATGCTATCGGCGGTTTACTCGAGTGATGGACTGAGTATTTTAAGTGTTGGCGAAGATAAAACCGTGCGACTTTGGAATTCGACTTCGGGCGAGCAAAAATGGCAAATAACCCACGAAAAAGAGGTAGCCAAAGCCATTTTCTCCACCGACCAAAAGCAAGTTGTCAGTTTAGATGCAACTGGCACAACCTTTATTTGGGATGCCCAAACAGGCAAAGAAATCAGTAAGTTTGCTGCCACAACCCCCGATTATCATTATTCACCAGCTTTAATTCCAGTCGGTAATAATGTGGTGATTGCTGCCAACCGACTTGACGGTGGTATTGGTGTTTGGGACTTAAATAACAAAGCCCTCTTTGAGCCTCGAGCCGATGAACTGAGTAAATCTGGCACAGTCCAAGCCGTTTCAGCCGATGCTTCACTGGCTTTGATTAACTTAGGCGACAGCATTTTTATTCAAGAACTGGCGACTGGCAAAACACTGCTCGAGATTCCAAAATTTGACAGCCGTTCAAAAGCCCAATTTAGTGCCAATAATCAGCAATTGGTGGTGGCTTCGCCAAGTGGACTGCAATTATTCCAAATACCAAATGAAGTGCTGACCCAAGTCAAAAAATTAGATGTACCCGCCCTGCAAATTTCTATCCCAAGCAGCCCAAGCAACCTTGAAACTCGAGTCGGTATAATTCTTGCCCTAAGCACCAAAGGCGCACTGACTGGCTTACAATTCTTGGGCTTAAAACGTTTAATCGAAGAGAAAGCCGAACCCAAGGAACTCACCGATTTTCTCGAGACACGCCTCCCCGAAAAAGACTTTTTAGAACTTGTCTATGCTGGGTTTTTTGAACGATTCAATGTCCCACGCGGTAAGCCGTAAACTTAAATTTATCCGTGAGGTATTTTGTAGGGCAGTGATGCCTTACAATTTTTTTTAGAAACTCGAGTCAATTCAAGACCCACTTTGGATTAGTCAATTAGTCGTAAAACTTAGTGCAACGTCGGATAAGTATCTAAAAACCATAATTTTGTGATTAAAAACGCTCAGAGACGATATTGGTCGGCACAGATTACTTCTTTTTCCGACCCTGCAATGAGTTACTCCTTTTAGTCGGTTAATCAGTCAAAATACGCGACTGATTAACACAATTTGGTATGATTGATCATTAGGTCACAACTTTTCTTCGATTGCCTTTAAGAACGTATTTTGAGTAGCATCATTTAGGAATTTTAGAAACTTATATGTTCCGTCGGCTGTCCGCTCACCGAAAGAAAAAAATCTCTTCATTCCAGCGTTTTCTAAAGTAAAGTAACGCCTAGTTCCTATTGAATCCACACTTAATGCTGTGAAGTACACTTCGGGAATTAAAATTGGCTTTGGAAAAGTAAAAACAAAAATTTTCGTATTCGATACTTCAAAACGCTCTACATTAAACGCAGCCGCCATCTCTTTCATGGGGGCATAGTTATCTACAGGGTAAGCCTGCTCTTGCGTAAAGTAACCAAGGTCAATGCTCATGGTTTCTGTCAGACCACGCAGATAAGCTCCTAATGCAAGCACATCAGACTTAGAAATTTTATTGACAATAATCTGCTCAATTTCTGGATGCTTTGCAAAAAAAAGTGTAGGTAAGACCTTATGGGGCAGAAAAAAATGAATAGGACGAAAAATAAGTTTTCCATCAAAATTATAGAGCTTGAAGTTACGCTGAACGGAAAAAGCACTTGGCGTGGTTTTTGAGTAAAGTTCTTCAAGTTGTTTTCTTGCATCCACGCTACTCGAGTAGGAAGCATTAGATTGGACTTTGACTTTATTCTGGGTTAAACCAATAAAGAAAATAAGAACAGAAAGCACAAAACTAATAATGCCCATAGCAATGCCGAATGATTTATCCATAAATCCACCTTAGGATTTGTCCCAGAATAACTTCCCGATTTCAAGAATAGTGTCATTCGGTTCTCGGTTTGGTAAAGTCATTTGAATGCAGACCTACTCACTAAAAGTCAAAAATATGATGTTACGGCTGTACCAGTCACTTAATGAAC
>JANNVX010000098.1:0-205723 GCA_031414595.1 Deinococcales bacterium
GTGGTACTTGGTTGGGTTTTTTAAGAAATCCACGACTTCGGATAATTCTTCTTTGGCTTCATCGCAACCCGCGACTTCTTTGAAGGTGGTGCTTGGTTTTTCGACTTGTTTAGCTCGAGACTTGCCAAAGCTCATTGCTCCGTCAGACCCGCCACGCATTCCGCGAATCATAAACCACAAAAACACCCCTAAAATCAGAATCGGCACGATGTTTAATAAAATCGCCAACCAACCCAGATTGCCAATTTCTCGCACTGTGACTTCGGGAATACCCTGTTCGACCAAATAACTGGGTTTTGCCCAATTGTCTTCGGAGGTGGTACTGGTGCGGCTCTTTTTGCCATCACGCAAGGTGTACTCGAGTTCGATTAAATTGTTGCTGGCGCGTCCAATCACCACACTGCTGACGGCTTTGGCTTTAACACTGGCAGCAAAAACACTGATTTCGGGGTCAGCCGCCGATGTGTTTGAACGCAAATTAACACTGATAAGCAACACCAGTGCCAAAGCGATCAACAACACAACCCAAATGTTCGGGCGTTTCATAGCCCTTAGCATACTGCTTGCGGTGAGGTGCGGATGTACATGAAGCACCCAAAGATAGTTACTGGCTCGAGTACAATTCAATCATTGGCTCGAGGTACAATACAAGACTTGGCTCGAGTACAATACAATCCATGAAAACCCGTTCATTGTTTCCAGCCAATTTCTTATGGGGTACGGCAACGGCTGCTTATCAAATCGAAGGGGCAGCTTTTGAAGATGGTAAAGGCATTTCGATTTGGGATACCTTTGCCCACCGTAAAAATAAGGTTTTGAATAACGATACTGCTGATGTTGCTTGCGACCATTACCATCTTTACCGCGACGATGTGCGCCTGATGCAGCAACTTGGTGCAAATGCTTACCGTTTTAGTGTCGCTTGGTCTCGAGTTCAACCCGAAGGTAAGGGTAAGCCCAACCAGAAAGGACTTGAATTTTACGATAAACTTATAGACAGGTTACTCGAGGCTGGAATTGCGCCGTGGCTGACGCTATACCATTGGGATTTACCGCAAGCCTTAGAAGATAAACGCGATACCAACGGACATGGCGGTTGGGCAAATCGGGACACGACGTTGCGCTTTGCCGAGTATGCCCTTCTTATCTCGAGCCAATTTGGTTCTCGAGTTTCCGGCATCATGACCTTAAACGAACCGCTTGTCTTTACAATGCTTGGGCATGTGACAGGTCAGCACGCCCCCGGACACACCGACCTCAGTTTGGCATTTCGCGTGGCGCACCATGCGCTGGTGGCACATGGTCTGGCTGTCCGTGCAATCCGTGAAGCCAGCAACACCCCTGTTGGCATTGCCTTATCCATGAGTTACATAGAAGCGGCGACTGACTCGAGCGCCGACCAGTTTGCGGCGCAGTCTTTGGATGCCCTGATGAACCGACTTTTTGCCGACCCGATTTTTGGTAAATCCTATCCTTCAGAACTCGAGATGTTTCTACCAGCCTTGCCCGAAGGTTTCCAAGATGATTTACCCAGCATTGCCCAACCAATAGACTTTCTGGGCATCAATTATTACCAGCGACAGGTGGTTCGCGCTCCAAAAAGTAATACTCCAGCCGAAGGTATCACGGCTTTACTCCAATTTGCGGGAATGCCTGTGGAAATTATTCCCGACCACGCCAGAGGCAACCCTGTGACTGGTTTTGGCTGGGAAGTCTACCCAAAAGGCTTATACCGACAACTCGAGAAAGTTCATTTGGATTACGCACCAAAACGCATTTTTATCACCGAGAATGGCTCGAGCTACCCCGATGTCATGCAGGAAAATGGCACAGTCCACGACCCCGAACGCACCCATTACTTACAAGCTCACCTGCTCGAGTGCGCCAAGTTAATCCAAAGCGGCGTACCCTTGCATGGCTATTTTTACTGGTCTCTGATGGATAATTTTGAATGGGCAGAAGGGTTTGAAAAACGCTTTGGTTTGTACCATGTGGATTTTGCCACCCAAAAACGCAGCTTAAAGAGCAGTGGTGCATGGTACAGAGACTTTATTGCTGGCATCCACGAAATCCCAGACTCTGGGCAAGCTGACGATGATTGTATTTAGTTGTGCTACTCGAGGTGACAACACACAAATAAAGAAATCGTTGCTCTTGGCGCTTTCTTAGGTTTATGCTGTCTAAGACTGATTATTTTCAGGTTAAATAGCCAAATGTCTCTTTAGTAACTGCAAACAAAACCTATCCCTAGAAGAATGGCAAAGTTATTGAGGGAGTAGCCACCTCGCGTCTTCGGGGTTTGCGTGGTCGTCATTACGAACCGCTGTTTTCTTGGGGAAAACACGTTCCGGCGCGCATAAAAGAGCGAGACTCATAAGGAAAAGGGGTTTCTTATGGAAAACGCTATTGCCAATATTGTTGTGCCACTCTGGGTTTGGGTGGCGTTTTTAGCTGGTGTGCTGGCGGTGCTGGCACTTGATTTAGGGGTTTTTAATCGTCAAGCCCACGTGGTGACAGCTAAAGAAGCTGCCATCTGGACAACTGTTTGGGTGACACTGGGTTTAGCCTTTGCGGCGGTTATTTTTGTCTGGCAAGGACAACAAAAAGGCTTTGAATGGCTGACTGGTTATGTGGTCGAGTACAGCCTAGCGGTGGATAACATCTTTGTTTTTGTGTTGGTTTTTGGTTATTTCAAAGTCCCGCCGCAGTACCGTCACCGTGTCTTGTTCTGGGGCATTTTAGGGGCGCTGATTATGCGTGGCGCAATGATTGGCTTAGGTTCTGCCCTGATTAAAGAATTCCACTGGATTTTAATTGTCTTTGGTGTTTTTTTGCTTTACACGGGTATTAAAATGCTAACTCAAAAAGAATCAGAAGCCCATGTGGATATGGACAAAAACCCCGCCATTAAACTCGCCAAGCGCTTCTTCAAGGTTTCTGACTCTTACGATGGACAAAAATTCTTTACCGTGCAGAATGGGGTTCGGATGGCAACCCCACTGTTTTTGGTACTGGTCTTTATCGAATTCACCGACCTGATTTTTGCAGTGGATAGCATCCCTGCGATTTTTGCGATCACCACCGACCCATTTATTGTCTTCACCAGTAATGTTATGGCAATTCTAGGCTTACGCAGCTTGTACTTCTTGCTTGCCGATGTCGTGGACAGATTTGTGTACTTAAAAACTGGTTTGGCTGTTATTCTCAGCTTCGTGGGCGTGAAACTGCTGATGCCGGATGTTTCTAAATGGATTCTTGGCGAAAGCATTAAAATCCCCACCGCCGTATCACTTGGAGTCATCGTCAGTATTCTTGCCATCAGTGTGATTGCCAGTTTAATCAAAACCGCCAAACGCCCAGAAGACTTTGAGAAAAAACCTGATGTAACTTAAATTGTCGCGCCGTAAAATAAAGCCAATGAAACGATTTCTTGCTTTGTTGGCCCTGACCTCGAGTGCCTATGCCACACCGATTTTGCTAAATGACTTACCACTTGACCCGCCGCTTGAAACTCGAGCCGATTTATTCAAGTCTGATAACCCACTGGATGAATATGTGCCTCTCAGTCTCCTCGAGCGTTTTGGGGTGGTGGTTGCCACCTCGAGTCTGGATGGGAAATTGCGAATGCAAACCCTAGAAACACTCGAGACTGAAGAAACAAGTCTTAAATCTCAACTCGAATGGCAGCCCGAAAAAGGTTGGGTGGATTTAAGCGGCGAAGTGCTTAAGGGTTGGAATGCTCCTATTCTCAAGGAAAACACGGTTTTTGTACCGATTAAATGCTTACAGCCACTTGGTTTTGTGCTTAATGTCCTCGAGACGGGGATTCAAATTCGCAGCGAAAGTAATTCTTTACCCGCTATGGGCTTAAATCAGATTCTCGAGATAAAAAGCTCTAAAGGACGTTCTAGCCGTGTGACCCTAGCTTTAGCGCGAAATGCCGAATTTTTTGTCTTGGAGAAAACCGCTTCTAAATTCCGTGTAAAACTCTTGAACACAGCCACCCAACCACGTTTTCAAGCGGTCGGTTCGGAGAGTTTGTCTCGAGTTCGGGTCTTAAAAAGCGGCAACGATGCGCTTTTAGAAGCCGAAATTCCCAGTAACTCGAGGCTCGAGGTCAGTGCCAATGGCAAAGAATTGTATGTGGATAGTTCGGATTTAGCGTCCCCGATTCCTTTGGTCGGTACAGTGCCTAGTGGCGTGACCTACAACATCATTCCCGTTGGGTCAAGCAAACTGCATTTGGTACGGCTAGACCCCAGTAAGTACCGCCCCGAGGTGCTGACTGCCCCGTGGGGTGGGGCAAAACCCCTGCTCGAGTTTGCAAATGGGGCGGTTGCTGCCGTCAATGGTGGTTACTTTGACCCTGCCAGTATGCAGGCAGTGGATTTACTGTTTAATGGCTCACTCCAAGCCTACTCCAGAGGCAACCGTGCCACAATTGGGTTTTTGGACAGCAGCACAATTTTTGGAATTCCCAAAGCCAGAATGATTCTAACTTTAGGCACAACTGTTGCCAATATCAATCAGATTCGCCCTACGCCGCACCCGCAGAATTTAACTTTTTTTATGGGCGATGGTTTTGTTCCTGTGGGTGGTTTGGGATACACCACGTTTATTGTTGCCAACGGCAAAATTCTCGAGCGGCACGATCAGGCGCTTATCCCCAAAGTTGGGCAATTCAGTGTCACCTTTAATCCAAAAAACAATCCAAGTTTTGAACGAAAAACTGGCGACTCAGCCACACTTGGTTTAACTTGGGGCGACCCAACTTGGGAAAATGTGACTGGCGCATTGGCGGCTGGACCGCGTTTAATTGCGGCTGGGGCTTTTGCGGTGAGTCCTCAAGCCGAGGGGTTTGACGCAAGTGGCGAAATTTGGCGACCCACTCGCCAAATTGGAATCGGCATAGATAACCAAAATAATTATGTGTTAGCCATGCTTGAGTTTGCATCACCCGAAGATTTTGCCAAGGCGTTACTGGCACAAGGCTTGCGAGAAGCCATTCGTTTAGACAGTGGCACAAGCGCTCAGATGGTCTTGGCTGGTGGTGCAGTCGGTGGGCGTATCGGACGAGCCGTGCCGAATGCCATCGTCTTTAAGGCTCGAGAATAAACGGTTTATGTCTCGAGGTTAGAAGCCTAACCTCGAGAACCAATCTATTTGGTGATTGGGAAAAGCCAAACAAGATACCACTGCGAATTCGGGATGTTGACAGTGGTGCGGATGGCTTTTTGTATGTTCTGACCGATGAAAGTAATGAGTAATTGCTGCGTTTGACACCTTAATTCTCGAGCTACTGCGCTGTGATGGATACAAGACTCATTGAAAATTTGGATTTCTCAAAATCTTGTAAGATACACGCAATTATGGATAACCAAGGTTCAATTTCTCCAATTGCATTAGATGAACGAATTCTTGGTTTCCTCGAGCTTTTAGAAAAACCTCAAAAGGATTCAACGAGTTTACTTCGCACTCGAGTTTCTGGTTTTGAACGAGCCGAACAATTAGCCCTTCAGATAGCACGCAAACACAGTTTTCAAGAAGGTTTACAGGAGTTACTAGAAGCCTTACAAATTTCACGGCATCCAAAAACCCAAAAAGCATTGCACGACTTACTGCACGAAAATATTACCCCATCAGAACTGAGTTTGGTTTTGGAGCTCAGAACAATTTGGAGAGAATATCCTGAGTTTAGTGTCGCTATTGCCAGTGTTTTTAGTACAGGCTCAGCCCGACGAGAGCATCTTTCATATCGTTTGGCGCTTCGCTTGATACGCCATTTTTCGTATTTTCCTAGTTGCGATGATGTTATTTTTTTAGTTCAAGATTCGCTCCAGCTTTGGCGTGATGATGAAGATTTACTGCGTAGATTTAAGGTGTTTCAGGATTACTTATCGTTTTCGGTCGCTAACCCAGAATTACTGACGCTTGAACTCGAGGTTATGAAAAGCCAAGGACAAAACCATGACTGAAACAACTTTTGATGCTGGAAGACCTTATGCTCCTATACCTGGCGCTCCTGTTTGCGAAAAAATCTCTGGAAATACAGGTTTCGTAGAATCCACACGCATGACTGAACAAGGTATTCAGGTGCGTGTTATTTGGGGGCAAAAACAGTCAGAATCTTGGCATAGACTTGATGCCTTAAAAAGTGCGCTTCAAATAGGCAACGAAGTTCGTGAAGTACCATACTTGAGTAATAGTGTACCAATGGGTTTAGGCACGGTTATTGCAAGCCGTGATTTAGGTGGTACTCAACAATTTTTAGTTGAGTTTTGGCAACGAAATGAGCGCCTTTGGCTACCTTGGCAAAATCTACGTTTTTTTAACAGTGCAAGCCAACGATTCAAAACCCAACAAATGGCAGCTTCCGATAACACTGAGCGTTTTAGACTACGCGCCCTCTCTCATGCCTTGGAACAATGGAATTTAAGTACCGGTGCATTAGAAACAATGGATATTGACCCACTGCCACACCAACTATATTTAGTGGATCGGATACTCTCGAGTGGAAACCTAAACTGGATGATCGCTGATGACGTGGGTCTAGGTAAAACGATAGAAGTCGGTTTACTGATTTCTGCCTTAAAACGACGAGGTATGAAACGATTTTTATTGGTCGTTCCAGCAGGACTTACCCCACAATGGAAAGAAGAAATGCGAGAACGTTTTGGCTTGGATGATTTCCTAATTTATGGGCGTGATTTCAAAACCGAAAGAAGCGAAGATTGGCGAAGATACGATGCCGTTATTGCCAGTATGGATCGCTTAAAATCCGAATCTCATCTCGAGAATATTCTAAAAGCAGCGCCATGGGATGTGATTATTTTTGATGAAGCCCATAGGTTAACTCGTTCTCAGTATGGTGAAAAATTCTCGAGCAGTGAGCGTTTTCGACTTGCTGCCAGTTTACGCCCTAGAACCGATGCAATGCTGCTTTTAACAGGCACACCACATCAGGGGAAACAAGATCGTTTTACAGCACTACTTGAACTTTTACGTCCGAAGGAACAACAAGCCATCAGGCGCATCAGTATTGCCCCTGAATTTTTGAGAAACATCATTATTCGCAATCGAAAAGCCGATGTGACTGATGCCGATGGAAATTTTGTTTTCAAAGGAAAAGTCACTCGTACTATTGCTGTCCCAAGCAGTGATTTAGAACGTCAGTTTGACGAGCAGCTACGGCACTATTTACTCGAGGGTTACAACGCAGGACGACAAGGTGGCAATTTAGGGCGTGCCATTGGCTTTGTAATGACCATTTACCGCAAACTAGCTGCATCGAGCTTATATGCTATTTTGACTGCCCTCAAGAAACGGCGTGAACGTTTACTGCAAGAATCTAAGGAAGTCTCGACCGAAGATGATGAAGGTGATATGCGTTTTGAAGGCGAACAAGACGAACGCCAAGCACAATTTTCCCCAGCCAAAGCCTTTTTCGATGGTGAGTTGGCACGGCTTGATGTCTTAATCTCTTTAGGGAACGCGCTTTTGCCGTTAGATTCAAGACTACGATTATTTATGGAAACCATGTTGAAATCGGTTTTGACAAAAAATCCAGACCGACGAGTTCTGATTTTCTCGGAATACAAAACAACTCAGCAATATCTCGAGAAGGCTTTAGCTGCCCAATTTGGTTTGGATAAAGTACATACCATTCATGGCGGTAAAACCATTGACCAGCGCCGCGAAGCAATGCAGCTTTTCGAGGAACAAGGACAATTTCTTGTTTCTACCGAAGCTGGCGGCGAAGGCTTAAATTTGCAGCGTCGCTGTCATACCATGATTAACTTTGATTTACCTTGGAATCCAATGCGTTTAGTGCAAAGGGTAGGGCGTTTATACCGTTATGGTCAGCAACAAACCGTTTTGGTTTTTAATATGCAAAGTCCGCACAGTTTAGATGATGAAATTCTAGGCATGATGTATGAACGATTATTCGCCGTTGCAAAAGACATGGTGACTGTCGGCGACGAGTTCCGACGAGAACAATTAGAAGATGATATTTTGGGCGAATTATGCGAAGCCCTCGAAATCGAAACCATACTCGAGGATGCCTTACAGCATGATATTCAACGTAGCCAAGAGCGCATAGATGAAGCGCTTAGAAAAGCTAAAGAAGGCGCAGGACTACAACGCGATTTACTCAAATACGCTTCTCGTTATGACCACACTTTAGACAGTGATAGATTACAATTAACCTCTAAACACCTTAAAGCCTTTACTGAAGGGATGTTCAAAGCTCTCGAGTATCAATTTGAAGTGGTGGACAAAGGACGCAGTTGGCTACTAAGTTTATCACCAGAAGATGCCCGAAAATTGGGATTAAAAACTAAGACTCGAGTCACGACCGAGCGAGAGGTTAAAGCACTAAAGCCAGAAGCTCATTTGCTCGATGCACAAAGCTCATTACTTAAATTTCTATTGGAAGAGGCTCGAGATATAAAATTTGGCGGATTGGTTGCCAATGTTGCTGGCTTACCTAACCAAGCTGTCATCAATGCTTTGGTACGCTGGCAGAATGAGCGGGGTGTCTTAATGCGCCAAGAATATACTGCCCTATGTGTTTCAGAAGATGGCACAGTTCAAATTAACCCACCAGAATTTAAGGCATGGCTGCTCGAGCCAAAAGCAGGAAGTGCAAAACTACACCAGCAAAGCACAGTCCTTTTGGAAATTGCACAAAAAACCTTAGATAGCAGGTTGCAAGACCTGAGTCAAGGCGATTTATACCCTTCAGGACGTTGGATTTTTAGTGCAGCATGGATAGACGATTCAATCTAAGAAATCGCGTAATTTTCGAGTACGCCCCTCACTATACTTCAGCTTACCTATTGCTTTTTTTTCGATTTGGCGGATACGCTCTCGAGTTACATTAAAATGCTGTCCTACTTCTTCTAATGTATACTCAAATCCGTCAATCATACCCATACGAAGTTTCAATACCATTGCATCCCGCTCAGGGATTCCCCTTAATGCAGTATTCAGACTTTCAGTAAGAGCATTACTCATGGCTATTTCAAGAGGTATTTCATTGTTTCCGAAATCCCAATTTGTATCATTTTGAAGTATCTCAAGTGAAAAAGGCTTTTGTGAAACTTCAAGTGTTTTTTCAACCTTGTCTATGTCCCAATCTAACCCCATTTCTTCTACAATCTCTGACACAGTAGGCTCTCGAGACAATTCTTGTTGTAACTGTCGTACAGTACGATTGAGATTATTAATTGTTTCAACCTTGTGGACAGGGATACGAATAGTACGCGCTTGGTCGGCAATTGCACGGTTAATTGCTTGCCTTATCCACCATGTTGCATAAGTGCTAAATTTATGACCCCGTTCGTATTCAAATTTTTCTGTGGCAGTCATCAAACCTTGATTACCTACTTGGATTAAATCCATAAAATCCATTCCGCGCCCGACAAAGCGTTTGGCAATACTGACTACTAAACGTAAGTTTGCTTCAATAAGATGCTGCTGTGCTGCTTGACCATCACATACAAAGGTTTTTAAGTTATATTTTTCTTTGGGGTCAGTTACTTCTAACTCAAGCCTTGCTTTTGCCTTTTGCCCCCGCTCAAATCGCATCGCCAACTCAGTTTCTTGTTTTCGAGTAAGTAAGGCTACTGAACCAACATCCCTCATGTATAAATCAAGCGGATTGACCAGAATTGGATCGGAAATACGGAGTTGTTGAATTTTTTCTTCAATGTCTGAGTAATCATTCATTGATGGCTCATTCTCAAAATCTTCTTCGGTTGGTTCTGTCATCTCGAGTCCGAGACTAAAATCATCATCTAACTCGAGAACATTCAAATCCGAGTTTATATCGTCAAAATCAATTTCGTCGTCGTCTAAATCCTCGATAAAAATGCTCTCAGATTGCAGGTACTGCATCAGGTCATCGAACTCGTCGATTTCGTCTGGATTTAAGCCCAGTTCGCGCAACGCCTTACCAAGTGCATTGGCAGCATCGGCATTGTTCAGCATCCCATCTTTTTTGCCGCGTCTGACCAAATCTTTAATCGCATCAGTATCTACCCAAGCGCGTTTTTTGCCGCTTGGGACTTTACCCGCTTCAGATTTTTCTTGGTCTGACTTGGCAGCAACTTTGGTGACTGGTTTGGCTTCAACATTTTCGTTATTTTCGATTTCTAAATCTAGGTCATGCCCATCTGATCTTTCTAAAGCAAGTTCTTCTGGTAATGAACTCTTAAAACCTGTTTCTTGTAATTTAATCAATTGCTCGGTAACAAACTGATTCTCTAAATACGAATAGCTCTCGAGTTGTGGTACTTGAGCGCGTAATGCCTCTCGAAGCTCAGTTTCTGACCAATTGGTACAACCAAAATACCAGCCTTGTGTGGTGTAGATATTCTCGAAAATTGGGTAGCAATGAGCCAAATCATAGGCATCAATACGCAAAACTGCTGCCAAATCATCAAGTAAAATAAACTCTTTTTGATTGTTAAGATAAGTTCGGGCTTCCAGAATATGTAGACGGCTAGGTTCGTAAATAACCCAAGTATCATTTTCCAAAAGCTGTACTTTGACATTTTTATGATTTAGCAATGCCCATAAAGTTATTAAATCATTCCAATCATTAACGCTAGTATCTAAGAAATTTAGCCTGATGGTAGAAACTCCTGCACGATTCAAATCCGCACTTATGGATTCAAACAATAACCATCGGTGAGATTGATTTATTAAAATAATTTTTGCCTCAGCCATATCATTCTTAACGACATTTTCAGCAACTCGAATACGTTGGACAGGCTTTTCGGCAGTATTGTCTAGCCATCGGCTTTCTACTAATTTTTTTACAAGAGTTACCGAAAAATCACCCAATACAGTGTCATATAAAATGTCAACATCAAGAGTCTTTACTTGCAATTGAAGTCTCTGAACAGAAAAAGACCATAATTGTGTACTGACCGTACTCAAGTAGGATTCTTGACTCATATATTTACTTGTGTAAAATTATAACAGGTCAATGTCGCTCTTTCGTCGCACATAGTATAAATTGCAATTTATTAATAAATTATATGCTATCAAGTAACTCATATTTTCTAGCAACATTTAGCTAGGTTTAGAACTCGAGTCCATCGTAAACTTGTGCGAGCGTTAAAGTTGCCCCAATACAAGGAATGTCAATTTCACCATTTTCTTCAAGAGTTTCTACTATCCAAACTTCACCTTGGCGTTTATAAACCACGACCAGCTTCGTGTGCTGCTCAACCAAAACATACCGTTCTACACTTGGTATTCGGGTATACTCACTGAGTTTTTTGTGACTGTCGGTATCGGCAGTGCTTGCCGAAATCACCTCGAGCAGAAAACAGGGGGCATCCTCGAGTCGAGGGTCATTGTTATCAAGGCAGTTAATCATAATGTCCGGGTAGCGATAACGGGTACTCGAGACATGCAACTGTATGGTTTTAGTCTGAAAGCGGCAGCCCTTGGCTCTGGTCAGTGGGGCTAAAGCAAGGGTGATGTTCAAAACAATTTCTTCATGGCGTTTACTTTCCCCTGCCATGGCGTGGAGTTCGCCATCCACATATTCATGGCGAATTTCAGCGTATTGTTCTTGTTCTAAGTATGTTTCTACGGTCTGGTTCTCGAGGACAGTCATAGAATAAGTCTAGCAGAATTTTCAAACCATAAAAAAGCGCGAAGATAAAACTCTTCGCGCCTTTCTTTACAAAATTTACTCGCCTGTCTTATCGTCTTTTTTGCCACCCAAGCCAAATTGGGCAAACAAGTCAGCATAGACATCACCAAGTTTAGTGGTGACTTTACCGCCACCGGCATCGGCGTTGGCAAGGTTGCTCGAGTTGCTGCTGTAGTCGTAATCAAAATCACGCTTTTTGCCGCCACGGGCGCTGCCAAAGTTATTGGATTTATTGCGTTGTTGTTGTTGGTCTGGTGCGCTGCTTC
Source organism: Deinococcales bacterium (assembly GCA_031414595.1). Lineage (GTDB taxonomy): Bacteria > Deinococcota > Deinococci > Deinococcales > JAAFIG01 > JAAFIG01. Next base: position 11,941 of record JANNVX010000098.1, read on the forward strand.
CAACTGGGGCATTGTTTGCGCCAGGTAGAGCGCGTTTACGGCTTAAGCTGGCGCGTTGGTCCACTGGGTCTATGTTCAAGACCACAGCTTCTACTTCGTCGCCTTTTTTGAACAGTTCAGAAGCATTGGTGACGCGCTCATTGGCAAGTTCAGAAATGTGGATTAAGCCTTCAATGCCATCTTCAATTTCGATAAACACACCAAAATCGGTTAAGCCCGTGACCTTACCTTTGACTGGTGTCCCCGGTGGGTACTTGGCTGGTAAGGCACTCCAAGGGTCTGGGGTGGTTTGACGCATACCAAGGCTAATGCGGCGGTCTTTGGTATCCATGCGTAAGACAACAGCTTCTACTTCGTCGCCTTCTTTGAGGACTTCGTTTGGATGACGAACTCGTTTTGTCCAGCTAAGCTCAGAGACATGAATCAGTCCCTCGAGACCAGATTCAAGTTCAACAAAAGCACCAAAATTGGTCAGGTTGGTGACTTTGCCGCTAACCCGTTGTCCAATCGTGAATTTTTCCATGGCGGCAGTCCACGGGTCTTGCATCAGGGCTTTCATGGATAAGTTAATGCGGTCACGGTCGTTGTCTACGTCCATGACTTGAACTTTAACGGCTTCGCCGAGTTTAACCACTTCTTTTGGGTGTCCAAAACGAGCAAAAGTCAGTTCTGAACGGTGAACCAAGCCGTCTACGCCACCCAAGGAAACAAACACACCAAAGTCGGTGATTTCAACAACTTTGCCCTCGAGAATGCTGCCAGGAGCAAGGCGTTCGATGGTCTCGAGTTTGGCTTTGTTCTTTTGTTCTTCGATGATCGCACGGCGTGAAATAATCACGCGGTTACGCTTACGGTTCAATTCAATTAAACGAACTTCAAGTGGTTGATTGACAAATGGGGTCAGGTCGTTAATGCGGCGCACATCGAGTTGACTGGCGGGCAAGAATGCACGCACCCCTTCGATATTGGCAACCAAACCGCCCTTGACCTGTTCTTCGATATGCACCGTGATGCTGATTGCATCTTTTACGGCTTGCTCGAGTTTGCGCCAGCCACGGTCTTGCTCTGCCCGTTTTTTGCTGAGGATAATCACACCATTGGCAATGTCGCTGCGGACAACATAGGCATCTAACTTATCGCCTGGTTTGAATTGCTCTTGGGCTTGTTCTAAGGTTAAAGCATCTTCGGACAATTGATTGAGCGGAATGATTCCTTCAATTTTTGCACCGACATCTACGCTAACGCCTTCGCTGCCAACAAAGACCACTGTTCCGGCAACCACATCGCCTCGGTTCAGTTCTGAAACGCGATTTTCTTCTGAAGCAATCACGTCCTCCATGGTCATGGCTGGGTATTCTTCTGCTGCTTGTACTACTGGTATAATTGGGGCTGCTTCTGCAACCACGTTGTGAGCCGTGTCTTCCATTGACGAATTCCTCCTAAGGATTCATGGCACTCCCTCAGAGGTTTCTGTAGAGAACGCAACCTTCTTAGTCTACTGTAAGGCGGCAATGTTGTAAAGGGCAAAAATCATGTATGGGACTCATCTGCATGGCAGCGCTTCTGGGTCGGGAATATTCAAAAAAAAGATGGGAACCCCATCTTTTTTTACTCTATCGCAGCAACTTGGTAAATTCATTTAACAATAATGGCTCTGAAATCGGACCGATAATCAAACTATCTGGGCGTAAATCGTAACGTACCACTCGAGCAATACTGCTTTTTTTCAGCAAGCTCATGATTTTATCGCGGCGGGTGCTTGGCGTGTTGGCGCTGAATAAAACCAACCCAATATTGGCGCGTTGTAGTGGCAGCGACTCGAGTGAAATCAGGTCAAGGTTAGAATTCTTAGTCGTACCAACCACCTCAAAGCCCAAGCTCGTCAGTTGTTGTCCAGCGTCGGATTGTAGACCTGCACGAAATACGGCAGCATTGGTGACAAGAAAGATATTCATGCGTTTGCCCTTTGCCAAAACCCCCTGTAGCAATGTCTTGTTGATGCTGGCGGTACGATTTAAGTTGCGTTTGACTTCAGTCGCTTGCCGTTGCCGACTTGTGGCAAGCGCCACTGCTTCAAGCGCACGGTTAGCAGCCCCAACTTTCGAGAAGTTAAAAGCGATGATTGGTGCAATGTCATCCAGAGTCTGAAAGAGGTCATTAGAACGTGCGTCATAAACAATCAAATCGGGCTTTAGGGATGTGATCATCTCAAATGAAGGTTTAGTGGAAGAGCCAACAAAGACTGGTTGCCCTTTGGTGTATTTAGCATAGATTAGGGGATACTTGACTTGTTGACCAACTTCTGAATTTTCTGGAACATAGGGCGACACAGCCCCGTAACCGACTGGCTGTATTCCCAGCACCAAAGCCACCTCCAATGCAGTTGGTCCAAGCACCAAAATCCGTTTGGGACGACTTAAAATACGCGTTTCGCCAATTTCATGCTTAACCACAACAGGAAATCCAGACTGCGCTACTACCACAACACAAACGGCTAAACTTGAAATGGCTACCAGTGTGAAAAATTTCATATTTGACACTATACTCCGTGTTTCCGCTACCCTTGCTGGGCATGAACCAACCCAGTCACACCAAACTCGAGAACTCCATCTTGCAAACCTCTCCAATACCCAGAGTAAAAAATAGGTTGCTCCTATTCTCGAGCGGCGATAATTAGACATGGTGTAGTTTAGCGGGTGTGGTTGGTGTGGGTAAAGCCCACACTGTACGGCAGCGCTTATGGGTCGAGAATAATGAACCATGCAGCATTGGGAATAATGAACCATGCAGCATTGGGAACACAAACCATTGCCAGAGCCAAGTTGATATGATACACTCCCCAAGTTTGACCCCTTCGAGGGTATTTTATTGACCCAAAAACGGGTTCTTAGTGAGGAAGTATTATGGCAAAGACTTGTGCAATCAGTGGTAAATCGAGCATCGTTATTAACTCCGTAACCCGTCGCGGTAAAGCCAAAGCCCAAGGCGGTGTCGGTAAGAAAACCACTGGCATTTCTAAGGTGCGTAAGTACGCTAATCTGCAAAAGAAAGTGGTTATGGTGGGTGGCGAAAAACAAACCATGTGGCTTTCAACCCGTGCGATGCGTAAGCTGCCTACCAATTGGATGGTTGTTGGTAAGTAAATCTCGAGCCAAGAAAGACGAGGCATTCAAGCCTCGTTTTTGTTTATGGGGTTCGCTGCGTGGGCGTTGAATTATTACGCAAACGACGGGTTGGGGTGCTTGGTTTATTCTTATCTTCTTCAGTTACTACAGGTTCGGGTGGCGGCGGTGGGGCAGGCACTGGAATAATTCGCACGGCTTCGTTGCCAACCCCATCCAATGCCCTGACGCTGATGGTTCTTGCCCTCGAGCGGCGCACCACTCGGTAAAATTGGACTTCTGAACCGGGCGAGACATTCATTGGTTCGCCGTTCATAAAAACGGTTTGCACTTTGCGGTTGTCTCTGGCTTCACCACGAATAATAATTGAATCTATTTGTGATTCTACCGCCTGAATTTCAATGATTGGTTTTTTGGTGTCCACAGTCACCGAAATGGCTCGAGTACCGGCGTTGCGCGAAGCATCTACCGCCCGAAGTTCGTATTTTAGTGCATTGTTTTCGATTTTATTAGCCGCAAACTTAAAACGCACAATTTTACGTCCGTACTGATTGGCAAATTCGCCTTTGGCGAGTAAATCGGTTTTGCCGTTGATTGTCAGTTTAATAATGCCTTTGTCATCCCAAGCATAGCCTTCGATGGTGACACTCGAGTTTGGCGTAATGTCTGATTTGGGGCGTACAATCACAATTTGCGGTGCAAATTGGTCGAGTTCTCGAGAACACCCAATTAGGGTGAATGAGAGGAGTAATAATGCCAGTAGGTAACGCACACCCAAAGTTTAGCAACAAAGCATGAGATGTGGCTCACAAATCAGCTTGACTCGAGTAATCACAAATCAGCTTGACTCGAGTCATCACAAATCACGGCGCAAACGAGCCGCCGCCATAAAGGTACAAGCATAGAGCGTGGCACTGACGATAAAAACAGGCAAGTAACTTAAACGGTCTGCCATCCAACCGCCAATAATCGGCGTAAAGACGGCAATACCAACCAAGGTGTTACTTGTGCCAATCCATTTGCCGCGAAGTTCAGGTGGGGCTAAAGATAGAATATAATTGGCATTACCAAGCATGATGCCGGTATTCCCAACCGCTTGACAAATAAAAACCAGTGCAAAGAAAATCCCAGCCCCTTTTGGCATCATAAAGGCTAAAAGCGGCGCAGCTAAACTAAACCCAAGGGCAATCCGAATGATTCGTCTCGAGCCGTACTGCCTTGCGACCCGTGTCCAAATGGTATTTGATAGCGGGGCGATAATCCCCACGGCGATTAGGAATGTACCGATAGCTTCTTTACCGACCACCACATTTCTAAGGGCATGAGCCGTAAAAAACGCATCGCCAATTGTGGCGGTAGCAAATAAAACGCGGTATAAGACAAAAGAACGAAAATCTGGGCTTGAAGCGAGGGTTTGTGGAATTGCCAGTAAATCATCCCAGATATTGGTGGCTTTGGGTTGCACAGGGTTGTCTGGTGGTTCGTCGGACAAGCCAAAAAAGTAATAACCAAAACTAAAGGTAATCCCGCCCAAAGCAAAAATTAGGGTGTAATCCCACGGAAAAACCAGACTCGAGCCGAGGATGGCTCGGATGATAAAGCCCGCCCCTAAAGCCAGTAAACCGCCCCATAGGTTACGAGTCCCAAAGAATCTTGGGCGGTCTTTAGCGGGAATGGTTTTTCCGACACTCTCGAGCCACGGTAAGCCGCTCACCCCACTGGCTAGGCTGTTGGCGATTAAAGCCAGTAAAAAGGCTACAAGCAAGAACTGCGGCATCGAAGCAAAAACAATCGTAGATAAAACAATCGTAGCCAAGGCTGTCGAGCGAACCAAACTGGCTGCACGGTAGACATCTACTTTTTTGGGAATATGGCGCACCGCCGCACTGACAAAGATTTGCGGTAGTAACCACCCACCCACGGCAATGGCGGGCAGCAAACCAATCACCCAATTGGGCGCAGCTAAAGCAGCCGCAAAACTGGTCAGGACAATTCCGGGGTTTAAGAAACTGTCGCCCATCGAGCAGAACCAGCCGTTTAAGACCCCAGCCGCATAAGAACGCGACCACAAAAAACGTTTCTCTAAGCCTTGCAGTACAGGTTCAAAGACACCCGCAGGTGGTCTGGAGGAAGAATCAGACACCCCAAAAGCATACGCCCAATATGGCTACTACTGCTTGGGTAACAAGCTGCTACCTGCTTGGGTGACAAAAACGGTAGAATCAAAAATGATGAAAGAAGATTACACAACCGAACTCGAGCAAGGTGTGACTCCAACCAGACTCGCAGAAATCGCAGGCACAACCGCCAGTGCAGTCCGCACGTTTGAGCAATTGGGGCTGCTCGAGCCGCAAATAGTCGAGAGCAAAAAAAGATTTGATGCCTTTGCCTTAGAACGCTTAGAGCAAATTCTCACCCTGCAAACCGAAGGCTTAAAACTCGATGCGATTCTCAAACGATTTGGCGTAGACCCAAAAACAGCCGCCGATAAAATGCGGGCAGAACTCGAGGCACTAAAAGCCAATCTCGATGCCAGTCGCGCCAAAATCCAAGAACTCAGTCAGCAATCACGGGCAGTCACCCGAGCCAATGAGTTTTTGATGACCAAAAAAGAACTTGCCGAACTCGAGCAGTTGCGCCAAAGCAATTTACGCCGAGCGCTGCTAGTCGAGCAAAAAGCCAAAGCCATTAAAATGCAGCTTGAGTACCGCAATGCCAGCATGAGTATTACTCGAGTGGATTTGCCCCAAGCCAAACGCAAACCCAAGCAGCGCCTAAATTAACCCGTAGACTGTCCCTAGGGCGTGTATACTTAAGACGTGCTTGCCCTGATTTGCCGAACCGACAAAGCCCGTTTTGTGCTGTCCGCCGAACACGTCTCGAGAATCCTGACGGCTGCCACTTGGTTGCCCATCGAGGGCTTATCTGGCGGTATAGTTGGTGTGCTGAATGTGGCAGGGGCAAATTTGGCGGTGGTTGACCCGCGTGGGCGTTTGGCTCAAGCCCCCGTTGTGCTTAGTTTGGAGCATCATTTTGTTGAAATAACCCACCCTAGGCGGTTTCTACTGTGGGTGGATGCGGTCGAAGAATCGCTTGAAATTGCGGCTTCACAAATCGAAAAAATCAATACCAGTGCTGGCTCGGTAGCTTCACAATTGGTACGTTTTGCCGATGAAACCTTGCCGTTAATCAGCCCAGAGGTTTTTGACCCTGGCGAGCTAATTCGGGCTTAACAATGGAAGCCCTTGAATCACGTTTATTAAAAATCATTGAAAATGCCACGGGCTTACGCTTAAAAAGTAATCAAGTTACCCAGAGTCATGCGTCTTTATTGCAACTCAGTTTAGAGCGCAACCAAGAACCTTTAGAAACGCTTGCATGGCTCGAGTCTGAACCACTTATACTCGAGCGTTTTGCAGCCCAATTTACGATTCCAGAGACACATTTTCACCGTATTCAACCACAGATGCAGGTGCTGCGAAAGCGCGTCTTACCAAGTCTATTTCAGTCACGTTTACCGCGTCGGGCATGGCGTTTCTGGTCGGCTGGGTGCAGCAGTGGAGAAGAAGTCTATACCCTGATTATTCTGGCACTCGAGTTCTTAAACGAACAACCTTGGCAACTCGAGGTCTTAGGCACAGACTTAAACCCCGTTATTCTTGAACGAGCCAAAGCTGCGCTGTACAACGAATGGTCTTTTCGGGATACACCGATGTTGTGGCGTGAACACTGGTTTAGCCAACAAGCCGATACTTGGCAACTGAATGAAAAAGTGCGCCAATATGCCCGCTTTGAACTGCTGAATTTAATTGCCGATGCTTGGGCAGTACCATCAGAAATGGATTTAATTTTATGCCGCAATGTCACGATTTATTTTTCTAATCGCACGGCGCAAAAAATCTATGAACGCCTTGCGGCTCGGCTCAGTATGGGCGGCTGGTTAGTCTTAGGACCTTCTGACCCACCTCCGACTCGGCAGACTTTAGAAAAAGCCAATTTACAACCTGTTTTTGAAGATGGCGCAATTATTTGGCAACGGGTCTCTCAAGCCGAACTGACCCCACATTTGGCTCGAGTCCCGTGGCTTGAAGAAGGCACAGCCACAAAACACCCAAGTTTAGAGTTTATGCCGCGTCCCAGTAAAACCCCAAGTTTGGAATTTATGCCTCGGGTCAGCAAAACCCCAAGTTTGGAATTCAAGCCCAAGCAACCGACCCTCGAGATTCCACGTCGCCCACCAACCAAAGAAACACCGCCAGCCAACGCCACTGTTGAACTGCCACCTTATGAACCACCAATAGACCCAAACAGCCCTCCACCAGTTGTTCATAGTCAAAACAGCCAAACCTTAGAAGGGCTTAATTATCTCGAGCAGAACAAACCACAAGCTGCCCTAGAGGTCTTACGCCGAGCCGCTTACCTAGAACCCAACGACCCTGTGACCCAATTTGCACTGGCTCGAGCCTGCCTGATGCTTGGTGATAAAAAACGCGCCCAAACTGCGCTGCGCCAATCGAGGCGTTTAATTGCTTCACTGCCAGATGATGCGCTTCTATCGCTCGAGACCACAGTCAAGGATTTGCACCGCGCCTTAACTGCTCTTGCCAATCAATTGCGTTAAATGATTCTCACATTCCAATTCTGTTTACATCGTATTCTAAACTTAATTTATGAATAGAATTACATTGAAGTTTCCCCGCCCACTGCCCTCGTTTGACTCGAAAGGCAAAGAAAAACCCATGCCTTATTTTGATTGGGATGGCTTATTTGAGGAACTTCGCAACACCTTAGAACCAAGATTAACCGATAATCTAGGTGAAATTGAACTCGAGCTTGAACTGGCAAACAGCGCCGATATTCGTGTGACTGGTAATTATATGGGCATGAAAACTGTACAGGTACGCGAAATGGTCTCGGAAATGCTTGGCGAAGCCATGGAAGGAATAGACACCACCGCTTACGCAGTCCAATAAAAACATGTTCTGACAACTCGAGACCATGTGTTCTTGGCACTCGAGACCAGATTGGTTTAGAATGGGTACATGAATGCGCCAATGCAAAAACCAAATCTACGCATTGCGCTGCTGATTGCTCGAAAACCACTGCGCGGCTAAGTGCTGCGCCTGAACCCATGTCCATTTGCGCTGCTCGAGACCTTTTTACGAGCCACATTCGACAAATGTTTTAAGGAGTTTTATGTCCGAAATCCATGAACAAACCGCGTCACGCCTGAATAACCTTGCTGCCCTCGAGAAAGCTGGTTTTGCCCGTTTCCCATACACGTATAACCAAACGCATTCGGCGGCTGGTCTGCACGCCGACCATCCTGTTCCGCTTGAACCCAGTCTGGAATGGACTGAGGAAAAAGTCAGTCTGGCAGGGCGAATTATTTCTTGGCGTGATACTGGAAAACTGATTTTTGCCGATTTACAAGATCAGTCTGGCAGAATTCAACTGTTTATCTCCAAGAATGCTGTACCGCAATTTGATGCCGCTAAATTTATTGACCTAGGCGATATTCTTGGCATTACTGGGCATCTGATGACCACCAAGACGGGAATGCTTTCGGTCAAAGTGACTGGTTTTACGCCGCTCGTGAAGTCGTTACATCCTCTGCCAAGCGATTATTATGGCTTAGCCGATAAGGAGTTGCGTTACCGTCGCCGCTACTTAGATTTAATTGTTTCACCAGACTCGAGAAAGGTGTTTTTGACCCGCAGTAAAATTGTGCGTTTTATCCGTAATTTTTTGGATGCCAAGAGCTTCATTGAAGTCGAAGGTCCAACCCTGCAAGCCATCGCGGGTGGCACAGAAGCCAAACCATTTGTGACCCATCACAATGCGCTTAGTCATGATTTTTCGTTGCGAATTGCCCTCGAGTTACACCTAAAGCGCCTTTTGGTTGGTGGCTTTGAACGGGTTTATGAAATTGGCAGGGTTTATCGCAACGAAGGCATAGACCAAACCCACAATCCAGAATTTACAATGCTCGAGTTATATCAAGCCTACACCGATTACGAAGGAATTATGCAGTTGGTCGAAGAACTTTTTTCACATCTTGCACTTGATATTTTAAGCAGTACCGATGTGCCTTACGAAGACAAAACCCTGAATTTTGCTGCCCCTTTTGCTCGTCTCGAGTATCTCCCAGCGTTGCAAGAACATGTTCCAGACCTCGATTTTGACCCACTCGAGTTGGATAAGCTGCGGGGTTTTTGTGATGCCAAGTACCCACAATGGAAAGCTGTTCCAGATTACAAGCTGCTCGATAAGTTATTTGGCATGTATGTCGAACCACTGATTCATAACCCCACTTTTGTGATTCATCATCCAGTCGTCATTAGTCCACTTGCCAAACCGCACCGCAGTTTAACTGGCGTAACCGAACGTTTTGAGCTTTTTGCCAGTGGTTTTGAACTTGCCAATGCTTTTTCGGAACTCAACGATGCCTTTGACCAACGCGCCCGCTTTGAAGCCCAAACCGCCAGACGCAGCGCAGGTGACGACGAAGCCCCAGAACAAGACGAGGATTTCCTGCTTGCCCTCGAGTACGGAATGCCACCTGCCGGCGGGCTAGGTATTGGGATTGACCGCCTTGTGATGCTTTTAACCAACCAAACCAGTATTCGTGATGTGCTGTTGTTCCCACTGCTAAAACCAGAGCGCCTAGAAAGTTAAGCACAACAAACGATTTAGGGGCTATACTGTGTTATTCCAAACCCACTCGAGTTTCTCGAGAATCCACGGAGGTTAGTATGCCCATTTTCACTTACCGAGTCCGCGATGCCGCAGGAAAAATTATTTTGTCCACCATGGAAGCTGATAGCTCCAAGATGGTACGTGATAAACTGCGCGAAAAGAATTTGTTAATCGTTTCAATCACCGAACCCAAAACAGGTATTAACCAAGATTTGCAATTACCGGGTTTCTTAAACGAAGAAAACCAAACCCCCGGCTTAAAACCTGTAGCAATTTTTGCGCGTCAAATGGCAACCATGATTGATGCTGGTTTGCCATTGGTGCAGTCCCTAACCATTTTGCAACGCCAGTCTGAACATAAGGGCTTAAAGAAAATTCTGCGAGATATTCGCCAGACTGTTGAAAGCGGTATTCCTTTTTCGGATGCTTTGATCAAATACCCAAATGTTTTTGACCGTCTTTTTATAAACTTGGTAAGGGCTGGCGAGGTCTCTGGTACGCTTGACACGGTGCTTGACCGAGTGGCGATTTTCAAAGAAAAAGACTTGGCTTTGCGTGGCAAAATTCGTGGTGCGCTGACTTACCCGACCATCGTTTTGGTTTTTGCGCTTGGCATTACCTATTTTTTGTTGACCACGATTGTGCCACAGTTTGCGAGAATGATCAAAGAAATTAACCCCAATGCGAACCTACCAGCATTAACAATTTTCTTAGATAATGTTTCACAGTTTTTGATGAACCAAACTTGGCTTTTAGGCTTAATTATTGGTGCTTTAGCTGTAGCTTACCATTATTATTACAAAACTGACCAAGGTCGGCATGTGATTGATCGCTTCAAAATGAAAGCCCCTGTCTTTGGCAATCTCATCTCCAAGGCTTCGCTGGCATCATTCTCGAGAACCTTGTCTTTGCTGATTAAAAGTGGTGTAAATATCATCGAATCTCTCGATATTGTTCGTGGTACATCGAATAACGCCATTGTTGAAGATGCTTTAACAAACGCCAAAAACGCAGTCATGCAGGGTGAACAGATGTCGCAGCCAATGGCAGCTGCCACCGATGTCTTTCCGCCCATGGTTGTTTCAATGGTCGCCATTGGTGAAGAAACCGGTGGTTTGGACACGATGCTTGATAAGGTCGCCGATTACTACGAGCGTGAAGTAGATGAAGCCGTGGATCAATTAACAGCTGCCATCGAACCGATTATGATTATTTTTCTCGGTGCGATTGTTGGTGTGATTGTGGCTGGTATGTTCTTACCGATGTTTGCTTTGATTGGTGAGTTGTCCAAATAAACAGATTTCCCAAATACTCAACGCCATATTTCTGGTGTTGAGTATTTTCTTGAAAAAGGATTTTTATGGCAAATAATCAATTTCTCGAGTACGCTTTTTTTAAGGAAAACATTGTGCGGTTTGAAGAAGCCAATGTTTCTGTGGCAACCTTGGCTTTGCAATACGGTTTGTCTTGCTTTGGTGGGATTCGTGGGTACTGCGGCGATGATGGGGCGGTCAGTATTTTTAGATTACCTGAGCATATGCTTCGCTTCTCGAGAAGTGCTGGTTTACTAAAAATTAAGTTGCCCGGCGATGTGGCTTACTTGCAAAATGCGGTGATTGAACTCACCAAGAAGAACGCCCCCAATACCGATTGTTACTACCGTCCATTTGCCTATAAATCTGACCTGAGCCTAGGTCCAAGTATTGGTCACGCTGGTGGTGGCTTTAGTGTCTATATGATGAACCTTGGTAATTACTTTGGGGAAGACCGTCCGTTGCGTTTGATGGTCTCGAGTTGGCGGCGTGTGGTGGACAATGCCATCCCCGCCCGAGGCAAAATCGGTGGGGCATATGTCAATAGCTCAATCGCCAAAGACGAAGCCCAGATTAATGGCTATGACGATGCAATCATGATGAACGAACGCGGTAAAATCGCTGAAGCCAGTGCTGCCAATCTTTTTATGGTGCGTGATGGTGTCTTGATTACCGCTCCAATTACGGCAGATGTTCTCGAGGGGATTACACGGCGCAGTATCATAGAACTTGCCCATTATTTAGAGATTCCAGTTTTGGAGCGCGAAATTGACCGCTCAGAATTGTACTTAGCCGATGAGATTTTCTTGTCCGGCACGGCTGCCCAAGTTGCGCCAGTCGGCGAAGTGGACAAACGCCAAGTTGGTGATGTGAACCGTCCAATCACCACTAAACTCAGGGCAACTTTTGAGGACGTGGTACGTGGGCGTAACCCAGCTTTTTCGCATTGGCTGACGCGAGTTGAAATTGGCAAAGCATTGGCAGTGAGCCATTAAACCCAGACATCAAAACCAGAAGCATTGTGCCTCTGGTTTTTTTTCACAGACACGAGTCATCTTCTCGAGTAAACTGCTGACATGAAACCCTTACGAATTTTACTGGCACTGCTTGCCTTCTCGAGTTTAAGTGTGGTGGCGCAAACCGTAGCCGAGTTACTGATTGTCACCAGTATCATCGGTACGCTCGACAGTTCGGTGCGTTTACCATCGGGGTCTTATCAAGTCCTAAACCCAACTTTAACGGGTCAATTCGCCGATTTACTCGGGGCAGACAAAGCCAAGTATGAGGGGTACACCTTGTATTTAGCTAAGGGTTTAGCCAGTAAATTAGCTGATGCTTACATTGCTAATCTGGCAACGGGTTTTGCCGCCGCAGGCTACTTTGAAAACTCGAGGCTGCCCGTAGCTGCACCAGCAGGTGAAACCCGCACTCGGATTGAGTATGAAAATTTTGATAATGGCAAGCGTTTAATGGTTTTTACATTGCGTAGAAGTGACAGCTTTTATTACCTTGTAGCAAAGAAAAAATAGCTTAACTCGGCTCGAGCAGCGCGTCGTAATCGTTGAAGTCCCCTCCTGCGTCTTCAGGGTCTTCGAGGTCATCCCAGAGTGGTTTGGTGAAATCGCCTACTCGAGATAAAAAACCAAGTAAGACACGGTTGAATTCATTGGGTTTCTCGAGTGGTGTGTTATGCCCAGCCCCAGTAATCGTCACCAGTACCCCAAGTCCGGGTTTGACCCATTCAACAATTTCGTGGCTATAACGCATCGGGGTCAGCACGTCATCTGTGCCAACCAAAACCAATACTGGTGATTCAATCGCCCTGAGCATTTTTCGCTTATCTCCAAAGTTCAGCACATATAAAAGGTTGGCTTTTAATACCTCGAGCGGGATGCTTTCGGCTCGAGCCAAAGCTGCTGCCAAGCGCTCTTTACTTTGAATCAAAAAATCTGCCCCAAATAACCAAGGCACGGCTACGGTGTACGCCAGTTTTGAGCCACCAACTTCAAGCGCTGATAAAACACTGCGAATCTTGGTCTCGAGTGGAATATCAAGCCGTGCCAGACTATCCACCAGCGTTAATGACAAAATTTTTTCTGGGTGCATTCCTGCAAACACAAGCGCTAAGACACCACCGCCACTGTGTCCGACCAAATGAATTTTCTCGAGTTGTGGTTGTTCTATGAAAACGAGCAATTCTTCAAGGTGTGTTTCCAATGTTCCAATTGGTGAACGGTCATACCGCAAGACTTGAAACTGAGCCGATAAGACCTCAAAAGTAGCATCCCAAGAACTCGAGTCGTTCAATTCGCCATGCAGTAAGACAACGGTTTGGGTTAAAGCCATAGCTCGAGTGTACCGCGAAAGGGCAGAGGCAAAAACCTTTCGCCTTTTTACAGTAACAAAACTTGGGCATGGTACAAGTTGCGGCTGAGTATAATTTTATGTCATGGTCGAATCTACCTCGAATTGCAAACTAATACACCAAGCGTCACAGAGTGGTTTTTCTGCCCTAACCAATACCCAATTGGGCTTTGAATAGAGCATAATGCAGAGTATGGAACAAATTGTTTTAGCCAACATCATCACCTTAAATTCCGTGCAACCTCGAGCCGAAGCGGTCTTGGTTTCTAACCGATTGGTGCGGTTTGTCGGTTCTCGAGAAGACTGCCTTGCGATTGCACCCAAAGCCGAAATTCTGGATTACACGGACACATTTCTCACACCCGGACTGACCGATGCCCATATTCACTTAACGGGGTACGGATTTTCGTTAGCCTCACTGGATTTATCCGCCTGTCAGACCCTCCAAGAAGGCTTAGCGTTAATTGCCACTCGAGCAGGTGGTACAGATTGGCTGCAAGGTGGCGGGATGTTCCCCAATCGTTGGAGTGAAAGCACCTACCCGACCGCCGCCGACCTAGATGCTGTTGCCCCAAATCAACCAGTCTTTATTCGCTCGAGGGACGGGCATAGCGCTTGGGTCAATTCCAAAGCGCTCGAGTTGGCTGGAGTTCACACGGGTACACCAGACCCTGAAGGCGGACGGATTATACGCGACGCAAACGGCAACCCAAGCGGAATGTTCCTCGAGCCAAATGCCATGAATTTAGTGCGCCGTGCCATTCCCGCCGCGACACTCGAGGAATGCGTGACCGCCACAAAACGTGCTTGCGCTCAACTCGAAGCGTGGGGCTACACCAGTGTTCACACCATGGCACTCGAGCCAGCCATGAGTTTACGGGCAATTCAAGAACTCGAGCAACGCCAAGAACTGCCTTTGCAAGTCTGGAGCAGTATTCCCCATGCGGATTTAGAAGCTGTAGAAGCCACAGGATTACGCGGCGGCACAGGCGATTTGGTCAAGATTTGCGGCATTAAATTCTTTGCCGATGGCGCACTCGGTTCGCGCACTGCTTGGATGTTCGAGCCGTACCTTGACACAACCGAAACTGGTGTGATTGCCGACCCGCCAGAACTGATTCTCGAGCGGGGTCGTCGCGCCCTCGAGATGGGATTCACCCCAGTGGTTCATGCGATAGGCGATAGGGCAAACCATGAAGTGCTGAATGTTCTCGAGAAATTAAAACCTTTGGCAGATGCAAGGGGCGTGCGTTTGCGGCTTGAACACGCCCAGCACCTCTCCCCTGCTGATATTGCCAGATTTGGGAAACTCGGTATTGTTGCTAGTGTCCAAGCGATTCATTTGGTAGATGATGCCGTACCCGTTTTTGGCTTACTTGGCGAGACTCGAGCTAAAACTACCTACCCATTCAGAACTTTACTCGAGACTGGTGCAACGCTGGCGCTTGGTTCAGATGCCAGTGTCGCCACACCAGAACCAACCCTTGGACTCGAGGCAGCCGTGAAGCGTTTGGGCTTAGATGGCAAACCGTTTATGAGTGAGCAATGCTTAACGCCACTCGAAGCACTCAAGGGATACACGATTGGGGCTGCCAAAGCTGCTGGCTGGGAAAAGTGGTATGGGCAAGTTAAAATAGGGTATAAAGCTGATTTTACGATGTGGGGAACTGACCCGAGTCTCGAGTTAGCCAAGCCGATACGGGCGTTACGAATTTGAATTCTGGTCTTTCTTACGCGTCAAGCTCAGGCTCGAGTAGGCTAAGTAAAACTTGATTAGATTTTTTGAGAAAAATCAAAATTGGCATAGATTTCTCGATTAGCTGCTTCGTCAAAAAGGTCTGTAGTGTTGATAATTGAAATCGGACCAAATTCTTCAATGAATTTTCGAGCATTTTCAACAACTGACACTTTACAATCAAAAAAAGTATTTTCATGTTCATCCCCAGAAATAAAACCAAGGTCTGTACGCTTGATAATTTGGTCTTTTAGGTAGCCCGCGATTTCTCTTTCTTCAAGAATTTCTAACCAAACTCGCTCATTTGTTTGTACGATCTGGACATTTCCGATTTTTGGATCAATCCAGTTAGGATACTTTTCTTTTAAGCGATGAAAAATGCTGATTGCACTAAAACCAGATTCTGTAGAGTCAAATTTAGAACCACTTAGTTCAATAAGAAGGTTAATAGCTTCCAGTAAAGGGTAGTGGAAAAATTCCCTATTTTTATTCACGCGATAATCTACTAATCGGGCGTGCATTTCTGCCTCAAGACCTTCATGATCGTTTGAAAAAACTTCAAAAGCTACTTCAAACGGAGTGGGTACACCTGTTGCAAAAAGCTTTCTCGCTCGAGCCTGACTATCACGAATTGTGCGACCAATTTTTACCATCCCAGCTAAGGAGGAGTTAATTAGAATGTATACATATCCGTGTGTCATTATTAGATACCAATTCACATTATCTAGTTATCAAAACTCGAGTTCAACTGTTCTAGGCGTATTATCTCGAGCCAAAACATCTTTTATAAGTTCATCTAATCGCAAAGAAACAGCCATTGAAAATGTACGAAATTCCTGTCCTTCTGGTGAACGTCTGATTCGGGCTGGTACGCTATGCACAACAAAAACTACGCCTTCTGGAGTATTGGTTTGAAAATCTATTTTCGTTTCAATCATCCTTAACCCATCTCGAGCCTGTGCTTATGCCATTAGTCTACCGCATTTTGTACTGGACTGACTAAAACAAATTTTTTACGCCATGCTTTCCCACTGCCAATGTCCGAGCCTTTGAGTAATGGGTAGAGGTGCGTCTTCTCGAGTTCGATAATTTCGCCCAGTCCAGTTTCCGCTCCAGCCTTTTCGATCACTCGAGCGTATTGCAATCGCCATTGCAAGGTATTGGAAATGGTTAAATACTCTTGTTCTGGTTTGAGAATCAGCATTTTGCAAAGACTTGCGCTTCAAGACATCATGATTCTATTTTTGGGAAGGGTTTTGAATCAAGGGAGCATCAACCATGAATGATTTTATCGTAAAAACAAATGTGGCATATGGTCTCGAGACGACTCGAGCGCACCTACTTGACATCATGCGTCCAGACTTGAGTACCGCCCTACCTGTAGTGATTCATTTTCATGGGGGTGGCTGGCATATGTTTGGTAAGCACCCACCCGAAACCGAATTTCTTGCCCATACAGGTTTTTGTGTGGTCAGTGCCAATTATCGCTATGCCCAAGAAGCATTTTTTCCTGCTCAGTTTGAAGATGCCAAAGCCGTGGTGCGATTCCTGCGTGCAAATGCCACTCAATTCAACATTGACCCAACTCGAGTCTACGCTTGGGGAATTTCGGCAGGAGCGCACATTGCAGCACTGCTTGGCTCGGATGTCCCCAGTAATCTGAAAGCCGTGGCTTGTATTTGCCCACCAACCGATTTGAGTAACGCAGTAGATTGGGCGCTCGAGTATGCGGATACAGCTTTTGGGTTTTTGCTTGATGCAAGGGCGGATACACACCCAGAACTTGCCAGAGCCGCCAGCCCATTACACCAAGTCTCGAGCCAGTCTGCGCCAACTTTAATTGTGCATGGGGCATTGGATACACTTGTGCCGATTGCCCAAGCCAAGGCTTTAGAGGCTGCCTTTGATCAAGCAGGTGTACAAAGTCGTTTGGTGGTGATTCCCGAGGGCGACCATTTTATTAACGAAACCCACATGCCACTCATTCAAGCAGAAATCCTCGAGTTTTTTAGACCCTGATGCCCTTGCGCCAACCCTCGAGATGCACCGTGACCATAAAACGCATCACAATCTCGAGAATGTGGTGTTAGCGAAAAGTCGGACTGGAATCTGGCGAGGATTGGTGTTACATCAGTTGAGGGTTCTCGAGATTGTGCCACTTGGCGCAATTAACTGCCTTGCTCGGTCAATGTAGCCTTCTAAGGTAATTGCCCATTCGTCGGCGGCATCCAAATGCGGCAAGGCAAGGCTGGCATGGTGCAGAATTCGCTCTGGGGAACGCCAACCAAGTTGCACCAAGGTATCGGCGGTCATCTGATTGGCAATCACCCAATCACGGCTGGCTTCGGTTGCGTGTTCTAATGCCCGGGCATAATGATCCAGTGCGTCGTCTAAGCGGTAATACTCGTAGGCAATGTTTGCCAGTAATAAACTGGCGGGAACAATGGCATCCATCTCGAGGGCGATTCGGGCTTGGCGTTCAGCGCTGTCAAATTCTCCAAGGCGGTACTCGAGTTCGGCAAGGTCGGCGTGAAGCTCGGCTTTATGTGGATAGCTCGGTTCAAGTAAAGCACGGCTTAAACTGTGGCGCGATTCATCAGGTAAACCCGCATCCATTTGGGCTAAACCAAGTTCATGCAGGGCAAAACCCCTATCAGGTTCTTCGGATAAAGTAACGGCTCGTTCAAAGGCTGGTATTGCCAAAGTCCAATCTTCTAAGGCGGCTAGACTTTGCGCCATCACTAACGCCACTGGAAAACTGGCTTCGCCAACACTGGTCTCGAGTTGCACCGCTAACTCAGAGCGCTCCTTGGCTAAACGCGGATTCTCGAGCATCAGGTGCGCTCTGGCTTCAAGGTGCAAACGGGCGGCAGCATCAAGCGGGGTTTCTAAGCCTAGAACTGCTGCGTGGCTTTCTTTTAGGGCAATCAGGGCTTCGTGCGGTTCTTCTAAGTCGAGTAGCATCGCGGCTTTATCTTGTAACAATGCAGCTTTGTCCGAACCACTCGCCCCTTGCGCTGCATGATGATAGGCAAGGCTGGCATCACGCCAACGCCCAAGTTCTTCTAACGCCCCACCGCGCCAAGACCACGCCCGCCATTGCAAAAACACAGGTAAATCGGAGACCGACTCGAGAACACTTAAACCGAGTTCAGATTCACCAAGGGCAATTAAGGCACTGCCCGCATAGAACCGCGCCACACTGCTGCCACTAGCGGCGGCTCGAGCCGCTTGGATGGCTTTGAGACGTGGTTCATCGGAACTTGGAAACTCTTCAAAAGTAAAAGCAAAACGATTGGCATTTAGTGCCAAAAACAAGGCATCTGACTTTAATTCTGGATTATAAAAAACCGCTTGGTCAAGACTGGTGGCTAGACCATCCATCCCACCGACACCGAACAAGGCATAAACAGATGCCAACTCGAGCGCCAAAGCAGCTTGCTGGCGTGGGTCATGGGAACGCTGTAAAGCAGCTTGAAGCAACGAAAAAGCCGTTTCAAAATCATTGTGTTCTAAAGCCAGACTGACTTCGTTCATGCGAGCCAGAGAATACCAAGTTCTCGAGGGAAAGTGATACCGACCTTTCGAGGAAGAGTGATACCGACCTTTGCTAAAACACTTCTGACCTAGGGATGCAACTAAGTTTGGTCGAGTTCTAAGCGCACCACAGGTTTAGGAATTTGTTGCACCCGAGCATAGTACGAACCCATTAAACGCCACATCACAATCATTAAGCCAGCAAATGGCAACAACAACCACTCGAGACCCGTGTTGCCACCCGCACCAAGCAACAAAAAGTTAAAAACCGTGTGCATTAAAGCCGCCAGCAACCAGCCGCGCCTGAGCAGAAAACGCCCGGTGCTAAAACGCCGTAAACTCATGGCGTAGCCCCAAGCGCCAGCAAAAAGAATATGCCCAAGCGTAGAAATCGGACCGCGAACCAAAATTAAACTTGCGCCATGCTCGAGTAAATAAAAGGCATTCTCGAGCGTCGCAAAACCAAGCGCGGCAGCCGTGGCATAAATCAAACCATCTATCGGTTCATCAAATTCATGGCGTTTAGCCACCGATAAAGCCGCTAGTAATTTACAACCTTCTTCAATAATCCCGACAAACAAAAACATCGCTGTTACCCCGAAAGCACTCGAGATTCCAAGCTCTAAGAGTGCGGCTGGAATGACCATTGCCATGCCCCAAGCAAAGGTTCGCAGCAGTAACCAAGTTGGTTCAGGGTTATAGTCACGGCGTGCAAAGAACCAAAACCAGAACAAGGCTGGCGCAAGAGCCAAGGCAAACAGGGCTGCAAAGTTCATATTCTTGCCTCGAGTCTCACATGGCGCAGTCTACTACCAAGTTGAAATCAAAAACAGAACCGCCGAAAAACTGCTATGCTACTTTGGGGATGTTGTGACTAAAAATAAACAAGCCAAGAAAGTCATTGCCAAATTGCGAGAAAGGATTGCCGAACATGAATCTAAACTTCAAAACCAACCAAACAGCCGAGATTCCACGCACTGGCAAACCGAAATTGACGCGTGGCAAGAAACCATCGCTCGGCGTGAAAAGCGACTTCCAAAAAAGCAACGAAGCAATTCTCGAGACTAGCTCAGCCTTGTGGCAAGAGTTATTCACAGAATTTGAGGCACTGCAAAAATACTATGTTTTGGCTCAGTCCTCGAGTTGGGAAGATGCAAAGGCGAGCGACCTTCATGCAGAACTACTGACTTCACTATCGCATATTGCAGTGCATAGCCAAACCCTTTTTGATAGCGAAATGGATGCCCTCGAGTAATTAAAAGCCCTTGTTCGAGTAGAGGCTTTTAATTTCTAACAACGATTTGTTGAAGACGAGGACGTTGAAGAAGTATTTCTGGGGATTGGATTGGTTGGGGACTGCTTATGGTATCTAAGCCCTGCACCACCCGCACTGCCTTCTCGAGCATGATGTCCCGCGCACTGGTCTCGAGCGCATCGTAATCCTCGGGTTGTACAAAATTAGGGGTGACTTTAGGGGGCAAAGCAGCACCGTTTAAGTCCAAAGTGCGAACTGTGGTGATCGTCAGACCACTGCCATCGAGTAAAGGAAAAGTCAGTGTGCCAGTGTTGAGGATGCCGTAAGTTGGTTCGCCAATAATTGCGCCACGTTTAGCACTTTGCAGTAAGGCTGGGGTAATTTCGGCACAACTGGCACTTTGTTTATCCACCAGCACCGCTACATTGCCTGTAAAATTAGCCACTTCAGAGACCGAAGCTCGAGCGCCCGTTGAACCAGTCACCACGCCATTGTTATAGACATATTGCTCACGCTTGGTTTTGCCTTCAAAGATTACGCCAGTTCGTCCCATCAATGCCCCAGACACACTGAGGCAATTGGTGGCAGCCCCACCCGCGTTACTGCGAAGGTCAAGCACCAGACTTTTTGCGCCGTTTTTAATCGCTTGGTTAATCAGTTTGTGGGTCTGGTCAGCCACTTGCGGTGGTACATAATCTGGAATCCGAATCACTGCCACGCTTAAAGGAACACCGACTGGTTTTTGCAGACTCGGTAAGCGCGGCACAGTTGCCAGTTTACCTATGGCTTTGATTTCGCGGTTTTGCCCAGCCCGCCGCACGGTCATGCTAAATTCACGACCACTGCGAACTTCGTCGCGTAACGCCAAACTGCTTTGGTCGTCGCCAACAGGTAAGGGCTTACCGTTCAGTGCCACAATCATGTCGCCTCGAGTTAAACCGACGCTTTCGGCTGCCATATTTGGTGCAACATCGGTGATTAAGCGCCCGTTACTTTTTGTGCGGTAAACACTGACAATCCCCAGAACTGGGAAACTTCCACCTTGTCCAGTGCGAGCGCGTTGTGATTCGGTAAATTGGGCGGGATTCTCAAAAAAAGTATGCGGGTCTTCGAGTTGGTCAAGCATTTTAGCGATAATCGGATGCGCCACACTGCCCGCACACGCCGAACCAAGACTCGAGCAGGCTTTTTGCAAGTCGCTTCTGCCTGCGGCGAGTACATTATTTAACTTCTCGAGTGAAAAACCATAGTATTGCTCGAGTAAAAGCGAACTGGTCTGCTCAAAAACCTGTTCCGCCAGACTGTTTCCTTTCGGGGCTGGAGCGCAAGCTGATAATGCCAGAAGACCAATCAGAGCCATTCTTTTCATACTCGGTAGCCTAGCAGATTTTGTAACGCCACTGGTGCTATTGTAGTTGGTATGTACCAAAAAGACCTTCGGGCGCTTGACGCACTCGAGTTACTGCCGCGTGTGATTCATGATGCCGATGAAGTCGTTCCAACTTTTAAGGCACTGAATGCCGAGTTAAGTGGACCACTTTGGGCAGAAGCCCCAGCCAATTGGCTGGGCAGGGTCACAGCTAGGGCAGAAGATGCCCTTGGCAGCATTTACCTTGTGCCGCCGTTTAAGATGAAACGCTTGATGCCCTTAATGCGCCAAATGCAGGAATACGGTGTGATTGCCGCAGGGATTGACTTTGCAATGCTCGAGAATGCCGCCGAGACCCGCCCACGTAGCGCCGCCGAATTGGGCGAACTGAAAGCCGCCGCCGGCGTGCCTTTTGTGATTGCGGGAATCCTTGACCCACGCGATGCTGAATTGGTAGCCGAAGCGGGGGCAGATGCGATTATTGGTTGCTCGAGCCTGAGCAGTATTATTGGTGGTCCGAGTCTGCCAAGTTTGGTGGCTGACATCCGCGATGCCATCGGCGACACGCTGCTTTTTGCTCGCGGCGGTTTACGCAGTGGTTCGGATGTGTTGCGCTACATTGCGCTTGGTGCGGATGCAGTGGTTGTCCCCGGTAGCCTCAATCCACACCGGATTCTCGAGGAGTTTGTGCAAGGAATGCGCTGGAGTGGCTGCTCGAGCCTCGCTGAAATCAATTACGACCTGATTTTTCAACCGATGTT
Source organism: Deinococcales bacterium (assembly GCA_031414595.1). Classification (GTDB taxonomy): domain Bacteria; phylum Deinococcota; class Deinococci; order Deinococcales; family JAAFIG01; genus JAAFIG01. Next base: position 34,096 of record JANNVX010000098.1, read on the forward strand.
TACCGATTGAGTTGCAGATTTTGACTTTATCGTTTTTTCTGATAACACCGTAATTGCACCTGACTTGTATGTGACGTGAGTTTTCACCCAAGATATTGTATGCTGCATCCTACAGGGGGTAAACCTTTCTTAGTGCATAAGGGTGAATCTTCCTCATCACAAATGGTATTTTGAATGCAGACTTTTTCCCAATATGCCGCAACTCGTTTGCTGCTTGAGCATCCGGCTCGAGCGCAAGTCTTTGGTGGCATTGCCTTAAAAACAGGTAACATCCAAACTTTTGCAGGTATTGATTTGATTACTGGGATGCCAGTCTTTATTTACACCATGCCCGAAAAACCCAGTGCGATTGCCGAGGTCTACAGCGAGCATATTCCCAGTGTTCTTGAAATCGGCTTTGAGCATGAGCTTGGTTTTGTGATTACCAGCAGCGCCCCGGGCTACAACCCAATTAAACCCATTTTGACCAAACAACGTCTTGAATGGTTGGTTCGTGCCAGCAGTCGCGCCTTAGCCGATGCCCACAGCGTTGGGCTAACCCATGGCAATCTTGAACCAAGTCATTTTTTTGCTTGCGGCGACCATCTGTTGATCGAGGGTTGGGGTTTACCTTGGGGTAAAGCCAATCCCGATTATCAAGCCCCAGAAACCAACATCAGTCTTGCTACTGACATGTTTGCTTGGGCAAGAAGCATCACCATGTTTGGCAAAGGCAAACCGCGTTTAATGCTCGAGGGTGAATTTGGGCGTTTAATTGGTCATTGCCTGAACCCACGTCCAAGCGAGCGTCCAACTGCCCAAGAATTGGTTTTGGCACTCGAGCAAGTGCTGCCACCACGCCAACCAACCCATCCAGACATTGTAGAAACTGCCTTGGAATTATCAGCCACCGAATTCTTAGAAACCGAAACCAACACCAGCAATCCAATTAAGCGCACCAAAGCCCTGAAAATTCCCGAAAAAGTGCTACCTCAAGCCGAACCAAGTCTTAAGCCCAGCAAGCCAGAATTACCAACGCTCCATGTCCCAGAGTTGCCAACGCTCCATGTCCCAGAATTACCACAACCAGAGCGCACGCCCGAAGCGGTTTTTGTGCAAACCAGCCCAGAACACGAATCAGATTTGGATTCCCCAGAAGCCAAATTAGACGCTATTGAAGCCGAACTATCCTTAAAAACAACCGAGCCTGAATGGGTCAAACCAGAACTTGAGTCTCAGCCCGAACCAGAACCAAAACTCGAGCCACAACCAGAACTCGAGCCACAACCACAACCAGAACTCCAGCCCGAACCAGAAGAAGCCCAAGCCCTCGAGCCAGCCCGAACCGAATTACCACTAGAACTCGAGCCTAAAGCCAACCTAAGCCACCCAGAAATACCAGCCCAACTCAGTGAACCCGAACACCTCGCGGCTGACGAACCCGATGTCCAACTGCCAATTCGTCCCTCGAGCCGTATCAATGATGATTCTGACGCAGATGCACCACGCCCAGCCATTCGTATTGGTTTTGATGAAGAAGACCAAAGTTGGCGCAGTGTCGTCACACCCAAAAAATCACCACCCAAAGTAGGGCGTTTGATTATTATCGCAGTGCTTATTGGGGCTTTAATTGTGATTGGTGGCATTCTGCTCAGTCAACCCAGACCTCCAAATAATCCCAATCCGCAGCCTTTAGCGGTTCAAGGCGACACTTCAAGTGGCAGTGTGGTGCAATTTGTGATACCGGGTAACACCACCATTAAAGGGCGTTTGATTATTGTTAGCGCCCCCCAAGAAAGCCAACTGGCAGTTGGGGCATTGCTGGCAACTGTGCCGGGTCCTGTAGCCTTTCCAGTGGCTGGAGAATACAAAGTTCGGATTGAAATACCAAAGTACGCCCCAAGCGAAGTGCTGGTGCGCGTACCTCAAGAAACCCAAGTCACCCTTGAATTACCACGTTAGGCTCGAGTGGGCTAAGATTTACTCGAGACTGTTTAAGGATTCAACCAATTGATAGACCAAAGTCACAGGATTATGTTCGGCGGGTGAATTGGAGACATGGTTCTGCTCGAGTTTTTTAGCGTTTCTAATGGCGATACTTTGTAAAGATAAAAGTGTTCCGTACATATTGAGATCGTTTTTTTGATACTCAGTTCCAAGGTATTTGCTCAGTTCTTTTTTGTAACTTGTACGTGATGAAGGGGTATCGGAATACCGAAAATGCAAAAGATACCAAAGTTCAAATGCCTCGTTGCTGTAGGCAACCTTGATGTTTTTGGCTCGAGCTTTTTGAATAGCGGTATTAAATTGCTCAGATGTAAAACTATCCTTATCAAATACGCACCAAGCCTCGTCATACACGGCATAATCATCTAATTTACACAATCTGGCAGCATATTCGACAATACTTTTGGTATTCATACCTGTCCCTAAAACCAGAAACTCTTCTACTCTTGCACCTCTGCGAAAAGCCTCAAAATAGTTTTTTTCTGTTTTTTCACCTTCACAAAAGATTAAATACGTTGTTCTTGTTGACTTAAAGGGTTCTTTGCGCCCTCGAGAAAATTTGGCTTTTGCGTGTCGAGCCATATCAGAACCTCAAATTCCCAAGGTATGGAATTGCTCCGTATTTACCAATCAGATAGTTTTTTTCGTACAACTCGTCGGTACGGACATTTTTACCTTGAGGCTTGAAATCATAAAGCGAATACATCTGGGTTGCGCCCAATTTATCTTTTTCGGCAAACCAAATTTGGTCACGCCTAAACAACTCTGAGGTCAGCAAATTCGTATCATGAGTTGTAAAAATAAGCTGTGAGCAATGTCCAGAACCAGTGTTCGAGTGAAACATTTTAATAAGTGCAGTTGTTAGTAAGGGGTGGAGTTTTGCGTCAAGTTCATCAATAATAAAAATCCTTTGATTTTCTAAGCCCTCGAGAAAAGCAGGAGCAAAATTAAATAATTTTTTTGTTCCTTCAGATTCATATTCGGATAAGTCAACCATCTCAGAACCAATTAAGTTACCATCCGATGAAAATTTGTTGTGTTGCGTAATTGCCTGATAAATTGGTAAGTCTTTGACTCCCCCACGCATTTCACGTGGGAATCCACTAAAAAATATGCGATCTCTGCGTTCTGAATCCAACCTTATTTCCACAGTAATATCCTGAATTGAAAGGTCTAATTCCTTTATAAAATCACTCACTTTTTTTCTTACTGCTTCATCTGTGATTGCTTGAGCGGCTAATAAACTTTGGGCTTGGTCAGCAGTGCCATCTAAAATTTGAATGCCCCTAAACCAATTGATAATGAGTCTCGAGATTTCTCCGTTAAATTGTGCAACTGTTGCCAAGAATAAGGCATTTTCTCGAGTCTTATCTGCTATATTTTCGCCTTCAGTGAATTTCTTTTTAATGTCGAATTTCAGTTCATTTCTCTCAAATAAGCAATTTTCTCTTGAAGCGCTTTTGACATAAAGCCATTCTTCAATCACTTTTTTGTTGGTAACGCTAAAGCCATAGCGATAAGTATTCTTGTCCGACGCAAAAAAAATAATTTCAAACGATGATGGTCTTTCCCCAAAACCTTCAATAAAACGAAATGTTGAGACATCAATGTTGTCGCCTATTTGCATTGCCGAGGAACGCAAAACAAAATTTCGCATAAAACGAAGCGCTTGTACAAAATTGCTTTTTCCGCTTGCATTTGCGCCGTATAAAATAGCAGATTTTAGTAATTTTGTGTTTGGTATCTCAAACTGATTTTCAATATCAACAGACATTTTTTTAGCCCGTTTTGAGGTGGGGGCTGCTTCCATTGAAAAATTGATTTCATTGGCAATGGAACGAAAATTACCAACAGTAAATTGAATGAGCATAATTTCACCTACTTAATCGAGTTTTTGGTGAAATTTTCACCAAAAACAGTGTATCATAATTTTGGCATCATATATGCGCTTGAAGTTTGCAAATGTCAAAGCATGGTTGTCTTATACTGAACCGATGATTGAATTCTTTGACCCACCAGAAACTGGCTCGAGCCGTCCTTTTAGTCGTGCCACTCGAGCCGCCGGGCTGGTGTTTGTCTCTGGTCAGGCAGCCCCTCATGACCTTGCCCTAGGCATTGACCGTGGCGCAACTGCCACCGACGAAGTGCGTAACGCCCTAGAACTGCTTAAACAAATTCTCATCAAAGCTGGATCAAAACTCGAGCAAGTGGTGCAGGTCACAATGCTGCTGACCAACCCAGATGATTACGAGGAGTGCAACCAAGAGTACGTCAAACATTTTCCTGCTGGTTTACCAGCCCGTCATACGGTTCGCTTTGGTGTGCCAACTCAGGCACGGGTTGCTTTTTCTTGTATTGCGGTTGCGGATTGAGTACAGTTTTCTACCCTCCCAATTGTTATACTAAACTCCCAATCTTTGAGGTCTGCTGATGAGTGTCTTACCGCGTTTGAATCGTTTACTGGCTGCCGATGGCAAGTGCTTTGATGTGGCGATTGACCACGGTTTTTTTGGTGAGCTTAGTTTTTTGCCCAGTATCGAAAATATGCAAAAAGCGGTGCAAACGGTGGTTGGGGCTGCGCCAGATGTGGTGCAACTGAGCCTTGGTCAAGCGCGGCATTTACAGCATATCAAAGGCTCAAAAAAACCTGCGCTGGCACTGCGAACCGATGTGGCTAATGTCTACGGCTCGAGTTTGCCGAGTCTGCTTTTTTCGGAAATTATCGAATCGCCACTCGAGCAGGCGCTGCGTTTAGATGCAGCCTGTATTGTGGTGAATTTGTTGATGCTGCCAAATCAACCCGAGTTGCACCGTGCCTGTATCAAAAATATTTTGCGCTTAAAACCAGAAGCCGAACGTTTTGGAATGCCTCTGATGATTGAACCGCTTGTGATGCAGGACAACAGCTTAAAAGGTGGCTACATGGTGGATGGAACACTCGAGAAGATTCTGCCACTGGTGCGTCAGGCAGTTGAGCTTGGGGCGGACATCATCAAAGCCGACCCCTGCGATAACATCCTCGAGTATCATAAAGTGATTGAAATGGCTGGCGGGATTCCGGTCTTGGTGCGTGGTGGTGGAAAAGTCCCCGATACAGTCATTCTCGAGCGAACTTACGGGCTAATACAGCAAGGCGCTTCGGGGATTGTGTACGGGCGCAATGTGATTCAGCACCTAAATCCTGCGGGAATTACACGGGCGTTAATGGCTGTGGTGCATGATGGGGCAACACCGAGCATGGCTTTGGAGATGATGGTGTGAAAACCCTGCGTTTTGGAATTATCGGTTGTGGCTTAATGGGGCGCGAATTTGCTACGGCGGCGGCTCGTTGGGCGCATCTGCTAAATATGAAGGTTAAACCCGAAATCGTGGCGGTCTGCGACTCAAACCCAAACTTGATGGACTGGTTTAGTGATCATTTTTCTGGTGTACAGCAAGTCAGCACCGACTACAAGGATTTACTCGAGAATCCAAATATAGATGCGATTTATTGTGCTGTGCCGCATAATCTGCACGGTGCGTTGTACCAGCAGATTATTAAAAGTGGTAAGCATTTATTAGGCGAAAAACCTTTTGGGATTGACCAAGCTGACAACACCGCGATTCTTGAAGCCATGCAAGCCAATCCAGATGTTTTGGTGCGTTGCTCGAGTGAGTTTGTGTTTTATCCAGCCGTACAAAAAATTGTTCAGTTGGCACAAGAAAACCGCTTTGGGCGGATTCTCGAGGTCGAAGCTGGTTTTTGGCACAGTTCAGACCTTGACCCAAACAAAGCCATCAATTGGAAACGCATGGTTGCGATCAACGGCGAGTATGGTGTGATGGGCGACCTTGGTTTTCATGTGCTGCACCTTCCGGCGCGGCTTGGTTGGATTCCCAAAGATGTTCGAGCGGTTCTAAGTAACATCATCACCACGCGCCCAGACGCAAAAGGCAATACTGTACCCTGCGAGACTTGGGACAACGCCCATTTACTAACTCGAGTCGAAATGCCAGATTACGAATTTCCAATGCAGTTAAGCATGAAACGGATTGCGCCGGGTGAAACCAACACTTGGTTTATTCGGGTCATGGGAACAAATTTAAGTGCTGAATTTAGCACCAAACACCCAAAGACACTGCGTACCTTACCGTATTCGACTGGTCAGGCTCAGGCTTGGCACGAACTCGATTTGGGTTACGAGGGTGCGTACCCGACAATCACTGGGCATATTTTTGAATTTGGTTTTACCGACTCAATTTTACAAATGTGGGCGGCTTTTTGCGACGAAGCCATTGGGCAGACACCGCGTTTTCAGTGTGCTACACCCGAAGAAACCGCGCTCAGTCACCGGTTGTTCACGGCGGCGATTAAAAGCCAAAACACTGGGCAAACGGTTTTTTTATGATTCAAGTTATCAGCATGGGTATTGTGGTCGCCGATTGTGTGGCGCAACCCGTGGTACGTCCACCACAAGCGGGGCGGCTCGAGTTGGTACAAAACATTGGGCTGTTTTCGGGTGGTTCTGCCGCCAGCACAGGCTACAGTCTGGCTCGTTTTGGGATTCAGGCAGCGGTGATTGGCAGAGTTGGCAACGATGGTTTTGCCGATTTTTTGTTAAATGAAGCCAAGCGCCACGGCGCAGATTCAAGCGGCATGATTCGGGACAAGACCAGTGCAACCTCGGCAACTTTAGTGACCGTAGATTCCGAGGGCGAGCGTACTTTCCTGCATTCAATCGGTGCAAATGCCAATCTAAGTGCTTTGGATGTGCCTCTCGAGAACCTAAAAAATCAAGGCGCAAGGCTTTTGCATCTGGCGGGTTTTTTTGCGCTTCCCAGTTTAGAAGGAACAGATGGCACTCCAACCCAAGAGCTATTTGCTCGAGCCACCGCATTAGGGTACATCACCTCATTAGATTGTGTTTGGGATGCCACAGGGCGTTGGCGACAACTGATGGCTAAAGTGCTGCCGCAAACCGATATTTTCTGCCCCAGTATTGACGAAGCCCGTGCAATTGTGGGCTTAGCTCAAAATACCTCGCCGCTAGAAGTTGCCCAAGGTCTGTTTGAGCTTGGGGTGCGCCGCGTGGTGTCCTTAAAAATGGGTCAACAAGGCTCATTTATTTTAACTCGAGATGGTCAAGCAGACCTGATTCCAATTGTTCCAACCACTGTTTTGGACGGTACTGGCTCTGGGGATGCGTTTATCGCTGGGTTTTTAGCCGCCTACTTACGCGGCGAGGACTGGCTGACTTGTGGGCGCATCGGCAATGTGGCAGGGGCAATGTGTGTGCGTGGCGTGGGAGCAATGACGGGTATGGGCGACTGGCAAGAAGCCCTCGAGATGGCAAGGTATTTTCAGACCAGTAACACGAGATAAATTGTAACCAGTATGTCAGGCTCATGCTTTGACCTTCTTTTTGACTTGGCGATTGGCGGCAGCCACTGCGCCCATGATCCAAGGCTGTAGTGCCTCCCAATCCTCGAGGATGTCTTCTGGGGCGCGGTAATAACTCATGCTAATACTTTTGTGAGCGGTTTGGTAAGTGAACGGCTCGAGGTTGGCGTTTTTGAACATACCAATGTTTTCGGTGTCGGTTTTTAAGTACAGCACATCCTCGGCAATTAAACCAATCATGCGGTCTTGGGTGTACACCCCCCAACCGCCGAACATGCTTTTGCAACGCGCTTTGATTGGGGTTAGGGTTTCTTCGATGAATTGCACAAAAGCGGGTTTGGTTTTCATGTTAGCCCAGCTTCTTTGAATTTCTCAAAACCCTTGGCAGTTAAGTTCTCGAGTTCGGCTTGTACATCTGGCTCAGGTTTTTTGAAGTTAAAGCAGGATTTTCCCTGCATTCGTTTTTTTAGGGCTTCTGAGATGCCCTCGAGTAATTCTGGGTAAACATAAACCGCCATCAGGTGATACGAAACATAATTTTTTTTGATTTGTACACTGCCAAAGAAACTTTGGTAGCCATCTTTTCGGGTTTGATGAAAATTGAGGTAATAGTATTCGGGTTGGTCATGAATCAAGACCAGTTCAGCTTGGTACTTTTGCAAAATTGTTTTGAGGCTTTGGAAAACACTTTGAAAATCGTCCATGTTGCTCCTTATTGGTTGGGTTTTGAGGATGAAGAACTCCGTTTTGATGGTTAAATTTTATTCCTAATTACGTTAAAAAACAAGTCTATATTAAAAGTTTTGATATGGGCATGGTTATATAAATACAAAAAATGCGTTCAGGATACATTTTTGCACTATAGTGGAGTCGTCTAACGCTTGTGTGACGCTAATCGTATATGCTTTGAGTGATTCAAGTTACACTTCGAGTTTTTTTGCACTTAACCCTATGTTCAATAAGGAGCATCAGCATGAAATTTCCATTTGTACTCATTCCATTACTCGCCATCACTTTGGTTGCCTGTCCGCTAACTATCGGTGATTTACCTGCTACACCCTCAAATTTTGTGGTCTCGAGTGGCACGGCTACAGGACTAAACTTATCGTGGAATTTGGTTTCTGGGGCAACCAGTTATGTCTTAGAGCGCGGTATTGCGGCGGGTGCTAAAACCCAGATTGCCACGCCAAATGCCACAACCAACACCTATGCCGATACTGGTTTAACCACTGGTACAACCTATAGTTATGCCTTAAAAGCCGTCAATGCCAAAGGCTCGAGTCCAACCCCTGCGTTGGTGTCGGGTACGCCGCTTGGGGCGGGTACTGACCCAGACAGTGATGGTGTCTCGAGTACCGATGAATTGGCAGGTTGGGATGTGAAAATTTCTCAGGGTGGGGTGCAGCTCTCGACCCGTAAAGTCACCTCGAACCCTAGTAAGTCCGATACTGACGATGATGGCTTAAGCGACAATCAAGAACGCACCCGTTTCCTTGATCCAAAATCAGACGATACCGATGCAGACGGCTTAAAAGATGCTGATGAAGTCAACACTTGGGTCAGCAATGCCGCCGATGTAGACACGGATAAAGACTCCGAAGGCAATTCTGGACTGTTTGATGGCAATGAGCTTGCCACTTACGGCACTTCGCCAGTCTTGGCAGACACTGATGGTGATGGACTGAGCGACCACCAAGAAACGATTGTTTTGGCTTCTAAGCCATTGATTGCCAATACCCCACGTTTTGAATTGTCTTTTGCTTCTGCCCCAAGCATCAGCTTAAACATCGTTAATACCGCGACTCAAACTGTGGAAGCCACCAAATCCTCGAGTTTAAGTCTTGGTACAAGCTCGAGTAACAGCAGCACCGACACCAACACCGAACGTTTTAGTGCCGAGATTAGTGCCACAGTTGGGATCGAAGCCGAAGCCAGCTTAACAGGAGGTGTGACCGCTTCTGCCAGCGTGACTGCTACGGCGGGTTATGGCACCGAAAATACCAAGAGTTTTACATCTGAATCCAGCCAAAATACCCAAAAAACCTCCGAGGAAGCCCAAACCTTGGGTTCTGCCACAGGCAAGCAGATTTCTGGGGCAAAAATGACGGTTGGTTTTAAGGTTTCTAACACAGGTAAAGCTGGATTTAAGTTGTCTGGCTTGAATATCTCGGTGCTGCGCCGTGATACCGAAAACCCAACCAAATTTATTTTAGTTGGCAACATGACCACCTTGGCAAACCTGACTTTGGGAGTCAATGAAACTTCTGGTACATTAGCTGCGACTTACGATTTTACCAATTCTGATGATGCGATTGCGGTCATGCGAAACCCCGCCAATCTGCGTTTTGAACTGGCTGGCTACGATATTTTAGATGCTGATAACCGCAGCTTTAAGTTCCAGAACGACACCACCAACGGACAAACTGCTTATGTGGTGATTGATTATGGCAACGGCAACACCGTCCGCCAGCGCGTAGCCACCAATGTTGAACGGGTCAACGGAAAAATTGTTGGTATTAAACTTGGCAAAGCCTTAAAAGACACCCTTGGTTTGACCTATACCACCTTGACCGACTCCAAGACCAACTTAAAAGTAATCAGTGGTATTAAAGAAGAAAAAACAGGTACGGTTGTGACCAGTAAAACAGTCGCCGACCCTAAGTCGGTCTGGGTCACAGTTGGATCAAATGACTTAAATATGAATGGGGTCAATGTAGACGATATTCTGATTAAAGCAGGTTCTGAAGTGCGTTTTATGCTGATTCGAGATGCAGATTCAGATGGTTTACTCGAGAGCGAAGAGTATTACTTAGGAACATCAGACACCGTAAAAGACTCCGATGCAGATGGCATAGATGACTTTAGCGAAGTGCGAATTGGTTGGTTTATTACGGTTAAAGGTGTCTCGAGACAAGTCTTCCCGAACCCCAAAGCCGTAGACAGTGACGGCGACAAATTAACCGACAGCCAAGAAAAGACCAAAGGTACAAACCCGCTCAACCCAGATACCGATGGTGACAACATCACCGATGATTTGGACACCGACTCAACTACGCCAGCTACAGCCCCAGTCATCAAGTCATTTGGTGCGGGGGTAATCAATATTCAAGCAAGGTTGGTTATCGCAGTTGCCAATATCACCAACCCAAACCTAAAGAACACCGTCATTAACTGGGGTGATAGCAGTGCCAACACCGTCTTAACAGGCAATGCAGCCCTGGCTGTTCAAGTCACCCACACTTACCCCCAAGGCGGTGTAGCCTACCAAATTACCATCACCACGTCGGATATTGGTACACCAGCAAAAACAGCTACTGCCAGCGCAATCGTTGGTATTCCACTATTCTAGGCTGCTTTTTCCACAGACAAAACACCCTGCACTGTTCTCGAGTGCAGGGTGTTTTTTATTGGCTTGGCGCGTCTTAAAAATATGTGTTAGGCAACCATTATGCCGTGTGACGCACCCGTGTGACGCTTGTCTAACTCTGGTGTGACGCTCGTCAGGTAATCTACAAGCGTATCAATTATTTTTTCGGCAAACGCCCTATAGTTAAGGAGAATCAGCATGAAAAGTCTATTTAAGTTTCAGTTCTTACTCTTTCCGTTGTTGGCAGCCACTTTGGTCGCTTGCCCGCCTCCACCCGTTGTTGGCGATTTGCCTGCTACACCCACCAACTTTGCAGTCTCGAGTACCACCGCCACCAGCATTAGTTTGGCATGGACAGCCGTCACTGGGGCAACCAGTTATGTCTTAGAGCGCGGTATTGCGGCTGGTGCAAAAGCCCAGATTGCCACGCCAAGTGGCAGCACCTACACCGACTCTGGTTTGACCACTGGCACAAATTATAGTTATGCCTTAAAAGCCGTCAATGCCAAAGGACCCAGTGCCACAGCCGCTTTGGTGTCTGGTGTGCCACTTGCACCGGGCGCAGACCCAGATGGCGATGGGGTCTCGAGTGCCGACGAGTTGGCTGGTTGGGATGTGGTGATTTCAAGGGGTGGCACACAGCTTTCTACCCGTAAAGTCACTTCTGACCCGAGCAAAGCCGATACCGATAGCGATGGTCTGACTGACGGACAAGAACGCAGCCGATTTATAGACCCGAACACCGATGATACAGATGCTGACTTACTTAAAGATGCCGATGAAGTGAACATTTGGGTCAGTAATCCAGCCGATGTGGATACCGATAATGACTCCACAGGTAATTCTGGATTGTTTGATGGGAACGAATTAGCCACCTATAAAACCTCACCGACTTTAGCTGACACAGACGGCGACTTTTTTAATGACTTTCAAGAAGCCATTACACTGGGTAATGAATTTAAGCCCTTGATTGCCAATACCCCACGTTTTGAACTTGAATTTGCTTCCGCCCCAAGCATCAGCTTAAATATCGTTACAACCGACGGTAGCGAAGCTGCGAAAACCAGATCTTCAAGCCTTGCACTTGGTACAACTAGCAGCAAAAGCAGCACCGACACCAATACCGAACGCTTTAGTGCAGAAGTCAGTGTGACTGTAGGTGTTGAAGCCAAAGCTGGTTTGGATGGAGGGGTGACCGCCTCCTCAAGTGTGACAGCCACCGCAGGGTACGGAACAGAAAATACCAAGAGTTTCACCAGCGAATCTGGTCGTTCAACCCAACAAACTGCCGAAGAAGCTCGCACTTTAAGTACAACCCAAGGGAAGCAAATCGGTGGTGGAACAATGACCGTTGGTTTTAAGGTCAAGAACACAGGCGATATTACCTTTACCCTGACTAATCTGGCGATTTCGGTTTTGCGTCGTGACCCCAACGATTCAACCAAATACAAATTTGTTGGTTCAATGACCCCAAACTTGGGTTCTGGCACGCCTCCAAGCCTGACTTTAGGCAAAGGTGTGACTTCCGGTGCATTAGGCGCAACCCTATCTTTTACCGATGCCAGCGAATTACTCGAGATTATGCGAAACCCAGCCGATTTGCGTTTTGAATTGGCAGGCTATGACTTAAAAGACGGCAACGACAAGAACTTTGCTTTCCAAAACGATTTTACCAACGGGCAAACGGCTCAAATTGTGGTGGATTACGGCAATGGCAATGTCGTGCGTCAGCGCGTGGCAACCAATGTTGAACGGGTGGCTGGAACAATCGTTGGTGTGAAACTCGGTAAAGCCCTGAACGACATTCTGGGTTTACCCTTCACCACAATTGCCGATTCTGTAACAGGTTTTAAGGTCATTAACGGTATTACTGATAAAAAAGCAGGTCAGATGATTAGCTCCAAAACTGTGGCTGATCCTAAATCGCTTTGGGTTGTGATTGGCTCGAATGGCTTAGCCATGACTGGAGTCAATGTAGACGATATTCTGGTTAAATCTGGAACAGAAGTTCGTTTAATGCTGGCAAGGGATGTTGATGGTGATAAGTTACTCGAGAACGAAGAGTATTTCTATGAAACCTCGGATTCAAATCCAGATAGCGATGGCGACACGATTACTGATTTTGATGAAGTACGCACGGGTTGGAATGTCCAAGTGATTGGTAAGCCGGTCAAGAAAGTTTATGCCAATCCAAAAGCAGTGGATTCTGACACGGATAGCCTGACAGATTTACAAGAAAAAACCGCAGGCACAAATCCGCTCCTCAATGACACTGACTCCGATGGTACATTGGATGCAGCCGATACAGACCCGCTCAATCCAGCGACTAATCCAATCATCACTGGTTTTGATGTGACTGTAGCTGGTAAAACCGCCACACTGGTTGCCACGGTTGCCAATCCAAGCCTGAAAGATTCAGTCATTAACTGGGGTGACGGCACTGCTAACACCGTTTTAACAGGTAATCCAGCCAAAACCATTAGTGTGCAACATGTCTATGCCACAAGCGGTTTGTTTACTGTTACCCTAACTGCTTCAGACTCGAGCGCTCCAACGCCAAAAACAACAACAGTGACTAAGAATCTTGATATTAAAGACATTACCAGTAATTTACTGGCTTGGTTTAAGTTTAATGGTCCAACCAGCGGAACAACCATTAACGGTCCTGTTGTCAATACTGCCAACAGCAGTAGGAATGGCACAGCCGATGGCAGTGGTTGTGTCCTGACCGATACGGGAATTTTTAATCTGGTCAATACTGCCTACCGTTTTAACTTTAATGAGGGCGGCGCAGGATGCGGCAGTTCTCAGCATGGCAGTGTCACAGTACAAAACCTTGGTTTTTCCCAAGAATTTACCTTTAGTGCGTGGATTAAACCCCAAGGCAACCTCGGAGATAACTGGATTATGGGTCAAGCTGATAACAACGGCAGTAATCCTTGGGCGCGTATGTTCATTGGTCAACTTGGCGATCAAGCCAATAGTGGTACAGCCGTAGGCGTTAGTGGAAAAGTTTCTTTCTTACTACCACGTGCGAGCAACACCAGTATTCTAATCACTGACCCAACAACGATTAGCCTAGATACTTGGTATCACTATGCGGTGACAGTATCAAAGTCTGGTGCAACAACCACAGTCAAACTGTACCGAAATGGTGGTCTGGTAAATACCGTCAGTAAAGACTTTACTTACACTGCTCCTAACACGACAGGTTCATTCTTGGTCGGCAATGGTCAGCAAGGCGCAGGTAGTGGCTCTGGAAGCAATATCTATCGCGGAGTCATAGACAATTTGCGTGTCTATGGTCGAGCCTTAGCTGCTAACGAAGTGGTAGCCGTTAAAGACGCTCCAGAAAACTAAGCAATAAAAAATCACCCCGCACTCGAGAACAGTGCGGGGTGATTTTTATACTTACGGCAAGTTATTTAAGGCACTCTGCACACTCGAGACTAAATCCGAAGCGTTGCTTGCAGCACCCAAAGTTAAATACAAATTCAGGCTCAGTAAAAACAATTTGGTGTTGTGGCGTTTAGCCAGTCCAGCCGTATCAAACCAAATATCGTTCCAAGAACCAAATGGCGCAGGGGCAACAACTTTACCAATGTACTCAGACCACTCGGTTACATTAAACATGCCTCGCGCTAGAACTGCAATCACGACCCTTGCCAGTCTTTCATCTTCGCCAAACGCATACGAAGTCTCGGTATTTGGTGCAACTTTACTTCGCACTGCCTCGAGAATTCGGGTCATGTCGGCTTTCTCGAGGTGCTTAGAACTGGCAAGCCGAAATAAAACATCCGCGCCGTGTGCCACGCCATGCACATACCCAAACTGTTTATCAAATCCACGCAGGTCTTGTTCATTGGTTAGGTACGTCACGCCCGCCTCAAGCAAGGCTTTGACATCCCTTACCTCGAGATACGGTGTGAGATTATCTTGACGTATCAGTTCTGATAAAATTAAAGCACTAAAGGTACGCCTGAACGCCGAATCCGTGCCGCGCTCACCAATCCCCATTTTTAAGTTTGGGGTAAGTGTGGCAATCATGCGTTTAAGAGCATCGGCTTTAAGCACACCGCGCCGTATCCAACGTGACAGAATTTCAAAACCATAAGTATCACGCAGTTCTGAATCTGGCGAAGCAAGGCATTCCATCAGCACAGTCGTGACTTCATCAGCCGTAAAATTACTTGGCGCAGCGTAATTATTTTGGACAATCCCGCGAAAAAAGGTTTTATTCATCGCTCCCTTTGGACAAGCAGCATCTGTTTGTCCAGCCACTCGAGTCAGACCAAAACCAAGCACCATCAGCAGTGCTAACGCCGTTACTTTGAACATTTGAACCTCCGATTTTTGGCGCTCGAGCCGCCTGTATTTAGCTTGCGCCTAGGTTCACTCAAAACCAAGAGCATTTTTTGAGCGGATGTTCACGCATAATGTAAGTATGAAAGTTCAACGACTCGAGCAAGTTGGTGCAGCTAAGCTGTTGCTGTCTCGGAAAGCCCAAGCAGTTTTGCGCCCATTCTTGAATGCCGAATTGACTGTTGGAGAAGCAGCCAAAATAATTGGTTTGCCAATCAATTCTGTGGCGTACTGGGTGAATAAACTCTTAAAAAACCAAATTCTAAAGGTCGTACAACCACAACCTTTGGTCACATACCAAGCATCGGCTAATGCTTTTTTTGTACCATTTTCTTTGGCAGGCAAAGAAAGTATGCAATCGTTGTATGCCAGTATTCAAGCCCCAGTTCTCGAGCTTTTCCATGCCAGCATTGCCGAGGTGATGAACGACGCTAACGGAGACTGGGGGGTGTGCATCAGTACCTATGACCAAAGTATCATCCTAACAATAGTAGATGAAGCCAGAGGTGGTATCAGCCTTAACTCGAGACGACCCGACACTCCCGCTACCGTCAACTTATGGGGGTTTCTGCACTTGGACTTTGAAGATGCCAAAACCATGCAGCACGAGTTAATCGAGGTCTACCAAAAGTACCTACAAAAAAGTGGCGCTCAGAGGTACTTACTGCGCTTAGGTAATGTTCCTGTTAAATCGTGACCCTCGGGAAAATCCTGTTTTCTCGAGCCTTGGCTGCTAAGATAATCCGATGAACAAACTCCACCTCGAGATTAACTACAGCAGTTTACTCAACTTACCCGAAACCTCGAGTGGCTACAGAAAAACTGATGCCGAACGCCTAACCATGATTACCGAAAAAGGCTACACAGGCGTACAAGGCGGCGACCCAAACCTGATTCGGGCGGCGGGACTTCGCTTTACTGAATCTGGCAGTGTGCGAAAACACAGCGATGCCGATGCTGTGGCTCGAGCCGCCGTTATTTCCAAAGCCGAAGCGGTCACAGTCCACGTTGGTACAGGTTTTGAAGACGACCTGCAAATGGATGCCTTGTTACGCGCCATTCTCGATGCAACCCAAAAACACCAAATCCCAATGTACATCGAAACCCACCGCGCTACGATTACCCAAGATGCTTGGCGCACGGTGCAAGCTGCCAAGGTATTCCCAGAACTGCGCTTTAATCTTGATTTTAGCCATTGGTACACTGGTCTTGAGTGGGTCTATGGCGATATGGAAGCCAAACTCGAGTTTATTGCCCCAGTGCTTGACCGTGTGCGCTACATTCATGCCCGAATAGGCGACAGCGGCAGTATTCAAGTTGGCTTGAATACCCCCGATATGGAGCGCCACATTGCCGTTTTTGAAAGCGTTTGGACTCGAGCCATGCAAGGGTTTTTAAGTACGGCTGAATCATCCGAAGTGCTTTCGTTTGTCCCAGAATTGCTGCATTCCAGCATCGGTTATGCTCGAGTGTTCCCAGACGCAAGTGGTGCGTATGTTGAGGAATCAGACCGGTGGCTCGAGTCTTGGCAACTTGCCCAGATTGGCAAGAAGTGCTTTTCTAATGTTGTAAAAACCATGATTTGATTCTGATTTATTGGGCAAATCAAAGAAGAAAAAAGAGCCGATTTAAGGTAGGATACTGGCGTTATCATGGAAAGTATTCGCTTTATAGATTTATTCGCTGGAATTGGTGGGATTCGCCTTGGCTTTGA
This sequence comes from Deinococcales bacterium, assembly GCA_031414595.1. Classification (GTDB taxonomy): domain Bacteria; phylum Deinococcota; class Deinococci; order Deinococcales; family JAAFIG01; genus JAAFIG01. The sequence goes on from JANNVX010000098.1 coordinate 50,905, forward strand.
GCAAGCAGCAAATGCCTTGGGCTTAAAGACTAAATGTGTACTGACCTCCGAAATCAAAGCCCCTGCTATCCAAACGTATCAACAAAATTTTCCTCAAGAATTTATCCAAGGCGATATTACGCAAATTGCGGCTGAAAACATTCCAGATTTTGATTTTTTACTGGCTGGGTTTCCATGTCAGCCGTTTAGCAGCGCAGGGCAACGCCTAGGATTCTTGGACACTCGAGGCACGCTGTTTTTTGAAATAGAGCGCATTCTTGAAGCCAAAAAACCAACGGGTTTTCTGCTCGAAAATGTTGAGGGATTGGTTGCCCATGACCAAGGGCGCACCCTAAAAACCATTCTGGCTGTTCTCGAGAAGCTAGGGTATCAGGTCACTTGGAAAGTTCTTAATGCTCTTGATTTTGGCATACCTCAAGAACGCAAACGCATTTTTATCCTCGGACATCAGCAACAGGCTGTTCCCCTCGAGTTTGAAGCGCTGCCATTAACCCGTCTTGGTGATTTACTCGAGACCAATTTGCCTGTACTCGATTCGGCATTTACCCGCAAGGTCTTTAGACATTACAAACCCGAAGATTTATTTGGTAAAAGCATCAAAGATAAACGCGGCGGAGCGGACAATATCCACAGTTGGGACTTGGAACTCAAAGGTGATGTTTCGCCCCATCAAAAGCGCCTCCTCGAGACTTTGCTCCGAGAACGCCGTAAGCGCCACTGGGCAATTAAAAAAGGGATTACTTGGATGGATGGAATGCCTTTGACATGTGAAGAAATTTCAACTTTTTTCTATGCCCAAGGGTTATTTGACCAATTTAATCTTCAAGAATTACTCGATGACCTTGTACAAAAAGGTTATCTCGAGTTTGAGCATCCGAAAGACCTTGTAAAAATTGGTGCTGTACAAAAACGCCAACCGCGCACAGACTTAGAAAAAGGGTATAACATTGTGGTTGGTAAACTCAGTTTTGAAATCAATAAAATCCTTGACCCAAATGGTATTTGTCCAACGCTTGTCGCCACCGACATGAGCCGAATTGCTGTTTTAGATACCAAAGGTTTAAGGCGCTTAACGATTAGGGAAGGACTGCGCTTGAATGGTTTCCCAGACTCTTACCAAATGACTGTTCCCGAAAACGTTAGCTGTGATTTACTTGGGAATTCTGTGGCTGTCCCAGTGGTCAAAGCCATTACAGAGCGTTTAATTTCGCCAATTCTGCGTATGCCTATCCAGCCGAGTCAATACTCGTTTGCAAATGTGCTGCATAGTTTTGACTGACTTCTAAAAACCACTTCTCGGCATAGTCTGAACCGTGCGTTTGCACCAACGTTTCTTTGATTGCTTCTAAAAAAACTTCTCTCGAGTTAAACGCTGGTGTCACTTTTTTGGCTTGTGAAAACCATAAAATCGGGCGCAAGTTGACTATTTTTTGCTGTTTTTCTTGTACACGAATTGGTCTTGTGGAACTTGTGCCGCTAATTTCCCAAATTTTCTTTAACCAAAAGTCAGTCACTTTGAGGACACCATCCTCGAGACTGTATGCAAAAATCAGGTAGTCGGCATTTAATCGGTAGGCGTTGGTTCGCAATGAACGTGTATAGGCATCAAAATTTGCAGTGTCAAAATTTGGACTTGCACTTGCATCAAAGACTTTAATCTCGAGTAAGTTTTCTTTATTTGAAGTTGGGTCAAGCAAAAAGTCAGGGAATTCTTGAGTATTGATTTTCTGACGATAAAAAATGTTTTTATTCTGCAACCAAAGTCCAAACCATTCCTGCAATAAGTTCCCGACCGAACTTTTATCTTTGACCAAAAGCGTAATTCCAGCAAAAAAGACTTCGATACGACCTGTTTGGGCTTGTAGATTCTCGGATTTTAGCAAGTCAAAAATTTGTTGTGCAGTCAGATTTTGCGGCGAACTCATGGCGTAGCTTAACACTGTGGCTCTATTTGTACTCGAGCCGCTAGATTTTGCGCCTCAAGTGTTCTACAATTTGTACTTAGTACAAAAATCCCCACTTCACCTTAAGGAGTCAATCATGAAGATTCGTAAAGCCGCCGTCGTCGGCTCTGGCACAATGGGCGCTGCTGTCGCCGCTCACCTCGCAAATGCTGGTATTCCCGTGCTGCTCTTAGATATTGCTGGTTCTGGCGCGGATAAAAATGAAATTGTCAAAAAAGGTTTGGAACGAGCCTTAAAAGCCAAGCCCGCCGCTTTTATGCACCCCAAAGCCGCGCAACTCATCACCCTCGGTAATCTCGAGGATGACATTGCTAAATTAACCGGTGTGGACTGGATTTTTGAAGCAATTCTCGAGCGTTTGGATGTCAAACAAGATTTCTGGGCTAAAGTCGAAGCGACAGGCACAAAAGCAATTGTCAGCAGCAACTCGAGCGGTATTCCAATGCACTTGCAAATTCAAGACCGAAGTCTCGAGTTCAAGCAGCGTTTTGTTGGCACACACTTTTTTAATCCACCGCGTTACTTAAAACTGCTCGAGGTGATTCCCACCCCAGACACAAAACCAGAAGTAATAGCTGCCGTCTCTGAATTTGGCGATAAAGTCCTAGGCAAAGGCGTGGTTGTTGCCAAAGATGTCCCCGGATTTATTGCCAACCGAATTGGTGTCTGGGGCATGACCCATACCGTCCGCGATGCCGTCGAACTTGGCTTGCGCCCCGATGAAGTGGATGCCTACCTTGGAACACTGATGGGACGCGCCACCAGTGCCAGTTTTCGCACCAACGACCTGAGCGGTTTGGACATCGGTTTGATGGTCGCTAAAAACCTCGGCGCGAGTACCGAATTTGATTACACCCCAGCGCCTATTCTCGAGAAACTGGTGGAAATGGGACGGCTAGGCGAAAAAACGGGCGAAGGCTTTTTTAAGCGCATCAAAGGTAAAGACGGAAAAAGCGTTATTTTAACGCTAGATTACGAAACACTCGAGTACAAAGATAATGGTCGGGTGCGTGTCCCCGATGAAATTCGCGCTTTGCCAAGTGCGGTGGCTCGAATCAAAGCCCTCCTGAAACTCGAGAACAACGTTGGTGAGTTGGTGCGGCGCAATGTCTACGGTCTAATCTGGTTTGCCGCTAAGAATATCCCCGCTTGTGCCGATACGGTTGTAGAAGTAGACAACGCCCTAAAATGGGGCTTCAACTGGGAAATCGGAGCGTTTGACTTGGCAGATGCACTCGGACACGACACCGTAATTGCTGGAATTAAGGCGCTGGGCTTGGATGTACCGCCGCTTCTCGAGCAAGGCAAACCGTTCTACGCCGAAGGTGCAGTCCAAAAAAGCGGTTTGATTGTGCTGCGCGATATTAAACGCGACTCGAGCAAGATTATGAAAACCATGCAAGGGGCTTCGCTGGTGGACATTGGTGATGGTGTGGCGCTGCTCGAGTTTCACAGCAAAGCCAATTCGCTGGGTGAAGATGCGGTGCGAATGATGGCGTTTGCCCAAAATGCGGTACAAGAAAACTTTGTCGGGTTGGTGGTCGGTAATCAAGGCGATAATTTTAGTGCTGGCGCGAACCTTGCGCTGCTGCTGATGCAAGCCCAAGAAGGCGAATTTGACGAGATTGACATGGGCATTCGTCAATTCCAACGCTTCACAACCAGTATGCGCTACAGCCCATTCCCAACCGTTTCTGCGCCGTTTGGACTGACCCTTGGCGGTGGTTGCGAGCTATCCTTGTACGCCGACCATGTGCAAGCCCACAGCGAACTTTACATGGGCTTAGTCGAGGCTGGCGTGGGTTTAATTCCTGGTGGTGGTGGTACAACCGAAATGCTGGCACGCTTTTCCGAAGCATTGTTGCCCAATGAAGACCCGTTTAGTGCTGTCCGCAAAGCCTTTGAACAAATTGCCCTCGCCAAAACCAGCACCTCAGGACTCGAGGCACGGGATTTAGGCTACTTAAAAAGGGGCGATGGCATCACCATGAACCGCGATAGGCTGCTGTCCGATGCCAAACAAAAGGTTCTCGAACTCGCCAAAGATTATGTGCAACCACAGCCTCGAGCCGAGATCATTGCCATGGGCGAAAGTGCCATTGCAAATATCAAAGTAGCGGTTCACGGCTTGCAACTGAGCCGTCAAGCCTCCGAACACGACGGAATTATTGCCATGCAGCTTGCTAAAATTCTGGCGGGTGGAAGCATGAACCGAGTTAGTAAGCAACCCGAACAGCATTTTCTTGACCTCGAGCGTGAAGCATTTTTGTATTTGGTTGGCACACGCAAAACCCAAGAACGCATTGCTCACACCTTGAAAACTGGTAAACCATTACGCAACTAATCCGTAGGGGCGAGGTTTCTTGATTCTAAACACGCACCTACGGGCAGAATCGCTCGTCTCGCCCTGCCCACCGCCCAAGCATCGGCAGCACACCAGTTACGCCCGAGGATAGAAACGAGAAATTTATGCCAGAAGAAATCAGAGTTATTCGTTTTCGTTGCCCTCACCTTAAAGAAGATGTTGAACTGACCCAAGAACGCGCAGACCACATTGCACTTCAACACCCAGATTTTTTTCCAACTTATGCACAACGTATTCCAGAAACACTACTCGAGCCAGATTTAATTCGCCAAGACCCACACAGACCAGATTGTCAGCATTTCATTAAGTTTTATGGAAATCTAAACGCACTTATCGCCGTGATTATCACCACAGAACGAAATTTCATTACTACCGCGTACAATACCCGAAGAGTTCCGCAAGGAGGTGTTCTATGGACAAAAAAACCGTAACCGTCTCATACGACAAAACCAGCGACACATTGGCATTTGACCTTGTGCCACGCAATGCTACACAAATCAGTGACCATATGACTGATGAAATCCTAGGGCGTTTTAACAGCCACACAAATGAACTCGAGAACATAGATGTACAAGGTTTTATGGCTCGGCTCGAGCAAGGGCAACGTTTGGTTTTACCGTTGGTGTTTAGTAATATTACAAGTCTCGAGGATGCCGAAGATATAGCGATTTTTGAGGAGCGTAGAAACGAAGAACACATTCCTTGGGAAACCATAAAAAAGGAATTGGTTGCCAGTGGGCGTTTGTAATATGGAAAAAGTAAATATCCAATTTGATACAGAAGGCGACATTCTTTACGTCGAATTCTGCAAACCCTACAAAGGACAAGGTTCAACCGAAATAGCGGGCGGTGTGGTTGCCAGAACCCATCCAATTACTGGAAGAATCGAAAGCCTCGAGATTATGGATTTAAGTGCTAGACAGGGCAAACTCGAGTTACCAATGATTGTTGAACCCCTCGAGATGGCAGCCGCAGATTAAAAAAGGATTTTTGTGTTTTCTGTAGAAGAATATAAAATTGCACTGCAACAACCTCTGAGTGAGACTCAGATTCAGATGCTGTCTCTGAATTATGCCGCCCCTGATATGGCAATTACTGGTATTCAAATGGCTCGAGGCATGGGCTGGGGGAATTTTGGCGCTGCCAATATGCACTACGGAAAACTTGGTAGATTAATTGCAAAGAGAATAGGGAAACAAATTGAACCTGCTTCTGATGGGGAAGTTTATCCGTTAAATGTACTGGCAGAATTTGTGGGTGGTGCTGGTCATCTCGAATGGTGGTTGTGGGAAAACCTCGCAGTTGCTCTTGAGGAACTTGAGTTGGTTGATTTTGGGAGTAACATTTTCCCTGAAGATGTGTCTCGAGAAGAATCTTTATTAGAAGGGACAACTTATACAGTAACAGTTAATGTTTTTGAGCGAAATCCAATTGCTCGGAAAATTTGTATTGAACATCATGGTTCATCCTGTTCTATTTGCCAATTTAATTTTGGTGAAGCATATTCCAACATGGAAGGATTTATTCATGTTCATCATTTGCGTCTCCTGAGTGAAATAAGAGAAGAATACATAATTGATCCAATAAAAGATTTGCGTCCAGTATGCCCAAATTGTCATGCGGTAATTCACTCTAAACGTCCAGCTTATTCAATTGAAGAAGTTAGGGCAATGCTGAAAAGAGGTTCTCTATGAATGAAGCTGTTATCGTTTCCGCCGTCCGCACCGCCGTTGGTCGTGGCTTAAAAGGCACACTGTCGAATACTCGAGCCGATGATCTTGCGGCTATTGTCCTTAAAGAATCCGTCTCGAGGGCGGGTGTAGACCCAAACCTCATTGAGGATGTTTACCTTGGTTGTGCCATGCCTGAAGGTTCGCAAGGGCTTAATTTTGCGCGTCTCTCGAGTTTACATGCTGGTCTGCCCGATTCGGTTCCGGGTGTGACGATTAATCGTTTTTGTGCGGCTGGTTTGGATGCGATTGCTTTTGCAGCGCATTCGATTCGAGCTGGTATGTATGAGTGTATTGTGGCTGGTGGGGCGGAAAGCATGAGTTTAGTGCCGATGTCTGGTTTTGCGTTCTCCGCTAATAATGCTTTGGTGGACTCGAGACCCGGTGCGTATATCAGCATGGGTCATACTGCTGAGAATGTCGCGGAGAAGTACGGTGTGAATCGTGCAGATATGGATCAGTTTGCGCTTGAGTCGCATCAGAAAGCGGCGGCGGCGATGGATGCTGGTAAGTTCAAAGACGAAATCGTGCCTGTGCCTGTTCGGGTGGATAAGCTCAAAGGTACAAAAACCATTTCGAGCGAAATGATGTTTGATACTGATGAACTGCTGCGCCGTGATACGACCCTCGAGGGGCTTGGGAAGCTGCGTGGTGCGTTCAAAGAGGGCGGTGGGGTTACGGCTGGTAACTCGAGTCCGTTTTCGGATGGTGCGGCGGCGGCTGTTTTGATGAGTGCGGCTCGAGCTTCTGACCTTGGTTTGAAACCCTTGGCGCGTTTTGTCAGTTTTGCTAGTGTTGGTGTTGCACCTGAAATCATGGGAATTGGTCCAATTGCTGCGATTCCTAAAGCCTTGAAACTAGCAGGTCTCGAGCTAAAAGACATAGACCTCTTTGAACTGAACGAGGCTTTTGCAGCTCAAGCGCTGGCGGTGGCTCGAGAAATCGGGATTGATATGAATAAACTTAATGTCAATGGTGGTGCGATTGCGCTGGGGCATCCGCTTGGTTGTACTGGTGCGAAATTAACCACGACTTTAATTAACGAACTTCGTCGGCGTGGTGGGCGGTACGGCATGGTGACGATGTGTGTTGGTGGTGGGCAGGGTGCAGCAGGTATTTTTGAATTGCTGAATTGATTTACGACAGCCCTCCTCTTGCGGTGAGGCACAAATTTTCGCAATCCAACTAAATCAAGAAAAACGTGTGCAACGCAAAAAAATCCTCCCCTGTCGTTAGACAGTTGGGAGGTGGCACGAGTGCAACGAGTGACGGAGGGGTCTGCAACGCGGAAACGCTGTGCAAGACCCCTCCGACGCGCTTCGCTTGCCACCTCCCCTGCTTCGCGGGGAGGACAAAAACCTAGTGCCTAGTCATGAACTAGAAAATCTAGTTTGCCGTCAAGCATAGTAGGGACAAATTAGTTGAAACATATGCCCTTTTGGTCGCTCAGCTTTTCTTTTTGCGTTATGCTGCTGCCATGACTCGAGTGATACTGATGGTGGCTTTGCTGGTTTTTTCGGTGACGGCTTTTTCGCAGTCTCAGATTGGCAAACCTGACTCGAGTCTTGGCAATAACGGCACGACCCAAGCTGGGATTTGTGGCTTACAGACCATGCTAGATTTCCCAGACCGAAGTGTATTGCTGGTCAAGCAATCTCAAAAAACGCTGACGCTCTTAAAACTGACTCGAGCAGGCAAATGGGACACCAGTTTTGCGAATCAGGCGGTGCTGCGCTTGCCCGATTGGGATGTGCGGTACACCCAAACGGTTCAACAAAATAATTCGGATGTCCTGCTGGTTGGTGTATCCGACTACCAAGATTTTGACAGAGACTTTATTCCATTGCGTTTGGTATTGGTCTCGGCGGCTGGAAAAGTAAAATTTCGGGTCAATTTGGATTTGCCGAGGCTCGATGGTGTTGCGGCGGCGGCTTGGGTTTGGTCTGGTCAGCGTTTATTGTTGGCATTTGGGGACGAAGCCAATCAAAGGGTTGTTTTTGTGCGCTACACCCTTTCAAATCGAGGTGAATTAGACCTTGACACCAGTTTTGCCACCCAAGGCTATGCTGAATTTAGCGTTATCACTCCAAAAATCCTCGAACTTCTGAGCGCCTTTGGTTCTGGAACGCCAGCCGTGACAGCCTATGGTTTGGCGATGGATGCGGTTGGAAATTTTGCCCTGACCGGCGGAATTCAATTTAGAGGTCTACATTTATTTGTGGCTAAATTTAACAATGCTGGTTTTCTCGAGCCAAGTTTTAGTCAAGATGGTGTGGACATTGACGCTTATCCAAATGACATTGGTTCTTATCATTCTTTGCAAATTATGCCAAAAGGCGGTGTGGTTTTTGTTTCTGGCACGGATAATTCACCACAAGGCGATAAGCTCACTTGGTATGTAGATTGGTTTAACGAGCGAGGTGTGCGTGTGGATTCTCAGGGTCTTGACTCACTCGAGTCAGGGGATTTTTATGCCAAGACCTATCCAACAGGCGAGGTTATTTTTTTGGATGAACAAAAAGTAATGCTCCACACACCAAACAACAAACCGCGTTGGCTGGCGGCAATCCCAGCCAAACTCGAGGATTTTAGTCTCACCACCGACAAAAAACTCTTGCTTGGTTATTGCCAAAAAAATCAATTGCTGATTCGCCGTATCACTTTTTAGCGTAAACTGTCTCCATGACCCTTGCAAGCACCGACCTTTGGCTCGAGCGTAATTCTGGAATGCCGTTTGATTTGTCTTGGCTCGAGGAAACCCGTGTCAATAAAAGCGCCGTCGAGCGCCGTGCCGCCACCATCGGCACACGCCGCAGCGTCAAAAAAGAATTCCAAGCGGCGTGGTTGCTGCGTGCCATTACCCTGATTGACCTGACCACACTTTCTGGCGATGATACAGACACCAATGTGCAGCGCCTTTGCGCCAAAGCCCGTAATCCTGTGCGCCAAGATATTCTCGAGTCCTTGGGCGCAAGTGCTTTGGGCATTACCACGGGCGCAATTTGTGTCTACCATCCGTTTGTTAAAACTGCCGTTAAAGCCCTTGAGGGCAGTGGAGTCCCAGTCGCAGCCGTCAGTACCGCCTTTCCAGCAGGGCTTGCCCCAATGAAAACCCGTCTCGAGGAAGTGCGGGCGAGTGTATCTGATGGTGCAAGCGAAATTGACATGGTGATTACTCGAGGGCTGGTGCTTGGCAATAAATGGGAAGCGCTACATGACGAAGTGCGCCAAGTCCGCGAGGCTTGTGGTAACTCGAGACTAAAGGTAATTCTGGCAACGGGTGAACTTGGCAGCCTGACCAATGTGGCAAGGGCAAGCCTGACCGCAATGATGGCAGGGGCAGACTTTATTAAAACCAGTACAGGCAAAGAAAGCGTCAATGCCACCCTCCCCGTGACCTTGGTGATGGTGCGGCAAATTAGGGCGTACCTCGAGCGCACGGGCTACCGCGTTGGCTACAAACCCGCCGGCGGGATTCGCACTGCCAAAAATTCCCTCGAGTATCTGTTTTTAATGCGTGATGAACTTGGTCTGCCGTGGTGTGAATCGCACTTATTTAGGTTTGGGGCAAGTGGACTTTTAACCGACATCGAGCGTCAACTCGAGCATTATGTGACGGGTGCGTACTCGAGTGCCAAGCGTCACGCCATGCCTTAAAGAGCATAGACGAGAGGAAAAACTTTTACCTTTCGCCTTTTGACCTCCAATGTTATGCTCGTCTCATGCCTTCACTTCGTGATTATCTCGAGACCTGCATAGACGCTGCTTACCTTGGTGGGAAACGCACTTTGGCGTACTTTAATACGGGTGTGGATGTAGAAACCAAAAGCAATGACACACCTGTTACCATTGCCGACAAAGAAGCCGAGTTGGTCATTCGGGAGCGGATTAAACGCGATTATTCGGGTCACAGCATCATTGGCGAAGAAGGCGGCTTAGAGTCTGGCGATTCCGAAATGCGCTGGATTATTGACCCGCTCGATGGCACAAAATCCTTTATTCGGGGTGTACCACTGTACGGCACATTGGTTGCCCTCGAGATTGCAGGAGTGGCTAGTGTTGGCGCGGTGTACTTGCCAGTCCAGAACGAAATGTTGTATGCCGCCAAGGGCATGGGGGCGTTTTTGAATGGGCGGGTGGCTCGAGTGTCAACAACCAAAAAACTCGAGGAGGCAACGCTTTTAACCACCAGTTCGGAATCATGTCGCAAACGGGGTTCGCAATACGATGCTCTAGCTTCTCGAGTGCAATTAACCCGTGGTTGGGGCGATTGCTTCGGCTATGTGCTACTTGCAACAGGCAGAGCCGATATTATGCTTGATGCTGGCATGAACGTCTGGGATTGTGCGCCTCTGCTACCGATTCTCGAGGAGGCTGGCGGGCATTTTACGACTTGGGCGGGAGTGCCAACCATTCACGGCTCGGATGCGGTGGGGACGAACGATGGGCTGCATAGCCAAGTTCTCGAACTATTGGCGGGTTAATATCACCCAATCAAAACTAAATTCGTGTTTTTCGTCTGTGCCATGATGAATTCTCGAGACTTCTTGCCACTCGAGCGGGTTGTATTTTGGGAAAAACGCATCGGCATTTTCAACTTGCGTATTGACTAAAGTCAGGTACATTGTTGAAGCAAGCGGCAGTGCTAAAGTGTAAATCTCACCGCCACCAATCACCATTAAATTTGGCTCGAGGGCAAGCGCTTGTTCTAAACCATGTACGATTTCAATACCATCGGCTGTAAAACTTGGGTCCCTTGTCAGAACGATGTTATGGCGTTTGGGTAAGGCTCGTCCGATGCTCAAAAAAGTTTTGCGCCCCATCAGCACAGTTTTTTCTAAAGTTACGCGCTTAAAGTATTTCAGGTCATCGGGCAAATACCAAGGCATGGCGTTCCCAAAGCCAATTGCATGGTTTGAATCTATGGCAGCAATCATCTCGAGGCTCATACAGCCACCGTTGCTTTAATCCGTGGGTGTGGGTCGTAATTCTCGAGAACAATGTCTTCAAGTCCGAAGGCAAATAAATCCTCGACATTGGGGTTCAAGCGCACGTTTGGTGAAGCCCGGACTTCTCGAGCAAGTTGGGTTTGGACTTGTTCAAAGTGATTGTTATAAATATGGGCATCGCCAAAAGTATGAATAAATTCGCCAAGCTCGAGCTTACAAACATGGGCAATCATTTGGGTTAAAAGCGCGTAAGAAGCAATGTTAAACGGCACACCCAAAAAGGCATCGGCACTGCGTTGGTACAATTGACATGATAATTTATTGTTCGCCACATAAAACTGAAACATTGTATGGCAGGGTAAAAGCGCCATGTCGGGCAGGTCAGCCACATTCCAAGCCGAAACAATTAAGCGCCTCGAGTCTGGATTCTTTTTGATTTCCTCGAGCAACCAGCTTATTTGGTCTATGGTTTGCCCGTCCTTAGCAGTCCACAAGCGCCACTGATGCCCGTAAATTGGTCCAAGCGAACCATCCGCCCTTGCCCACTCACGCCAGATGCTGATACCCATTTCTTCTAAAGTATTATTGTTGGTATCGCCCGTTAAAAACCAAAGTAGTTCGCCAACCACGCTTTTCCAATGAACTTTTTTGGTGGTCACAAGCGGAAAACCTTTTGCGAGGTCAAAACGCATCTGATACCCAAAAACACTTTTTGTACCCGTGCCAGTGCGGTCAGCTTTGTCTGTTCCATGCTTGAGAATATGCCGTAAAAAATCATGATATTGCTGCACTACCGCTCCCAGCCTTTGGGGTGGCTCGAATACCAACTGATTAAACTTTGCACATTCTGCTCGAGGCTACGCTTAGGTGTCCAACCCAGTAGTTTCTCGGCTTTGCGGTAATCGGCAACCATTCGGTCAGCTTCGCCAGTCCGACGGTTTGGGTCTGGTGCAACAGAAAAGTCCTTACCAGTCACTTGTTTGACCATATTGACAATCTCGAGGACGCTGTTGCCCGTGCCAGTGCCAAGATTAAAAATCTCAGTACGTTTTTCTCGCTGTAAAAATTGAAGCGCTGCTACATGGGCTTCACCTAAATCCACGACATTCACATAATCCCTTATTGGGCTGCCGTCTGGTGTGTCTACGGTCGCATAATTAAACGTAAAATCACGCAAGCCCATCGCGCCCAGCACGGCGTTTTGCATCAAATGAAAACTTGGGCGTTTAGAATCGCCTATTTGTCCATCATCGGTTGCACCACAGACATTAAAGTAACGCAATGCCACATACTCGAGAATACCCAGTTTGCTGTACCACGCCAGCATATCTTCACAGATTTTTTTACTTGCGCCGTAGACACTTTCGGGTTGAACGACTGGGTGCGCTTCGTCAAGCGGCAAATACTGGGCATTGCCATAGACAGTGCAACTGCTCGAGAATACCAATTGGCGCACCTTGGCGTGGTGCATGGCTTCGATGAGGCGTTGTGTACCAACGATGTTGTTGCTAAAATACTCAACAGGCTGGTGCATACTTTCGCCAACGTTTAAGAGCGCTGCAAAGTGCATGACTGCCGTAATTTGATGACGGGTAAAAATCGTATTTAAGTCTGAGGTGGCAAGGTCAGCTTCCTCGAGAATCAAGCGCTTTTCACCATACCGATTTTGCAGCAACTCGAGTGGAGCGCGGTAGCCGCGCACAAAATTTTCCAAGCAGACCAAATCAAAGCCAGCTCTGAGCAGTAACTCGCTTGCTACCGAACCAATGTACCCACCAGCGCCAGTCACTAGAATTTTCATGGGTTTAGCGTACCACTTCAAAAACAAGGTGCGCTAATTCTTTGGCAAAAATACCTTTCCAAGCGGTCTGCACAGCATTTAACGACCCCGGCATGGCAAAAATCAAGCAACCCCCGCCGTGTGCCAGTCCGCCAGTTGCCCTAGATAACATTGCGGCTGCGCCAACTTCTTGGTACGAGAGCATCCTAAATAATTCACCAAAGCCCGGCATAGGTTTCTCGAGTAAACCTTCGATAATTGGAATGGTGTTATCACGCTTGGTGATTCCAGTGCCGCCAGTAGTGAAAATAATTTGGGCTTCTTTAGCGCTTAACCAAGTCCCCAGTTGGTTTTGAATCGCTTCTGGGTCGTCTTTGACCAGCCCTCGAGCCACCACCAAATGCCCAGACTCGAGTAGAGCATCTACTAAAAACTGCCCGCTTGAGTCGGTCTCGAGTGTGCGGGTATCAGAGATGGTCAGAATGGCGGCACGGATTTGTTTCTGGGCAGCTTCTCGGTGTGATTCAGATGACATAAACCACAGGTTAAGAGTCTGGCACTTAAAACACAAGTCTGATGTTCAATTCGCTTGCCAATAAGCCGTACAAAACATCATCCACCCAAGCGCCCTTAAACCAAAAATTCTCGAGTAGATGTCCTTCTTTTCTAAATCCCAATTTCTCGAGTAAACGCATTGAACTGGTGTTGCGTGGGTCGGTGGTCGCATGGACTCGGTGCAGTTTTAAGGTTGTAAAGGCAAACTCGAGCAGGGCGGTAGCGGCTTCGGTGGCGTAACCTTTTCCTTGAAAAGCAGGGTCAAAACTAAAACCGATTTCAGCTTGGCGGTCCTCGAGCTTAAAAGCCAAATCTCCGATTAACTGGTTCTCGAGCGTCACGGCGATTTGATACCAATGGTCTTGGGTCGGCTGCTCGAGGTGCTGCATTTGGGCAATCAGGGTTTGTGCTGCCTCTAAAGTGTAGCTTTCCCATGTTTGCAATCGTGCCACATCGGGGTGATTGCGGTAGGCTGCAAAACGGGCTGCATCGGCGGGTTCAAATGCTCGTAAAGTCAAACGGGCGGTTTGTATTGCTTCAAACATAAATAACCTTAAAACGCTCGCAAACAAGCGGCATCTCGAGTGTGGGTTGCAGACCAAGTGGCTCGAGAAATGCTTGCCAGTAGACTTCTATCTGTGGCTCGGACATGATTGCAAAGATAACCTAAGAAATTCTAAATCCAAATACGCACATTGACTTAGGGCTTAAAATTGGTGGATCATGCTTTGGTTAAGCCAGTTCTAAATTGTCTCGAGGCTGAGTTTTCCTGATATGCTCGCATCATGACTGTGATTCTCGCACCGCGTGGCAAAGCCCGTTATGAAACTGGACACCCTTGGGTTTATAAGTCCGACATTGCTAAAATGCCCGATAAACCCGGTTTAGAAGACATCCAAGACATTCGTGGCAACCATCTTGGCTGGGCAGCCGTCAATCCAGCGTCTGAAATCACGGTGCGTTTTTTATCAAAGGGTTCGGTGCGCCCCAACATCTTGCAGCGCTTGGAACGTGCCATTGAATTTAGGCGCTTTCTGCACGTCAATGGCGATTCGTTTAGGATTGTCCATTCGGATGCCGATGGACTGCCCGGTTTAACCATAGATAAGTACAACGATTACCTTGTCATTCAGCAAAATTGTGCTGCCCTCGAGCCGTACTTGCAAGATATGTTGCGGGTTCTAAAACGCGAATATAAACTCAAGGGTATTCTGGGGCGCTTTGACTCGAAAATCCGGACGCTCGAGGGCTTAGAAATGAAAGTTGAAGCCTTATTCGGCGATGTCCCAGAGTGGATTACCTGCCGTGAAGGAGAAATTAGTTACCGTGTTGACCCGTGGAAAGGGCAGAAAACAGGGGCGTTTTTAGACCAGCGTGATAACCGCATTGCCCTTGCTGAAGTCGGTTTTGGTAAGGCACTGGATATTTTCTCCTACCATGCCTCATTTGGGCTGCATTTAGCTAAGGTCTGTGATTCGGTCGAGTGTATTGACTCGAGTGCCGCCGCCTTAGAACGCGCCGAGGACAACGCCCGTTTGAATGGCATCAGCAACATGATTTTTACCGAAGGCAATGCCTTTGATTGGCTGCACCAAACCGATACTGCTAATCGGTATCACACGATTTCTTTAGACCCACCCGCCCTTGCTAAAGCCCGCAAAGATTTGGACGGGGCGTATCGGGCGTACAAAGAACTCAATCTTCGGGCGCTTAAATTACTCGAGCCGGGTGGTTTTTTGGGGACTGCCAGTTGCAGCTTTCATGTCTCCGAAGCCGATTTTTACATCATGCTCGAGGATGCGGCTGCCGATGCTGGGCGGATGGTGCGGATTCTCGAGCGCCGTTCTCAGGCAGCTTGTCACCCCGAAGTGCTGAATTTTCCCGAGAGTCGGTACTTAAAATATGCACTTTTACAGGTGATGTAGGTCTGTTTGTAGGTTGTTAGGTTGTACTGAGTCCTAAGCTAAAAAAACCAAGACACCAGACTTTCTTAGTGTTAGACTTATAGCTATGCAGGATAAGACCAGCACCGCTTGGGAGTCAGTCGGTTTTGACTTGTCTGGTGTCTTGGATTCGGCATCAGCCGGTTTGGTCTTGCGGATGTTGGCGCAGCGTGACCCTGATACATATGCTCATTCTGAACGGGTTTCGCGTTTGGTGGTGCGAATTGGTGAAGAACTGCATTTAACCCCCGATGAACTCGAGACACTGCGGCTTGGGGCGCTTCTGCACGACATTGGTAAAATTTCGGTCAATCTTGGGATTTTGAATAAACCCTCTAAACTCGAGTCGCACGAATATGTTTTGGTGCAGAATCATACGGTGCTTGGCTTTGAGTTCTTACAAAATGTTCCGGGTCTCGAGCGCTTTGCCTTAATTGCCCGTTCGCACCATGAGCGCTATGATGGCAAAGGCTATCCAGACCTTTTGGTTGGTGAGGATATTCCGTTTTTGGCGCGGATTGTGGCTGTGGCAGATTCTTTGGATGTCATGCTCAACGGTCGGGTCTATCAAAAACGGCGTACTCCAAGAGATATTATTTTGGAAGTCTCTAAAAATGTGCGAACCCATTTTGACCCGCAAGTGGTCAATGCTTTAATGAATGTTTGGCAATCTGGGGCGTTACCGCTCGAGGAAGCCGAATCTCAGCTGACCGAATAAAACAAGTGTTTGTTTGTGGCTATCACTTTGCAATCGGGGCTTTTCTTAGTCTCAAGCATTTGTTAAACTGTCGCTGTTCTTGTATAATTTGCTTCGTGAAAGATAGCACGAGCAATCAACCTTGGAGGAAACCATTGTGAACCAATACCTAAATGTCTTTATCATGTTCCTTGTCGCGGCAGGCATCGGTGTGCTTGCCCTGATTGTTGGGGCAGTCCTCGGACCTAAAAAACCTTCTCGAGCCAAAAACATGAGTTATGAAAGTGGTAATGATCCCATCGGTAGCGCTCGAGAACGCTTCCCAGTCCATTTTTACTTAGTAGCGATGCTCTTTATTATTTTTGACATCGAAACCGCATTCTTTTACCCCTTGGCAGTTGCCTACAATAAACTCGGGCTATTTGCCTTTTATGAAGCCCTAGCCTTTGTTTTCTTGGTCGGTATTGGGTACTTTTATATCCTTAAAAAAGGCATTCTGGACTGGAAATAAATCAGCTTTGAGTTATCAGCTTTGGGCTTTGAGGCAACAAAACTTAGGAGTAACAATGTCAACCCTAAAAGACTTATTTGAAAAAGATGTCCAAGAACTCGAGAACGAGGGAATAGTTTTTGCGACCCTCGAGAAACTGGTGGCTTGGGGACGCAGCAATTCTATGTGGCCCATGACCTTTGGGCTTGCTTGCTGCGCCATTGAAATGATGGCATCCACCGATGCCCGCAACGACCTTGCACGGTTTGGCTCGGAAGTATTTCGGGCTTCGCCGCGTCAGTCTGATGTTTTAATTGTGGCTGGGCGTTTAAGTAAAAAAATGGCACCCGTGATGCGCCGAGTGTATGACCAAATGCCCGACCCTAAATGGGTGATTTCAATGGGCGCATGTGCCTCGAGCGGCGGCATGTTCAACAATTACGCGATTGTCCAGAACGTAGATAGTGTTGTTCCCGTGGATATTTTTGTCCCCGGCTGTCCGCCCCGCCCCGAAGGACTGATTTACGCCGTGATGCAACTGCAAAAGAAAGTACGCGGCGAAGCCATGGATGATTTTGGTACGCCCCTACCAATGGTGGAAGCATGGACAAGATAAATAACCGTAGGGGCGAGGTTGTCTTGACCCTAAACATGCACCTAGCGGGCAGGGTCGCACGCCTCGCCCTCTTTGGAGGACACCCATGAGTTCATTAGTTACCGCCCTCGAGAAAGCTGGCTTGCGCGAATACCCAATTCTCGAGGGGAAAATCAAAACGGTTGTCGCAGCACTGGACACCTTCAAAGCCTTTTTATTTGAATGTAAAGCTGTCGGTTTTAGTCTCTGTGCCGATCTCATGGGCGTGGATTACCTCGAGTACACCGAATTTATGCCCGAGCGCTTTGCTGTTATTTATAACTTGTTAAATGCTAAAAATGGTGAACGGATTCTGGTTAAAGTTTATGTCCCAGATGCTATAAAAATCCCAACCGTGACCGATATTTGGCGCACTGCCGAGTACCATGAACGCGAAGTGTATGACTTACTGGGGATTGAATTCTCCGACCATCCAGATATGCGTAAAATCCTCACCCCAGAAGATTTAGACGGGCATCCGCTTCGTAAGGATTTCCCGCTTGGCGAAACGCCAACGCTTTTTCGTGAAGGGCGCTTCTTAGACCCTTCGGCTTTTCGGGCTGGCTTAAGTGGTAAGGATACTGGTTTATCGGGTTGGCGCGGTGGGTCACGCATAGACTCGAGCCTGATTCCGAAGTTGCCAACCGCAATTCCAGTATCAAAGGAGAAATGAGTTATGGCAAAAGTCAAAGAAAAACCAGTCATGCCAAAGCTCGAGACTCGAGCCGAAGTGATTATTCCCCAAGAACGCTCAGAATTAACGGGTGGGTCTGGTTTGCTGCACACCGAAATCATGCGCCTCAACGTTGGACCGCAACATCCAAGCACCCACGGTGTACTGAGAGTGGTAGTGGACATGGAGGGCGAATACGTCAAGCGGGTCGAACCGCACATTGGCTATTTGCATACTGGCTTTGAAAAAACCATGGAGAACCGCACCTACGCCCAAAACTTTACTTTTGCACCACGTATGGATTACTTGCACGGCTTTGGGTATGAGTTAGCCTACGCGCTGCCAGTTGAGCAACTTGTGGGCGCAGAAGTCCCAGACCGCGCTCGAGAAATCCGTGTGCTGCTGGTTGAACTCAACCGCATCTCGAGCCACTTGGTTTTTTTAGGCACGGGCTTACTAGATTTAGGCGCTTTAACCCCATTTTTTTATACATTTGTCGAACGCGAAGCGATTTTAGATATTTTTGAAGCGATTGGCGGACAGCGCTTGCACCAAGGCTACTTTCGGGTTGGCGGCGTTGCCAAAGATACCCCAGACGGCTTTGAGGGCATGGTCAAAAAATTCCTTGATACGTTTGATGCCAAAGTAGACGAATACGAAAAACTCTTCAAAACTAATCCGATTTTTCTCGAGCGTACTCAGAACACTGGTATCATGTCCGAAGCTGTGGCGCTGGATTTAGGCATCACTGGACCAAATCTTCGGGCTTCGGGTGTGGCGCTTGACCACCGCAAAACCACGCCGTATTCGGGTTACGAACAATACGACTTTGATGTTCCACTTGGTACACATGGCGATAGCTTTGACCGCTTTGTGGTGCGTGTCCAAGAAATGCGTGAATCGGCAAAAATTTGTCGCCAAGCACTCTCGAGATTAAAGCCCGGCGCAATCCAAGACCCAAATCGCAAAATCAGCTTGCCGCCCCGCGAAGAACTCGAGACCAGTATGGAAGCTGTGATTCACCACTTTAAGCTGGTGACAGAAGGTTATCATCCGCCTAAAGGCGAGGCGTATGTGCCAACTGAATCGGCTCGAGGTGAACTGGGGTGTTATATCGTTTCTGACGGCGGCAGTATGCCCTACCGCATTCATTTCCGCGCCCCAAGCTTTGTCAATTTGCAAGCCTTGCCCGTAATTGGCATTGGTGGATTATTCGCCGACCTGATTACTGTAATCGCCAGCCTTGACCCCGTGATGGGCGACGTAGACAGGTGAGAATATGAGTCAAACTGCCGAACAAGAATACATGGAACGACTGACCCAAGCAGTCAACAACAGTGTGGATTTTAATCAAGAATTTAAGTCTGACTTACACCAATTCAAACTCGAGCAGTTTTACGAAATGTTTGCTCAAGAAATTCTGTTTTACAAACCTATTGAACTCTTAAACGGTCAAGTCTGGGGCGAAGGAATTCTCGTTACTTACGACGCTGACGACATGAAAAAACTGCATCACTCGAGAATACTGATACCAGACCAGCCTGTCGAACTGATTAACGGACATTTTTTCAAAACACCAATATCCACACAAGCCCAAACCAATGCAGCCATTGATTTAAGCACCGAAATGCTTAGAGGATTAGGTGACAATGCTATTTCTCGAGGCGGTTATGACATCGAACTTGGTGCAAAATTTGTGGTTTCCCCAGAAATTGCCATTCTACAAGCCCCTCGGGAACGATACAATCATCGCAACGCCACTCTCGGCGACGTGTACTTATTGGTCGAAGTTCTAGCCGAAAAACCTAAGTATTGGGATTACAAACTTTCAGCCTATGCTCGAGCTTGCGTACCAGAACTCTGGGTGCTGAATACAAGCACCCAACAACTTGAGATTTATGCAGACTCAGACGGTGTGGAATTCTTGCATCAAGTCAAGCTCGAAAAAGGACAACCAGCCACACCACTCGAGTTTCCAGATGTGCAAATCAGGTGGTGGTGATGACCCAAATTTTAGAACGCCCACAAGACGCTAATTACCCACATCGGTTTAGTGTTCTCGAGTTTGAACGCTTGTTTGAAGCAGGGGTTTTTGGTGAAGAAATTCAAGTTGAATTGCTAGACGGAGAAATTTTTGTTATGCCAGAAATGGGAGATGACCACGCCGACAGTCTGACACGACTGACCAAACAACTGATTCGTAAACTCGGTGATTACGTCGAGCTTGCCCCACAAATTCCGTTGGATTTACCCGAAGGTGAAACCCGTCCACTGCCCGATTTTATTGTGATTGACATTAAAAAATATGGTCGGCGTAAACCGATTCCTAGCGATGTGTTCTTCTTAATCGAAATTTCGGATACTACACTGCATAAAGACCGCAACCGCAAAGCCCAAATTTATGCCCGAAACGGGATTCTCGAGTATTGGATTGTGAACTTAAAAAACAAGCAACTCGAGGTCTATCGCAACCCAGAAAATGGTGTTTACCCAAAACCACAAATTTTGCAAATCGGTCAAGCAATTGCGCCCTTGGCATTCCCAGATGTTTTAATTGAGTGGTGGTGAAAGGAGATTTATGAGTGACGACGAAAAGAAATTACTTCATGCGATTCAAGATTTACACTTTGCTGTCAGGGATTTAAGTCAGGGATTTGCTCCCGCCAGACCTCGAGACGAAAGTGATTTACGTTACCAATCAAATGAATCTTTTGGTTCTGGGTTTAATTTACTACATAAAGCATTTGAAGTGATAATAAAAAATCAGGAAAAACAAATCGAATTACTCGAGACTATTGCTCGAAATAGTCGTAGATAGTTTTGGAGGTTCAACCGTGAGTTTCTTTACCAATCAACAAGCCCTTGTTCAAGACATTCTCTCGAGATACCCAAAAGGACGCGAACGCAGCGCGGTGATGCCGCTCCTGCGCGAAGTCCAGAATGCCGAAGGCTATGTCTCGGATGCGGCTTGTGCTGAAATCGCGCAAATCATCGAAAGTACCGCCACCGAAGTCAAATCAGTCATGAGCTTCTACAGCACCTACTCGAGCAGCCCGACAGGAAAGTATCACCTTCAAGTCTGCATGACCTTATCCTGTGCGTTGCAAGGTTCTGACCAAATGTGGGATTACTTGTGCGAAACCCTTGATATTGGCGTGGGCGATGTTACCCCAGATGGCTTATTCAGCGTCCAGAAAGTCGAATGTCTAGGCTCATGTGGCACTGCGCCCCTGATGCAAGTTTCGGATAGCGGTTATTACGAATGCCTGACCAAAAAACGCTTGGATGCCCTGCTTGCTGATTTCAAGGCTCGAGGCGATGGCAGTATGCCCGAATCGGATACCCAAGCCCCAGTCTTTATTCAAAGAAATGGTGATGTGGTGAGCCAAATCACTGCCGAAGGAGCAAGTTTATGACTTTAGTTGCTGAAGCACCTGTAGCTGAAAAACCAAAAAGCATTACCAGTGGACTCGACCCGCGTTTCAAACCACGATTGTACGAACACGTTGGGCAAAATAATTCGTGGACGCTCGAGTACGCCCTGCGTCATGGCGCTTACGAAGGTGCAAAACGTGCCTTGGCTGGAACACCAGAATCAGTCCAAGATGAAGTCAAAAAATCAGGTTTGCGCGGACGTGGCGGCGCTGGTTTCCCGACGGGCTTAAAGTGGTCATTTATGCCCAAAGAAGATGGCAAACCCCATTATTTGGTCTGCAACGCCGATGAATCCGAACCCGGCACGTATAAAGACCGTTACTTGATGGAAGCCGACCCACACCAGTTACTTGAGGGAATGCTTGTGGGAATGCACGCCATCCGCGCCAATGTTGGTTACATTTATATTCGCGGCGAGTACATTCTTGGCGCAAATCGCTTAAACGCTGCGATAGCCGAGGCTCGAGCCGCAGGGATTTTTGGCGAAAATGCGCTTGGTTTTGGTAAAAGTATGGAAGTTTTTGTACATCGCGGGGCTGGGGCATACATTTGCGGTGAAGAAACCGCGTTGATGAATTCACTCGAGGGGCTACGAGCCAATCCGCGCCTGAAGCCACCGTTTCCTGCTCAAGCTGGAATTTTTGGAATGCCAAGCACTGTTAATAATGTGGTCAGTATCGCTTCGGCTGCCCTAATATTGCGCCACGGTGCGGACTGGTTCTCGAGCATGGGGACAGAAAAAAGCAAAGGGAATTTCTTGTTTCATATTTCCGGACCCGTTAAGCGTCCGGGCGTGTACGAATTGCCACTTGGCACAACTTACCGCGAGATTATTTACACTTGGGGCGGTGGACCAACGGAAAGCATCAAAGCCTTTAACCCCGGTGGCTCGAGTACCCCGATGCTTCCATTCACTGATGAGATTCTGGACATGCCAGCCGATTACGAAAATTGCGCTGCCAAAGGAACTTTTCTTGGTACGGGCGGAATTATCTTGATTCCCCAAAATTGCGATATTGTCAATATGATGTACAACTATGTTCGTTTTTATGGTCACGAATCTTGTGGCAAATGCACCCCATGCCGTGAAGGAATTGGTACTTGGATGAATCGTATCTTCCAAAAACTGATTTCTGGTAAAGGCGACCCGAACGATGTAAAAATTCTCGAGGATTTATTTGGCAACATCAAAGGCAAATCGTTTTGTTTGCTTGCCGATTCGTGCATTATGCCAGTGCAGAGTGCCATGAAACTTTTCCGTGATGAATTTGAATATATTGCTCAGCATGGTAAACCGATATATACAGGTTACGGCAATCGCTGGAAAGACGAATAGATTCTCGAGAAGGAGGTGAACCCGTGATGCAAGATTATTTATTTCAAAAGCTGCCACGCTCGAGCTTTGGGCGGCATTGCGGGTTTAGCTCCAAGTATTCTCGAATTGAATTGAAGTGGCGGATATGAAAGAAATTATTGTCCACCAAGTCAACATTGCCCATTATCGGTTGCTCGAGCTAACGCTGTTGGCTGACCAAGCCAAACCGTTTTATGATTGGATTGAAAAAACTGCTCGACAAATCACAGGCTCGCACTTAACCCTGAATGAATTGCTGCTGACTTGCACAAAAGAACAACTCAAAAGTATTGTGATGGCTTGTTATACCCAAACGACGCAACAAAAACCATTTCTGTTTGATGGTGTTGGGCGAGCCTACCCCCATAAAAAAGCCTGTTTCTATTTTTTTGCATGGATGATACGAGATGCACCTCAACAACGACTCGCGCCACTTATCTCGAGAATGCAAAAACTTGTCAGACTCGAGAAAATAGTAATTGAAACAGATAGTCTAATCGAACTGATTTTCGAGTACAGAACGAATGTCAAGTCTTTTGAATGGCAAGCTGTTCGTGAGGTCGTGATTGACCGTTTAGAAGGCTCGAGGCGAAGTATCAGTGGTAACAAAATAGAAGCCGATGTGCGAATTGGTTTAGGAATTGCCTTGCAGTGGTATTACGCGGTTCATGGCAATTATGGTCAGTTCAAAGAAATTCAAATTGCTGATAAGCAAATCAAAGTCGGCAATCACACCATAGATGTATCTGCGAATTTAATTTTAGAGAACAAACAAAGTAAACAAATTTTTATTCCCGTGAAAACCCGAGAAACCGAAGGCGGCGGGCATTCACACTTATTCACTCGAGACATCATGAATGCCATAACAGATATTCAATCAGCCAATTGTTTTATTGTGGCGGTCATCATTGCCGAAAATTGGTCAGTTCATGAACTCGAGACAATCAAAAATCAAATAGATTTGGTACTGTATTTCAACATGAACCCCAATGTTTTTACGGGTTTTGACCAAGCCTCACAAATACAATTTAATCAACTTATCGAAAAAATTCTGCAAGGACAAGCATCATGAACGGTCAGGTTTTCCTTGGGGATGCTCGAGAGATTGCCGTTAATCTCGAGTATCATTCTGTTCAAAGTATTATCACCAGCCCACCCTATTTTGGATTGCGAAATTATGCTGACCAGCCAAGCCCAGCCGAAATTGGACAAGAAGCGACAGTTCAAGAATATGTGACGAACTTGGTCAGTATTTTCCGCAGCTTAAAACAAGCACTTAAACCTGACGGATTACTCTGGCTTAATTTAGGCGATACATACCGCGAAAAGTCCTTGCTGGGTATTCCGTGGCGCGTTGCTTTAGCTTTACAAGATGATGGTTGGTTATTGCGTTCGGACATTATTTGGCATAAACCCAACGCCATGCCCTCGAGTATTAAAAATCGCCCAACTACAGACCATGAGTACATTTTCTTATTTGCGCTCAACCGAGATTATTACTATGATGCCGATGCCATCCGTGAGCCACACATTACATTCACTGAGCAATCCAAAATGAAAGGTGGGCGAAATCACTTTGGGAAAGAAGGAGGCACACCCGAAAATGGCAAGAACGCTGGCAATAGTAACCTTCATGACGGACGATGGGATCAAGCCTTTCACCCAAAAGGCAGAAACAAACGCACTGTATGGCAAATACCTCTAAGTAAATTTAGAGACTCACACTTTGCGGTTTTTCCAGAAAAACTTGTTGAAACCTGTATTCTTGCTTCGACTCGAGTGTCTGATGTTATCCTTGACCCATTTGCGGGGTCTGGCACAACTGGTGTTGTTGCCACAAAATTACAACGCCGATTCATAGGTATAGAACTTGTGAAAAAATATCAAGAAATGGCACAGGCTCGAATAAACCAAGCCAACCCACAAACCGATTTATTTAGTGTTCTGACAGCCCAAGAAGAAATGACTCATGAAGCCGCCTAAGTTTAAGATAACTCGAGAAGGAAAACGATGAGCCAAGCCAACCCAAGTTTTAACCCCACTTTTTGCAAGTGCTGTTCATCATTGCACCATGCCTTATGCTCAGTCCATGCCAAAAAAATCTCGAGAAGAGTTGAAAATTGCAGAGCAGAATTTCATTGAATTGCTTTGTAAAAATTTTAATGAACCAATAGAAGTGTCTTTTATTGAACTAGATACCAGTGATGAAGAAGCAAACCAGCGATTTTTAGAGTTTTTCAAGCAAGAGTTACCAAACGATTTTGATAAGTTGTTCTCTTCAGAAAAGGAAAAGGGGTGAGTGAAATGTCTGTGACCATCGAAATTGAAAAAATCCATGCCAGTGCAATCAGTTTCCCCCGAGATGTGATTGAGGACTCAGAAACTCGAGAATTCAGGATTAAAGTTGTGGGCAACGAATTTGTTATTTATCCGGCACACATGAAATTCTTTGAAGTTGCCACACCTCAACAACGCGCCAATTTGCTGCTCGAGCGATTAGCGCACAATAAATCCAATCCAGATGCACCTCAAATTCCAGATGAAGCTTTACGCCGCGAGAATTTTTACGAATGAATATTTTTTTAGACACCAACATTTTTTTAAGACTGACCGATGAAAACTCGAGTCAACATGAACTTGTCGTTAAAGCTGTGGCGCAATTACTGGCTCGAGGAGACGAACTTTATTTTGCGCCACAAACAATTGTTGAATTTTGGGCAGTGGCAACCAGACCACTACAAGCCAATGGTTTGGGGTTAGATGCCCAAACGATAGAACATAAACGAGAAGAATTTTCTGATGAATATAAAATGCTCGAGGAAACCCCAGCCTTATATGAAAAGTGGCTCGAGTTGGTCAAGCAACACGCGGTTCAAGGTAAGCAAGTCCACGACACCCGACTTGTGGCACAAATGTTGGTGCATAATATCAATACGATTTTGACAATCAACACGGCGGATTTTAAGCGATTCTCGAACATAACGGCTGTGCATCCAGAGCAAGTGCTAAAAGGTGAAGCATAAAGCCCAAGCAGAAAGCCAAAAGCCAAAGAGGTGAGTTAATGTCAGTTTTAGAAATGATTCGAGAAGTTCCAAAATTAACCCATGCAGAGCAAAGTTTATTGCTGCTCGAGTTGCAAAAATACTTGCAACCACCAGCAGATTTAAGCCAAATTCCAACCAATGGTATAGCCGAGTTATTCCCGTTCTACGAAGCCATTAACGCCAACCATGATTTATCCAGAATTGTAAAATAAGGCAACCAATGAAATCTGTAACCTACCCATACTTACCAAATAGACAAAATTCTCTGATGCCGTATCTGCCCGTTCAACTCGAGCAGCAAGGTCGGGTTATAGAAACTATGGCGTTGGTAGACAGTGGCGCAGTTTCCAGTATTTTGCCATATTCAATGGGACTAGCCCTAGGATTAGATTGGCAGTCAGCCCAACAAGGTTTAGATGTGATTGGAGCAGTTGTTTCACCTTCAAAAAATGTTCGTGCGGTACTGCATATCCCGCAATTCTCGGCACTCGAGACGGGGTTTTCTTGGGTTGAAGATGATAATAAGCCGTTAATTCTTGGGCAGAGGATTTTCTTTTATCAGTTCCAAGTTCAGTTTGACGGTCGGCAACCAAGTTTTACTTTGACAAGGCAGGAACAAGCATGAAGCCCAAGCTCGAGCAGAAAGCCAAAAGGGAAGATACAGATGGGTTACTCGAGGTCAAGCCATGATAGATAAATCAGACCGAAATAAAACAATAGAATTATCTGAGGCAGAAAAAATGCTTTACTCAGAACGGTTAAGTCGTTTTGATCAATGTGCAACCCAAGCCGATGTACAAAATAAAACCTTAAATCAAGATTTGTTCTCGGTACTCGAGTTTTTACCCACTGGTTTTGTGGATTTGTTGTTTATTGACCCGCCGTATAATTTAAGTAAAACCTTTAACGAAGTCAGTTTTAAGAAAACCTCGTTTGAAGAGTATGTGATTTGGGTAGACCTTTGGCTGTCCAAGTTGGTGCGAACCTTAAAACCAAATGCTTCCGTCTATATCTGCTCGGATTGGCTTTCTTCACCTGCTATTTTTGAAGTTGCAAGACGTTACTTTATTGTCCGTAGTCGAATCACTTGGGAACGCGAAAAAGGACGTGGTGCATTGACCAATTGGAAAAATTCATCTGAAGATATTTTGTTTTGTACAGTTTCAGATGAATATACTTTTAATGTCGAACAGGTCAAACTCAAGAAAAAAGTGATTGCCCCATACCGCACCGATGATGGAATTCCTAAAGATTGGAGCGAAACCGACGATGGCAATTACAGGCTGACGCATCCATCTAACCTTTGGACAGACATCACCGTGCCATTCTGGTCAATGCCCGAAAATACTGAGCATCCGACGCAGAAACCCGAGAAACTGCTGGCTAAAATCATCCTCGCCAGTTCAAATGTTGGCGATATGGTTTTTGACCCATTTTTTGGCTCTGGAACAACCTTGGTGACAGCCAAAAAACTCGAGCGAAACTTTTGTGGCGTGGAAATAGACCCATATTATGCTTGTATTTGCCAGAAGCGTCTCGAGATGGCAGAGTTAGACGGTGGCATCCAAGGCTACAGCCAAGGTGTGTTTTGGGAACGCAATACACTGGCAGAACAAAAATCTGAAGCCCCAAAGCCCAAAAAACGCACTTTGGCTCGAGAGCAACAGGAACAATTCTTATGAGCCAAGTTTTTACCCATGGTTTTGAAACTCGCACCCTCGAGAGGCTGAATGCACTGGCAAAAACCATTCCTGTTTCGATTCTGGGCAGCCCCCGCTCAATTGGGGATACCATCCAAGATTTAATTGGACAGCACTTTCTCGAGTTAATGGGTAAGGAAATTTGTAAGACA
Source organism: Deinococcales bacterium (assembly GCA_031414595.1). GTDB lineage: Bacteria > Deinococcota > Deinococci > Deinococcales > JAAFIG01 > JAAFIG01. The sequence goes on from JANNVX010000098.1 coordinate 78,370, forward strand.
TACTCGAGTGAATCAGCACGGCGTTCAATGGCAGATGTGGCTTTTGAAGATTTTGATGGTAATTTTTATTCGGTGGATATTAAAACCCATAATTTAGGTACAAAATTTAATATGCCAAATTTGACTTCTGTGGAACGTTTAGCACGGCTTTACGAAAGTGACAAAGATTATTTTTGTGTTCTGCTGATTGCTTATGGTGTCGAAAACTCGAGTATTACTTTTGAAAGCGCTAAATTTGTGCCGATTGAACATATAGACTGGAATTGTTTAACCATAGGTGCGTTGGGTTGGGGGCAAATTCAAATTGCCAATTCAAACAAGTTTTTAACGAATGCCACACAAACCAGAAAAGCATGGATGATTGAACTTTGCGATACGCTACTTGGTTTTTATCCTCGAGAAATTCTCAAAATTAACGAACGAATTGAGCATTTTGTAGCCATTCGTCAGAAATGGATGGAGCGTTGATATGATGTCAAGCATGAAGCCCAAGCTCAAGAAGAAAGCCAAAGAGGTGAGTTAAATGTCAGTTTTAGATTATGTGCAACAAGCTAAAAATTATAGTTTAGACGAACGTCAAGAAATCATTGCCAGTCTCCAAGAACAAATTTTTGAGCAGCGACAAAAAACCATGATAAAACCACGAAAAGATGGGGTGTTTGAAATTTGGTCTCCGACTGTAGATGCTGCTTCGATGGAAAAACTTCAAGAACGAGCAAGGCAGCGAAAACTGTGAGCCGAATAGCCCGATTTCCGTATGCAGAATCAGCTACCAATGTGCGTATGCCGTATATAGATGTGCTTATTGATTCTGGCGAAGTAGCAGTTCGAGTCAAAGCTCTACTCGATTCAGGCGCAATGGTCAATGTCATTCCAAAGCAAGTAGGAGAACGGCTAAACTTAAACTGGGAAAAAGGAGTAGATATTGCCCTAGGCGGTAACTTAGGCAAAGCACCTGCTCGAGCCTTTTATTTGAATTGTACAGTACAGGGTTTAGAAGTGACACAACTAGAACTTAATTGGTCAATGCTCGAGGATATTCCTGTTATTTTTGGGCAGTTTGATTTTTTCCAGAATTTCGATGTGTGTTTTTCGTACTCAGAAAATGAAATTAGTGTGCGACCTAGGCGAGTACAACAGAATCAAGGTGAAGCATGAAGCCCAAGCTCGAGCAGAAAGCCAAAAGGGAAGACACAGATGGGTGTTGTGTAAGGTGGGAAAAGCCCCTCCACAAGTAGATGTACTCAAGAAATTACAAAAATCAGGGAACAGCTCAAACGTTTTCAGAAGGTTAAAATAATGGTTGATAAAATGAGTCAGAACAGAAACGTAAAAAGTGCATATAGTGCAACTCGCATTTCAATTAATTATCAAACCTATGTGGGCGCTCGATATATCGGTTGTGGGCTGACATTGCATTATCTTCCAGATTCAGAATTACAAGTCAGTTGTACAGCAGAATTTCCTGTAAATGACAACTACCGAATTAATGTTTGTAAAGCGATAGAAAAAACTTGTCAAGAAAAGTTGTTTGTAGGACAATTTATTGTTGAAGAAATAGATTTTCATCCTATCTACTCGAGCCAAAATGCTTTTGAAAACGCCGCTCAACAAGCTGTTTTAGCAATTCTGGGCTTACTTTCTTTTAAGCCTCTCACAATGGAGTGACTATGCCTAAAGTAATTGTGAATGATCGTCAAATCGAAGTCCCTAATGGTGCATCTGCTTTGGATGCGGTTTTCCAAGCAGGTTTCGATGTGCCTTATTTCTGCTCTAACGAGTATCTCTCGCCGATTGGTGCGTGTCGAATGTGCCTTGTCGAAGCTGGCTCGCCGCGTAAAAATCCCGATGGTTCTTGGATTCTCGAGGATGGTGTTCCAAAACTGTTTTACTTCCCCGGTACAGTCGCAAGCTGCACACTGGCAACTTCCGAAGGCATGGTCATTAAAACCACCACTGAGGCGGCTGTCAAAGCCCAAGCTGGGATGATGGAATTCACGCTGATTAACCATCCGCTTGATTGCCCCACCTGCGATAAGGGTGGCGCGTGTGAACTCCAAGACCGAGCTTACGAGTATGGTTACGGCGAAGCGCGTTTTGAATTTACTCGCCGTCATGCCGATAAGCACCATGCCCTGTCTGATTTTATTGTGCTGGATAAGGAACGCTGCATTCATTGCAAACGCTGTGTGCGTTACTTCGAGGAAATCCCGGGCGAAGAAGTGCTGGATTTCATCGAACGCGGTGGGCATACTTTTATAGATTCGTACCAATCCGAAGACTTGGCGGGCGCAAAACTCGGTAATTTTAGCGGCAATATTAACGACCTCTGCCCTGTAGGAGCGCTGCTCGATAACGTCTCGAGATTCCGTGGGCGCAACTGGGAATATGACCGCACCCAAACCACCGATATGTCCAACGCCGATGGCTCGAGTATTTGGGTGGATGCTCGAACGGGGCGAATCGAACGCATTCGCGCCGCTCACAACAAAGAAGTTAATGAAATTTGGATTTCCGACGCACAGCGTTTTGGGCATGAATGGGTGGATGCCGATGCTCGAGTCCGCACGCCACTGATTCGTAAAAATGGCAAACTCGAGCCAGCCACCTTTGATGAAGCTGTTGAAGTGATTGCAAAAGCCAATCTCGAGCCGAGCAAATTAGGTTTGTATACCAGTGCTGACATCACCCTCGAGGAAGGTGTGGCGCTTGAGTCGTTTGCTAAGACCATTGCGACCATCAATGTAGACCATTTTCCGCGTTATAACAGCGCTCTGAGTGGTGTTGCTCGAGCCACCTTTACCGACCTTGCCAAAGCGGACGCAATTATCGTGATTGGTGCAGACTTGTACGAAGAATCTGGCACAGCCTACTTGCGAATCGAGGAGAGCTTGAAGGGTGTTATCACCTCCGACACGCAATTTAATCACGGTGCGCCTTTGGCAGATTTGCGTCTCAAAGAACGCATGGACAGAAAGCGCGGTAAACTGGCGGTCTTTGCACCAATTCCAGTGCAACAAATGAGCCACGCGGGAATCTCGAGCCTGTATGCAGTAGGTGCTGAACTCGAGCTTTTGGCGCAGATTAACCAAGCCAAATCGGGTAATGACTCGAGCAACGCCCAAGCCAACGCTGCTGGCAAACTGCTCTCGAGTGCCAAAAACCCTGTGATTGTGCTGGGTAGCTTTGCGCTTGCCTCAGATGCCGAAAAAGTGTTGGCAGCCGCTAAGAAACTCGGTGGAAAAATCATGCCGATTCCAGCAGGTGCAAACGGCGCTGGACTCGAGACTTTAGAACTTGTACCAACCAAAAATGGGCGCAGTTTTGGGCAGTGGGACGGCTTAAAAGGCTTGTTCGTTTCGGGTAGTGCCATGACCAAGCGTCCAAAATCGCTCGAGATGTTGGTGGTTCACACCCATACCCTGACAGGCGCGGCACTCGAGGCGAATGTGGTGCTGCCAGCCCTGACTGCCTACGAGAAACGCGGCACAACCATGAATCTCGAGGGGCGCTTGTTGCCTTTGGCTGGGGCAGCCGTGGATGGTGGGCAAGGCGTGGACATGATTGGTGCGTTGCAAGTCTTATCCGATGCCATGAGTGCTAAACTCGAGATTCGTGGAACGCGCAGCGCCCAACGAATCCTGCAAGATAAATTTGGTCTCGAGATGGACAAAATTGCCGTTGAAGGTGCGTTTCCTGTGAAAACTGTCTCGAGTCGTTCAGCGCCAATTGTGCGCTCCACCACGGGCGAAACCGTACTGCTTGTGCCAAGAATGTGGTCTGAAAACATGCTCTCGAGCCAGCGCATCCGTGAAAGTGTCGGCGCAGATTACTTAACTGTCAACTCGAGTGATGCCCAAAAAATGGGTGTGCGGGATGGCTTTACTTTAGAGCTAGAAGTCAACGGCAAACCTCGAGCCGTGACCGTTCGGATAGATGATGCGGTGTCTGCGCCAACGCTGCCCGCTTTGAATTCAGATTTGTCTGGGGCGCTTTCGAGTGTCAAAATAGCGGTCATGGCAGGAGGGGATGATTAAATGAAAAAATGGTTACTGATACTGGTTTTACCCCTCTTTGCAGCTTGTTCAACTTTTGGTGGCGGCGAGCCTTGGGCGCGACAATTGCTTGCTCCGTCAGATAACACTTACCGTCAAGTCTGTGACTACACCCTGAGCAATCAACTTACTTCTAATCAACTCAGTAATTTTGGGGCAGCCGTCATTAAAACCGAGCAACTGGGGGATTTTAATGTTTTTAGTTCCACTTTCTTAGTGGGATTCACTTGCGGTATCCTCGAGCCACTTGCCAGAATCAATCCATCAGGAAAAGCCCAGTTGCTGCAAAGTAAAGAATTGGCGGATTTATCTCGCTTAGGGCGTTTTGTTGTTTCTACTCGAGTTCGGGTTAAAAACACCAGTCTGGAGAATAAAAAACTCACCCTAACTTTAGAAGATGAAAAGGGCGAAACCGTGCTGCAATTAAAACCAGAACCATTTATTGCGGGAACAGACGAAGAACCTCGCATTAGTTTTGCCCTGATTCCAGCCGATTACACCCCCACGCAATTACAAGCCTTTGAGAAAGTCCAAGCCATGTCTTTCAAAATTCAATTTGGAGAAAGCGAAGCCACTTTTCGTTTAACCCCCAAGGATTTTGGGGCTTTTCAGGTCAGTAAATAAATTACGAGGTTCGGATTTTCGCGGGATACTTTGAGTGTCAAAATAGCAGTGATGGCAGGAGGCGATGATTAGGTATGACAATGAAAATGGTGTACTGGGAAGATGACGGTTGGCTGGTTGGTCGTTTAATTGATTATCCAAATGTGGCAACTCAAGCCGAAACCCTTGAAGAACTCGAGGAGAACATTAAGGATGCCTTTGAACTGATGTATCTCGAGGATGTACCAGCCAATCACAAGTTTAAGGAAGTTACCATTTGAAGCACCGTGACTTGATTCGCTTACTTGTTCAAAATGGTTGTTTTCTAAAACGAAACGGCAAAAAGCACGATTTGTACATCAATCCAGCAACAGGCGCATCATCGGCAGTTCCACGACATTCGGAAATCAAAGAGACAATGGCACGAATCATTCTGAAAGAATTAAGTATTGAAATAAAAAACAATTAGGTGATGCTCGAGATTCAAACGTTTTGCTAAAAGAGGTGAAGAAGTGAATCCAAATCCAATACGTCCGCCGCAGCAATTTCTTGTAGACCATCATGGAATAAAAACCCATGTTATTTTGCCGCTCGAGGAATACGAGGAAATGATTGACCAGCTTCTTGATGCAAGGGATGCGGTCGAAATGCCAAAATTAGTCGTAGAAGCTCGAGCCAATAGTGAGAGGATAACGATTGAAGAACTTCGCAAACAATATGGACTCGAGCCATAAGAGAAAAAATGAAGTCTATGAACGCTAATAAGGAGTACAAATGCTGATTGAAATTTTAATTGTTTTACTAAAAGCCGTTGGTGTAGCCCTTGGGCTACTCACCACTTTCGCCTACATGACCCTAATCGAACGCCGTTTGCTTGGGCGTTTCCAAATGCGTCACGGTCCAAATCGGGTTGGTGGTCCGCTGGGTTTGGCTCAACCACTTGCCGATGCCATCAAAAGCATTTTCAAAGAGGATGTCAACATCACCCTAGCCGATAAGTTCGTCTATTGGATTGCGCCACTTATCGCCATCACCATGTCCTTAACCGCTTTCGGAGCAATTCCAGCCGGTCCTGCTGGTAGTTTATTCGGCACTGACCCTTGGGTGTTTAACCTCGATATTGGCTTGCTGTTTATTCTTGGAACAACCAGCATGGGTGTCTACGGCATTTTTCTGGGTGGTTGGGCTTCGGGCAGCAAATACCCGCTTTTGGGTGGGCTTCGTGCCAGCGCCCAAGTGATTAGTTACGAACTCGGTATGGGGCTTAGTGTCTTGGGGCTACTGATTCTAGTGGGCAGCATGAACTTGCTCGAGATTGTCAAATGGCAAACCGAAAATGGCTGGTTAATTCTGTTTCAGTGTGTGGCTTTCATGACTTTTTTTGTTTCCGCCTTTGCCGAAACCAACCGCTCACCGTTTGACCTTCCAGAAGCCGAACAAGAATTGGTGGCAGGGTTTCTAACCGAATACTCGAGCATCAAATGGGCATTGTTTCAAATGGCGGAGTACGTGGCAATGATTACGGCTTCGGCAGTCATGGCAACCTTGTTCTTTGGTGGCTACAAAGGACCAAATCTCGAGATAGCTGGGTTTAACATTGGCAATATTCCATTTATTTGGTTGTACGCTAAAATTGGTGTGTTTTTGTTTGTGTTTATCTGGGTTCGGGCAACGCTCCCTCGGATGAGGTACGACAAGCTGATGCAATTCGGTTGGAAGTTCTTGTTTCCTGTGGCACTAGGTAACACGCTTGTGGCAGCAGGTTTCAGAGGCTACTTCCCCAAAGATACCCCTTGGATTTTAGGTGGGATTAGCTTGGTTGCTCTCATTATTATTTTTGCTGTGACCTCGAGAAACCCTGTGCGACCCGCGCCTGCTCGAGCCAATGCTGGCGACTGATAGAATGATTTTGGAGGTGAATGAAATGAGTGTGATGCAAATGGTTGAAAGTGTAAGGGAGTTATCCATAGCCGAAATTGAACAATTACAAGATGCGCTCGAGAAAGAACGTTTGATGCAACTCAGTAAAATAGCTGCTAAACGTTGGGCTGGTAAGACTTTTGAATTGTGTTTCCCCTCGAGCAAAGATGTACCTGTCCACCCTTTTCAAGTTTTTCTCGAGAATCAAAAACCATGAATTACGTTAAATTTCCGTATCAACCAATCAAAGATGATTTATTCATGCCTTATGCGTGGGTGCGTTTGTCCTTTGGTAATACTTTTTGGGATGAATGGGCTTTGGTTGATAGTGGTGCGGAAATCAATGTTATTCCGTTTAGTGTTGGAGTAAAATTGGGTCTTGATTGGAATACATCTGAAGATGGTCCAACAATTGGTGGTAGTGCTTCTGGTGCTACGAAAACTGTTGAACTTACTGTGACTATCGGTTCTTTTACAAATGTGTCAATGAGTTTTTGTTGGCTCAGTCATGATAATGTTAGGGTTTTACTTGGAGAACAAGATTTTTTTGAGAATTTTGCTGTTTATTTTGATTTACAAAACAAAGAATTTGCTTTGTTTCAATATGCAAAGAAACAGGATGTTGAGTAGCCTCTGCTCGAGCTAAAGCTGGTAGCTGATAGAATGATTTTGGAGGTGAATGAAATGAGTGTCGGACAAATAATTACACAACTTAAAAGTCTCTCGAGAAATGATTTGGTCTTAATCGTGAATGAGGCACAGAAAACACTTCATGAACTTGACCCGATTGCATCCAATCATCTTGACTTGTCCAAAATGCCAAAGAACCCTGAAATTTGGTCGCCTTGGGATGAATACCAAGCCGCTGATGATATGGAAAGATTACTCGCTGAGGGAAAATTGTGAGTGATGTAGAGCGTTTTTCTTACATAATTAAGGGCGAAATGGGTAAAATGCCGATTATTCCTATTCGTTTCTTAGATAATAATAAAGCCATTGAAGAACTAGCGCTTTTAGATTCTGGTGCAGCCGTGAGTATTTTACCGTACAGAATGGGTTTAGCATTAAAGCAGGATTGGAATAATCCAAAATTATATGAGGCTAGGCTAGGTGGCGTGTTTCGGCATTTAACTGGAAAATTTGTGAAAGTGTCATTGCAAATTGGGCAACTCGAGCCTCGAGATGTTGCATTCGTGTGGATGGAATCTGAAAATGTGCCGCTTATTCTTGGTAATGGTAATTTCTTTCAGATTTTTGATGTGTGTTTTTCACGCTTAAACAATGAAATTTCGGTGCGTTTAGCTCGAGCCAAAGCTGGTAGCTGATAGAATAAAATTGGGGGAGTATTTATGCCAAAAAGTAAAAATCCGTATAGCAAAGAGGTAAAAGAGAAGGCAATAAGAAAAGTTGCAGAAGGTTTGTCTTACGCTGAAGTAGGACGCGAAATGGGGATTCCATATTCGACTATTAGTAATTGGTCTAAGGAAGGTGGTATTGAAAGTAAACATAGTAATGGCAAGGGGCAGGCTTTGTACAATATGATGCGGGTCTGTACAACCTTGTTTCAAACAATAAGTCAAATCCATAGCTATGCTTATGGCACTTTTCAAAACAGTAGGCACTATAAACATCTACGAGACGCTGCAAAAAAGGGCTTACTTGAAAGAAGAATAGATGGATTAGATGAGTCATTTAAATTAACAAAACTTGGCAAAGAATGGTTAAAAGCTAATGAAAATACTTTTGAAGAAAAATATCAAGAATTAATTTTAAAGCGAGCGTAATTTGACTCTTAATTGCTGTATTATCGGAGGTTCTTAAAATGGGTGTTCTCGAGATCGCCAAAGGGATGGGTACAACCCTTGGCAAATTGTTCCAAAAGCCTTTAACCGTTTCCTATCCAGAAACGCCAATTCGTTTGCAACCGCGTTTTCGTGGTCGGCATATCCTGACTAAGCACGCCAACGGCTTAGAAAAGTGCATTGGCTGTTCGCTCTGCGCTGCCGCCTGTCCAGCCTATGCCATCTATGTCGAAGCCGCCGAGAATACCTCGATCCAGACCGTCTCGGCGGGGGAAAGGTACGCTTCGGTATACGAAATCAATATGCTGCGCTGTATTTTTTGCGGCATGTGCGAAGAGGCTTGCCCGACAGGTGCAATTATTTTAGGTACAGACTTTGAACTCGCCGATTATAAATCTCGAGATTTTGTGTATGGCAAGGAAGACATGATGGTCGGTGTGGTCGGTACAAAGCCCCAACGCCGCGAAGCCGAACACAAGAATAAACCCGTCAAACTTGGCTACAACATCACCCCTCGAGCCGAAGTTGCCGAGGCACTCGAGGCGCTAAAGAACCCCAATAAGCGAGTCTCGAGTCTGCCAGCCTCGGGTGTGGGTATAGGGGTTGTATCTCGAGATACTGGGGACGACACAGGGCGCTCGAGTCCAAGCCGAATTAACGATGCACCAATTGCCAAGGGTATAGTGAAACGATGATTGTCTTTGTTTTGCTGTCTTTACTCGCCGTTGCTGGAGCGCTTGGCACGATTTTATGGAAGAACGCGCTTTACAGTGCGCTTTCTTTGGTCGGGACGCTCCTAGCCTTGGCGTGTATTTTCGTGACCCTCGAGGCGCAGTTTTTGGCCAGTGTCCAAGTGATTGTCTACGCGGGTGCAATCATGGTGCTGTTCTTGTTTGTGATTATGCTCCTGAACGCCCAGTATCCAGACCAGCACGAAGACCCACTGCCGTGGCTTGCACCTGTAGCCATTGCGGGTGGGATTGTCCTCGCGGGGGCGCTTGCCTACACTGCCTTTTTGTTCAAAGCCCCCAAAGCCCTCGAGACGGCAGCCAAAGCCTTGCAGGGTGGTACACCGGGTCCTGTGGGTGAAACGCTGTTCACCAAGTTCTTACTGCCATTTGAAGCGGTGTCGTTGCTGCTGATTATCGCTGTGGTTGGTGCGGTGGCTTTGGTCAAACGCGAACCCGAAGGCAAACAAGTTAGGGAAACCCTCGAGGAACGGGCTACCCACACCCCCGAAGAGGTCGTCGCATGACCCAAAATCACCGTAGGGGCGAGACTGTCTTGACCCTAAACACGCACCTAGCGGGCAGGGTCGCTTGCCTCGCCCAACTGAGAGGACATCATGGTTGAAACCCCGTATTACATTGCCCTCGCGGGTATTTTATTTTCGATAGGCGCAGTCGGTTTTCTGATGCGCCGCAGTGTGATTCAAATGTTCTTGTGCGTCGAACTAATGCTGAATTCTGCCAATCTGGTGCTGGTGGCGTTCGCTCGAGCATGGGGGAATCTCGAGGCGCAGACAGCCGTGTTTATCATCCTGACTCTTGCGGCGGCTGAAGTGGCAATTGGCTTAGGGATTATCGTGGCGATTTTTAGGAAACGAGTCTCCACGAATGTGGATGAACTCTCGAGTTTGAAGGGATAAATTGTGGAGAATATCTTTTACTTAATGATTGTGCCACCGCTTCTTGGTTGGTTGCTTTTAATTGCCTTTGGTAAGCGGTTGCCCGAACCAACTTCGGGGTATGTGGCGAGTGGCATGATTTTGGTCTCGTTTGTGATGGCAGTGCTTGGGTTTTTCGGGACAATGAATCTCGAGGAAGGTAAGCAGTGGCACGTTAAACTCTGGGAATTCCTACCATTTATTGGTGGCGAGGGTAAATCCCTGTACATGGGTTTTGCACTCGACCAACTCTCGAGTCTGATGACCCTGATTATCACGGGTGTTGGCTTTTTGATTCATGTCTTTGCAATTGGCTATATGCACGGGGACACGGGCTTCTCGAGGTTCTTTGCGTACCTGAATTTCTTTGTGGCGTTTATGCTGATTCTGGTGTTGGCGGATTCCTTGCCCGTACTGTTTATCGGTTGGGAAGGCGTGGGCGTTGCCAGTTTCCTGCTCATCGGTTTTTGGTACAAGGATTTTAATAACTCGAACGCTGCCCGTAAAGCCTTTATCGTCAACCGAGTTGGCGATGCGTTTTTGATGCTGGGGATGTTCTTGTTGTTTAAAGAATTCGGCACATTAAATCTGCATGAACTCAAAGAATCCTTTGGTTCGGTCAATGTGCCACTGGTCGGCGAAGTCTCGAGGAATGCCGTGGCGTATGGTGCGCCCGGTCTCGAGTTAGCCTGTGTGTTCTTGCTGCTCGGCGCGGCGGGTAAAAGCGCTCAATTGCCGCTTTCAACTTGGCTACCCGATGCGATGGCGGGTCCAACCCCTGTTTCTGCCCTGATTCACGCGGCGACGATGGTTACGGCGGGTGTCTACCTTGTGGCGCGTAATTCCGAGTTGTTTGCTCATGCCCCTGTCGCTTCTGGCTGGGTGGCGTGGGTTGGTGCTGCGACGGCTGCTTACGGGGCGGTGTGTGCCATTGCTCAGACCGATATTAAAAAGATTTTGGCGTACAGCACCGTCTCGCAACTTGGGTTTATGTTTGTGGCAGTGGGTTGTGGTGCGTACTGGGTCGGGATTTTCCATGTGCTAACCCATGCGTTCTTCAAAGCCTTGTTGTTTCTGGCTTCGGGTAGCGTCATTCATGCACTGGGCGGCGAACAGGACGTTCGTAAAATGGGCGGTTTACGCAAGGTCTTACCGACCACGCATTTGGTTTCTTTTATTGGCACATTAGCCATTATGGGTGTGCCGCTTTTGGCTGGGTTTTTCTCTAAAGATGCGATTCTCGAGAGTACCTTAATGTCGCCTTTCGTGGGTGGAGAAGCTGGTAATGTTCTGCTTTTTGCCGTAATGGTGATTGTGGCAACCATGACTGCCGCCTACATGTGGCGTTGGTATGTGCTGGTTTTTGTTGGCGAGTATCGAGGTCACGCCCATCCGCATGAATCTGGGGCAGTCATGACTTTACCTCTGATGGTGTTGGCGGTTCTCAGCGTGATTGGTGGCTTTATCGGCTTACCGCACTTCTTGGGTAAAAATGTCAATTTAATCGAACCGTATCTCGAGAAAGTTGCTCATAATGCTAAGGGCATGACCAAACTCGAGGGAATTGTCGAATTTGTCCCACTGATTTTTAGTGTCTTGGCGGTACTTGTCGGGTATTTGATTGCCAATTACTTCTTTAGGCGCGATGGGGCTAACGTTATGGCAGAAATTCCAAACAGCTTTGGCAATGCTTCAAAAAATGCCTTGTACTTGGATAAAGTCTATGATTTTGTGCTTGGCAATCCGTCTCGAGTGGCGGCGCAGTTCTTAGGGATTGTGGATAAAAGCGGAGTTCAAGCCAGCGCGCACTTTCTGGGGGAACAAGTCGGGGAAGCTGGCGCGAGTCTATCCATTTGGCAAGCTGGTTTTGCCCGTGGTTACGCGGTTGCCATTCTCATCGGCACAGTCGGTTTGATTGGTTTTTTAATCCTGCGGGGGTTCGCATGATTCATTATGGTTTCGTAGGGGCGACGGAGCTTCAAGCGACGGGGGTCGCCCTTGATGTGCAAAAGCGCAATGCTTTGGCGGGTTGGGCGAGGCATACCTGTCTTGACCCAATACACGCACCTCACGGGCAGGGTCGCTCGCCCCTACGGTTGGATGGGAGATTGGCATGAATTGGGTTTTAATTGCGTTTATTTTCTTGCCGCTTCTGGCTGCCTTGCTGTCGTTACTCGTTCCAAAGGCGGCTCGAGGGCGTTTTGCAGTGCTGACTGGCTTGGTTCATTTGGCGGTGGGTGTCTACATTTGGTTGGGTGGCACAAAACTCGAGGAGTTCAGTACCATCACCGATTGGCTGCCCGGGCTGGGTGTGAAATTCGCGGTCAGCACCGATGGTGTATCCTTGCTGCTCTCACTCGTGACTGCCCTGATGGTTCCGCTTGGGCTGTACTACCTTTCTTCTCGAGACGATGGCAAGTTATCGGCTTTTTATCCGCTTGCTCTCGCTATGCAGACTGGTATTTTAGGTATTTATGCTGCCAGAGACTTAATTTTATTCTATGTGTTCTTTGAAGCCACACTGATTCCAAGTTTGTTCTTGCTTGGGCGTTATGGTCGGGCTTCTCGAGTAAAAGCGCTGACCACAATGGCGTTGTACACGGTTTTTGGCGGTTTATTGATGTTGGTCAGCATCATCAGTGCCAAGTTACTGACTGGTTCACCGACTTTTCTGCTCGAGGATTTGTTGCGTGGTTTGCGCTTGCCAATTGCTGATGTGACGCTTTTGTTTATCACTTTTAATCCTAAAACCATGATGTTTATTGGGTTTTTACTTGCCTTGGCGGTCAAAACCCCGCTTTTTCCGATGCACGCTTGGATGCCAGAATTTCACGCTCAAAATCATCCGAGTGGTGTAGCTGACCTGATGGGAACGCTCTATAAGGTTGGCGGCTATGCCTTGTTTCGTTTTGCCGTGCCAATGTTCCCCGATGTTGTGGCAAATGCCCAAGGTTGGCTGATGTTCTTAGCCGCCTTTACCGCCATTTATGGCGCATGGGTGGCTTTTGCCCAAACCGATTTTAAGCGCTTACTGGCTTACGCAGGTATTTCCCACATGGGTTTGGTGGCATTGGGTGTCTTTAGCCTTCATCCTGCGGGTGCGGCTGGCGCAATGTTGCTGCTTGCCTTTCAGGGTATCTACTCGAGTGGCTTGTTCTTGGTGGTTGGGATGCTCGAGCGTCGCTTTATTGTGTTAGAAGGTGGCGATGAAAGCAAAGAAAAAGCCTTGGATCGCGCCCTCGAGATTGGGCGAGTGCGAGGACTTGCCGCAAGCGCTCCAGCCTTTGCGGGTGTGGCGCTGCTGCTCTGGTTTGCCAGTATTGGTGTTCCGGGTTTGGCAGGTTTTATTGGTGAGTACAGCATTTTACTTGGTGCATACCAAGCCAATCCGTGGATGGCGGCGATTGCGGTCACAACCGTGATTGCCAGTGCTGCCTTTGCTTTAACTGCCTACCAAAAAACATGGTACGAAGAAGCCACACACAGCGTAGCCGACCTCTCGAGACGTGAATGGACAGTGCTTATCCCAATCGTTGCCCTTGTGGTCTTGTTTGGTGTCTACAGCGCTCCAGCCCTCGAGTTGGTCAAACCCGTGGTGGCACAATTGTATGGAATTGCATTGGAGGCAAATAAATGACCCCCGTTTACGAATTCGTAGGGGCGAACCTTGTGTTCGCCCTGACCCTGCCTTGTGCGTACAGGGCGATGACAAGCGACCCAAGCCCGAAGGTGCTGTTTTTGCGGTCAAGAAGCATCGCCCCTACGGTTGGTTTGGTGTTGGTTGTGACCGAGGTGTGTTTATGACCCCGCCTGATGTCAATGTATTGTCGTTAATGCCTGTACTGATGGTCTTGTTCACGGCTGTTTTCGCCACGGTGTTGCCCTTTTACACCACCCGCCGTGGAATAGCTGGATTATCAGCCATGGGGCTGGTGGTGGCACTTGGTTGGACGGTTGCCTTGTGGAATCAGAACCTCTCGAGTTTTAGCGGTTCGTATGTAGCCGATAATTTTGCACTGGCTTTTAGCGTGATTCTGATTCTGGCAGGGATTGCAGCGATTGCCTCGAGTGCCGACGGAATTGTACGTGGTGGTTCTATGCCCGCCGAGTTCTACGCGATTATGCTTTACGCCATTTGCGGCACAATGCTCTTGGTTCATGCTCGGGATTTAATTGTGATGCTGATTGGTTTTGAAGTGATGAGCCTTGGTGTTTATATTTTGTCCAGTTTCCAAGACCGCAAGCAGTCCGAAGAGGCTGGTTTGAAGTATTTCCTCTTGGGTTCTTTTGCCAGTGCGATTTTGATTTTTGGGATTGCTTTGGTCTTTGGTGGCACGGGTTCATTTGCCCTCGAGACGATCAGAACAACCCTTGCTGGTAATCCAACCAATACACCGATTGTGGCGGTTGGGGCGCTTTTTATTCTGATTGGTTTTGGGTTTAAGGTTGCCTTTGCGCCGTTTCATCAGTGGACTCCGGATGTGTATTCTGGTGCGCCGATTGCCGTTACCCAGTACATGAGTGTCGGTGTCAAAGCCGCCGCATTTGCGGGAATGCTGAAAATCTTTGGTGAGGCACTGCCAAGCGTGGCGGGTTGGCAAACTCCAGCCCAGTTTTTAATTGCTTTAACCCTAATGATTGGTAATTTAGCCGCCCTTAAACAAACTAATTTTAAGCGAATGTTAGCGTATTCGAGTATTGCCCATGCGGGGTACATCGGTTTGGCGGTACTGTCCGCTCCTGCACAGGCTTTTCCAGCCGCACTTTTTTATATGGCAGCGTACGCCCTGATGAACGCTGGGGCTTTTGCGGTCTTAAACAGTATTTCACCGTCCGATGATGGGGTCAAAGTGGACAGTCTGGCTGGGCTTGGCTCGAGAAATCCGTTCTTGGCGGGGATGCTGGCACTATTTTTAATTGCCTTGGCTGGTATTCCGCCCTTGGCTGGTTTTATGGGCAAATACCTGATTTTTGCTGGGGCTGCCCAAGCTGGTTTTTATGGCTTAGTGATTCTGGCTGCCTTAACCAGTGCAGTCAGTTTGTATTATTATTTGCGTCCGGTTGCTTTAATGTGGTTTGTTGAACCCAAAGGTTTTGCCCTACCAGACCTTTCAAGCGGTATGTCTCGAGCCGTGATGGTTGTCTGTGCGCTTGGTGTGGTGCTGCTTGGGGTTGTGCCGAGTCTGGTGACAAATTTAGTGGCTAACATCGGCATTGTTGCCTCGAGATAAATCTATTTTGTTTTAGACAGGGACTTCTTAAAGAAGTCCCTGTTTTTAATGTTGAGCGACTGCACCAATACTCGAGGTTCGCCAGTGTCCAGCTTGCCAACGCAGCCAGTACACAACCGACAACAGCGCCAAGTAAACAAATGGGGCGAACCAAATTTCGATTAACCCACCGCCGTTGGTGACAATTAAATAACCACCACCGACCATGATTGTCCAAGCACACAAAAGGGTCACGAGGGCAGCAAATCGGGTGTCACCAGTGCCGAGTAAGGCACTGCGAAAGACAATGTTAGCCGCATCAAACAATTGATAAAATGCCATGAAGCGCAGTAGCGAAGCGGTCAGCAAAATCACTTTTTCGTCACTCGAGAATAGGCGGGCGAGTGGTTCGGCTAAAACCCAGAAGAAAATGCCAATCACGCCCATCCAAATCATCCCGAGGCGCACCCCAGCAAAAGTGGCTTGGTTGGCGGTCTCTAAGTTCTTTGCCCCAATGTAGCGTCCGACTAAACTGGCGGTGGCACTCCCCAAGGCAAATCCGGGCATAAAGGCAAGGCTCGAGATTTGATTGCCAACTTGACTGGCAGCCAGTGCTTCGGTGCTGATACGGGCGGTCAGCGCCATAAAAACCGTAAAGGCACTAACCTCAAGCATTTCCAGTGCGCCCATTGGAGCGCCGACCCGCAGCATCTCGAGCCATTCGCTTTTGCTGGGTTTAACAATTCGCAGTTGGTATTTTTTGGCATGGTGTCTCCAAACCACGAAGCTAAAAATAACTGCGCCAATCGCCACGCTAATCACACTGCCAAGGGCTGAGCCAACAATCCCAAGTGCAGGTGCGCCAAGGTTGCCAAAAACAAAAACCCAGTTGAGAAAAATGTTGCCTAAGACCACCCCCCAGTTAATCAGCATCGGCGTTTTTGAATCGTTGATACCGACCAAAAAACCAGTCAGAATCACACTGAAGAGTGCAAACGGGACTTCAAAAACCCGTACTTTGACGTACTCGAGGGCGAGTGTTTGGACAGCTTGTTCTGCCCCACTTGCGCCAATTAAAATAGTCAGGGCGGGAACAAATAAAAAACCAAGTGGCAGCAAAGCCAAACCCAAAGCCAAGAAATTACCCAGCCAACGCCCAACCCGAGCCGTATCATTTGCGCCGTAAGCCTGTGATACAAAAGCAATGATGCTACCAACAATTCCTTTAGGCAGCAAGTAAAGCGTGAAATACCACATCACCCCAATGCCAGCCGCACCAAGCGCCACCGTACCGAGTTTTCCTGCAAAAAAGGTGTCGATCACACCAATCAGAACGATAGCAAGGTTAGAAAATAACAACGGCAAAGCCAGTTTGATCATTTCGGCATTGAGGATTTTTTTTGGCACAACCATTTTTCTAGGCTAACATCTGTCTGTCAGGCAATGCGTCAGTCAATCAGCTTAGAATAGCGCATGGCGACCGAACGCGAATTAAAACTGACCGGAGTTTTACCAAAACTCGAGGGCGTTACAAGCATCGCGGGTGTTCCTTTGCGCTTTTTGCGTTTGGAGCATCAAATCAATGTCTACTTTGATACCCCAGAACTGACCCTGCGACGTGGTGGCTCGAGCCTTCGTTTGCGGCGTGTAGAAAACGGTGAGCATGTTTTTACCTGGAAAGGACAAAGCCAGATTTTAGGTGGATGGCATTCTAAACAAGAAATTGAAGTTCCTGCTGGAGAGGCAAAAACCATTCAAGACCTGACCGAACCAAGCATTCTCGAGAAATTAGGTGATGTAAAACTCGAGCAGCTTGTGCCAATTTGTCGGTTTGATACGGCTCGAGCGATTTATCGGCTCGAGGGCATTGGTGAACTTTGTTTAGATAGTGTGCAAATTAAACGCGGTGAGGAAATGATTGAAGCCTTTGAAGAACTCGAGTTAGAAGCCCTTGAAACCGCCGATGAGACCAAGTTGCAACAAGTGGCACTGACTTTAACGGCAATCGGGCGGCTCGAGCCGAGTGCTTTAAGTAAATCAGCACGGGCTTTACGGGCGCTGGGGATTGAGGCTTAGGGTAAAGCCTAATCTGGCTTAAATGCCCATTCGCCAGCGTTTAACAACTCGAGTCTCGAGCCATCGGCTCGAATGCCAACCACCTGCATTTCCTTACTGCCAATCATCCAATCCACATGCACTTGGCTGTCGTTTGCACCGTGGGCTGCCAGTTCTTCTTTACTCATGGTTGTGCCGCCATTGAGGGTGTAGGCATAAGCCCTGCCCATAGCGATATGACAAGCCGCATTCTCATCAAAAAGTGTTTCTTGGAACAGCACCCCACTTCTGGCAACCGGCGAGGATTCGGCAACCAAAGCAATTTCGCCTAAGCGACTTGCCCCTTCGTCGGTCTCGAGCAGTTGGTGCAGAATATCCTCGCCTGTGGCTGCCCCCGCCACAATCGCTTTACCGTCCTTGAAGGTCATGCGAATGCCATCTATGATTTGCCCATTAAACGATAATGGTTTGGTCGAACGCACTGAGCCGTTCACGCCATAACGGTGCGGCATGGTGAACACTTCTTCGGTGGGGATGTTCGGCACATACTGAATTGGCATGGGGTGCTTGGGGTTGCTGGTACGGCTCGAGCCTCCTTCCCACTTGTGCAGTTCGGGTAATTCAATGCTTAAGTCTGTGCCGGGGGCGTGTAACTCGAGACGGCGCAAATGTTGCTTGTTCAGGTAATCACGCCTGGCTTCAAGGTCGGTTAAATGGGTTTGCCAAGCACTTACAGGGTCGGGTTGGTCAGCTCGAGAAACCATAAAAATGGCATCCCAGAGTTTTTCTAACCCCTCGGCTTGGGGGAGGTCTGGGAAAACCCGTTTAGACCAACTTGGCACGGCGTAAGCAATAATGCTCCAATTGACTTGTCCAGAACCAAATAATTCCATCACTTTTTTGCCACGCATCCCCATGGCTCGCATCATCATCGAGACTCGGTTGGGGTCGGTGTGTTCAAAGGCGGCTGGGTCATTGGCAAGAATACTCAAGTAGGCATCGCCGCGCTCACAAGCGGACTCCATGGCTTGGTAACGAAGTTCTGAAACCTCGGATAAATTGGCTTCGGCACTGTGATTTAAGCGCTCTAAGGTGCTTAAATCATCCATCCAGATGGTATCCACCAAACTTGCCCCAGCTTTATAGGCAGCCCGAGCAATTAAACGCACAAGCGGCGCGGACTCGAGCGGTGCGCGAATGTACAAACGCTGATTGGGGTGAATGTTATTGCCGATTCGTACTGCTAATGTCGCTAGGTTCTCGAGTTTTTGTTGGAAATCCATGAGACAGTCTAATCCCTGACAGATTGCGAAAACGTAGCCTAGGAGAAGTTCTCGAGTAGACTAAGCCATGAACCCAGTACAGAGTATGCAAAATGCAATTGCAGCTGGTTGGCAAAAAGTCTTAGATGGCGTGTTGTCCTTAAATCCTGTACCAGAGGCACTTCGTCCGATACTTGGCTCGAGGTATTTTTGGTTTTTAATTTGGGTGGCGATTTTCTCGAGCCTAGGACGGAATTTACTTGGAGAACGGTTTGGGGCGTGGCTGGGCGCAATTTTAGGCGGTTTAGTCTGGGCAAGTTTTATGCCTAAGCCAGAACTGGAATTAAGCGGTTTAGTGCTGGTGATGATTATTTTTCCTGTGCTGCTTGGTTGGTTCTCGAGAACCAAAATGGGGCAACGCACCCGAGGCGCAAAAACCTGTCCCGATTGCGCTGAGGAAATTAAAACCCAAGCCAAAGTTTGTAAGCACTGCGGTTTTCGTTTTGGTTCGTAAATGTTGCGTTCCACACATCACAGCCTAGCTGTTTGATGGTTGTGATGATAACCCAAAAGCTGCATACTCGAGAACGGAGGAAAGTGTACATGCGTTTATACAATTTTTTATTTGTGTTGGTGCTGGTCTTGGTAATTATTTTTGCTTTTGCCAACATTGATTCCTTGCGTACCACAACCCAAGTTGTGATTCCTTTTTTTGGCAAACAAACCCTGCCAATGCGCTTATATGGTTGTGTCTCCCTGATTGTGTTAGCTGCTGTGTACAGCCTTCTTTGGTATCTCTCGAGTACCCGCCAAAAAGCCAAGAGCGCCGATTACCTGACCAAGCTCGAGGAAACCCGCCGCACCTTAGACGAAAAAGAAGCTGGGCGTTTTGCCCAATTGCAAGCCCAATTAGAAACAGCAACCCAAGACATTCTGGCTCGAGTTGGTGGGGTTGCGCCAGTCAAGAAAGGCTTATTCGCTGGGCTAACGCAAAAAGACGCACCCGTGCCGCTCCCCAGCACGGTGCAGAGTTTAGAAGGTTTGGTCGGACGCATCGAAAAAGTCCGCGATGAACTGGCAGCCGACATTGCCAGTTCAGAACACGAAATTCTGCAAGCCATCGAGACACTAAAAGACCGGCGTTAAAACACACTTCTCGAGATAAACCCTGCCATATCACTTGCCATTTGTACAAGGCTGGGCTGGTGAACGTACATCATATGTCCAGCTTGGTAATAGGTGGTCTCGAGGTTGCTTCTGAGGTGCGTGGGAATTGCTAAATGGTCAAACACATAGTCGGAAGCCCAGTACGGCGTAGCGAGGTCGTAGTAGCCATTTAAGACCATCACCCGCAGATTTGGATTCATGTTCATGGCTTTACGCAGGGTTTCGGCAACATTGACATATTTATTCTCGAATTCTTTGTATGACCACGGTTGCCAGACTTTCCAGCTTAGGATTTCGTAGCTTGTATCGGTTTCAAAACCAAGTTCGGTGCGGACATACTGGTTAAAAGCAGCCGTATATGCGCCATAAATTGCGGCGTAACTCGGGTCGAATTCAAAATGCTGTCCAGCAGAATCGCGGTCTGAAGCCTTAAATCTCGAGTCTAAGCGCCCAACGGTATTGCCTTGGTCACGCATCAGTTCTTTACAAAAGCGCATAATCTCGAGGCGTAAATCGGATCGCTCAACAAATTCACGGCTGACCCCTGTTAAACGCGAAACTTCACGCACCACTTTGTTCTTGGTTGTTTCATCCAAACGATGTCCCTTAAAAAGTGCGGTTTGGTAGGTGTTTTGGGCAAAATTCTCGGCTTGGCGTAAGTGCGTCTCGAGCGATGTGCCTTTGGTTTTCCCATGATAATAGGCAGTCGCCGCAAAAGCCGGTAAGTAGAGGGTATGCGGTAAGTCGTTACCGAGTTCAAATTTGATGGTCGAAAAATCCAGCACCGTAGAAACCAGAATAATTCCGTTCAAATACATCCCGTGACGTTCTTGCAAGTAGCCTGCTAAACCACTCGCCCTTGTTGTGCCGTAGCTTTCACCAGCCAAGAATTTAGGCGATAACCAACGGTTTTCTCTGGTGACAAACAAACGGATAAAATCACCAACCGACTCAATATCCCTACTAAAGCCATAAAAATCCTTGGCTTTTTCGCCTTTAATCACCCTCGAGAAACCCGTGCCAACTGGGTCAATAAAGACCAAATCGGAATGTTCTAAAAGCGTTTGGGCATTGTCCTCGAGACCAAACGGCGGCGGGGTGAGCGCATCAACATCACCCATGACGACTTTACGCGGACCAAACGCCCCCATGTGCAGCCAGACACTCGAGCTTCCGGGTCCGCCATTAAAACAAAAAGTAATCGGACGGGCTTTATCTGCGCCGTTCAAGGTGTAGGCAATAAAAAACAGTTGGGCTTGGTCTTTGTCGCCCTCCGAAACCCCGTCTTTTTCGGATTCGGAACGCAAGATAATTGTTCCAGTTTTAGCGGTGTACTCGAGTTTTTTGCCGTTCAGCATCAAACTATGCTGAGTGACAACAATTTTATCCTCGAGCGGCGGGATAACCACTTTGGTTTCTTCGGGCATGAGGTATTCTACTACGGTTTACCACGGTCACTCGAGTCAATAATAATCGTCACAGGACCGTCGTTCAGTAAACTAATTTTCATATCGGCTTGAAAAATCCCTTCTTGTACCTCGAGTTGCTGGTTACGTAGGGCTTCACAGAATTCTTTGTACAAACGCCGTCCATCGTCGCTGCTGGCAGCTTCAATAAAACTTGGACGATTTCCGCCGCGAGTCTCGGCGTAGAGCGTAAATTGAGAGACTGCCAAAATCGCCCCACCAATCTGCTCGAGACTGAGGTTCATTTTACCAGCTTCGTCGTTGAAAACCCGTAACTTAGCGATTTTACGCGCTAAGTAATTGGCATCTTCCCTAGAATCGCTTTTTTTTACGCCAATCAGTACCAAAAAACCTTGTTCGATACTCGAGATGAGCTTATTGTCTACAGTCACACTGGCGCTAGTGACGCGCTGAATCACGGCTTTCATCTCATGCCTCGGCTTTCTCGAGTGGTGAGTTAGCAAGCAGTGTACTGACGCTGCTGACCGCTTCGGTTAAGGTCTTGGCTTCTTCGGCGTTTAAGTTGCCTCGGGTTTTAATTGCCAGCATCTCGAGCAGGCGCAAACTGCGTTCGGCGGTTGTGCGGTTACGGCTGACACCATCGCGGTTCATACGGGCGGTCAGGGCATTGAATTGTCCTAAACTGGTTTCGGCGGCGGCTGTCAAACTATGGATTAAACCCAGAAAATCGGTGTTGGTCATGAAAGGAGATTATCAAATTTTACTGCCTCAAGTGCAAAACGAAACTTAAAGCACATCTTAACGTGTGCTTGCTTACGAAAATACGCTGGTTTGACCAGTACAGTGCTGGATGTGATTGCCCAAACGCCTCTGAAGCCAAAATTTCAAATTCCTTTTCTGGTCTGGATGTACCTTGGGGTGATTGTTTTCTTGGGTGGATTGTACTTATTTGTCCCCAGTGTCCGTGTTTTTGTGACCCAATGCTTTGAAATTCTGGTCAGCAATGACCGTGGGCGTATCGAAACTTTTGTGGCGGGTTTTGGCTGGTGGGGACCGGTTTTAATCATTGGCATGATGATTGCCCAAACGCTCTTAAGTGCCGTACCAATGATTCTGGTGTTGGTGGTGTCGGTACTGGCGTATGGTCCGATTTGGGGCGGCTTACTCGGGTGGTGCGGCGCAATGATTGCAGCGATGGTTGGCTACGGGATTGCTCGAGTCTTTGGGGATACTTTACAAGATAAATTTGTGACCCCTAAAATTAGGGATATTATAGCCCGTAATGTTGCCAGATACGGCGCATTGGCAATTCTGGCGCTGCGTTTATCGCCACTGATTCCATCAGATGGTGTAAGTTTTGTGGCGGGTTTACTGCGAATGAACTTTGTGACTTTTCTGCTGGGAACGCTTAGCGGTGTTACCCCTTTGGTGATGGTCGTGGCGTATTTTGGCAGTGATTTTGAACGCTTGACTGGTTTTGTTATTGGTGTGACGATTTTTAGTTTAACTGCTCTGATTTCATGGGTGATTTACGATGGGTTCATCAAACGCAAGAAGAATATCCAGCCTGTTGAATACAAATAACGCTAAGTTTTTATGTTCATTCGCTCGAGAGTTGTGCCAATAATTTTGCTTGTTCTAAAACAGTATTTGTCGCTGCTTCTTGTTGCTCTGGTGGATAGCCATACTTACGCAGTACCCGTTTAACCAAACGTCGTAAATTTGCTTGGACTTGTTCACGTACCGCCCAATCAATCGTGGTGTTATTACGAACAGTTTGTGCTACTTCTAAGGCAATGGTTCGCAGCACATCATCTGCCATGATTTGGTTAGAATCACCGTCTTGCAAGGCATCATAAAAGGCAATTTCATCCTCGGCAAGCCCCAATGTCTCACTTCGGCTCTGCACATCACGGTAGGCTCGAGCCAAGGCAATTAATTCCTCAATCACTTGGGCGGTTTCTATCGCCCGATTCTGATACTTTAACAACGCAGCCTCGAGTTTTTGCGAAAAAGCCTTGGATTGAACCAAATTGCGTTTAGACCCTGTTTTAACTTCATCTTTCATTAAACGCTCGAGCAGTTCCACGGCTAAATTACGTTGCGGCATATTCTGAACTTCTGCTAGAAATGATTCAGATAAAATACTGATGTCGGGTTTTTTTAAGCCAGCCGCCGCGAAAATATCAATCACGCCTTCGGGAGCAACCGCACGTTCAACCAAGCGCTGAATTGCATCGTGCAAATCTGAACTGGCAGCTTGACTACTTGTTCCGACACGTTTCTCGAAGGTCGCACGCACGGTTTGAAAAAATACAATTTCTTGACGCAATACAAGAGCTTCCTCGAGCGGCACAGATAACGCAAAGGCTTTCGCCAGTTCAAGCGAGGCTTTAATCAGGCGCTCCTTACCTTTTACTCGGTCTTGAGCCAAAATAAAATCCTGAGCTTCGGGCAGAATTGCCACGCGGTCAGACGGTGAACCGCTCATAAAATCCGAGTAATCAAAACCATGAAATAAACCACGGCAAATCGAAAGTTTTTCTTGTAAAACCGCAAAAGCTGCTTCTTGGTCAAGGGTTGGTGCGCCCTGACCGCCGCTACTGGTGTACGTGACCAGTGCCTCACGCAAATTATTGGCTAAACCAAGGTAATCCACCACCAAACCACCGGGCTTATTACTAAAAACCCGATTGACTCGAGCGATTGCCTGCATTAACCCATGACCACGCATTGGTTTATCCAAGTACATCGTGTGCAAACAAGGCACATCAAAACCTGTCAGCCACATATCACGCACAATCACCAATTTAAGATTTGAACGATCATCCCGAAAATGCTCGGCAATCGCACGCTGTCGCGCTTTAGAACGAATATGCGGCTGCCAATTGTCAGGGTCAGAAGCTGCGCCTGTCATCACCACTTTAAGCACACCATCGGTATCGGTTGCGCCAAACCACGCAGGACGAAGTTTAATCAGTTCATTGTACAAATCCACACAAATACGGCGACTCATACAGACAATCATGCCTTTACCAAGCAGCACTTCTTGCCGAGCTTCAAAATGCTGAACTAAATCGGCGGCAATTTGCTCGAGCCGTTTTTTCGTACCAATCAGCGCCTCGAGTTGCGCCCATTTGGATTTTAGTTTTTCTTTACTAAAAGCCTCTTCTCCTTCGGTTACTTCTTCAAAACCATCATCTAAACGCGGTTTTTCCGACTCGAGCAAATCGAGTTTGGCTAACCTGGACTCATAATAAATCGGCACAGTTGCGCCATCATCCACTGCCCGTTGCACATCATAAATGTCTATGTACTCACCAAAAATACCACGGGTATTCTTATCGGTACTTTCGACTGGTGTACCCGTAAAACCAAGAAACGTGGCATTTGGTAAGGCATCGCGCACATTTTGGGCAAATCCATAACGCAAATCGCCTGTTTGCAAATCCACTTTGGCTTCAAACCCATACTGGCTACGATGCGCTTCATCGGCAATCACCACGATATTGCGCCGAGGCGACAATTGCGGGAATTTATCACCGCGTTCTTCGGGTAAAAATTTTTGAATCGTGGTAAAAACCACACCGCCCGCTTCACGCTCGAGCAACAGCCGTAAGTCTGCCCTGTTACCCGCTTGCACAGGGGTTTGACGCAGTAAATCCTTGCACCTCGAGAAAGTCCCAAACAGTTGGTCGTCTAAATCGTTACGGTCGGTTAAAATGACAATGGTTGGGCTTGCCAGTGCTGCGCTCTGCACCAAGCCACCCGCAAAGAACACCATCGTTAAACTCTTACCACTTCCTTGGGTATGCCAAACCACACCGCCCTTACCATCACCAATTGCGCTCGAAGCTGCCACGGTACTTTGCAAGGCTTTTTGCACCGCAAAAAACTGATGATACGCTGCAATTTTCTTATTAATACTCGAGCCGAAATCCTCGAACACAATAAAACCACGCAAAAACGCCAGTAAGCGCGAGCGTTCAAACACACCCTTAATCAAAGTCTCGAGCGATTCAGACAGCAACTCCGTACCAGACACGGTTTTCCACGGCACAAAACGCTCCATTTCTGCGCCAACACAACCAAGCCGTGCCTGCACCCCATCGGAAATGACCAGCAGGGCATTAAAAATAAACAACCGACTAATCTGGTTCTGATAGGTTCTAAGCTGCTGATAGGCATTTTCGATGGTGGCTTTACTGTCCGCCGCGTTTTTAAGTTCAATTACGGCAATTGGTAAACCGTTCAGGTAAACCACAACATCTGGGCGGCGGTTAATCTGCCCATCTATCACCGTTAATTGATTGACCACCAACCAATTGTTGGCATCTGGATTTTGCCAATCTACCAGCCGCACCAAAAAACCACGCAGCCCACCATCTTGCAGCACCTCGGTTTCGACACCCTCGGCAAGCAACTTATGAAACGCCCGATTGTTTTGCATTAATGCCGGAAATTCAGGCGTAGACACACGCCGCACGGCTTCCTCGAGCGCCAAATCTGGGGCAGTTGGATTCAAACGCCGCAACGCATCCCGCAAACGCCCAAGCAGTAATACTTCACGAAAAGATCCGCGTTCGGCACATTTTTCTTCTGGCGCAATACTCGGACCAAATTCGTACTCGTAACCAAGACCGCGCAACCACTCGAGCGAGGCTTGTTCAACAGTATTTTCGTTAAAAGAAGGCATTAAAAAAGATTATCGCACATTTGCAGCACAAGACAGATTTTGCTATAATTTTTGTAGTCTCATCTACCAAGCTGTAGAAAGAGCGTTCGGGGTCGTCCAAAAGGGCGACCCTAGTTTTTAGAATTCTCGAGTTGATGTGCCTTCGTGAGCGCAAACTGACTCTCGAGATTAAGCCAAAAGACGGCTGGCACACGCAAAGCCACCTCTAATTGCAAAGCGGTTTCTGGTGTAATGGACTTTGTACCCTGAATAATTTCGTTAATTGCTGTGGCAGGTCTGCCCATGCGCCGTGCCAAATCAGCTTGGGTCATACCAAAGCCCTCTAAAATCTCAGCAATGTACTTACCTGGAGCAATAGCCAAATCCGAGTACAACACGTTATCACCTCCTCGAGTCAAACCAAACGATGAACATCCAATTCCCCAGAAAGCAATTTGGGAAGCAAAAAATCTCGAGCGTAGCTTGTTCAACAGTATTTTCGTCAAAAGAAGGCATTGCAAAGATTATCGCACAAAAGAAAAATCACCATGTTGTTGGCTTCAGAATTAGAGTACCTAAACCACCCACAACAGAATTCGGCAATTGAGCCTTAGATAACTTATCAAGGGGTAACGTAGCGTTCTTATCAGCAGCACTTCGTAATTCTCGAGCCGCCCCACGCATTTTATCTCGAGCAGGAACGTAGACCGTTATTTTTATACTCGGAAAACGCTGTTTAATCAACCGTATTGTTGGCACAAGATCAGAATCACCACTGACCAAAACCATACGATCACACAAACCCCTGTACGCATCATCTAACATTCGCAAAGCAATGTTGACATCCGTACCTTTTTCCTCTGGCATCTGAAATTCTTTAAGCCCACCAAAAGAACAACCTGAAACACGACACTTCACTTTTTTAGTTTTGAATAAACCATATTCAATTTGCAACTTCTGAGAAGCAGCTTCAAGCGCTTGCAAGTAAGTTGTTTGGTCAGGAGTACCTGTTCGAGCCGTAAAATACCAAACTTGCTGAATGATGTCATCTTGTCGAATCAAACTAAATAATTTCTCGAGGTCAAGCCATTTTTCAGACGAACCTTTTAACGCTCCGTAGTACAAGTTGAAACCATCAATATAAATAATACTTCGATTCATTCTGTTATGTCCTAAATCAACTTATAAAAAAAAGGCAGCCACTGGAGCTGCCCAACCGGTTGCCCGGGGAGTTGTGACAAGAATCTACAAGAAGCATCTTGATTTGTCAACTAACCAAGATGCTCACAAATGCTCACCTCCTCGAGTTAAACCAAATTGCCAACATCCAATTCCCCAGAAAGCAACTTAGGAAGCAATGAATCTCGAGTCGTAGAAAGTCGTACAGACTCCAAGCGATTTTCAAGGGACTTCTCATATAAAGGCTGAACAGCTTCTGAAAACCTAAATGCTATCTCTGGTGACGGAACAATGATTTCTGCTTGTAGTACATCGTTAGGTCTTGCACGTTGATGACTTTTGGATGTTCCTGTAACTTTTGACGCAAAGATACCTGTGAAAAAATCAGAATTTAAGATGCCATGGACAAAGAATTTTACCTGCAAATCTCGAGGCATCACAACTAAAAATTCTGTTGAGGCAATAGCGCGACGTTCAGGGTGAATAACAGTCAACCAAACTCGAGGGGTTTCTGGATTTAATTTCGATACAAGAATAGAATCTGACTGAACCATAAATTTATTACTAAGAATAGACACGCCTAAGTCTTGCATTGGTATTTGTCCAGCATCAAAAGCAGGTAAACTAAAATGATCAAAAAGCTCATCTGGAAAAGCCTGCGGGGTCAGTGTTGCTTTTGACAATGTAATAAACTTCTCAAGTGTTCCAACCTCCCAGCCTTCTGGAATTTCGCCCATGCTCGAGCTAACAAAAGCACTTGGAAATAACGCTGCCGTAGCCGCATCCACACCCTTTGGCTCGAGACCAAGCGCTTTGGCTCTGACCACATCAAAATTCACAAACCAAGATTTGAAAAGCGTTTGTGCCATTGCCTCGAGTGTTGCGTTGGTACGGCGGTTCAGTTCGATTTTATCATCTAAAGCCCCGAGGATGAAAGCGATTTTCTTTTGGGTCTCGAGGGGTGGGAGGTAAACTTTATAAAGATGGACATGATTCCGATTGATTCCAGGAACGCTGCTTTTGTCATTGAATTGTTGGAAGTCCAATGTTTTCAAAAGATAGTAAACAAAGTGTGGTTCGTTACCATGAAAATCTTTCACCCATAAAGTTGTGTTCAAAGGAAAGAAATCTTCTTCAATAAAAAATACTTGACCAATTGTTCCGTATCGTCCTGTAACAACACCAGGAGCAGTAACTCGAGCTTCATTATGTGTATCTGTTTTACCAGAAGAAGAAATTATCGGAATATTCCCCAACTTTCGATTCTGCTGTGGTAAATCAAAACCTCTTTGTAAAGTCGCAACTTCACCAAGTGTTATCTCGAGCCAATCCGCATTCATGTCTTCGCCTTGTCTCGAGCAGGTAAAAAATAATTACCGCACATGAAAATCCACTCCCAATTTTACCAATGCTGCTTCAACACCAATTACACCCCGCGTCTCGAGCCATTTTGTGGGGTTGTTGCGGATGTACCGCGCAATATTCCCAAACATCAGGTCATCACGCACAATGACCTCATAATAATTACGTTGCCAAAAACGAACCCCAGAACGCCCCAAATGTTTATTTACCCCGATTGCCGAAATGGATTTGAACGCCCGTATAATTTCCGATAACGATGCGTGTTTTGTTTTGGTTGTCGTACTGGTTGGGGCGCTGGTTGGGGCGCTGCTTGCCGCGCCCTGCCCTTGACCCTGCCCTTTTAATCCCGCGTTAATGGGCGCAGCGAGCAGCGCCCCTACTACGGGATTTTGGTCATGGTCACGAACGGGATTTTGGTCATGGTCGTGTATGGGATTTTTGGGATTTGCCGGGTTGATGATAATAATGCCGTGTACATGGTCGGGCATGATCATAAATTCGTCGGTTTGGATATTAAATCGGTTTGGTAATTCGTTCCATGTGTTTTGGATAATTTGTCCTATTTCGGTTGGGTTTGCTGTGTTGTTTTGTATGATACTCAAAGTATCGTCGCGGTGTTCGGTACAAATCGTAATGAAGTACGCGCCACTCGAGGTGTAGTCGTAGTTTTTTAGTCGAATACTTTGTCGGTGGCGCTTATTTGGGTTGTAGGGCATAGCCTAGTTTCTCCAAGTTGGTTTTTATTTGTTGCTCGAGTATTGCGCTTTGTGCAAATTGGCTGTGTAAGTCTTGGGTTAGTCGTTGCATTTTCTGCTCGAAAGGTTCGCTGTCTGGTTCTTGGGCTTCGATGCCAACGTACCGTCCGGGGGTTAGGACGTATCCGTGGGTTTTGATTTCTTCTAGGTTGGCACTTTTGCAGTATCCGGCTTGGTCGGTGTATTGCCCGTGTCCGTCGCCGCGCCAGTTGTGGTAGGTGCTGGCGATTTGGGCAATGTCTGTGTCGGTAAAGTTGCGGTTGACCCTTGTTTCCATAAACCCAAGTTTTCGGGCATCTATAAAAAGGGTATGACCGCTTCGGTCACGCAAGGAGCGCCCCTCGAGTCCTCGTCCGTTTTTCTTGTTACGGGCGATAAACCATAAAGCTACGGGGATTTGAGTGGTGTAAAAAAGCTGTCCGGGCATGGAAACAATGCAGTCCACAAGGTCGGCTTCAATAATTCTCTGGCGGATGTCACCTTCGCCGCTCGAGTTACTGCTGAGCGAACCGTTAGCAAGCACAAATCCTGCAATCCCATTTGGAGCAAGGTGATAAATCATATGCTGCATCCATGCGTAATTGGCGTTGCTGTTAGGAGGTGTACCGTGTTGCCAGCGTCCGTCTTCTCGCAAGTTTTCGCCGCCCCAATCAGAAATGTTAAAGGGTGGGTTCGCCAGAATATAATCGGCGCGTAAATCTGGGTGCTGGTTGTTGTGGAAAGTATCGGCGTTTTGTGTGCCTAGATTTGCCTCGAGTCCGCGAATGGCAAGGTTCATTTTGGCAAGTTTCCAAGTGGTGGGGTTGCTTTCTTGTCCGTAAATACTGACATCGCCAATTTTTCCACCGTGGGCTTCGACGAACTTTTCGCTACTGACAAACATTCCGCCCGAGCCACAAGCAGGGTCATAGATTCGTCCTTTGTAGGGTGCAAGCATTTCAACAATCACCCGTACTACGCTGGTGGGGGTGTAGAATTCTCCACCGAGTTTACCTTCGGCACTGGCAAATTTGGATAGAAAGTATTCGTAGACTCGCCCAAGCATATCTTTGCTCGAGTTTTTCTGATTTTGCCCAGCTTCGGCACTTGCCATTTTCAGGTCACTAAATTTGTCTATCAGTTCACCGAGTTTGGTTTTGTCTAGGGTTGGTCGGGCAAAATCTTTGGGTAGTACACCTTTTAACTGCTTGGGATTTTCGTTCTCGAGCAATTCCATGGCTTGGTCTATCAGTGTTCCAATTTTAGAATCCTTAGCGTTTTCTTGTAAGTAAATCCATCGTGCTTTGGGCGGAACCCAAAAAATGCCTTCGGCGGCGTATTCGTCTCGGTCTTCGGCGGCTTCTATGCCAAATTCTTGTTTGATGCGCTCAAACTGTCCTGTGAAGGCATCTGAAATGTATTTTAGGAAAATGAGTCCGAGTACGATGTGTTTGTATTCGGCTGCGTCCATATGACCGCGTAGTTTATCGGCGGCTGCCCAAAGAATACTTTCAAACTGCCTGTTGGTGGTTTCCATGTGTAGGCATTATGACAGATTAAAACAGCTTGGTTTGCTCAATCTCGAGCGAGACTTCTTTTTTATCGGGCAGTTGCTCTAATTTCTCTTTGACTGCCTTTATATCTTGCCATGTCAGCCATTTAGGTCCACCAGTAGTTCGTACTGCGTTGCGTAATAAATAGGCTGGGTGAAACATCGGCATTAGGGGTATCGGGATGCTGAGTCTCTTAAACTCCGTCCAAATCCCTCGGGTTTTGGTGATGCCTAGGGTTGTCCCTAGCGCCCATTGGGTCGGAACATTGCCAAGCGTGATGATGATTTTCGGCTGAATAAGCCGAATCTGCTCGAGTAACCAATCTTCACAAGCAATGATTTCGTCTGGTTCTGGGTTACGGTTGTTTGGTGGTCGGCATTTGACTACATTGGCGATGTACACTTCTTCTCGAGCAATGCCGACTGCTGCTAATATCTGGTCTAAGAGTTGCCCAGCTTGTCCAACAAATGGCTTTCCTATGCGGTCTTCTTCTTGTCCAGGTCCTTCGCCAATCAGAATAAGCCGCGCATTTAGATTACCGACACCAAAAACAACTTGTGTGCGGGTGTTTGCTAGTTTACAAGCGGTGCAAGTGCTGCAAGTATTCTTTAACTCCTCGAGATTCATCGGTTAATCTCCTCGATTTGCACAATTTCCAAATGCCAAAGTTTAAGTTGCTTGGCTCGAGCAATGGCTTTTTTGGTTTCTCTGGCACGAATTGCCTTCATAAAATTTGGGTCATGGGCAAGGCTGGTTAAGACCCAGTAATCGCCCCAGATTTCTAAGCCCCATTCTTGGCGCATGACTTGACTGGCGGTTTGCCAAATATGTTCGCCCATTTCCTCGAGCGGCGCGATATAGTGGCTTGTGCCGTCGGTGACAGAATTGGCTTTAATTTGGCGCTGAAATGCTTGAGTTTCTGGTTTGCTCATCTGCTCGAGTGTACCAACTTTACAATAATGCGAATCAAAGGCACTGTAGGTGTCGCGGCATCGGGCTGGACGGGCTTCATAGGCAGTACAGTTACCCGTGGTTTGGTCTAGGAGCGGACAAAAACCGACCTGTGTGCGGTGCTGCCAAAAATAGGTATCCCAACTCGAGGCATTCTGGGCATTTTTAATCACTCGGGTTGCGTGTGACTGCATGGCTACCAGTTGTGCTGGACTGAGTAAATGAGCCGTATACACAGCTTCGGCAAGACTGATTTGAATCGGGAAATTACAGCAATTGGCGCATCCAGCCCGGCAAAAGACTTGCCCGCCTTGGCTGGTAAACCCTTTTATCCACTTGTTAGATTGGGTTTCGTAACTTGCATAAGCCTTGGCGAGGCTCGAGATGATAGGTTGGTCAGAAGCGCTGAGTGACATCTACCGATTAGCATAACGCCTACAACGCTCAAAAGAGGGCAGTCTAAATTTTTTACCGCTCGAGACTTGAACATCATCACACACAAGCAGTTACAATAGACCCGTGAATAAGAATTTAATCGGAATCCTTGTCGGTATTGGCATTTTGTTACTCGGCGCAATTTGGGTCAGCCGTAATCCAGTCGCAAGCTCGAGTAACCCCTCTAGCCCCACAGAAACACCCACACCAGCCTCAACCCCTGCTGCCAGTGCCATGTGTACCAATAAGCCAGCCGCCAACACCAGCTTAAAAGACGCGGATGTCAAAGAACTTAAAAAAGAAGATGTCAAAATCGGTACGGGCGCAGAAGCTGTAGCTGGTAAAACCGTGGTGGTCAATTACATTGGGCGCTTAGTGAGCGGTAAACAATTTGACGCTTCATGTGACCGTGGACAACCCTTTGACTTTGTACTTGGCACAGGTGGTGTAATCCAAGGCTGGGATCAAGGTGTAGCCGGCATGAAAATTGGTGGTCAACGCCGCCTGATTATCCCCTCGAGCCTAGGTTACGGTGAAAATGGGGCTGGCGCAGATATTCTACCAAATGCGGCTTTGATTTTTGATGTTGAACTGCTCGAGGTACGCTAAACTCATCCTGCTCGAGGTACGCTAAAACCTACTATTTTATTCCCAGTTTCTCTTCGTATGCTTTGCGCCAACGCTCGGCAATTGGACTCGAGAGGGCGCGTTTCATATCCCGCTCGGAGGGTTTGGAGTAATGCCAGCGCATCAGTTCCATTAGGGTGACACTGCCATTCATCCACGGTTGTAATGACACAGACTGCCCAACTTTTAAGATACCAGTCTCGAGGACACGGCAGTATGCACCGGGGCGTTCTGCTACGGCAAAATGCTTGACAAACGCGGTGTTTTCCATGCGTTGGGCTAACACATGACAGGGTATACGCGGGGCGGTGACTTCGAGAATAATCGGGTCATTTTCTGGATCGCCAATAAAAATTCTGTCGCCAACGTGCAAATTGGCACTCTCAAAACCCGAAATGGTCAGGTTCTCACCAAACGTCCCCGGCTCGAGTTCACGACCAAGGGTGTCTATCCACCAATCATAATCTTGGGTGGTGTAAACATAGACAGCTTGGTCTGCACCGCCGTGATTTTTGCTGTCGGCAATGCAGTCTCCCTCGAGTCCCAATTCGGTCAGAACAGCACTGTCTTTAGGGGTTTTATAAATTCCGGTGGTTAAACGCCGCTCCCCAATTTGCATTTCTTGGGCTAAGCCCACGTTGATACTGACAATCTTCACATCTGGAGCATACAGAATTACAGGTGAGAAAAGATACGCTTAAATAGGGGATACACTTTTAGAGCCGAATCTCGAGCCGTTTCCAAGTGGCAGCCATTTCTAGGCTTAAAACCCCGTTTTCCAAATGATAATTTTTTGCCCCAGCCACACTTTGTAAATTGTCTATTTGATATAAAACAATGGTCTCGATGGTGCGCTCTAAACTCAATAAACCAGTCACATGTTTCTCGAGAACCAAGACATTATTTAGAAGCTCCCCATCTAAAAAACTGTGCCGCGAAGCTCCGTAACCGTCGCCAGCGTCTTCAAATAATTCGCCAAACATGGTCTCGGCAGGCAACAAATGCCAAGTTAAACTTGTCCAATTGGCGGTGGTGGTGTGCTTAGCTGCTTTCGTGACCGCCAAGGCTAGACCTTCACGTAAATAAAGCGGTATTTGCTCGAGTGGCGCATCTGAAATGGTGTAACCCGCTTCGAAAACTCTGCCTGCTTTCAAATCTGTAAACTCGAGCCAACGCCCTTTTGGAAGATAGGTCAGTTTTTTGCTGGTACTCGGTGTGACCACAGGCGAAACCAACAACCCATCGCCAAACATAAATTGGTGATTGGCTCGCAAACAGTCTGGGTCGCTTGGACTGAGCATGATTAACGGACGCATGACTGGTAAGCCGTTCTGACTGGCGGTGTGCATCAAGGTGTACAGTGTTGGTAGTAGGCGATAACGCATCTCGAGGGCAGCCCGTGCCAGACTTAAAAACGGTTCGCCAAAACGCCACGGTTCTTGCATGGTTGTGCCTTTGGCGCTGTGGTTACGCATTAAAGGATAAAACGCGCCTAGCTGATACCAACGGGCTAATAATTCGCCGTTAGCATTGGCGGCAAAGCCCGGAATATCTGCGCCCGTAAACGCCACGCCACTTAAACCCAGCCCAAGCAACATCGGGATACTAAACGCCAAATGTTCCCAATACGAAGAATTATCACCCGTCCAAACTGCGCTGTAGCGTTGAATCCCAGCAAAACCGGCTCGGGTTAGCACAAAACCACGTTTGCCATCGCCAAAACGCTCTAAGGCATCTCGAGTGGCGGCGCACATCGTCAGCCCGTAGACATTGTGTACCTCGAGATGTCGCCGTGTGCCGTGGCGGGCATTGTACGGTAGGGTTTTGCCTTCGACCCTGCCAATCCCGTCAGATAAACTGCCATCATCGGTAAAGTTACTGGTGCGTTGCAAAGAAAAGCTGCTTGGTTCGTTCATGTCATTCCAAAAACCCGCAATTCCCGTCTCGAGCATATCTTGGTGCAAATCCGCCCACCAGTTCTGAACTTCACTTCGAGTAAAATCTGGAAAGACAGCCGGCTTGGGCCAGACTTCACCAATTAAAGTTTCGCCGCGTTCAAAACGCACCAAGTAATCGCTTGCTAGTGCCTCTTCAAAAACTTTGTAACCTGCCTCGAGTTTAATCCCGGGGTCTATAATAGGCACGAGTTTAACGCCTTCAAGCGCAGCCTCCTGACACAGTTGTTTGGGATTTGGATAACGGCTTTTATCCCATGTAAAGACCTTAAATCCGTCTTGGTAATCAATGTCGGTACTGACCACATCAAGCGGTAAATTGTGGTGCTTGTAGGCTGCAATCACTGCCCGAACATCGTTTTCGTTTTCGTAACCCCAACGCGACTGCTGTGCGCCCAATGCCCAAAGCGGTGCGAGTGGTTGCCGCCCTGTCAGGGCTGTGTAACGCTCGAGAACAGTTTTTATGCTTGAACCAGCAATCAGATAACAATCGAGTTCTGCACCACTGCTCGACCAGATTAAGCGCTCAGGGTTTGATGATGCGACATCACATTCAGTGCGCCACGATTCATCTAAGAAAAAACCCCATGCCAGACCATCTCGTAAACCAATAAAAAACGGAATACTCTGATACATCGGGTCGGTGTCTGGATGGTGCGGCACAACATCGGTATTCCAAAAGGTCAGGTGCATGCCGCGTTTATCCAGCCCGCCAACCTTTTCGCCAAAACCAAGGTAGGCTTCGCCGCTAGGCGCACGCAACTCGAGACTGCTCGAGAATGAATCATTGGGAAAAGCCTGAGTTGCACTGCCTCGAGCCTCAAAACCACGGCACAGCAACCTTGAATCGGCATCAAAGAACTTCCATTCACCACTTGGCATGTCCAACTCAAAATGCACCCCACCAGCCTCGAGTGACAAAATTCCATCCTCGAGCATTGTATCTATTGGCAGGCTACTTTTATGGATGACGGCGAACGAATCTTTATTGGGCAAATACGGAAAAACCAGACTCGAGACCCGAGCAACCGAGGCAAAACGCGCTCGAATTACGCCTTCTAGTGGGGCGGATAACTCGAGGGTGGCGTTGTGCGACCAGAGTCTAGCAAGATGTGCCGTAAAATCATGATTTGAAAAGGACATAAAGCAGTCTAACAAATTAGGACTTGGCAACCTTCCAATCGGCAGTATTTTTAGGCTTAAAATCAAATACCATCTTGTGCAGATGTCGCTGCTCTCATAACACAACGATAATCATTGACATTTGTTCCGGTTGGACCAACTACTACCAAATCACCTAATGCCGAAAAAAACGAATAAGCATCATTATTCTCGAGCATCGCCTCTGGGTTTAAGCCAAGTCGGGCGGCACGCTCGAGTGAATCTGGTGTAAGGATTGCTCCGGCTGCTTGGGTCACACCGTCAAGACCATCGGTATCACAGGCAATCGCATAAAGGTTTGGCGCACCTTGAAGCTCGAGTGCCAGAGCCAGCAGGAATTCGCAATTTCGCCCACCTCGTCCTGTGCCACGCACCGTCACCGTCGTTTCTCCACCAGACAAAAAAGCCGTGCCAGACTCGAGGGTACGGGCTTTTTTGGCATGTAATTGGGCAGCGATTCTGGCTTCGCCAGTGATTGCGTCAGACCAGATTTGGGTTTCTATCTTGTGTTCTTGCAACACATTTTTTGCGGCTTCTAAGGCAGTTAAATTGGTGACAATCAAATGATTTTGGACTCGAGATGGATGATTGGCTTTTGGCGTTTCGTAGTCGGTCTGTTCTAAATACCGAAGGGCGGCTGGAGAACTGATTTTGAAACGTTTCAGGACGTTGATGGCATCTTGGATGGTACTGGGGTCTGGTACAGTTGGACCACTGGCAATGGTGGAGAGGTCATCACCAACCACATCGGAGACAATCAGCGAAACCACCCTTGCAGGGGCAGCCGCCAGCGCTAAGCGTCCACCTTTAAGTTGCGAAAGGTGCTTACGGACAATGTTCATCTCGCCAATCTCTGCGCCTGAATCGAGGAGTTGTTGGTTGATTCGCCGTTTTTCTTCTAAGGTCACACCATTTGGCGCAACCATTAAAGCCGAACCACCACCAGAAAGTAAAACAATCACCAAATCATCGCTCGAGAGATGGCTGACTGTTTTAAGGATTCGCTTTCCAGCTTGTTGGCTGGCTGCATCTGGCACAGGATGGCTTGCCTCGAGCAGCACAATTTGTCTGGGTTGGACAATCGCGTGACCATAACGGGTCACGACCACACCACTTAAATCAGTTTCCCAAGACTCCTCGAGTGCCTTTGCCATACTTGCGGCAGCTTTACCGCCACCAACCACGATGGTTCGACCTTTGGGGACAAGAATGGTTTGGGCTGCGTCACGCACAGCTTGGTCTGGCAAAGCCGCCTTGACTGCCACCGCAAAGGAACTGAGTAATTGGTCTCGAGGGGTCATGCCATCACCCATTATGCCACGCCCTAGGTACTGGCTCGAGCCAATCGTCAATTTCAAAACGGACTTATTTTAATTATGGTGCAATAGCAATTCCTGTAATCATTAAGCCGCCCACCAAGCGAATTAGTTTGGCTTTGCCTGTTTTTAAGTCAATCGTGTATAACTTTGAGCTTCCATTAACCGTTAAGGTCGCATACGCTGTGCCATCACTTGCACCGCTAATGTCAAATCCAACCGCTTGGCTGGTATCCACACCAAGTTTTCCCACCACGGTCAGTTTGCCTTCGTTGGGTGGCGCTACCGTCACAAGCACATCACGACTCGAGTCTATGGCGTACAGCACGGTACTGGTGGCGGTGGCGGTGCTGTTGGTGTAGGCAGTGCCGGCAATCATTGGGGCTGTTCCGCCATCGGTGTAGTTCAGGTTTAAGTCTGGTTGAGTCCCTGCGGTGTTGGGGTCAAAATCCACCATTGCGCCTGTTTCTTGGTTGAATCTGGCATTAAAGCCAGTATTGCCATGAATCCGAATACGGTTGACCGTCGGGTTAAAATCCATGCCAAAAGCTGCTCCGACCAGACTTGGGCTAAAGGCATTCGCGCCAATCGCACTGGCTTTGGCGGTGCTAGGGTCTATGGTGTAAATGCGGTTTTGGCTGCTGATGCCGTAGAGCTTCCCGTCCCTTGGTCCAAAGTCAATGCCAATCATTGTTTCGCCGATGTTTAAGCCACCAAAGGCTTTGGTGCGGCTGCTCGAGGTGGCAATGTCTATGGTGGCAAGACGATTATCTTGGGTTGTGGCGTACAAGGTGCGTTTGGTTTGTCCTGATGCACTACCAGCAATCAGTGCGACAAAAACAGCGATTCCTAAGCCAATTTTAAGTTGTGTTTTCATGATTCTCCTTGTGGGGTTTGAAGAACTTACCCTTATTTAGATTTACGAAGCGAACAGCCCTTTTGGATGTCAGACCTAAACCTTGGGTTAGAATGGAGACATGAAAGACACGCCTTGGTGGATGTACGTTTTAGTAATTGCAATTGGTGTCGGTGCTGGACTGCTTTTACGCCCTTTGATTCAAAATAGTAATTTGCTTGGTCCCAGTACCCCCAAAGCCGATGTGCGTTGTGCAGGTCCTGAGGGTAGCGAACTGGCTTTGTCCGAAACACTGTCCTCGAGTTTTGCTGGGCAAACCCAAACTGTGAGCCGTTCGTACTTACTCGAGCGTCCCGGGCAAGTGCCTTTGGCTTTTGATGGCGGTTCAGATTCGGAAGCTGCACCAATTTCGTGCAGTGCTGTGGCGTTTGGTCCTGGCGCAAGAATTTCTTTTGCCAGAGCTTTAGAAGTTCAGATCGTAGAATTCCTTGGTCCGAGTGTCAAACGCTACGCTCTGTCCAACGACAAGGTATTCTCGAGTTTTGCGTTAGAACCAAAATTTAAGTTAGGGCTAAAACTGATTGATTACACGCCGCGAGGTGTGCCGAACATCGAAGAAGCTGGCAAACGCGGACGGCTCGAGTTACGGCGCGTTAAATCAGACCCGAATTTCCCCACCTCTTTGGTCTTTACGACACAAAATGGTGGCTCGAGTTGGGTTTTTCAAAAGCAGTAATTGTATTGTCTAGGATGAATAGAATGACCTTGTTGCGGTGCTGTCACGGTTTTCTTGTACACTGGCTTTGTAAAGGAGCAACATGAAACAATTTTGGGGAGCTTTATTGTTGGCTGGGTCGGTTCTGGGTGGGTTTGAAGCCAAAGCCCAAAATCCGTACCCACCGTCTGGGTTTATACGGATCGGTTCTCAAGTCAGTCTCGAGTTACGGCAAAGTTGGACAAGTACCGTTTCAGGTAAAGATGTAGATGGTGATTGGACAGGCGATGTTCGAGGGGCGAACGGCACTGTTGGTAAGTTTTTTGCCTTGGCATTGAATGGCGGTGCGTTTCGTTTTCAAGTGGCTTATTCGGGTGCAAGTGAATTCTGTGATTTAACTGGCACAAACAGTGTTATTAACTCGAGTGCTAACAGTGTTACTTATTCAGGTAATCGAGCTTTCAAACAAGGCGCTGGTGTAATTACTTCGGATAATACGACGTGCCGAGTGGTTGTTAGTAATGCCGCAAGCCCAGTTATTCAACAACCTGTGCAGCCAGTACAACCGATTCAACCACCTACACTACCCAGCACCCAAGCTCAGCTTCCAGCCCTGACTTTCCCGCCACGTCTCGAGGTTGGGCAGCGCTGGGAAATTAGACTTGGAAACCGTGCCATTGTCTACCGTGGGGTCTTAAATAGCCTAGATTCGGCTCGCAATGTGTACATCGGCACACTGACCACGGATGGCATTGGCGACCCTATAGCACAACGTAAATTCGAGGTTTTCTTTGCCCAGAATACTTTAGCGATGTATGCCACCGACCCGCAAGGTGGGACGACGGTGTGCAGTTTTGCTGGGGCTGGAACGCTACAAAATAATGTTTTAACTGGAACAGTTTTTTTTAAGACCGCAACCGAGACGCAATTTCGCTCCCTGACGGCTGTTCAGGACGCGCCTTGTAAAGCCAATCTCGAGCCAGTCCAACAAGCGGTTCAACCTGTTTCGCCCATACAACCTGTACAGCCTGTACAGCCCGTCCAGCCACCTGCACAGAACCTCACGCCCTCATTGCCTGCTCGAGTTGGCGATACTTGGCGCATTGTCGCCAATGGCAACCTTGGGCTTGACCCTTGGGTGCTTACATTTAGCCGTACAGATACCGACGGTACTTTGGTTGGTACTGCCAGCCAAGGCAATGGGCGAGGTGAAGCCAATGGTCTGAAAACCACAGATGGTGGTTACGCTTTTGTGATGGAAGTCAATAACCGCGTGATTGCCTGTTTGACTGTTGCTAATACACCCGTGGTGAATGGTGGATTTTTGGGTCAACTGGTTGAAATCGCACAAAATCAAGCCAAGAGCCTGAATACTTCTTGTACCCTGACCCTGACATCTCGAGGCGGAACAACTTCCACCGTTGTCACCCCACCTGTACAGAGTCTAGCTGCCGCTTTTCCGCCCAAAGTTGGGCAAACTTGGACAATCACCATCGAAGGGCTGTCCCCGTGGGTTGTTCTTTTTCAAGACCTGAATAAGGACAACGAACTGAGTGGTACAGGGCTGCAAAATGGTCTGGCACGACGGGTTCTGGCTTATCTCAATAATGGCTTGAAAATCTTTGCGATGGCTGGCGAAAACGATGTGATTTATTACTGTGCTTTTGCCGCCAATATCCAAGCTGTCGGAGCAACCTTAAGCGGTGGAGTGGCGTACCAAGAACCAAAAGGCGCTCAGCAACCAACGGCGATGAACCGCTCTTGCAGCGCAACCTTAACGGCTCAGCAATTGCTTTTAGGTGCTGGGCAACAGCTTGAAACTCGAGGTGCTAGTTGGCTGCCAAGTTTCTTAAAATTATCGCCTCTTTTCTAAATTAGCGCTTTAAGTTACAATACGCCGTTTTGCAAGTCTCGAGCGCCCAAACACTGGGCGCTCATTTGCGACCCAATGCTCGGGCGCTTATTGCAACAAGGAGAACTATGATTAGTGTCACAGATTTAAGAAGCAACACCAAAGTTGAAATGGAAAATGGCTTATGGGAAACCATTGATTATATGCACCAAAAAATTGGTCGCGGCGGCGCAAAAGTCGTGGCAAAATTTCGCAATCTCGAGACCGGCAGTATTGTAGACCGCACCTTTAGTGCCACCGAAAAACTCCAAGATATTTTTATTGAAGGTCGCACCATGCAGTTTTTATACAAAGACGGCGAAGATTTTGTGTTTATGGACATGGAAACATTTGACCAACAAACCCTGCCAATGATTCTGGCAGGTGATTCGGCACGTTTCTTAAAGGAAAACACCGAAGTCGAAGTTCAGTTCTACAAAGAAAAACCCCTTAAAATTAGCTTGCCAAACATGATTGTGCTAAAAATCATTGAAGCCACGCCGGGCTTAAAAGGCGACACTGCCAGTGGTGGTGGCACAAAAGCCGCCAAGCTCGAGACGGGAACGACCATTCAAGTACCACTCTTTATTGAACAAGATGAATCGGTGCGCGTAGACACCCGCACTGGTGAATACCTTGGGCGCTCGAATTAAAGTTAAAAGCCGAAAGGTAGGCATCAAGCCAAAAGAAAAAGCCTCCCAGTACGCATAAAATTACAATTAGTCAGCCCCTCTCCCGACTCGCTTAGGCTCGCCACCTGTTGGAATGCCTGTAATTCTCTTCCTGCATTTCCACGAGCTTCGCTCGAACTGTTGTAGTCCCAAATCGCTTCGCTGGGGGAGGGTCTAGGGTATAGGTTTTGACTTTATTTGTCCTTAAAAAATTTCTCTGGAACAATGTTTTTTGGTTTTCTAGGATAAAAAACCAAAGCAAAAAGCACCCTGAACAACCCTCTCCCGCGCTTTTTGGCGGGACGAGGGTAACGAGCCTAAGCGAGTTGGGTGAGGGTTGGGGCGCGGTATGGGCTACTCCATTTTGAGCAATGGGTTTTTGTTGTTCTGAACTATAAACTTCCTTGAATTGATGCCTATGGGACATCCTTTTAACCTTTTTCCCCTTTGACCTTTTAACCTGTATTCCTTAGTCCTGCGGCAATACCTTGGATACTCAGCAACAAAGCTCGCTCGAGTGTGGCGCGTTCGGCATTTTCGGGCGGCATCGAACGGTAACGCGCTAATAGTTCGACTTGTACCATATGAATTGGGTCTACATAGGGATTGCGGACTTCGATACTGCGTTTTAAGCGTGGTTCGGACTCGAGAAGTTCTGTACCAATTGCATTTTTAACGTGCTGAACAGCTTTGGCGTATTCCTCGAGAATAGCATCTTTAAGGTTTGTGTGTTCAGAAAGCGCCGCGTATTGCTTAAAGATACCCATGTCGGACTTGGCAAGGCTCATTTGGGCATTGTCCAGTAAACTGCGAAAAAATGCCCATTCTCGGTAAAGTTTGGCACTCAGTCCAGATTGCTGTTGCTCGAGGGCTGCCAGACCCGTCCCTAAGCCGTACCATCCAGGGACAGTGGCTCGGTTTTGCGTCCAACTCATCACCCACGGGATAGCCCGCAGGTTATCAAGCGTTGGTTTACCGGGGCGGCGTACTGGACGGCTGGCAATTCGCAGACTGGCGATTTCGTTAATCGGTGTGGCAGCCTCAAAGAACTCGAGAAAATCTGGGTCAAAAACCAAGGCTTGGTAGGCTTGGCTCGAGGCTGTAGCGGCAGTATTGAGGGCTTCACGCCACTCGAGCGGTACAGCTTGGGGTGATTGGGCAGCCGCCACGATAATGGCATAGAGCAACTGCTCGAGGTTGCGTTTTGCCAGTTCTGGGCTGGCGTAACGGTCGGCAAGGGCTTCGCCTTGTTCGGTCAGGCGCAGTCCCGCCCCGATTGTGCCGGGCGGTTGTGCCATGATACCGCGTGCCGCAGGTCCGCCGCCGCGTCCGATGCTTGTGCCGCGACCATGAAAAAAACGGTAGGGTACACCCGCTTTGGCTAGAATTTCGGACAAGCGTTCTTGGGCTTGGTACAACGCCCAGTTCGCAGCTAAGAAACCAGCTTCTTTGTTGCTATCCGAGTAACCAAGCATCACTTCTTGCACCCTTGAGCCGAGATGAGTGCGGTACACTGGGCTGTCCAATAAGGCTTGCATCACACTTGGACAATTTTCTAAGTCATGCGGCGTTTCAAAAAGCGGCGAAACATCAAGGGCGCTAAAACCAGCTTCACGCCCAAGAATCAGCGCCTCGAGAACATCCGAAGCCGTTTCGCCGTGCGAAATCACATAGCGTCCAAAGGCTTGCGGGTTGGTTTGCAAGTGCTTGAACATCACTTGTAATGGCTCGAGAACGGCACGTAATTCTTCGGTGATGTTTGCACCAATAGGCAAGAGTGGGCGGCGTGTCTCGAGTTCGTGTTCGAGCAGCGCCATACGTTCTGGTTCGCTTAAGTTGGCGTAATTCGAGCTAACCCCACCAAGGGTTAGGAGTTCTGCCACCGCCATCTCGAGTTTGCCAGAAAATTCCCTTATATCCAAAGCCACCAAATGTGTACCGAACATCCTAGCGCGTACAAGCACAGGTTCAACAAAAACCCGTGCCGCCCGTTCTTGCCCTGCGGCAACCAAGGAATCCCTGACCCGCTCCAATATCGGCACAGCATCCACCGATTCAGTTTTTAAGCGTAAATGCAGCGCCTCGAGTTCTGCCCGCCACGGTTCTGGGGCAGTTGAATCCAAATGGACATGAACACGTTCACGGTGCTGCGAAAGCACTGCAAAAAGCTGTTTAACATCTTCACGCAGACGCTCACGGGCTTGGGTCTGATGATAACTCAGGGTTTCGGCAGTCACTTCGGGGGTCACAAACGGATTGCCGTCGCGGTCTCCACCAATCCACGAATAGAACTTAAGCGGTAAATTTACTTCTGGTGTACCATCGCCAAATTCAAGGCGCATTGCCTCGAGTAAATCGGCTTGCAAGGCTGGCAGCGACTGGGCAATAAAGTTGAGGTAATGCAAACCATTAACCACTTCGTCGTGAACAGTTGGATTACGTGCCTGAAGTTCTAAAGTCCCCCACAAGACTTCAACTCGAGCCGTGATTTGCTCCAAGGCGGTCTGGCGTTCGGAATCGGACTCGAGAAAGGTCATTTCGTGCGAAATATGTTCTAAGTGCGCCCGAACAGTGCGCCGCCGCAACTCGGTTGGATGCGCCGTAAAAGTGCTGCCCAACTCGACTCGAGCCAGTAAATCGGCGACCGTTTGGGCTGTAAAACCCAATTGTTTGAGTTGCCGAATGGCATCGTGCAAGCTCTGTTTACGCGGTTCTAAATTGGAAGCTCGGGTATCACGCCAACGCACCCGGTGACGTTCTTCTGCCAAATTAGTCAAATGAAAATACTGAGTAAAAGCCCGAATCAGGGCTTCGGCATTCTGTACCCCAAGTTTTTTAGCAATCGCTTCGAGTTCGCTTGGGGCGCTGGTGTCGCCGCTTCTGGCTCGTTTGGTCAGTTCCCGCACCTCTTCTTCGAGGTCAAAAAATTCTTGTCCTTCTTGTTCGATTAAAACAGCACCTAAGCAGCGCCCAAGTAAATCCACATCCCTTGAGAGTGAATCGCGTGGAGCGCCGATTGACGCAAATAATTCGGCTGATGTCATGCTAAAACCTCTCCTTCATATATACCAATTTCGTCGGTCTCGAGAAATTTATAACGCACAGCTTTGGTTACTTTTCCATGCTCTAAGGTAAACGCCACGGCACTAAGTTGCACCGCGCCTAGAGCAACTTCGACTTTCATCGGTAAACCCGTGCGGAGTTTATAGGTACTGGCTTCTAAACCCATGCCAATACTCGAGTCAAGCACACCAGTCATGCCA
The DNA here is from genome assembly GCA_031414595.1 of Deinococcales bacterium. Taxonomy (GTDB): domain Bacteria; phylum Deinococcota; class Deinococci; order Deinococcales; family JAAFIG01; genus JAAFIG01. The sequence goes on from JANNVX010000098.1 coordinate 122,881, forward strand.
ACATCACACTGAAACAACGTACCATTGGGTAAAATTCGGGTGTCCGCTGTTGCCACATGGGTATGCGTGCCAATACAGGCGGCGATACGACCATCAAAATGATAAGCAAAACAGGTTTTTTCCGAAGTTGCCTCGGCATGAAAATCCACAAAGACCGGCGAATCGGCAGTCTCTAGGACAGTCTCGAGCGCATCATAAGGGTTATCGGTTGGCTGCATAAAAACCCGTCCGAGTAAATTCACCACCGTGATTTTTTCTGTCCCGACCGTAAATGTGCCGTAGCCACGCCCGGGTGCTTCCTTGTGGGCATTCAGAGGACGGATTAAACGGGGGTCGTCTATCAGTTGCAGGACTTCACGGTTATCCCAGGCATGATTGCCCAAGGTCACACAATGCGCCCCAGCTTTTAAGAGTGCCTCAAATGAATCCTTGTTGATGCCATGACCACCCGCCGCATTCTCGCCGTTGGCAATAATAAAATCAAAATTAGATTTGATACGCGGTAAATGGCTCGAGACCAAGTTTCGCCCAGGTTTACCAAAAACATCACCAATGAAAAGAACACGCACGGGCTAGGCTAACAAGAATTGGTACAAAGTGTGCGAACAACCGTTCAGTTGTATAGTTTACATAAATAATCAAGTATAGTCTGGGCTGTGAAACGAATTGCCCTGCTGATAAGCCTAATCACCTCGAGCCTCTTAATTGCCCAAGCTGCTAACCCGATTGTCACCATCACTGACATGACCGGCGCACGCATCGAAATCAGCGATACCGCCCGAGTGGTGACATTAGGCAGCAGCTTAACCGAAATTGTCTATGCTCTCAAAGCCGAAACCCGTTTAATTGCCGTGGATGCCACCAGCAATTACCCAAGTGTGGCAAAAAACCTAATCCAATTGCCTTCTACCCGCAGTGTTGGCATCGAAGGAATTTTAAGCACCAAACCCAGTCTAGTCCTGACCCTCGACACTGCCTTGCCAGAAACGATTGCTGCCTTGCGAAAATTTAATATCCCCACCGTGGTCATCAGTGCCAAAGAAAACTTGGAAAATGCCGAAAATAAAATTAGGTTTGTCGCCCAAGCCTTATCGCTCGAAAGCCAAGGACAAGACCTGATTCGCAGCTACAAAAAAGATTTAGCCCTTGCCAAAGCCAAATACTCGAGCATCCGCACCCGCCCAAAAGTGATGTTTTTGTACAGTGGCTCAAACGGCAGAATTACGGTATCGGGACGTGACACCGCCGCCGCCGCGATTATCAAGTTGGCTGGCGGAATCAACCCATTCCAGAGTTATACCGGGTACGCCCCACTCTCCCAAGAAGCCACTTTACTGGCTAATCCAGATGCAATTTTAATGACCAACCTCGGATTCTCGAGTGTTGGCGCAGAAGGAATTCTTAAACTGCCCGGGCTTGCCAATACCACGGCGGGGCGCAACCAACGCTTTTTGGGGTTTGAAGGCAATTATTTACTTGGTTTTGGACCTAGAGTCGGAAAAGCGGTGCTGGAACTGATGTACACGCTGCACCCAGAGTTAAAAAGGTGAATTCAAAAGTTTGAGATCCACTTTCTAGATGGTACTCAATAAAGGCTCGTATGGCTTTAGGGGCAATCACATTCAAGAATTTCACCAAACCTAATTGTTCTGACGCAAGCACAACCAAAAGTTTATCGAGGTTGAGGCTTTGAGTCTTGAGAACCCGCAACACAGGTTGCTGCAAACCCACCGAGCTACTTATGCGTAAGCCCGCACTTCGCCATCTAGCGTGACCAAATATAAAGCCCCATTGATGATTAATGGTGTGGCTTGAATACTCGAGCCGCATTGATCCGACCAAAGAATTTTGCCATCCTCGAGCCGCAGTCCTAAAATCTCACCAGCCTCGCTGCAAACATAGACAATGCCTCTGGAAATAATTGGGCTGGCAGTGATTCGCCCCAAAGTTTGCACCGTCCACAAGTCATCGCCGTTTCCCAGTTGGACTGCCCTGACCACACCTGTTTCGGCTTGCCAGTTACAGAGAATCACGATATTGCCAAAAATAGCTGGACAAGCCCAAACTTCGCCTTCAAGGTCATATTCCCAACGGGCTTCGGATTCGGGTAGCCAACCACGTTCGGAGCGTTTTAACTCGAGGGCAGCCACTTCGCCTTGCCATGATGGAACAATTAAAAGTGCGGTTTCTTGATTTTTAGGGTCACGGACAATACTTGGCGTGGCTTGGACACCTTCAAGTCCCAATTGCCAAATTTTTTTACCATTTTGCAAATTGATTCCTGTAACACTGCCGTTTTCATCAGCGAGAATCGCACTACCCGCCCAGATGACTGGGCTGGCAGCAAAACCAGCACTGCTCGAGAAACCCCAATCGGTTTTTCCATTTTTGAGGCTCGAGCCGCCGCCGTCTCTGCCCACCACCAGCCATGTGTTTTTATAAGGCGTTGGGGCAGTTGCAATTTCGGCTTGTCCTTTGTGCGCCCAGAGGACTTTTTTAGATTGCCATTCGATGGCTCGAGTGATTCCGTCCCAGCCGCTAAAAATCAGTTGAGAACCATCAAAAGCGGCTGGGGCGGTCAGTTCATCTTGGGTTTGAAAATCGGCGAATACTGTACCGCTCGAGGCACTGAGCAGATTCATTTTGCCGTCCCGAGTGCCAATCGCTAGGGTGTCACCTGAGCCAGTGATGGCTGCCCCCCAACTGACTTCGCCAGACAACTGGGTTTGCCAAATTAAACGCAAACGACTTGGTTTGGCAAGACCACCGGGATGTACCCCAGTCCGACAACGCCCACCTCGGTAATGACTGGGGAAATGTGAAGTTTTGAGCCGATCAAAAGCCTCTTCAAAGCGCTCGGCGGGATTGTTCGGGCGCTCGATAGGGTCTTTATCTAAAAACTCGAGAATCGTTTCTGAAATGGCAACTGGCAAACTTGGGTTGTGTTCCTCGAGTGGCTTGGGCGTTTCGTAGACGTGTTGGTACAAAACCCCTTGGTCGTTATCGGCTTCAAATGGGGCAACCCCAGTGGCGCTACGGTACAGCACTGCCCCAAACGAATAAATATCAGATTTCGCCGAGATACTTGTGCCTTTGGCTTGTTCGGGTGCCATGTACTGCGGTGTGCCGAGGGTGTAGCCCGTGCGGGTTAAGTCCCGCGTGGCATCGGACACATAGACCAAACCAAAATCCATGATTCGTGGATGTCCTTGTGCATCAATTAAAATGTTGCGTGGGGTTAAATCGCGGTGAACCAATTTAGAATCATGCAAATAAGCTAATCCTCTGGAGGCTTCTTTGGCAATCCGTAAGAACCGCTCGAGTTCTTCAGGGTTGTCTTCTAAAGGACCTAAACTCGAGATATGCCCACCAGTTAAAAGCTCCATCGTAAAAAAAGCCCGACCATCTTCTTCGCCTAGGTCGTAGATGCCAATAATATTCGGGTGCGCCAGTCTCGAGAGGGTGCGGATTTCACGCCGAAAACGCTGTCGGTCAGTCGGTGGGACATATTCGTGCAGCACTTTTAAGGCAACATCGCGCTTGAGAATCGTGTCGTATGCCCGCCAGACCACCGCCATACCGCCTTCACCAACAGGTTCACGCAGTTGGTAACGCCCAGCCAGCAGCGTGGGTTTAGGGGACTCAGGCTCAGACACGCCCAACAGTCTAACGCAACTACCTTAAGTTTTTCCCTTTCGCCCTTCGCCCTTCACCTTTCGCCTTTCGCCCTTTGCCTTTCGCCTATTTTTGTCTTAAACTAAATCCATGCACCTTTACTTACTTCGTCATGCTCACACCGAAGACCTCGAGCTTGGACATTTAGACCAAAACCGCAAACTGACCCTCAAGGGACACGACCAAGCCAAAAGCCTACGCCGTACCCTGCAAACGCTCGAGATACACTTTGATACGGTCATCTCGAGTCCTTGGCGACGCGCTAGGCAAACCGCCAGTGCTTTAGAAAGTATCTCTGAAAATCTCGAGGTTTCGGATTTATTGGCAGCCTCACCTAGCCAAGCCCTACTGCATTTAATTGCCAAACAAAGCCAGACCAACCAGTGTCTACTTTTGATTGGACATCAACCATGGATGAGCCAACTGACCAGCCAACTCTTGACCAACAACTCAAGTTTTGAAATGGCGTTTGAATACAAAAAATGCAGCCTGTACGCGCTCGAGTACAACGCACCTCCGTCGAACGAGTACAACCCCGAACACACTTATTTACGTTTTATTTTGCCGCCTGGAGTGCTGAGGCGATTATTCTGAGTACCACCGCGTTGCAATTCGTTAGCTTCTAAGAACAATGCTCGTCCGAAGGCTTTGCGAAATAAATCACCATGTTTGGAAGCCTCCCAGAGTTCGACTCGAGGGGTTTGAGCCGCAATTAAGCCAATCGTAATCCGTTCTTTTTCGATTTTTAGGCTTAAGTCCTGTACCCGTCCAGAACGCGAACGCTCGAGGTATTCGGCTAAACGCAAGCATGCGGCTAATCGCAGCAAACGTATTTCGTCATCTGGCTCGAGAATACGTTTGAACTGACCAAGTTTTGGGTCGCCCTTACGGTGATACTGCACCAACAATGCCAGTAAAATCTGCTCACGATGGGTAAAACCCGGCATTTGGGTGTTCAGCACCAAGTACGCGCCATGCTTATGATGGTCATGGTAGGACACCGCCATGCCAATGTCGTGCAAAGAAGCCGCCGCATCGAGCAGCCGCGCCTCTGAAGCCCCATACCGATGAATTGGCTCGAGTGCCATAAACAACTTTCTGGAGAGTTTTCGCACATGCTGGGTATGATTTTCGTCTTGAGGATAATGGGCAAATAAGTTCTGAACACTAAAAACCCGAACCTCTGGCAGTAAATGCGGTACTCGAGGCACAAATTCTTTGTAAAACGCCCCTTCACGCACCCCCTGCCCAGAAATAATCAGACTTTTAGCCCCGATTTCACGCAAAACCGTGCGGTAGACCAATGCCCCAGCCAAAATTGCATCGGCACGGTCAGCATGAATTCCAGAAATAATGGCGCGCTCATTAGTCGGTAAATCGAGTAAGCGCTGAATTAAACTTTCCAAAGCATCGCGTTTTAATTCGTAGCCATGCAGGGCATCAAGCGGATAATCCTCGAGTTTCTGCACCGCCCTCGCCAAATTACGAATTGTGCCACCCATAGCGATTAAAGGTGCAAGGTCTTTTTTCATCCGTGCCAGTGTTGGCTCGAGTTGCTTAAGAACAAACTTCTCGAGTTGCTTCACTTCTTGCTCCGAGGTGCGTGCGCCTTGCAAGAACTGCTCGGTCAAACGCACATAACCAAGTGGAAATGCCTGTCCGCCCATAAAAAGTCGGTTCTCGAGCCGAGAAATCTGGGCGCTGCCGCCACCTAAATCCATCACCCAAGCACTTGAGACCTGAAAAGAATTGGCGACGGCTAATGCTCCGTACTGGGCTTCTTCTTCGCCGCTTAGAATGCGAAAATCTAAGTTAAAACCTTTTAGTTGACTTAGAAAATCTTGGCTGTTGGCAGCTTCGCGCACCGCACTGGTGGCAATCACGGTTAATTTCCCGAGGTTGGTAGCGACAGCATAATCGGCATACAATTTTATGGCATCTATTGCCCGTGTGGTGGCGGCTTTTGACAATTTACCTGTGGCTGCAAAACCCTCGCCGAGCCGCACACTTTCACGAATTTCATCAGTCAAACGAAACCATTGACCCGCTTCAAAGTCATAAACCACCAAACGGGCTGTACCACTGCCCATATCCACAATGCCAATGCGCTTCATCTTGGATAGCTTAACAGGCAATAGGCTCGAGAACCTATTTTAACGGGTGAACAATTCGTCTGTACCACCCGCGTGACAATCTTTGCACAGGGCTTGCCCATTAACTCCGCCAGCCCCAATGCTGTACTTGCCATTTCTTGGAAAATATTCTTCGTAATACCAACCGGTAGAGCGTTTATACATTACTGCCACAAAACTTGGACTCGAGATTTTGCCACCTGTTTTAATAACAATGCTACCAATCGGCAACTTGCCCGATTTTTTCCATGCCGTAGCTGCGATTTTATTGGCAAAAACTTGTTTGGTTTGCCCACTGTGCGGTCCACCAGTATCTAAGTTCTTGGCGACCACTGTCCATTTTTCAAACCCCGTTAAGGTTTTGGGTAAACCCACCAGCCCAGTTGCGAGTGCCACGCCGCCCAATACCAAGACTGCCAGAATGTATTTGGTCATGCCCTATTGTACGTTACGGATTGAGCGAAAGTTCAAAAGCGCGTAAAAATAAGCGGCACAAGCATTTCTTCTTTAGATAAAGCCCCGTGTGAACCTCGGTGTGGGCGGCTTGGATGCTTACCCGAAAAGGTATAACACAATTGTGCGCCGTCTCTGGGCATAGCAATTAAATCCCCGACACGATTGTAAAACGTCTCTTGGGCTGGCAAGCCACCAAAAAGACCGGCTTCCCATGCCTCGGTTGCCAAAACGGTATGCGAAGTCACCTCGAGCATATCGCGCACCTCCTCGAGCATATTTGGTTTAACCCGAAAAGTACGACAAACCCGATCTCCGGCTGGCGCACTGAGCAGTAGCGGCATCAGGTCACGCTGCTGCTCTAAGTAAACTGTGTTCTTCTCGAGTAAATCGGTCTGTCCGTGGTCGGCAGTTAAAACAAAGGCGGTTTTCCCATTTTTTGGAATGCGTTTGAGTAATCTTGCCACCGCGTTATCAAGAGCGTTAATTTCATCCGAGGCTTCTTGGCTGCTGGGTCCGTGCTTATGGCAAACCGTGTCGTAATCTGCCCAATACACAACAACCATTTTTTGGTCTGGACTTTGCAAAGCTGGCATGGCAACACTGGCGCAGGTATTGGCACTTAAGTAGCCGTACTGCATGGCTCTTGCCCAATACCATTCATTTAACCAAGTAAAACGGTACTCGGTAGGTGCAACCGAAAAAGCACTGATGCCCTGACGCTCGAGTTTGGCGTAAATACTCTGAAAAGTCTTTAAGAAATCTGGTTCTTCTAGTTTTTTTTGCTTGACCAAATCGAGTTGCCCAATCATTTCTGTGACTGCATTCACTTCCTCGAGCCAAAGCGTGTAGCCAAGCCAGCCTGTTTGGGCGGGTGTAGCAGCCATGTGCATTCCTGTAATCGCCGCCATCGTGGTACTGGGAAAAACACTGGTCAGGCTGCTTTGCAGACTATCGCCTAATAATGCCTTGACATTGGGCATATCACCATCAGCGATGTGTTTCTCGAGTTGCCACTGCCCAAGTCCATCGGCAATAAAAAGCACAATCGTTTCGACACCCTCGAGCGCTAAAGACTGACGCAAGACTGGCGCAGAGGTAATCACCCCAAAATGCCGAGCGAGACTCGAGGTCAAATTAACAATACTGCCACCAGCGTAATCTGGGCTAATCATTGAACTGGGTAATTGAAGTGCCACGGCTACAGACTATCATTCAAAAGGAGGTTTATTAAACCATTGGCAACATAATTTGCAGACTCTGTACCGAAATACGCCCAGCGATGGCTCGAGCCACATCGGTTAGTGCAAGGGCTTCTTTGGTTTCGGGGTTAGAGACCACCACAGGCGCACCATTATCGCCAGAGATACGCACCTCGAGACCGATTGGAATTTCACCCAGCACTGGAATACCGAGTTTATCGGCTTGGGTTTTCGCACCACCATGACCAAAAATATCGTAACGAGTCCCCGTGTCTGGGGCAATAAAGTAACTCATGTTCTCGACAATTCCCAAAATCGGCACATTGGCTTTGCGGAACATATCCACGGCTCTGGTTGCATCTATCCACGCCACATCTTGCGGTGTAGAAACAATCACTGCCCCGGTAATCGTGACGCTCTGGGTTAGGGATAACTGCACATCGCCAGTCCCCGGCGGCAAGTCAATCACCAAGTAATCTAAGTCGCCCCAAGCAGCATCGTGCAGGGTCTGACGCACAAAACTATGGAGCATTGGTCCGCGCCAAACGGTGGCTTGACCGGGTGCAACCAAGTTGCCCATGCTAATAAATTTTAGTCCGTGTTTCTCGAGCGGCAGCATTTTTTTGTTCTCATCGGCAAACATCCGTTCATCGGTCATGCCAAACATATGGGCGATGCTTGGTCCGTAGACATCCGAATCGAGCAGTCCGACTTTAGCCCCGTCTTTTGCCAGCGAACAAGCAATATTGGCTGCCACCGTACTTTTTCCCACGCCGCCTTTACCGCTTCCCACCACAATCACATGTTTGACCCCCGGAATTGGGTTCTCAGTTGGCGGACGAACCTGAGCGCCAAAACTGACATTAACATGCTTGACTTCTGGGACTTTCAGCACGGCTGCCACCACATCCGATTCAATTTTGCCTTTGAGCGGACAGGCTGGGGTGGTCAGTTCAACTTTGACATGAACGATGTTGCCTTCGATACTCATTTTTTCAATCATCCCGAGTGACACAAGGTCTTTGTGCAGTTCGGGGTCATCCACAGTTCGCAGGGCATTCATCACAGCAGCTTCTGAAATCATGAAGGCAGGATAACGTCTTTGGGTTAAAACTTGCGGGACTCGAGTCACACAACCGATGCAGGACTCGTTCACACAACCGATGCAAGGCTCGTTCACACAACCGATGCAAGGCTCGTTCACACAACCGATGCAGGACTCGTTCACATAGCCGATGCAGGACTCGAGTTGGTGAATGGTTTATACTTTGGCGCACGATGCAAAAGAAATTTAATCTGGTTCTGGTCGGTTGTGGCAATATGGCGCACACTTGGGTTGAATATGCCAAAACACGCGACGACACCGACATTGTTGCCGTGGTGGATATTCAGCCCAGCACGGCGACTGCCCTGCTCGAGCGGCATGGTCTGACCTGTCCTGCTTTTACCAACCTCAGCCAAGCCTTAAATGCCACCAATGCCAATCTGGTCTTTGATGTGACTATTCCCGAGGCACACGAGGAAGTGGTGCTAACGGCATTAAAATTTGGCTGTGATGTCTTTGGTGAAAAACCCTTAGCGGCTTCTTTAGCAGCAGCCCAAGGGATGGTCAAGACCGCCATCAAAACTGGGCGGACTTTTGCGATCATGCAGAACCGGCGTTATAACAATCAGATTCGGGCATACCAAGATTTGATAAAAGTTATTGGCGAAGTTGGTTTTTTAAGTGCCAATTTTTTTATTGCGCCACATTTTGGGGGTTTTCGGGAAGCCATGCAGAGTCCGTTGTTACTCGATATGGCAATTCATACCTTTGATGCAGCCCGTTTTTTATCGGGGGCGGATGCGGTATCAGTTTATTGTCATGAATTTAATCCCAAGGGTTCTTGGTACGCAGGTCATGCCAATGCCATCTGTATTTTTGAAATGTCGGATGGTTCAGTTTTTTCGTATAACGGGTCATGGGCTGCCGAAGGTGCTTTTACGGCTTGGGAAGCCGAATGGCGGGTGCTTGGTTCTCGAGGTACAGCCATTTGGAATGGCAAAGACGCGCCGTTTGCCGAAATCGTTAAAACCCCAGAGCAGCAAAGTTTTATTCGAGACTTCACAAAAATAGAAGCGGTTGTACCAAACTTACCAGAAGGACACCATGCTTGTTTAGAGGAGATGTTCGCGGCGGTGCTGAATAACCAAGCCCCACAAACCATCTGTACCGATAACATCAAAAGCCTAGGCATGGTTTTTGCTGCCCTCGAGAGTTCGCGGCTTGGGCAAAAAGTGATGCTTTAACCCAAGCAGACTCGAGCTTCAGCAATTGAAACAAAAGTCATCAGCCCGTATGCTGGGCTATGTTAAATCCAACTCGAGCCTTGGCAGTCCAAATGGTCGAGGCTGCCAGCATCACCAACACGCAAAGCGAACGGGATTTCCCAGATGTACTGATGCGCTTGATTGGGCAAGAAAGCTACTTTCAGACCCATCCAGAATTGCTGTGGTTGCCAAGCATTGCTCACGACCCACATGAGCGGCGCAATGTTTGTGCCTTGGTACGCGGTTCGGGACGCAAAACTGTGGTCTTGACTGGACATTACGATGTGGTCAGCACCGATAATTACGGTCCTTTGCAGCCTTGGGCGTTTTCTCCCGAGCTACTACAGCAAAAAATAATCGAGGATTTGCGCCAAAACGCCCGCAGTCAAGCCGAACACCGCGCCCTGCACGATTTAGAAAGTGGTTTGTATCTACCCGGGCGGGGCTTGTTGGATATGAAAGCTGGTTTAGCGGCTGGCTTAACCGCTTTGTACGGCTTTGCTGCCCTGAATAATCGGGTTGGCAATGTTCTATTTTTGGCTGTCGCCGACGAAGAAGACCGCTCCCATGGCGCTCGAGTTGCCTCGAGTATCCTTGGCGGACTTGATTTAGAGGTGGTGGGCGTAATCAACCTTGATGCCACATCGGACACAGGGGACGGCTCGACTGGACAAGCCTTGTACTTAGGCAGTGTTGGTAAACTCTTGGTTTCGGCATTGGTGATTGGTGTGGATACCCACGCGGGTTATGCACTGGACGGCATCAACGCCAATTTCTTAGCCAGTGCTTTAAGTATGAATTTTGAAGTCAATCCGCGCCTGACTGACCAGAGCTTTGGTGAAATTGGCACACCGCCGACTTCCTTAAAACAAAGCGATCAAAAACAACAATACGATGTCACTACACCGGCTCGAGCATGGTTGTGTATGAATGTACTGACCCATGGTTTAAGTGCTACAGAAGTTCTCAAAGGGTTTACTCGAGAAGCAAAACATGCTATTGATGGCGCTTTACAGTTTTTGCGTAACCGAGCCGAAAAATTAGGCGAGAAATCTGCGGCACATGGGGCAAGTCCATTGGTGTTGACTTACCAAGACTTGTTGCAGCACTGCCAAAAACAAACTGGCTTTGACAGCCAACTCGAGCAGTTCTGCAAGCAACTCGAGCCAAAATTAGATTTACCCAGTCAGAGCCAACTGGTTCTTAATTGGCTTTGGGATAAGAGCGGCTTACTTGGACCAGCCGTGGTGCTTAGTTTTGCTTCGCTGCATTATCCAAGTACCTTTTTGCCGCAAACCGACCCATTTGTGCAAATTATTCAAAAAACCCTCGAGCAAGTTCAAACAGACTTGGGTGTGGCGGTGACTGAGCGCCGTTTCTTTCGGGGCATCAGCGACATGAGTTGGTTTGGTCACGCCGACCCTGAAGATATTGCTTTTGTCAATGCCAACACTGCCGCGCCACTTGCTCGAATTCTGACCATGCCAGCCCAGTTACCTGTGGTTAATCTTGGACCGTGGGGACGTGATTATCATCAGTGGCTTGAGCGGGTCTATATGCCATATGCGTTTGAACATCTGCCTGAAATTCTTTACCGCATTCTTGTGGATACCTTGGAATCTAGCTTGAGCGGCGTTTGACTGCCCCGCGCACAGCCGTGGCAGTGTATGGGTCTTCTGCCCATGAATGCTTTGGATATTTGATTTTCAGTTCACGCCGCACACTGGGATAAGTGTTTTTCCAAAAACTACCTAAATCTTGGGTCACTTGCACAGGGCGGTAGGCTGGACTTAATAGATGCAGCAGCACGGCGGTGCGTCCATCATTGACTTTTGGAGTCTCGAGCAAACCAAAAACCTCTTGCAAGCGCACCGCTAAGACTGGCGCAGCACCATCTAAATAATACTCGAGACGAATTTGACTGCCACTTGGCACTTGCATTTTGGCTGGCGCAAGTGTGTCTATTTGGCGCTGTGTTTCCCAAGGCAAGCTCGCTTCGAGAATGCCACGCAAGTCTAGCCGAGCAAAATCAGCTTGACGACGCACAGCCTCGAAATGCGGAACAAGCCAAGTCTCTAAGGTCTCGAGCAGTGCCAAATCCGAAAAATCTGGAAAAGCAGCCCCACGCCAAACATGCAGGCTTTGAACTCGGGCTTGGTAAGCTCGTGCCTGTTCTGACCACTCGAGCAGATTGGGATTAGCACGAATAGCACTGCATAAAACACGATTCTTTTGGTCAGTTGGGATGTTTTGAAGCGGTTTAGATTCTAGGATGATTTCACCAATTCGGGTTTCGCTTCGGGCAATCAGTGTACCTTCTCGAGTATCCCAACGCAGCACATCCAAACTGGTGCAAAACGGCTCAAGGTCTTGGACTTCAAGTGGAGCGCACAAAAAAACCTTGCCTTCTTCGCTACCCGCATCCAATTGGGCAATCGCAAGGTACGGCGTGCCTTGTAAAATATCGGCTGGCGGGAGTTGGACACCGCGCCCAAGGGCAAGTTTGTACTTACGGCTCTCCCCTGTTCGGATTTGGGCAATTCGGTCTGGGTAAGCCAAAGCAATCAGTTTACCAACATCGGCATGGTTAAAAGCACTGGTCTCGAGTTTGGTTCTTAAAAGTTTCGCCCATTGTGCAGCCACCCGTTCGACTCGAGCCAGACGTGATTGGTCAGCTTCAAAAATCCGTTTGCCTGTTCGAGCAGTTCTTAGGACTTCGACGCGGATGCCAAGGTCGGTGCTGTCAGATTCCAAAAAATCGCGTTCCTCGAGAATCGCGGCAACATCGGCAGCCAGTGGTGCGAGTCCTAAATCTTGGGCTTCAAGTGCCAAATGTGCCAAACGCGGATGGGCTGGAAAACGCAGCATTGTCTGTCCTCGAGACGTGATTCGGTTGTTCTCGAGTGCGCCCAAACGGGTTAAGAGGTCGCGGGCTTTTTCCAGTGCCACAGGGTTTGGTGGTGTGACCCATTCAAGCGAGGATGCACCCCATGCTGCTAGTTCTAAACAAAGTGGCGCGAGGTCGGATTCAAGAATTTCTGGTTTGCGTTGGCGCTCGAGACTGGCTTGCCCGCTTTGTGTCCAGAGGCGGTAAACAATTCCAGCTTGGGTTCGCCCAGCCCGCCCAGCCCGTTGTGTGGCTGCATCCACAGTCACCCGTACAGTCTCGAGCCGTGTCAGACTGCTTTGTGGGTCAAAGCGTGGCACTCGCGCCACACCGCTATCAATCACAATGCTGACCCCTTCGATGGTCAAGCTGGTTTCGGCAATACTTGTGGCAAGTACAATTTTGCGTCTGCCATTTGGGTCTGGCAGAATTGCTTGGGTCTGGGCATCTAAACTTAATTCACCATAAAGCGGCAGCACCACTGCCTCACAACCATCCAGTAAATCCAGACAGCGCAAAATTTCGCCAGCCCCCGGCAAAAACACCAGAATATCGCCAGTCTCGGACTCGAGGGCGCGAAAAACACTCATGGCAACTCGGTTTGGAATCGGAGTCTCTAGTTCACGGGCAGCATAGCGAATTTCAATTGGAAACGAACGCCCTTCGGCTTTTATCACTGGGGCATTCAGGACACTCGAAAGATTTTGGCTGTCGAGTGTGGCACTCATGATGATAATTTTTAAGTCTGGACGGATTTCGCGCTGAATCTCGCGGCACAGTGCCAGCGCAAGGTCAGCATGAATACTGCGTTCGTGGAATTCATCAAAAATAATACAAGCAATTCCGTCTAAGGTTGGGTCATCCTGCAAACGGCGGGTTAAAAGCCCTTCAGTTAGCACCTCGAGTTGGGTCTGGCTCGAGATGACTTTTTCAAAACGCACCCAATAGCCAATCCGTTGCCCGACAGCTTGACCAATTAAACTTGCCATGCGGCTTGCTACACTTCGGGCGGCCAAACGCCGAGGCTCGAGCATGATAATTTTTTGCATTTTCTCGAGTAAAAAAAGTGGTAGGAGCGTAGATTTTCCTGCACCAGGAGGGGCTTCTACAATAATTATAGCGCTTGTTTCGAGATGCAAAGTAAGCTCGGAGAAAATTTCTTTGATCGGGAGTTGAAACTTATCAGACACAGAACGCGTAGAATACCTCGGGTTGAACGAAAATAATAATCTGAAACTTATCAGACAATTAACGCGTACAATAAGCGCGGGTTTACCCTAAGAAGGAGAAATACTATGGAAGAAGTCAAGAATGTGGTTGCAGACGTAACTGACCAAGCAAAAGCGGCTGCTGGAACAGCCCAGAATGTAGCAGCCGATGTGGCTGGTCAAGCCCAAGCTGGTTTAGAAGGGGCTAGTAAAGCCGCCGAGGACATCGGTGCAAAAGCCGCCGATATGGCTGGCGATGCGCTCGAGCAGGGCAAAGATATGGCAGCCGATGCCGCCGCAAAAGCCAAGGAACTCTTAGGCGATGCGCCAGAACAAGCCAAAGAATTTGCCGAAAATGCCTTTGAAACGGTTAAAGACGTAGCCGAAGATGTTGCCAAAGGTGTCTCGGATGCTGTAGGCGGCGCACTCGAGGGCGCAAAGAACCTCTTGGGTGGTTTATTTGGTGGCGGCAAAGACAAAGACGCATAAAGAACCAATAAAAAAGCGCAGCCAATGGCTGCGCTTTTTTACAGATTACAACTTATAGTTTCTCGAGCAGCCTGTACTTATAGGCTAAGTGAATCGCTTCCGAACGACTTTTTGCCCCGAGTTTGGAAAAAATATTATTGGCATGGAATTTAACGGTCGGCAGTGCCACTTTAATCTCGTCAGCAATATCTTGATTACTTTTGCCTAGTGCCATATGTTGTAGTACCTCGCGTTCTCGAGCCGTTAAGTCCTCGCCAATGCCATCGTTTTGTACGGCCTGAATCAGGGCTTCGGTGGCTTCAGGAGCAAGTGTGCGCCGACGTAAGACTGCATTGCGAATTGCCTCAAGAATTTCAGCAGCCCCAGAGGTTTTAAGTAAATAACCAATCGCCCCTGCTTGCATCGCGTTCTGTACCAGATTAGGGTCATAAAAAGCAGTCAGCATGATAATTTGCACATCGCGGTTGGTACTGCGAATCGCGGCAGCCGCCGTTGCGCCGTCCATGCCTGGCATTTTTAAGTCCATCAGAATAACTTGTGGTTTTAAGGACTCAGTTTGTTCAATCGCCTGTTTACCACTGCTGGCTTCGCCAACACATTCTATTCCCGAAGCGTTCTTAAGCATCGTGGTTAAACCCGCCCTGACCATTGGGTGGTCATCTACAACCAGCACTCGAATTGGGGAGTTCATGCTCTAACCCCTAAAAATGGCAGGAGGTTCATCGCTGCCTCCCGTGTCTCCCACGAACAGCCATGAACCTGCCACTCCCATGCGCGGTTGCTTGTTTCAACCGTGACAACAGAATACAAATTAGTACCCGAACCTGAAATCATCATAGGATTAGCATACAATTAAAACCAATGGCTAGGTAAAGCCTAACTAAAGTAATGGTTAATAAGTTGTTTAAGAGCTTGGCGCTTGCTTAGATTTGAAAACTCTGGATACTCGAGAATAAAGTCCTGCATTACTCGAGCAGCATGTCTTGCGGAATGCTGTAGCCCATGTGGTCATAAGCAAGTGGGGTTAGTACCCGCCCCCTCGAAGTGCGCTTCATAAAACCAAGTTGAATCAGATACGGCTCGTATAAATCTTCGATTGTTAGCGCATCCTCGGAAATTGCCGTGGCAAGTGTGTCTAAACCAACCGGACCACCCGCGAACTTTAGAATCATCGTCTCGAGTAATTTTTTATCGCGGTCGGTTAAACCGACCGTATCTAAACCAAGTTTGTCTAAGGCATTTTGGGTTCTGGAAGCACTGATATGGTACTCGCCCTCGACTTGGGCATAGTCGCGCACACGGTTCAGTAAGTTCTTGGCAATTCGCATTGTGCCTCGAGACCGCGCCCCAAGTTCAAGGGCGGCATCTGGCGCAAGTTCTAAGCCCTGCAAAATTGCTTCTTTCTCGAGGCTCTGAGCCAATTCTTCGGGAGTGTAATACTCGAGGTGTTCGATAATCCCAAAACGGCTTCGCATCGGTTGGGTGATTAAACCCGGGCGGGTGGTCGCGCCAATTAAGGTAAAACGCGGAATTGGCAATTGAATACTGCGTGCCGCCGGACCTTGCCCAATCACAATGTCCAATCTAAAATCTTCCATCGCAGGGTACAAGTGTTCTTCGGCAACCCGCCCTAAACGGTGAATCTCATCTATGAAAAGCACATCGCCTTCCTCGAGCGAATTGGTCAGAATTGCCGCCAAATCACCGGGTTTTTCTATTGCCGGACCCGAAGTCGGACGAATCCCAACCCCCATTTCGTAGGCAATAATGTGTGCCAAGGTGGTCTTACCCAGTCCGGGCGGACCAAACACCAACACATGGTCAAGTGCTTGATTGCGCCCTTTAGCGGCTTGGATATAGACCCCAAGTTTTTGTTTAAGTTTATCCTGACCAACATAATCTTTAAGGGTCTTCGGACGATTTGCACCAGCAGCTTGAGTCATGGGATTCCTAGGAGAGAGGCGAAAGGCAAAAGGCAAAAGGTTTTAAGTTCGCCCTGTTAAGCGATGATTCTATTCTATTCGGTTTTGGGCGTAATTTCCAGCACCAAATTGGGCGTAATTTCTCGGCACTAAAAAAGCCGAAAGGGTTGAACCTTTTCGGCTATACGGGACGAATTACTTTAGGCTGCGGCTATCGCTAAAACCTGACGACCATCGTAGTAACCGCATTCAGCACAAACTACGTGCTGTGGTTTCTTAGAGCCACAATTCTTGCAAGTGGTCAAATTAGGGGCAACCAAGGCATGGTGCGAACGACGCATATCGCGCTTGGACTTGCTGGTCTTCTTTTTTGGAACGGGGTGCTTTGCCATTTTTATTTCCTCCGAGCGTGTGGGATAAGCCCAGTCAGCCACTTTTTTTACTGTTGTTAGCGTGAGTAGCCTCACGGCAGCCCAAGGAGTATAGCAAAAGCTAAGCAGATTGCAAGGGGGCAAAAGGATAGCACGAGGTGTCTCTCTCATTTTTCACGGTAGACTGCAAGCGTGTTAAAGGGTTTTTTTGATGCGGTTTTTAACTTAACCGACCCTCGTCCAAATTATATTGGAGAGCGTTGTTTGCTCGAGAAGAACGCCGTCGGTGGCTGCGATAAGTGTATGCAGGCATGTCCGCACGAAGCAATTTCTTTGGGTTTTAAGCCAGAAATCTCGGAAAGCTGCACTGGTTGTGGTTTGTGTGTCCAAGTTTGCCCAAGCGCTGCCCTCGAGTACGATATTCTTAAACCTTTGGGGCAATTAAAAGCCCAAGGCACAACCCATGCCAGAGCTACCGAGTCCGAGCGCCTACCAAGCAGCCTAAAGTGCAGCAAAGTAGCGGGCGATTCTGCGACCATCGAATGCCTTGGGCGGGTCACACCAGCCATGATTCTGGCTTCGAGTGCATGGGGGCAAGAACTAACCTTGCTACGCTCAGACTGTGCCACTTGCAAACTGGGTGGGGAGACCGTACCAGAATCTTTAGAAAATGTGATTGCCATAGCCCGTGAGTACAAAAAGCACCTCGAGCAACCCGAAATTGCAGTGCAGGTGATAGTTGGCACTGCCGAATCTAGCCCTCGAGCCGATGTTGCCGCTTCGGTCTCGAGACGCGGCGCATTGCAAGCCTTGGGACGCAACACTCGAGACAGCACCGCACGGCTAATTCCCGAGAAACTGATTCCGGGCGTGGATACCAAGATAGATGCACCGCGTATCCCCGAAGAATGGGCTTGGCGCAAAAAAGCCTTGCGTCCGATTCCCGAACCCGAAGCGCTGCAATACTGGGTGATTCCAAGTATCAATGAGGATTGTATTTTTTGTCCAGTCTGCCAGAATGTCTGCCCCACCGAAGCGATTATCAGAAACCGTGAAATAGACGGCACATGGAAAATCACCCTCGAGACTGCCGCTTGTACGGGCTGTAATGCCTGTGTTCTAAGCTGCCCACCAAGTGCCATGAAACTCGAGCCAGAGATACTGTTCTCGCAACTCGAGCAGGTTTTGTTATTGCGCGAAGGCGATGGGTATACTTCTTGACTTCTTGACCCGCCCTTGTGCTAATTGACTGTATATGCTACCCTTCTTCGGCTGCCTCGAGATGGGGCTTGAAAGTGCCTCGAGATGGGGCTTAAGGGGTTTTAATCATGTTTGCAATTGTTAAATCTGGTGGTAAACAACACCGCGTTGAAGCTGGTAGTGTTATCCGAGTCGAAAAACTGAACGCCGAAGCTGGCGCAAGTGTTGAGTTGCCTGTGCTGATGTTGGGTGGCGACAGCGTTACTTTTAATACCGGTAATGTCAAGGCAGAAGTTCTGCGTCACGTCAAGGGCGAGAAAATCTTTATTGACAAGTACAAAAGCGGTATTCAGTACCGTCGTCGTAATGGTCATCGTCAAGCCTACACCGATGTCAAAATCACCAGCTTATAAAGCTGATTGCTCGAGGAGTTGAAAAAATATGGCACATAAAAAGGGCGTGGGTAGTACCCGCAACGGACGCGACAGCAATCCAAAGTACCTTGGTGTAAAACGCTTTGGTGGCGAACTGGTCAAGGCTGGGAATATCTTGGTTCGTCAACGTGGCACAAAGTTCAATGCTGGCAAGAATGTTGGCATGGGACGCGACCACACGTTGTTTGCGCTCGAGACCGGCTTAGTCAAATTCCAAGACAAAGGCGCTTTTGGGCGTTTTATTCACATCGAACAACTGGCTGCTGCGGCAGACGATTAAGTAGCGACTGGCTGTTAGCAACTAGCTCAACCCTCACACCTGAGCGCGACTCGAGTGTGAGGGTTTTTTATGGTGTAGGCTGTTTAAGCTAGAGACTAAAAGCTAGAAGCTAAAAATGAGGAGCTTTATGACCAAGTTTCGTGATGTTCTCGAGGTCGAAATAACGGCGGGTAAAGGCGGCGACGGCAGCATGTCGTTTCTGCGTGGTTCGCATCAACCCAAAGGTGGTCCTGATGGCGGACATGGCGGTAAGGGCGGCAGTGTTTTCCTGCGCTCTATTCAAGGGGTCGAAAGCCTAACCAACATCGTTGGTAAGCGCAAATTCAAAGCCGAGAATGGTGGTTACGGGGCTGGGCGTTTAATGCACGGGGCAGATGGTGCAGATTTTACGGTGGATGTTCCTGTCGGTACAGTCTGCATAGATTTAGCGACCAATAAAATCATTGCCGATTTACTCGAGGTTGGGCAAGTTCAATTGGTAGCCAAAGGCGGCTTAGGCGGTCGTGGGAATTCGGCATTCTCGAGCAGTACCCGCCGCAGTCCACGTTTTGCCGAGCTTGGCACGATGGGCGACGACCTAAAAGTTAGGCTCGAGTTGCGTTTAATTGCCGATATTGGTTTGGTCGGTTATCCAAACGCGGGTAAATCGAGTTTACTCCGAGCCATGTCCAATGCTAATCCCGAAGTGGCAGCCTATCCGTTTACGACCCTCAATCCGATTCTTGGAATCATCGAACGTGGTGATGACGAGTTAAACCGTCTGACCCTCGCCGATATTCCGGGGATTATCGAAGGGGCGCATGAAGGTAAAGGCTTAGGTCTAGAGTTTTTGCGGCATATTTCGAGAACGCGCCTTCTGGCTTTTGTGCTTGACGGCAACGAAGCGCCGCGTGAGCATCTCGAGGCGTTGCGATTTGAATTGCAAAGTTATGACCCGACACTGCTCGAGTTACCCGCGATTATTATTGTTAATAAGCTCGATTTAATAGACGAAGAAATCAGAACCATGATTGAAGCCGAACTCTTTGATTTTGGTTTGCCTGTGCTTTGTGTCAGTGCCTTAGAGGGTATTGGTTTAGATACCCTGCGTGAAACCTTATTTCAAGTGTTGCCCGCTAAGATGCAGCGAGCCAGCCTTGTGGTGCGCGACACGATTTCTGGACCTGAACCAGTACGTGTAACAGCCGACACCGATTTTTATGCCGATGGGACACGCCTGTGGAATGTGACGGGTGGAACGTTTGGCGCTCGGATTGAACGTTTCTCGAGACATTTAGAAGATGCTGCCGATTACTTAGAAAAACTCTTTAAGCGCGAAGGGCTAAACGCCCAGTTGCGCCGCGCAGGGGTTAAACCGGGCGATACGGTTAAAATTGGTGAATTTGCCTTTGAGTTTTTTGAAGATGAATTCTCGGATAGCGAACACAAACAAGTTTAAGTATCTACCGCCAGTCTTGACCAGACTTTTCCATGACCAAATCGGCGTAATTTTACGACAAATGCTAAATTATGAATTGGTGATCAATGGTCTTGACCACGCTTGGCAAAAAGAATTTGGTTGTCACTGTGCGCGTTGTCAAGATAATGGGCGCACTGCCAATACCTCGGTTTCGATTTTGGGATGGCAACAACAGCAACTCGAGCAGCACATTTTGGTAGATGCGGGTGGTGGGGTCTGCGAGAGTTTAATTGCTAATCCAGATTTAGTGAAGCAACCGCGTTTAGATGCAGTGCTTCTGACCCACTGGCATCCAGACCATGTAGCAGATTTGAACCGAATTTTGGTTGGTTTTGGGCGCTCGAGTTGGCGTGAACGGCAAATGGCAAACCGCCCGTATTTGTGGATGCGTGAAGGCAGCCACATGTGGTTAGAGCGGCAACAACCCAATGTCTTACGGCAAGTTAGCCTGATTTCTTCGCTTGAATACTTTCCACCCGGTCAACTGCTCGAGCCAATAAGGATTTTAGGGCTGGATTTATTGGTCACACCCGTAACCATTGCCCACTCGAGCGCCGATTTATTTCCACCTTTTGGTGAGGAGCGCCTTGCCACCTGTGCTGGTTTTATTGTTCAGACAAATGACTTTAGAACTGCGCTGCTCTGGGATTTGGATGCCACCAATCTATGGTTGGAAAATCCTAACAGCACCCAACAAGCGGCATTTGATGCGATAGCGGGTTGTGATTTATTGCTGATTGATTGTAATACTTGGGCATACCATCAACATGCCAATGGCGAACCGACCAGTCATGTTTCGTTTTCTTTGGTACAGCGTTTTGCTAAAGCCTTAAAACCCAAGCGCACAGTCTTAATGCACATCAGTGGTCATGAGGATGCGATTGGTGATGGTTTTGGTTGGACAAACGAGATTTGGCAATTCGAGGCGACTAAGGCGTGGCAAACCGCAGGTCTAACGGGTGAAGTGATTGTGCCGCAGATTGGTCAGCGTTTTGCGCTCCAAGGTTCGGATGTCGCACTCGAGATGGTGCATTAAGTTTTGTCAGGGTTTTGTGATTGACAAACCCTTGATACTCGGTTCGTAGATTGCCCCTTATGGAAAGCACCTTAGCCAGTTCAGTCAAGCAAAAACGTGGGCATTGGAAACCACGTCCAGATTGGCTCGAGATGCTGGTTTTGCTTGTTCCTGCGGTGCTGCTTTTAACAGCCTTTGTCATTTTACCAACCATCGAAGCCTTTGTGATGTCGTTTCAACGCGAAGGTCTATTAGGGCGCAACCGTGTTTTTGCTGGGTTTGAGAATTATCTCGAGGTCTTCTCGCGCCCCGAGAATCTACAAAGTGCTTGGCAGAGTATCTACTTTGCCCTGATTGTCGCGCCGCTCGAGATTGTGCTGGCGTTTGCAGCCGCCCTGTTAATCTCACGTCCATTTGTTGGTGTGGCAATCTACCGCACATTATTTTTTCTGACCACAGCCGTTCCCACTGGCGTTGCCGCGATTGCTTGGAGTTGGTTCTTGAATCCGCAAACGGGTTGGGCAAATTGGATTCTCGTTTCGCTTGGTTTAGAGCCTAAGCAGTGGTTACTTGATACCAGTACGGCGCTTCCGACCCTAGCAGTGATTACGGCATGGGCTGGGGTTGGTTTTGCGGCAATTTTACTGACCGCAGGTTTGCAACAAATCCCCGAAGATTTATACGAAGCCTCACGGATTGATGGTGCAAATGGTATTCAGCAATTTTGGAATATTACCATTCCACTGATTTCACCTACGCTTTTTTTGGTCACACTGCTGGTTTTTTTGCGTTCCCTGACTACTTTTGGTCAGATTCATTTGCTGACCCAAGGTGGTCCAGCCGACTCAACGATGGTCTTTATTTACCGCATTTACCAAGATGCCTTTTTTAATTTTAGGCAGACGTATGCCGCCGCCCAAAGTGTAATTTTATTTTTGGTGTTACTGATTCTGGCATTGCTGCAATTTAGGTTTATTGGGCGCAAGGTACATTATGAATAAAACCCTTTCTCGAGTTTTGTTTTACGTGGGCATCAGCTTTTATGCGGCGCTCTTGGTCTTACCGCTTTTAACCATGCTTTCGGTCAGTTTTCGTTCAGACGGGGACGTTTACAACCCCAGTTTTTTCCCACCCAACCCAACTTTAGAGCCGTACCAGATTGCCCTCGAGAAATTCCCTGTGCTGCGTTTTTTAGGCAATAGTTTTTTGGTCTCGAGCCTTGTGACCCTTGGGGTGATGCTGATTTCAAGTTGTACAGGCTACGCACTGGCACGGATTTCTTCGCCAGTCAGTAATTTTATTTTTGCAGTGGTGATTGGTTTACTGCTCGTGCCGGGCGAAGTCACCTTTTTACCGCTCTACATCATGATTAACCGCCTTGGTTGGATAGATTCTTACCTTGCTCTGACTTTGCCATTTATTGCCAGTCCGATTGGAATTTTTTTGATGCGCCAATTTTTTAAGAGCCTACCCCAAGAACTTTTTGATGCCGCTCGGATGGATGGGGCTGGACACCTAAGGATGCTCTGGCACATTGCCATGCCGTTAGCAACTCCCGCCCTTGGCGCACTGGCTGCTTTAACCTTTCTTGGCACTTGGAACATGTACTTATACCCACTTGTGGTCACAAATTCCGAGGAATTACGCACGGCTCAGATTGCCTTACGTTTTATTAGCGCCGACGAAGCAGTGCGCTATAACATTGTGGCTGCCGCCGCCGTGATTATTTTACTACCCACGTTAATCGCTTTCTTATTTGCTCAACGCGCCTTTGTTCGCGGTATTGCGATGGGCAGCTTAAAAGGGTGAGTGGCTGCTGGTCTTAGCTTTACTTCTCGAGAATAAATTTTTTTACTTGAACAACCAACAACAATTAACTTATTTCGACCATGAATGGTTTCACGGAGGAACGTATGAAAAAACGGTTTTTGGCTCTTGGTTTGGCAGTGTTAAGCGCAGCAACACTGACTCTGGCACAAGGTGGACGCACCACCGTCACCTTCTGGTACGCACTTGGCGGCAGCATCGGCGAACAAATCGAACTCTTGGTCAAAAACTACAACAGTAGCCAAGACAAAGTAACCATCAAAGCCGAATTTAGCGGTAATTACGACGATACCCTCAACAAAATGCGTGCCGCCCTACAAGCTGGTAAGGGCTACCCCAACGTGGTACAGGTCTACGACATTGGCACACGCTTTATGGTGGATTCTGGGGCAGTTGTGGCACTCGAGGACATGGCAAAAAAAGAAAACTTTGACATCTCTAAACTGGTTTCACAACCACGCAATTACTACACCGTAGACGGCAAAATGTACAGCTTGCCGTTTAACTCGAGTAACCCACTTCTTTACTTTAATGCCAGCGTCCTCAACAGCAGCAATATCGAACAACGCCCGTTTTATAACCTCGCGCAACTCGAGGACACGATTAAGCGCTTAACAGTTAAAGACGCAAGCGGTAAAACCAGCCGTTACGGCATTACTTGGCATGCCGATTCTTGGTTTGTTGAACAATTTGGCTACAACAGTGGTCAAGCCTACTGTAACAACGAAAACGGACGCAAAGCCCGCGCCACCGAAACCACCTTCAACAACCCAGCCGCCGTTGCCTTCTTAGAGATGATGGGACGTTTGGTGTCTGGTGGATTTGCTGCCCCAGTCGGACGTGACGGCACTGCCAGCTTAAACACTTTTGTCAACGGACAAGCCGCTATTTACGTTTCCTCTACCGCCAATTTGTTTGGTGCAACCCGGGCTGTTGGTGGAAAATTCCCAATCCGTACATCTTTTTACCCGTTCCTCAAAGAACGCAATGGTGTCGCTATTGGCGGCGCAAGCCTCTGGATGCTCAAGGGTTTTACTGAGACCGAACAAGACGGCGCATTTAGCTTCATCAAATGGATGCTTGAGCCAACCACCCAAGGACGCTGGCACTTAAACACGGGTTACTTTCCAGTCATTCAAGGTGTGACCAAACGCCCAGAAGTACAAACTGGTCATACCAAAAATCCAAATTTTATCACCGCTATTCGTCAACTCGAGACCAGCAAAGTCAACACCACCAGCGCTGGTTGCTTGATGGGACAATTCACCGAGATTCGTACCTATGTGGTCAGTGCATGGGAAGAAGTCCTCAAAGGCAAACCCGCTAAACAAGCCTTGGATGAAGCGAAAGTTAAATCCGATGCTGCACTGCAACGCTACAACGCGACTGTGGCTCGTTAAGACACCATCATTCTTGGGTGGCTGATACCCCATCTCGAGATTGCAAAAATAATCACCCCGCTCTGACTCGAGCGGGGTTCTTTATTGGGTCATTCAATTGCCAAAGCCACTTGGATATTCTCGAGAAGGCTGCACTGCCTGACAATTTACATGCACCTTGTTTGCTTTATTTTGAGCATTTTTATTAACGGCTCAAGTGGTTCAAGACCAGCAAAAACCCCTCGAGTGTCTCGAGGGGCGTAGGAGGGAGGAAGTACCCGAGTGGTTAAATTAGCGTCCAACACCTGCGGCGACATTCAATGGTTTCTCGAGTTTCAACCAGATAAACTCGTTGGGGTCTTTGACATCTGCGCCGCGTCCACCTTTGGCATCAAAGTTATTATCGTTGGCAACCAAAATTGTGCTGCTGTTTAAGACAATTACATTTTCTATTGTTACAAATGGGAAGGCAAAGACACCATTAACGGTGCTTGGCGCAAGTCTATTGGCATCTGAGATGTTCATTAAATCTGCCACCAATTCTTTTTGGGCTGCGCCATTTGCATCTTTTTTGCTCAGGTCAATTTTATAGATGCGTTTGAATTTTGCAGTTGCGCCAGAGCCGTTGTCGCGCTCAATCACCAAGTATTCGTTGTCGTTAATCACCGTGAAATCACCAATCGCATGATTGGTTTCTTCCATTTTGTAAAAGGCGGCAATGCCAACAAATTTCTTAGTTGCCATATCAAATTCGTTAATTCGTAACATCCCAGCCGTGTCGGTCGAAACACTGCCCTCGAGCAAGCCATAAATTTTTGATTTACTTGGATTGGTGGTCATGCCTTCGTAACCCCTCGAGCCGCCAAGGTTTGCACTGCTCATTTGTCCGGGGTTTGGCGAAGCTGCGAGGACAGCAGGATTGTTTGGGCTACGCACCAAGTCCTTGCTTGGGTCTTTGCCTGTTCCGTAATCTGGGGTTGGGATTGGGGCAGACAGCACTTTGCCTGTGGTGTCTACGTTAATTAAGTACGGTCCAAATTCTTCGCCAATCCAAATTGTGCCATCCGCTGCAAGCACAAAGCTCTCTGGGTCAAAATCAAAACCAGTCAGGAAACGACTGGCGGAGTTTTCATTAACGATGATGAACGGGACTTTTTTATCTGGGTCACGCAATTGAATAAAGCTGTTGACTTTTACCGTACCAGCGCCGCCAGTCATGGTTTTTGCAGCTAAACTGACATTGTACAAACGCAATAAGTAATCAACACTGTTGTACTTTGTACCAAAACCGTTGTCCGAAAGCATCCAATAATTGCCGTTCGCAGCAAACTGAATGCCACTAAAGCCCTGTACAGGTTGGCTGGCAAAACGTGGAGCCGCCGCTTTGCTTCCATTGGCATTAAATTGTCCACTGGCAGCCCCTCTCGAGAAGGTATCGGCAGGCAAAACCGCAAAACCAATCAGGTCGGTTTTAAGACTTTGGGCGAGGACGGTAGCCGTGGCAAGAATGCCAAATGCAGATAAGATTTTTTTCATACCTTAAGTATTCTTGTTTGGCTTAGTCAGGATTAGGTCATTGACAAAAACTTGACATGTCAAAAGCAACTCTAGTATTCATCAAGTAATTTCTCGAGTTCACTTTGACCTTGTTTGACCGTAGCCACTTTATCTCGGAATAAACTGACAATAATCTGGGCGGTTTTGTCTGGCTCGAGTCGCAATTCCTCGCCTATCGAGTAGACATCCCGAGAACCATCAAGCATTTTAATAAATAAATTTGCCACCATTCCCGCCGGTGGGTGATAGGCGGCGCTTAAACTCCTGACTCGCTCGAGAATAATCGTGCGTAAACCCATAACAGCAGCAAGCTCGAGTAAACCTTGCCGGTACAGCCGCAGCGCCGCTCGGTAGCCACGCAGCCATGAGCCTTGGCTATCAGTCGCATCAGCCGCAAAAAGTTTTAGAACAGCCTGTAACGAACGCCGCCCATTGACTGCTGTCAAAATTTGCCACTCGTCACCCGAGAGCGAAACACCACTTAGACTCGAATTAGGACGGCTTTTCAGGACAGTGCTTAAACCAAGTTCTGAGACACCAATTTCGTCTGCCAATGTGACCGACTCGAGCAGCGCCCACTGCACCGAGACTCGGGTATAGACACTGGGCAGCTTGTCATCGCGGTAATAGGCAAAATAGCTTTGCTGCTTTAAGATTAACTGATTAACCGACAGTAAAATCTGGGTTTTCATGGCTTCAAACAAGGCTTCACGCGAGACCCGAAATTGAGGGTTATTCAGCAGCACTTCGCCCAACGGCAGATTGGCAGCAAGTTTCAGGGCTTGCGCCAACTGTGTTTCCGATAACTCGCCACGCCGCAACAAAATTGTACCAAGTGGGTCTGAACCATTCGCCCCAATGATGTCACCGTCGAGTAACTGCAAACGAATCCCGCTCGGCTGAAATTCCATCCAACCAGTAGGATGCAAACCGGGAACGCCATTCAAAAAATCGGCGGTGGCAATATGATTTAAGCTCCCTTGTAAACTTGGGGAACGAGACACCTCATCTGTCTTGGCTGGACTTGGGATAAAAACAGGGGTTCTCGAGGAAGATAAGCTCATGCCTTATTCTCATAGCGCAAAGTCAAGGGCTTGTCAGTGATTGGCTTCGTCCAATTGCCAAATACAAGAATCCTGCTTCGAGCATGGAGTTTTTAACTAAAGCATTGCGTCCATCGAGGATAATTCTTTGCTTCATTGTCTGCCCAAGTACAGCCCAGTTTGCGGTTTTGTACTCCGACCATTCCGTAACCAAAATGGCAGCATCGGCATTAGTTAAGCACACTTCAAGACTAGGGTTATTTGGTACAGTTGTAATTTTCATTTGTTCAAGCATTGGGTCATGTGCTATAACTTTTGCCCCTCGAGCCATCAATTCCAAAGCAATTTCTAAACCAATAGATTCACGTAAGTCATCGGTCTCTGGCTTAAAACTCAAGCCCAAGACTGCAATACGCCGCCCGCGAAAACCATTTAAGACCTGCTCGAGCCGTTCAAGCGCTCGAAAACGCTGTTGGTTGTTGACTTCAATCACGGCTCGCAACAAACGAAATTCATAACCGCTTCTCGATGCCAGTTGATTTAAGGCTCGGGTATCTTTGGGAAAACACGAACCACCATACCCCAGTCCAGCTTGTAAGAAATCTTTGCCAATACGTTTATCCTCTGCCAACACCGAAACAATCTCATCAATATCAGCACTGGTGGCATCGCAGACGTTGGCTATTTCATTGATAAAACTAATTTTCATGGCGAGAAAAGCATTGGCGGCGTACTTGGCAAGCTCACTGCTGGCATTACTGATTTGAAGCACTGGAATTGGTTGCATCGGACGAAAAGGCTCGAGTTCAGGCGGCACTGCCAAGGTAGAATGAATGATTGGTGCGTATAAAATTTCTAACTGCTCGAGCGCCCAAGTTTGGTTTGTGCCAAAGACAATTCGATCTGGAAAAACAGCATCGCGCAAAGCCCGACCTTGACGCAGAAATTCTGGGTTACTGGCAACTGAAAAAACTGAATCGGGTGCAAGATTGACCAAAGTAGCCGTGATTTCCTCACTCGTTCCGACTGGCACAGTGGATTTTAGAACAATCACCCGAGGGATTTGGTTCAAAAATGGCGCGAGTTGCTGCACGGCATCAAAGACTTGGCTTAAATCCACACCTTGAGCGGGGGTGGGTGGCGTACCAACGGCAATCATCACGATACTCGAGGCTTGAACCGCCAAGCCCAAATCGGCGGTAAAAAAAATTCGGTCTTGCAAGCTGTGCAGAACTGTCTCGAGCAGAGGTTCGGCAAATGGAATCTGTTGACGCTGCAACGCTTCCAACCGTTCAAGGTTGCGCTCATAGACATGAACTCGGTGTCCAGCCATTGCCAGCGCCAAAGCGGTTGAAAGCCCGACATAACCAGCGCCAATCACCGTAAGCTCAAGGGTCTGCATAAACGACCAGTCAACTTGGATTTTGTCAGGGGAGTGTCTGCTCGAGAACACGACCTAGCTCCGAGTATTCATCCATGCTAGGGTTGCGTCCAACACGGCGTAAATGCAGCGCAAAAGGTTGGTCTTGCCAAAAAAACTCTTCCCAAGCGTTATCATAGGCAAAATCCGAGATTGGTTTTAAGAAACTTTGCTGGGTAAAGTAGCCCTTTTTCTTGGGAATGACACTCCATCTATCGGGCAAAAATCGGATTGGGCTTGCCATAAAATGCGGTTTCAGGCATTCGTTTGGTTCGTTCCGATATTGCTGGTAGACCCGCCAAGCGGTGTCACGGAATTGTCCGACTTGTAAGGCTGTTCGCAGCCAAACAGGAATCGGTACTCGAGGATGGCTGATTAATTTGTCAAACCTATTGCCATCCATGTCTGGCAAAAAATTCAGCGCCCCAAGTGGTACTTTCTCGAGGTCAATCATCATGCAATGCACCGATGGAAAATAGCGGTATTGGTACGACCACTTCGGATGCCAGACCGAACCAAAAAAATGCAGGTCTCGAGTTATCATCTGCTGCATAACAGCTTGCATCCAATTCTGGCGGATAATATAAAAATCATGGTCAAGAATCAATACAAACCTAGTTCTGACCAACGCTAAGGCGCTCATGATCGCTTGGGCGTGGTGCTGACTGCCTTTATCCGAGCTTGGTGGTTTGGCTACGGCGGGTAAAACTTCGGCATTGGCGGGTTGAAAATCGGGGTCGTTGTCGTTATTAACAATCAGCCAGCGCACCGCCAGATTGGGATTCAGGGCAGCGCTTAATTGAAGATTTTTTTCTATCCATTGGCTCGAGCCAAATTTGACGCTGATGACGGTCAACACAACCTTTATCCTACACTTGAATTTCGCACCTGACCAAATGTGGTGTTTTCACCTGACCAATCATTGTGTTGTACCTGACCAAAAGCTGACATTTCTGCTCGAGTCTGGGGTATGCAGCCAAAAATCAGTTTAATCACCCCAACCCGCAATCGCGTGGATTTATTGCTTCGCACGATTAACAATGTGCAACAACAGACCCTGCAAGACTGGGAAATGCTGGTTATAGACGATGGTGACGGCTCTGGTTTAGAAGCGGTACAGAACTTAACCGACTCTCGAGTCAAAGCCTATCCCAATGCTGGGACTGGACAAGTGGATGCCCGTAATACCGCCGTTCAATTGGCACAAGCCGAAGTGCTGCATTTACTCGACGATGATGATCGTTGGCTCGACGGGCAGCATTTTGAAAAGGTCTTGGCGCGACTTGGTACACAACCAGCCTTGTTACACCGCACCGGTTGGTTGGTGCTTGAAGCCGCCCAAAATGGCGTTTGGCTCGAGCAGCAACGCCTAGACTTTCAGCCAGTCACCACTGCCCTGAGTCTGCGTTCGGACAACACCGTTCTGACTTCGGGTGTGGCATACCACAAAGAACTACACAACCAACTCGGGCTATTTGATACAGAATTGGGCAATTATTGGGATTGGGATTGGTTTTTACGAGTCACCCAGCACCACCCACTGATTCAACTCGAGCCACCAACCGTGCTGATGAGTTGGCGTGGTAACAACACTTCCAAAGACCCTTTTGAGCCTCAAAAAATGGATTATCTCGAGCGCTTATGCCAAAAGCATCAGCTTGGTCAAATCCCACCAAAAAACCACTTCACGGTTATTTCACCAGCAACAAACTCTGACATTAGCTTGAGAGATACTTAGAACGCCAGTTGCTTAACGCTCCAAGCACCCTGCTCGAGTCCGACCAACAGTATTTTGTTGTTTTTGGACTCGAGCAGCCTGTACCCCAAGCCAAACGGATTGGGGATTTCTTTTTCACCAAAAACTGTATTTAGTTCGCCTGTTGTAGTCAATTTTTGCATTTGAATGGTGGCTGAGGTTACTCCGTGCAAGACCAATCCACCATCGTTCCAAATGATCACTTTTTTCAAGGTTTGGCTTAACCAAATCCCTCCATTAGCACTTCGCACTATAGGCATGGAAAAGGGTGGGAAAGTAGGCTCAGAAAGCGGTATTGACGCTCCAAATTCTTTTTGTACCGTATTTTTTGTATCCAATGACCAGATTCTTAAACCGCTACTGCAATCACCACTGTTGTGGTTCATGAATACAGCCGTGTTGTCTTGGCGTAACCCAAAATACTGAACCCCACCACCGTTGGTGCAAGTCAGGGATTCAAAACCCTCGGTTTGTTGTTGCGGCTCGAGTTGCCCTTTTTGATTAAACCGATGAATCCAAATCGGAGGCTGATAGGTCGAAGCACCGGCTGGACTGTTTAAGTAAGCTGACGAAACCAGTGCTGCACCGCCAGTTGGGGTTGGTACTAGCGCATCAATTTGCACATTTGGATAGTCTATATCGGTGCTGGCAAAACCTGCTTTGCCAAGGCTCGAATCTAAGCGTCCTTGGTTGGTTATTTTTATCAGTAGCGGGTTTAGGTCATCATCATCAGAATTTTCGCTTTTTACTCGAGGGCGTTCTAAGAGGGCTGCCCAGACCGAACCATCGGCGTTGAGTGCCACTTTTTGCATCGGGAACATTGTTTTTTGTCTGCCTGTCGGAAAGGTAAACACACCTTTTTGCCCATAACTCGAGTCTAGCGTGCCATTTATTGTAAAACGCAGAATTTGCTTTGGCTGCACCACCAACACACGACTTTGCGAATCCACCAAAACTTGTCCTAATTGCTCTAATTGCAGTTTTCCAGCTTTGCCAAAACTCGAGTCGAGTTGTCCATTGGGAAGTAATCGAGCAATTGTCTGAATCTTATTTTGGGTTTCGCCACTTAAGACAATCCGACCTTGGGTGTCGGTGCTGGCTTTTGGCGTAAATTTTGCCGTTACAGACTCGAGTCGGACTGTACCGTTTTGACCAAAGCTCGGGTCAAATGTTTGATCCTGTGAAATTGCCAAGCCAGTCAACCCTAAACCAGTCAGTGCAAGGCAGATAAACCTCAGTCGTGTTTGCATCTCTCGAGTCTAAAAAATTAAATGAATGATTGATGTGAACCTGGTTCTCAAGGTGAGATTTTGCAGCACATGATCTGAATTCAATCTCTTTGCAGAGAACCCGTCTCGAGACTAAAAAATGAGAATCAGATGAGCTTCTACAGCCATGGCATTATATGCTTTCTTGAAGGTTTATGCCTTGAGGCTTTCTGCCTCGAGAACCACGGTTGAACGCACTTGGTCACGCCCAGAATTCTTGGCGCGGTATAAGGCAGCATCGGCTCGAGCCATGACTTGTTTTAGGGTTTCACCTTCCCCGCAAACTGCCACGCCAATACTGACAGTTATTCGCACCCCACCGAGGTTGGCATCAAAAATGGCTTGCCTTGAACGTTCGCCAAGTAATCTGGCTTGCTCAAGATTGAGGTTTTTACCCAGCATTAAGAATTCCTCGCCGCCCCAACGGGCTGTTTGGTCGCCTTGACGGGTTTGATTTTCTAAGGTAAATGCCAGTTCACGCAGCACAATATCGCCAAAAGCATGTCCGTACTGGTCGTTGATGTGCTTAAAGTGGTCAACATCTATGATTAAAAGCGCGTAGCCTATTTGACTGGCATGGGTTTGCTCGAGGTGCATTTGCATTGAACGGCGGTTCTGGATGCCTGTTAAAACATCGGTGTTGGCTTGGTGTTGTACAAATTTGTATTGTTGCTGCATTCGTCCAAAAACAGCAATTAAACCCGCTAAAATCAGATTTGCCACATGAAATTGCACCAAGGCATTGATTTGCAGTGTATCAAAGCGATTTTGTGAAACGGTGACTAAGGAGATAAAAATAGCAACCGCGTTATAGCCACCACTAAACCATAAAGCTAAACCCGGACTAAGACTTAAATGGGCAACAACCACGGTGATTGGAAACCACGGAATACCAATTCCTAACGTTTTTTGAATTTTTAAGACTTCCAACGCCGAAGTTGCAAAATCAAGCAGCAGAAACGAGCCAGATGTACAAAAGGCGAAGATTTGCAGCAGTTCTACCCGTTGAGGTTGCAGAAAAAGCCAAATAGCAGCTAAGAAGAACGTAATTGTGATAAAAGGCAGTCCATAGAGGTCAGAAAAAACAATCACTTTGGAATCTTGTAAAAATAACCAAGAAACAAAAGTCGCCAATGAACCCAGAAGCAAAGCTGCCAAAGTCAGCCAGACGCGGGTGCGTCCAACCAAATCAAGTGCCTCGAGTTTAGCGTAAAAGGCTTTCATCAGCTTTAGGCGCAAGCATAGCCGAATTTAAGCCAAAAGAATACAAATTTATAAATAACGACGAGCGCCAAGGTAACGGCTGCTGTAATAGCGTTCGGCAAGACTCGAGACAATCACCCCTGTACTTGGGGTGCTGGCATGAACCATTCGGTTGTTGCCAATGTAGACACCAACGTGTCCGACCCCACCACGTCCATTAAATCCTTGAAAGAAAACCAAGTCACCGGGTAATAAACCGTTTCTCGAGACAACACGTCCGCCACTAAATTGAGCGCGGCTTGAACGCGGTAGGCTAACCCCCATTTGTTTCATCACATAGCTGGTAAAACCACTGCAATCAAAGCTGGATGGACCCATTGAACCCCAACGGTAATTTGCACCGACTTTGGAAAACGCCACCCGCACGACATTGCTGCTCGAGCGGTTGGTGGCTGTTTTGACCGATGGTTTAGCGTTTGTACTATTGCCAAGGTTAATTTTTTGCCCCACGCCTAATGATTCACCAATGCCGGGGTTAAGTCTGAGAATCTGGGTGGTGCTGATGCCATTTTTCTGGGCAATGCGGTACAAGGTATCGCCAGACTGCACAGTGTAGGTTTTGGCAACTGCCAAACTCGAGCAGACCAAGGCAGCCACAATTAAACGTTTAAGCATCTTGAAGCTGACCCTAGCAAAGTCTCTAGCCAATTGCCTGTGTATTTTCTGAGTTACCCATGTCACCAGCCCAGAAACAACCGAGCCAAAAAAGTGCGTTAAAGCTGTTTGGAAAAGTAAAAAACCAAGCAACTTAAACTCGAGACCACATAGAAAAAACCGATGTTTTGTACAGAACAAAATAATTTAACGCGCCCTGCAAATCAGACCATTATGGGCTTTGATTGTTCCAGCCCGCAAAACCTCGAGACCATGTTCATAAGCGTACAAACCCATTTGCTTGGTGTCCATCAGTTCACGGTAGCCATAATTCATTAAGTCGCCCATGACTTTATAAAACAACTGGCTTTTGAATTGCTTGCGTGGTGTGGTCATGACCACATAGCCACCGCGTTTTAAGAATTGCCGATGCCATTCGATACACTGTCCTTTCATTTCATCAGGAAAATGCTCGAGTAACCCGACTGAAAGCACAATGTCAAATTTTTCATCAAAATCCAAGTCCCGAATATCCGAGACCACAAAATCAAAACTCATCTGATCGACGTGCATCACATCCCAAGTGCCAGTGCTGGGGTTTTTACTTAAAAACGGGTACTCGAGTGGAAACTTACCAAAGCGCTCATCCCTACAAAAATCATCATAATCCACCAGCACCGCATGACCGCCGGGATACTGGGCTAAAAGCTGCATCGCTTCGTAACCGTCGGCTGCGCCAAGGAACAAAATTCGTGGTTTATGCACTTCTAAACCATCAAATAAAGCCCTTTTACCACGCGGGTCCCAAACCGCATCCTCGAGCCGGTGAACCTGATTCCAAACTCGCACCTCTAAGAGTTCTTGAAAGACCTCTGGGAGACTCGAGAAGTTAAAACTCAGTAGGGTCTGCAAGAATTTCTGAGTGGTTTCCGATTGGGCTTTGGGTAAATCCGTGACAAACAATTCATGGAAGTTCTTATTGAAATTCTGCCACTGCACCAAGACTGGCATCTCGGTTTGATGCTCGGTTTCCCATTTTTGCCGTGTTCTCGAGTTGGCAGGCACGGTATACGGCTTGCCAAGTTCTGCCCACGAAAGCCTAGACCAATCGGTATGACTTAAATCCTCAAACAGGTCTGGCGCACTGGTTCGCAAATCAGCACGGTACGAAGGCATGAGAAACGAAGTTTCAAGCGGCATCCGCGACATCTCCAAAGTGGCTTGCATGGTCAAAGCAGTCTACGCTTTTATTGTTGTTTAGACCACTTCTAATGGCAGATGCGGCTCGAGTGGCAAAATGACTTTAATCGGGTCGCTCGGGTATACCTCGCCGCCTTCAAGCACAGTCGTCATGATTCCCGCTTTGCGAATCAAATTGCCATTTTGGTCGGTCTCTAAAACCGCTTTCAAGAGTCCGTTTTGTAATCCATCTATTTGTAAACAGGGGTTACGCAAGCCAGTCACCTCGAGTTGCACCGAGCCGATTTCGAGAATTGTGCCTTTGGGCAATTTGAGTAAATCAATGCCAGAAGTGGTGATGTTCTCACCCATTTGCCCCGGCAGCACCATAAAGCCCTGAGCCGCCACCTCTTCAAATAATTCGGCATGAATCAGGTGGACTTGGCGCAGATTGGCTTGGCTTGGGTCTCTGGCAACCCTCGAGCGGTGCTTGACAGTTATACCTTGGTGTGCGTCGTTTTCGACCCCTAAACCTTTGAGAATCTGCAAGCTCTCGACATTGGGTTTACTCATGGTGTGGGTGGCACTGCGACTGACCGCCAAAACAGTGGCGGGGGCTGGGAAGGCTTGAGCAAAACCAAAGGCTTCTTGGGTACCGCCGTTAAGCCTTAGTAAATCGAGTTTTTCTTGGGCTTCGGCTAAGGTTGGAATATGACTGTCTTTAATCCACCACAGCACCGTGCCAGTCTGCTCGAGTGGAATAAACCATTCTTTACGGCGTTTTAAGTAATAACTGTGACCACTATTAAAAACATAATGCCGTAGGGCTTCTAAATTCTCCCAGGCGCTCATGTTTACAATCAGGCTAGGGTCATCGTAGATTCTAAAAGTGGTGGCGGTGTTGTTTTCGTCCTTTAAGAGCCAGACAAACCCGGGGCTGTTTTCGGCAAGTAAATTGATGGCGCTCAGTGCCAAGGTAAAATCCTGCATTTCTACTGACCCGAGCGGATAAGCAATTCGGGCGATGTTTAATTGAGCCAGTTTCATGGGGTAATTCTATCATCCCTCGAGTACAATGGGGCTATGGAAAATATTTTTGTCAGTGCTTTTTTAGGTGTACTACAAGAAGCCTTTGAGGGCGGTAAACCCAATCTGGGTACACATTTTTTGGACAACACCAAGCCAGATGGCTCGAGTAATCAAGGTTTTTTTGCAGCCCTTGATGGTTTAAGTGCCGTGCAAGCCTCTGCGCCAACTGCACTTGACTCGAGTATTGCGGCACACGCTGCCCATAGTGCTTTTCACATCGAAGCCACGCTTCGTTTTGCCAGTGGCAACCGTAGCCCTAACGATTGGCAGGCTAGTTTTGAACCTCGAGAAGTCAATGAGCTTGAATGGGCAGAACAACGTCAGCGCTTAAAGAATGCCTACTCGAGTATTGCCAATTTAGCCCAGAATACCCCTGTGTGGGATAACAACAGTGCCACAGGCATGATGGCAACCTTGGCGCATGTCACCTATCATCTTGGGGCAGTCAAACAAATTCTAAAATTGGCTCGAGGGTCGGTTTAGGGCTGCTACTTTGGTATGGCAACCATTTGACAGTTGACCTCGTATACTTGGATTATGAAACGATACTTGGTATTGATTTTGGCATTGGTTTTGGTTGGTTGTAATTTACCCGACCCACAAGAAGCGGCTCGACTGAAAACCGAGAATGAAACACTGCAAGCTCAGGTGACGACGCTGACTTCGGAGCGCGACGCGGCTGTCTTAGAGCGTGATGATTTGCGTGGGCGTTTAGAAAAAATTAAAACTGCTCTGGAAAATTTGCCAGCCATCTCAAGCATGACTGCACCAAGCCCTGCACCAACCGTACCGGAAACGACTGTGCCAAGCGTTCCAGAAACCACGACACCAGCCGCCCCAGAAACCACTGCACCAAACACTCCCGAAACTGTTCCAGAGACCACGCCAGACTCGAGTACCCCCGCCTTACCGCCTGTCAGTGCTGGAACAGATGCCAGTCTGCTCGAAAAATTACAAGCCTATACCAATGAAGTCTTGACGGCAGCCCAGAATTTTAAGGCGCAAACCCGCCAAGAAGCGCCCTTAAATTGTACCAATGGCTATGCGGCTGGTGCATACAATGTACAGGACAGCTTAGACTTAAAAGAATGCAGTATTGTCACCGAAGCCAATGGCGATTACCGTGTTACGGCTCGAGATGCGGCGGGCAATAGCGTTAGCGTTCCCTGATGAACTAAAATCCGTGAATCGTTAGGCGAGGCTTCTTGACCATAAACGCGCACCTGACGGGCATGGTCGCATGCCTCGCCCCTACGACAAAAATCTCGTGCTAAACCGTAGGGGTTAGGTATGCCTAACCCCTTAAAGGTCAATGGTGATCCATTCTCAAATCGGGATGTTATTTCTGGACGATTCCTAAGAATATCCAAATACATTTGTTGTCCCCAAGGTAGTACCAAATCTACCCCTCGAGAATACCCTATGCTCGAGGGATGAATCATGATGCCCAAAATATGAATCATTTACCTGCCTCAAAACAATCATTTGAGCTTTTCAAAGCCTTTGCCCTGATTGGGGCAACCAACTTTGGCGGTGGTGGCAGCGCCCATGTTCAGCACCACATGGTCGAACGCCTTAAATGGCTAAGCATGGACGAATACCTCGAGTGTTACAGCATGGTTCAAACCCTGCCGGGTCCAGTTTTTTCTAATCTTTGTACCCATGTCGGCGCTCGTTTAGCGGGCTGGCGTGGCGGAATTCTAGCCACCATTGGGGTCAATTTTGCTGGCATCATTGCGATTTTAAGCCTTGCCGTGGTGTACTCGAGTGTCGGCAGTAAACCGATTTGGCTCGAGGGATTCCTTAAGGGGGTGGCTGTGGCAGCCGTTGCTATTTCCTTAGCGGCGACAACCCGAGTTGCCCCAAGTGCTTTTCGGACGCGCCCAAGTGTCTTTTTGGCATTGGCGGCTTTTATTGCCAATGCGCTCTTACACATCAACATTTTGTATGTGCTATTGGTACTTGTGCCGCTTGGTATGTGGCTCGAGTGGCAGGAGGTAAATCGTGCTGTTTGATTTGCTGCTCGAGTTTTTGCGCTTTGGGGTACTGTCCATTGGCGGTGGACTGGCGATGCTCTCGGAAATGAAACGGGTGTTGGTGATTGAACGCCAATGGCTCAGCGCTCAGGTCTTTGTGGATGGTTGGAGTTTAGGGCAGTTTGTACCCGGACCAAACATGCTGGCAATGGCATTTTATGGCTACCGCATCGAGGGCTTTTTTGGTGCAGCCGCCGCTTGGCTTGGGATGTTCATGCCCGGCATGGTTGCCAGTATTGTGGCGGCAAAAACATGGCAACGTGTTCGCCACGCACCCCTTGCCAAAGCCTTTCGAGCCGCTATTTTACCAATTGGTTTTGGATTTGGGGCTGGTGGGGTCTACACTTTGGCTCGAGTTTCAATCACCGAGGTGTTTCAAATAATCCTAGCACTAGGACTGCTATTTTTACTGATTCGACTGCGCTTAAATCCAATTGCCACGGTATTTTTGGGCGGTGCAGTTGGCGTTCTACTTAAGGTTCTGAATTAGCGGGTTTATCCTCGCTTACAATCTGCAACCAAAAAAACGCATAAGCTCAAACCATGATTCTTGTTTGGCATCGCGCCGACCTTCGCACCCACGACCATCCAGCTTTGGCAAGGGCTGCTGCTCGAGGGCAAGTGATACCCTGTTTTATCCTTGACCCGAGTTTATTAAGTGCGCCTTACACGGGCAATAACCGTGTCGAGTGGTTGTACGCTTGTCTGCACGCCTTATCAGAATCCTACCAAGCCCTCGGCTCGAGCTTGCTGCTCTTGGCTGGCACACCAGAAAATGAATTGCTGCGTTTGGCAAGAGAGTCTGGCGCAAAAGCAGTCTATGCCCTAAAAAGTTATGAACCCATCGGCATGACCCGAGATGCTCGGGTTAAACAAGTCTTAGAAGCGGCTGGAATCGAATTTAGATTACTGGCTGGCGATTGTGTTCTCGAGCCAAACTCGGTCTTAAATGGCAGTGGCACAATGTACAAGGTTTTTACTCCTTTTTGGCACACATGGAGCAGTATTCCGATTCCCCACATTGCTACACCCTTAGAAAAACTCGAGCCACATGGTTTTTCTAGGATTAAAATTCCACTACCAAGTAGCACCATTGATTTACCAAAAGCAGGAGAAGTTGCTGCCCAACACCGACTCGAGCAGTTTATTCGCCAAGTTGGACTGCATTACGAAACCAAGCGCGATATTCCCAGTCTGAACGGGACAAGTCGTTTGTCGCTCGATTTGCACTTGGGGACGCTCTCGCCAAGGGTCGCTGCCCACCAAGCCGCCCAAGCCGGTATGACCGCATGGGTACGAGAACTTTGCTGGCGCGATTTTTACCGTCATGTTTTGGTGGCACAACCGCAACTCGAGCATTCGGCATTTCGCCCAGAATGGAATAATTTTCCTTGGCGCGATGACGCACTGGATTTTGAAACTTGGCAAGCTGGACAAACTGGTTATCCAATCATAGACGCGGGAATGCGCCAACTGAGCAGCACAGGTTGGATGCACAACCGTGTGCGAATGATTGTGGCGAGCTTTTTATGTAAGCATTTGCTGTTGCCTTGGCAATACGGGGCAGCCCATTTTAACAATTTATTACTCGATGGCGACCTTGCTAGTAATAACGGTGGCTGGCAATGGAGCGCTGGTTGTGGGGTAGATGCCGCGCCGTATTTTAGGGTTTTTAATCCTGTGACCCAAGGTGAAAAATTTGACTCGAGCGCCGAGTACATCAAGCGCTTTGTTCCAGAACTGCAAAACTTAGCCAACAAAGAAGCCCATCAGCCTTGGATTAGTTTGCGCCCACCAAAGAACTATCCAGCCCCAATGTTGCCCCTGGCTTTTGGCAGAGATCGTTTTCTCGAGACCGCAAAACAGCACTTAAACTCTTCGCCTTAGCGTTTTGTCAGGGTTTCTTTGCCTGTTTGTGTGTTGCCACATCCCGCCCAAATGCCCTCTAAAGTGCTGCCACGCACTGTATACGAACTGACACCGCAAGGAGTCCATGCCACAGCCAGATGCGTGCCTTGGAGTACACCAGTACCTTTGTAGCTACTGCCGTCATTCAGTGTCCAGCCAATCACATAGACTTGTCCTGTTTGGCGGATTGTGGCTTTGCCTGTGTAGGTTGTGCCGCTTGCGTGCGAGCCAGTCACTTTGTACTCACCGCTTAGACTGGAATTCTGAGCCACAACACTGCCAAATAGCAAAGCCATAACTATATATTTCCACAAGCCTTTTTTCATGGCTGTAGTCTATCAAAGTTATCTCGAGGTGTGGGCTGATTTCTTTAGATAAACGCCACTGCCCAAATTGCCTTTTCTCGTACCTCGAGCTTAACGGCTGTCAGTGGGCTACGCGCTGGTCCAGCCTTGACCAAGCCCAATCCGTCAAATTCGCTGCCGTGACAATCGCAGTAATGCACACCATCGGTTTTAGGTAATTCGGTCTGGCAACCTGCGTGGGTGCAACGTCTCGAGACGGCACTAAAAGCCTCTTTTTCGACCACCAAAGCCCGTTCTGTTTTTTCTTTTGGCACAGTTACCCGTTGCAGCAGACAAGCCCTATTTTCAAAAGTAAATTCTAAGGGTTTCCATTTGGCATCAATTTTGTCTAAATCCACCAGTTTGATGGCTTTAACGGCTGCGGTTTGTGCCAAAGCGGTCTCGAGGGCGAAGCTCGAGCCTAGGGCGGCAAGAGCAAGGGTTTTATTGGCTTCACGTCTATTCATAAGGGTTTTATTGTCGCAGGATTTAAGTAAAAATTCGTGTCATTTACCACACAATGAGAACAACGTAAAGAAATTCTTAAGACAATGGTCTGGTCAGCACGACCGACTTGGACTTAATCCCAAGTCGGGTTAAACTAAACCCATGAACATCCAAAAAATGATGAAACAAATGCAAAAAGCCCAGTCTGCCCAAGCCGACATGCAGGAAAAACTCGAGGCACTTGAGATTATTGGCAGTGCTGGCGGCGGCATGGTCAAAGCCACTTGCACAGGCAGTGGGCAAATCAAAGCGCTTAAACTCGAGAAAATTGTGGTAGACCCCGAAGATGTCGAAGCCCTTGAGGACTTGATTTTGGTGGCGATTCAAGATGCCCAGAAAAAAGCGGCGGATGCCCAACAAACCGAAACCAGTAAACTGATGAGCAGTTTGCAAATTCCTGGAATGAGGTAAAAGCAGGGTTAAAAGGTTAAAGGGAAAAAGGTCAAAGGGGTTTTTCTAGGTTGATTTGCATTCGTGCTGCCACTCCGCGCTCGAGTTCGCCCTGCTGCTTAAGTTGGGCAATTACATTTTTTTGGTCGGTTGCACTGCGGTTCTGCGAGAGCTTAAATTTACCCTCGAGCCGCGTGATGGAAATTTCAAAACCAACCAAAGCGTTCTGCATTCCCTCGAGATATTTGGGCGAATACTTGGGCATTTCGGTTTCATGATCGTGCTGCTGCATTAACGCCTCGAGTTGCGCTCTGGTTTCGGTGGCGTTCAGAATTCGGGCTGTGCCATACGCATGAACTGTGGCGTAATTCCATGTTGGGACATCGGTTTGTTCGTACCATCTGTTTGAGATTAAAGCATGTTCGGCTTGGAAAACCACCAGCACTTCTTTATCGTCAAAATGCTGCCATTGCGGGTTGGCTTTGGCAATGTGAGCGCTGAGGGTTTGGGTATCCTCGAGTGGCGTAAAAGGGATACTGGTGGCAAATGGCAAACCATCTGGGGCAGTAATCAGCAGCGCAAAATTAAATTGGCGCATCAATTCCCAAAGAAGGGTTTGGTCGGTCACGGCATTGTGCTTTGGAATATACATTAACGCAGTGTATAAATAAATTGGTGCTAGAAAAAGCACCAATTCTAAATAATTTTTTAGTACCATTAATCCATGACCGATTTACCACAAATTCACTTAGACCCCACAGCCAAAACCTCACTGCATCGTCAGGTCTACAATACTTTACGTGGTGCTATTCTGAGCGGAGCATTGCCGCATGGCACAAAATTACCCGCCACTCGAGCCTTGGCAAGCGCACATGGTATCTCGAGGAATACAGTCTTGGCAGCTTTTGAGGACTTGATTGCCGAGGGCTTTTTAGAAAGCAAAATTGGGGCTGGAACGTTTATTGCCCACACCAGCACCCCAAAACAGCAAATTGCAGCCCAAGAACTCTCTCAACGCGGCACAGAACTGTCCAGAATTGCGGTCAGTATCCCAAGAGAAAACCGAATTGCTGCTTTTCGGCACGGCATCCCAGATTTTAATTTATTCCCGTGGGCTATTTGGACACGGCTTTACAGCCAAGCAGCCCGCAACAAACCCAATTTAGGCTATGCCGACCCACAGGGCGAACCTGCGCTGCGTAGCGCAATCGCGGCGCATGTGGCTGCCACTCGAGCGGTGCATTGCCAAGCCGAGCAAATTATCATCACCAGTGGTTCACAACAAGCCATTTGTTTAGCGGCTCAGCTTTTACTCGAGCCAAACGACTTGGTGTGGTTTGAGAATCCGGGCTACTTGGGCGCTCGAGCCGCATTACTGGCAGCCAATGCCAAAATAGAAGCCATCCCAGTGGATGAAAACGGTTTAGATGTCAGCGCAGGGCAGCAAATTGCACCCAAGGCAAGACTGGCGTATGTCACGCCATCGCATCAATACCCAACAGGTGTGACCATGAGCCACACGCGGCGCTTAGAACTGCTGAATTGGGCAAACAAAACCAATGCTTGGATTTTAGAAGACGATTACGACAGCGAATACCGCTACGATCATCGTCCGCTCGAGAGTTTACAAAGCCTTGATTCGCACGGACGGGTGATTTACATTGGCACATTCTCCAAAGTTTTATTTCCCGCCCTACGGCTTGGCTACATGATTGTTCCCAGTAATTTAAGTGCTGCCTCTGCTGCGGCTCGAGCCATTCAAGACCGTGGTTCAAGTACCTTAGAGCAACAAACCCTGACTGCTTTTATGCAGCAACACCATTTTGCAAGGCATATTCGCCGTACCCAAAAACATTATTTGGAACGCCGCGAAGTGCTGCGCCACAACTTAGAAAAGCATATTCCCAGCCTCGAGTTACAAGGTTTTGAAGCTGGGATGCACCTGTGTGCTTGGCTGACCGACGGACAAGACGATAGACGCATCTCGAGAATTGTCTCAGAGCATGGGCTAGAAGTCATGCCAATCAGTGCTTACAGCCAAACGCCCTTAGAACGAGGCGGGTTCTTGTTAGGTTATGCGGCTGTACCACCCAAGGCACTCGAGGAAGCCGTGCGGGTACTGGCAAAAATTATTTCTGCGCCACAATAAATCGCTTGCGCCCCGTTAAATCAGCCTCGAGCCATGCGTTCCAGCCTGTTTGCAACATCTCGGTTTGCAAAATCGGAGCATTGCGTGGGTCTAACTCGAGCAGCAAAAAACCATTTTTGGTTAAGTAATCTGGGGCTTGTAAAACCAGTTCTCTTGCTAAGCCCAGACCATCCGCACCAGAAAAAAGGGCTTGACGGGGTTCTTGTTGTACTTCAGGCTCGAGCAGGTCAGTTTCGGGAAGATACGGCGGATTAGAAACAATCACACTAAATTGAGGAGTCAAGCCGTTTAGCAAAGAAGTTTCTAGGACATGGATATGCAGCTTTAAGCGCTTAGCATTCTCGAGTGTCAAAGTAATCGCACTAGGGTTAATGTCGGTTGCCCAAACCTCGAGACTCGGGCGTTCAGATTTTAAGGCAAGAGCAATCGCCCCAGAGCCACAACCGACATCCACCACCCGCCCTGAATCACCTAGCCGATCTAAGGTCAGTTCGACCAAGCGCTCGGTCTCTGGGCGCGGAATCAGCGCACCAGAACACACTTTTAATTCCAAACCATAAAATTCGGTACTGCCAATAATCCACTGCAACGGTTCTCGAGCCGCACGGCGATGCACCCAAGATTGATAAGTCTCGAGTTCGGCATGGCTCAGGATTCGGTTCGGTTCAAGTAATACCGCTCGAGTCGCACCCAGCGCAAAAATTAGCAGCCACTGTGCATCAAAGACTGGACTCGAGACTTGGGCTACCTCGAGTTGGATAATCGCTGCTTTTAGGGTTTCTG
This sequence comes from Deinococcales bacterium, assembly GCA_031414595.1. GTDB lineage: Bacteria > Deinococcota > Deinococci > Deinococcales > JAAFIG01 > JAAFIG01. Next base: position 166,410 of record JANNVX010000098.1, read on the forward strand.
AGAGGGTGATAAAGTCTCCGCTTGCCACGTTACAATACTTTTTTGCCCCACATCAAAAACCACACCAATACCAATCACGGTTTTGGCGTAGCCTTTAGCATACTGCCCGTCTTTGATTTGCTTTAAGGCTGTCTCCGCATCACCACCGAGCTTAAATTCAAATAAAATAATCTGCTCTGGCGTGTCTACAACTGTATCTATGCGTCCCAAACTGGTTTGTACTTGGCTTTGAGTAGGAAAACCGGTGCTGACCAACATCAAGTGCATTAAGCTGTGCATATACATTTCGCGCTTGGGGAATATTTCGTATGGAATAGCCGCAAAAACCCGATTGCAAATCTCAAAAAAAACTGTCCAATCTGGCGCAATTAAAGCATCATGTAACTCGAGACCAAAACTGCCGTGTTCATGGATGTTGCGTTCAGCGTAAACCTCGAGCAGACCCTTGGAGAAGGCTTGGCGTACTTCTTCATTGGGATAGGACAATTGATAGCGCGTTCCTTGTAAGCTGATAATTTTTTGCTTTATCGTTAAATAACCTGTCTGAAACATCAAAGAAACGGACTCGAGACGTTCGAGGCTTGGGCTTGAAATGCTCATTTCATCCAGTGCGATTGAGTTAAAACGCAGTGGGTCAAGGGCGGCTTTTTTAATCATTTCAAGCAGAAAGGTTGGTGTGCCAGTCTCATACCAAAATGACCTGAATTCTTGTTGTTCTAAAAAAAGTAGGAAACTAAACGGGCAATAGACTTTCTGCACCGAGTCCCATGAATATCCGTTGTACCAATGCTTTATGGCTTCCCAAAGTTCGGTCATGGGAACAGCAAACTTTTTTTGCAAAGACTCGAGGTGACCCTGAAAATTCGTTTCAATTTCAGTGTGGGTATAACCACACAAGACCGCGTATTTATCATCAAGGGAAATATCTTGGAGGTTGTTCAGATCAGAAAATAAACTCAGTTTACCGATTTTAGAAACACCCGTTAAAAAAACCAAATGTAAATAGGCATCCATTGGTTTTAAAACACCATATAGGCTTTTGAGGGTCGCTTGATGTTCTGCTCTTTTTTCTGGCTCGAGTAGGTAGTCAGTGATGGGTTTATCGTACTCGTCAATCAGTACCACCACTTTATCGGTTTTGGATAACTCGAGAATCAAGCTACGAAAAGCACTGGAAACAGTATCACCTTGGAGTTCTATGCCGTACTCAGCAGCTACGATTTGCAACCACTCGAGAATTCCTTTTTGCAAGGATTGGTCACGAAAACTGATGTTACTAAAATCAATCCGAATTACTGGGCGCGGCTTAAAGTCGTGCTTGTCATAAAGCCACAAATCTTGAAATAAGTCTTTGCGCCCTTCATAAATGGCTTTTAAGGTGGACAGCAACAATGATTTACCAAAACGCCTTGGGCGAGACAGGAAAAACACACCCGCTCGCAAAAAAGCCTCGAAGTACATGGTTTTATCCACATACACAAGCTGATTTTGACGCAGTTTGGCAAAATCTTGTATCCCGATTGGTAAGTTCACAATTACCTTGGTTTGACAATGATGCGTCTGTCCATGCCTTCGCCGACCGATTCTGTGACCACAAAGGCATCTTCACGCAGGGCAATGTGAATAATTCGCCTGTCGGCTGCACCCAGAGCATCCATTTCAAAAGGCTCACCTGTTTTACGAACCCTTGCGGCTGCGCGGCGGGCGGTCTCGAGCAGGCGTTCTTCATGGCGGCGTTTATAGCCGGCTGCATCTACATTGACCCTTGGGGCATTTTCGCCAACTTCTTTTGCCAGCACTGTGTTGGCTAAGAATTCGATTGCGCCTAGGGTGCGTCCTTCGCGTCCGATAATTCTGCCAGAATCGCCGCCCGTGATTTCAGCCAAAATGTTTTCGCCACGTTCTTTGGCGGCAACGCTGTACCCAGGGGCAATGTGAACCAGTAACCCAGTCAAGAAATCCTCGACAATGCTGTCGGCACTGGCGTTTAATCGGGGGCTGCGCCCGACTGGACTCACCGCCACAACAGGGGCATTGCGCGGCGCGGCTGGCGTTTTGGTTTGGTTCTCATCCGAGATGCCAAGGTCGGAGAGGTACGAGTCTAAATTTTTGTCCATGTGGCTAGTCTATCAAAATGTAGCCAAGAAACGTAGACTGTAGCCGTGCTTTCTATTGCCACCTTTAGTTTCGTCGCCAAAGACCCAAACAGTCATGACCTTGGCGTGGTGGTTGCCAGTAAATTCCTTGCAGTTGGCAGTGTAGTCCCGTGGCTCGAGGCGGGAGTAGGGGCAGTTGCAACCCAAAGTTATGCCAATACCAGTTTTGGGGTGCGTTCGCTTGCCCTGCTTAAATCTGGCTCGAGTTTAAGTGAAATTGCCCAGACGCTCGAGCAATCCGACCCTGAGCATCAGTCAAGGCAGTACGGTGTGGTTAGTGTCAACGGGAATAGTTATAGTTTCACTGGCTCTGAATGTCAGCCTTGGGCGGGTGGGCGTTACGGGCAAAATTACGCTGCCCAAGGCAATCTTTTAACGGGTGCAGATGTGATAGACACCCTTGTTGAAACCTTTTTGACACACAGCGAATTACCATTTCCGGAGCGTTTACTGGGGGCGTTACTCGCTGCCGACAAGATTGGCGGTGATGCCAGAGGGCGACAAAGTGCCGCCCTGTATGTGGCTCGAGAGCGTGGTGGCTACGCTGGGTTTAATGACCGTTATATTGATTTACGGGTGGATGACCATGCAACCCCGATTCTCGAGTTGCAGCGTTTACTTGCCATGCACCGTTTGTTGTTTGAACGCCCTAACCCAGACCAATTGCTGCCGATTTCAGGAGATATTGCCACGCGGGTTTTGGCGGTGCTGCATGGGGCTGGACAGAATTTTTATGCTTGGTCAAAAACCGCCGAAGTTGCTTTGACAAGGTTAGCTGGTCTTGAAAATCTCGAGGAGCGTTTTACCCAAATTGGGTTTATTGACATCAACGCCTTGCAGTATCTCGAGCAGAAGTACAACAGAACAAGCCGCTAAAAACGGCGTATTGAATTAGCACCAGACCTGTTAGAATAAAAACCGTTATGGCATCCAATCTTTATATTGTTCGGCATGGTCAAACGACCTTCAACGCAAGTGGCACAAAAACCTTTACGGGTTGGGTAGATGTTGACATCTCCGAAGTTGGCGTGCAGCAAGCCACCGAGATTTCCCAGACCTTATCTGGAATTCGTTTTGATTTGGCGTATACCAGTCGCTTGTTGCGCTGTCGCCATACCTTAGATATTCTGCTTGCGCCGCATTCGTATGGTGTGCCAATCATCACCGATGACCGTATCATCGAACGCAGCTATGGTGATTTAAGTGGGCGTTTACACACCGATATTCAAAAAGAACACCCCGATATGTACAAAATTTGGCACCGCAGTTACGATGTCCCACCACCCAATGGCGAGAGTGTCAAAATGGTTGAGATGCGGGTTTATCCGTTTATCCACGAACTGCTTCGCAGTGCTGGCGATGGTAAGAACATCCTGATTTCGGCACACGGCAACAGCATTCGTTGTTTGCGGGCATACTTGGAAAATATGAGCGTTGAGCAGGAAATGAGTTTGGAAGTGCCACAAAATGATTATCTGCACTACAGCTTTGTTGGTGATACCAAGCACTTATTTGGTGGTGAAGTCACAAAACATCATCCAGTCGCTTAATCGTCTCGAGGAGCGGCATCGCGACCCAAGCAGTGCCGCTTGAACTTTCACGGGTTGTGTATTTTAGCAACATCAAACAAGTACACTAAGCCATGAATCAACTCGAGGAACTTAAAAACCTACTGGCAGAAATTTCGGATTTAACGGCTGTGGCACAATTAGTCAGTTGGGATAAAGACACCCAAATGCCCAAAGGGGCAGCCGCCACTCGAGCCAACCAAATGGCGACGATGGCGCGGTTACTGCATCAAAAAAACACTGCGCCGCGTTTACGAGAATTGATTGAAGCCCTCGAGCCAGAACTCAAAAATTCGGATTCATTGGATGGTGCGTTGCTGCGTTTATTGCGCTTAGAGTATGACCGCAAATCTAAACTCCCAACCGATTTTGTAACTGAGTTCGCCGCCGCTCGAGCCACCTCTGGTTCGGTTTGGGAGGCTTCGCGCTATAAAAATGACTGGGCTGCTTTTTTGCCACACTTAGAAAAAATGTTTGACTATGCCCGCCGAGCCGCCGATTATTACGGTTTTGAAACCCATCCTTACGACGCGCTGCTCTGGGATTACGACCCGGGCTTAAAAACTGCTGACATCAAAGAAATCTTTGCCGATGTTCGCGCTTTTACTGTGCCACTTTTAGGGAAAATTGTAGCGGCTGGGGAAAATATAGATTATGGTGTGCTGACCAGATATTTCCCACTCGAGGCACAACGAGCTTTTGGTCTCGAGGTGGCACAGGCATTTGGGTATGACCTCAACCGAGGGCGCTTAGATGTGACCGCGCACCCGTTCGCCACAAACTTTGGTAAGGATGATGTGCGGATTACCACGCGGTTTGACCCGCATTATTTTCCAATGGCATTGTACGGCACACTGCACGAATCAGGTCATGCGATGTACGAACAGAATACAGGCGATGAATTGCGCCGCACCCCATTGGCACGCGGCGCGTGGAGTACCGCCCATGAAAGCCAATCGCGGATGTGGGAGAACTTGGTTGGGCGCTCGAGTGGCTTTTGGCAGCACTGGTTTGCAATAGCCCAAAAACACTTCCCAGAAGCCCTGCATGATGTAGACGCAAGCACCATGTACAAATTGGTCAATCGGGTTAAACCCAGTTTTATTCGGGTTGAAGCTGACGAATTAACCTATAACCTGCATATCATGTTGCGTTTTGAACTCGAGTTAGCCGTTTTTGAAGAAAAAATTAAAATTTCCGAGTTGCCCGAAGCATGGAATGCCAAAATGCAGGAGTACCTTGGGGTCACACCTCCCGATTACTCGAGTGGGATTATGCAGGATATTCACTGGTCGGCTGGAATGTTTGCTTATTTTCCAACCTACAGCCTTGGGAACATTTTAAGTGTGCAACTGTTTGAAAAAGCAGGTTCACAAATGGGCGACTTGAACGCCATGTTTGCTCGAGGTGAGTACAAACCGCTTCTGCATTGGCTGACCCATGCAGTGCTGCGCCACGGTAAAACGTACTTGCCACCAGAATTGATTATGCGTTCGACTGGCTCGAGTTTAAGCGCCAAACCGTACCTTGGTTATCTCGAGCATAAATTTAGTGGAATTTACGAATTGAAATAAGGAACTGTCCGAATTGAATCAAGGCAAGACCGCCGTGACTCGAGTGCCATTTCCAGTTCGACTCGAGTATTCAAATTTCCCACCTCTGGCTTCAACCCGTTCACGCATTTGCGATAAACCAAGTCCGCCAGCCGTGGTGACTTTGCCGGTCAGGGCGTTGGGGTCAAAGCCAACGCCATCGTCTTGAACCGTCAAATTGGTGCTGCTTGGGTAGGTTTGTAAGGTCACGGTCACGATTTTGGCACGGCTGTGCTTGGCGATGTTATTTAACGCCTCCTGCAAAATTCTAAACATCACGGCTTCGTTGGTTGGGCTTAAACGCGGTTCACCATGCAGTTCAAGGGTGGTTTTAATGTTGTTCTGCTCACCAAAATCCTTGGTGTATTGGCGGACAGTTTCTAAGAATCCAAGGCGTTCAAGGTCAAGTGGTCGCAGGGCAAAAATGCTGCGCCGAACTTCTTTAATTTGTTCACGCAAGGTGGTTTTTGCCAGTTCAATTTCGGATAAGACCCGTTTGGGGTCTTTCTCGAGTAAACGCCCAGCCAAATCGAGTTTCATTGCCGTAAATGCCAGACTTTGGGCAATCCCATCATGGATTTCACGGGCGATGCGGCTGCGCTCATCAAAAATAGCGATTTCTTCGCTATATAAGTATGCCTTGGCATTACGAACCGCCAATGTGACCTGACTGGCAAGTAAATTCAGTAACGGCAATTCGCGGGTGTCAAAAGCGTTTTCTTGACTGTGACCCAAGATAATCACCCCGACCAATTCCGATTCGGTCAGCATCGGTAGGGCAATCGCGGCTCTCGAGCCTCCCAGTACAGGATCATCGGGTTGATTGAGTAAAATCATGCCGTGCTTGGTCTCGAGCATTGGTGTGGCTTCAAGGTCTGGTATTGACATCGGTAAGCGTTGCAAAGCACTTTCCAAGGCAAGATTGCCAGTTGCCCAGCCGTGTTCGTTGCCAGAGCGCACCACTCGCCCTTGAACATCGCGCCCCCAAGCCAAGGTTAAACGCCCGTCCTCGTCGGATAAGTAGACGGCACTGGCTTCGGCGCGGACACGTTCACGGATTCGCGCCAGCACATTCTCGAGTAAACGCTCCAAGTTAATTTCAGCGCGGATGCTCCTGTCCACTTCAAAAAGGGTTAATAAATCCCTTGTGCGGATATTGGCGGCATCCACTGCCACTGCCACTTCGCCGACCAGAATCTCGAGTAATTCACGGCTTTCACTGCGAGGCATCCCCGTAAAGTACAGGTGCAGCGCTCCTAAGAAACGATCCCCAAAGCGCAAGGGGCTGGATAAGCGGCTTTTGGCGTTTTGAATACTCGAGGGACGGTCTAAAACCGTGCTTGCCACCCGCAACGGCTCGAGGTCGGTCACTTCAAGCGGTAATTCCAATAAGTTAAAAACCCGCACCACACCACTCTCGAGAATAATTGCACCTGCGGTTGCCCCGACTGCTTCGGCAACACTGGCAATGGCTGTTTCTAGCACACTCTCTAAGTCCGAAGCCTCGGAGACATTACGGGTAACTCGTTGTACCGCCGCCAAACGCGCATGAGATTCAGAGAGTTCGGTGTATAAATCTCTCAGTTCGGTTTCGGCGCGTTCACGTTCACGTACTTCGGCGGCAATCCAAGTTAAAACAAAAAATGTGACAAGAGGACCAATAATCCCGTAAAAAAGCAGTTCTGCCCAAAATCCTGTGCGTCCGGGTTCGAGTTGCACCACCAACAACTGATACAGCACCACCACCAACACAATGAGCGGCGGCAGAACCGCTTGGGCGGTACGAACCCGACGGTACGATGCGCCGGGGACTTGAGAAGCCCTGAATCCAATCCGTTCAAACCAAGTTAAAGGCTGATTCATAGGTCTTCACTCATTCTTGGATATGGCACTGTGCCGGGTGTATCCAAGCCCCTATTCTTGCGTGAAGCCCATAAACCCTGACTGAGTAAGCCCCGAATAAACGCCACATCATGATTGTTTAAGTCCGAACGGTTAAAAATACTTCTAAAACGCCGTAACGCATGGTCTTTGCGGTCATTGTTGGTGTAGCCAACCTCGAGCATAAACTCGAGCAGATGGGCGTACATCCCTTCTAAACTGTGGCGCGGCGCAAGTTGTTCTCTTTCTTGCAGAGTTTCGATAACAGGGGTTTGACGTGCCAGCAGCAACTCGTAAACAATCACTTGTACGGCTTGGGCAAGGTTTAAGACTGGGTATTCGCCTTCGGTCGGAATCGAAACGAGCGCATGACACAAATCCAGTTCATCATTAAAAAGCCCATGTTCCTCTCGTCCAAAAACCACGGCACTCGAGACTGGGCTGATAAACCTTGGTGCGAATTCCCTTGGGGTCATAATCTGGGTGTAATCTTTGCGCTCCCTTGCAGTTGTGCCAACCACAAACTCGAGTTCACCGACCGCTTCAAGCAGTGTCTCAAAAATACTGGCTTGTTCAATCAGTTCAAAAGCATGAACTGCCATTTTCTGGGCATCCAAAAGATTACAACGTGGCGCAACAATTCGTAAATCCGACAAACCAAAATTCTTCATGGCTCTGGCAACACCGCCAATGTTGTCTGGACCTTTGGGCGAAACAAGGACAATCGCGGGTTTCATAGTTTCTAGTCTAAAGAGAAAAGGCGAAAAGCGAAGGGCAAAAGGCGAAGGTAGGAAGTAGACTGTATTTTATGCTCGAGAAGCTACAAAAGTTATTGATTGAACAAAAAGCCGTGTTGCGTCTTGATAATCCAAAACGTGGATTGCGAATCACTCAAGGATTTCATCAATTGCAACTGATTATTTTTTTAGCACAAATGCTGATTTTAATAATTTTGCTTGGGCTGTTGCTTTTTTCTGGCTCGACTCGAGCCGTGGTTGTCTCCAATTGGTTTTTACTGATTGGTATTTCTTTAGCTGGCTTTGCACTTATTTTTTCTGAACGGGCTTTTCGCGAAGAACCCAATTTTTTAGCTTTACTGCGGCTCTGTATTCTCACTTCCGTCTCGAGTGCCATTCCCGCGATGCTGGCAGCCCTGGCTTGGCGTTTTGAAGGATTAACCCTTGGGGTGCTGGGTTTATTTGGCTCGAGCCTAGTGGCTTTTTTGGTGTGTTGGACTCGTCTCGAGTTACTGGCGGTTTTAATCCCGCAAAATCAAGACGAGGCTGTCTCACAAAACCAAGACCAAAGTTGAGGGATGTAAAAATCAAACTCGTGCTAACATACTTGCGTGGCTGGCAAACGCGAAATTATTATCACCACAGGTTTACTTGCGATTCTTGGTGGAGCGAGTTTTTTTAGCTTACGCCCCAATGAAATCCCAGCCGCTCAAAATGCCCTCGAGCGTTTACCAATTCGCGTGGCAGTGGCAGGCGAAATCAAAAAACCAGGAGTTTATCAGTTGCCTTGGGGTTCACGTACCGAAGCGGCGCTGGCTGCGGCTGGTGGAACAACCAGTGATGCCGAACTGAGTTTAATCAATCCCGCCCAAATCCTGACCGATGGTGATCAGGTTCGCATACCAAGTAAACAAATCAGTGCCAGCCCAGAAGAACCAGTCTCGAGTAGCACATCCACAGGTGAACGCATTAACCTCAACACCGCTACTCAAGCCCAAATCGAGGCTTTACCGGGGGTTGGACCGAAAATGGCAGAACGTATCTTGCAAGCCCGTCCATTCTCGAGCCTCAAAGACCTAGATGCGGTTAAAGGAATAGGGACAAGTATGCTTAAAAAACTCGAGCCTCTAGTCAGATTTTAGTCACCTTAGAGTTTTCATCTTGGTACAGTACAATCGGTCTTTGTGAATTATGCCCAAAGCACAATTGGAGAACTATGAACGAAACAACCCCCGCGCCCGAACAAGAAATATCGCTACGTGATGTCTACTTAATCCTCAAACGCAACGCCACAATTATTTTAATCACGCCGATTATTTTTGCTGTTCTGGCAGCGCTTTATGCTTTTTTTATTGCTGACCCTGTTTATAAATCAGAAGCCAATTTAACGATTCAGACCACGCCAGTCCAGTCCAAAATTGAAGATAAAATTGAAACCAGTGCCATAACGGTTTTTACCTCTGATCAGATTGAAACTGTGGCGACCTCCCGACCCATTTTAGATAAGCTGATTGAACAGATTCGCACATCCAACAATGCCCCAACCAGTTGGCGTATTGAGCGTTTTGATGCAGGTTCACTCGAGAAAAACCTGAAAATCAAATTTCCCAAACCCAATGCTCGTGGGACAACCGATGCTTCTTTGGTAACATTAGAAGTCAGTGCGCCAGACGCTAAACTGGCTGCCGAAGTCGCCAATGCGTGGGCGCGAGAAACCAATACAGCTCTGAATTTTTTGCCTCAAGAACGGGTTAAAGATTCAATCAACACGCTGCAAGGCGAAATTGATCGTGCGGCTCGAGGGTTAAGCGATGTCGAAAAAAAGTATGAAGAATATGCTAATCGTTCTAACTTGGCACTTGAACAAGCTGAATTGGGCAGCGCCACAGGTGAACGGGCTGGACTCGAGCCTTTGATTGCCCAAACCAAACAAAGTGTTTTGCAGACCGAAGCCGAATTAGGACAACGCACTTCTGACTTAAAACTGGCGGCACAAACCCTAGGTGTCATCCCAGAAAATTCGGTTATTTTAGGGGTCACGACCAATGGACAAACCCTTTCACAAGTACGTCAAACCTTAGTCGATCAAGTAGGTGTTGCAAAAAATAGGATGCTGACCGCCAACGAAGCCTTGCGTCAATTTAACGCCACCAATGACGCAGCTTTACTGCGTGGAAGAATTTCCCAAAATGAAGCTCGCTTGGTGGAAATTAACACTAAATTACAATCTTTTGATTCCACCCTTAAAACATTAAATGCCCAATTGCAACAATCACGCCAAGAAATAAAAACTCAACCCCGCCTACTGACCCTTGAACGGGAATTACTTAGTGACCCAGCCATCAATGCGGCTATTCAGTCTCGAGACCCCAAATTAAACGACCTGATTGGCTTAAAATTACAGAACCAAGAAGTCAATCCAATCTATCAAAGTTTGCTTCAAGGAATCATTGGGCTTGAAGCCAGTATACGAACCCTGACAGCCGACCGTGAAGGCATTAAACCCGAATCAGTCAAACGTTTGGCTCAATTAAATGAAGATCGCAAGCGCCTTGCATTACTCAATAAACAAGCCGAACCACTGACACTAGAAGTCCGAAATGCACAAACCTTTTATGAAGCAACCAATGCCCAAGTAAGCCGTCTCGAGGGGGTTGATCCTAATTTGCTTTCACAAATTCGGGTTGAAAACACCAACCCTGAATACCAGCGCTTACGCACCTTGGTTAATGATTTAAGTTCAAACTTGCTGCGTTTCAAAGTGACTTTAACTGGTTATGAAACCCGAGCCAAAGAATTAAACTTGCGAATCGAGCAACTCAAAAGCCGTGTTGCTACGGCAACGCTTGAATCGGCGCGGATTGGACAACAACTCGAGTTGACCAGAGAACAATTTAAGACCTTAAGTCAAAAAATGGTTGACTTGAAAATCGAACAAGCCTCAAGTAAATCCTTGGCTCAGGTGCTTGTTCCAGCTTTTGCGCCAAGCCGTCCAGCCTCGAGCCGGGCGACGGTGGTCTTGCTGGCAATTGTGGCGGGCTTGCTGATTGGTCTGATTATTCCCTTTATTCTCGAGGCGCTGCGTGACCCAAATGCGGTTGCACGGGTCACGCAACGCCGAAGTGCTGTGCCAGCTTTGGCGGCTGAGGATTAAATTGTTTGTTGCACAAGACCTTGGGGTTGTGCCGTATCAAAAGGCGTATGCTTTACAACTCGAGGCTCATGCTCGGGTGGCGGCTGGCGGAACACCAGAGCTTTTGTTACTCGAGCATCCAAGGGTGATTACCCATGGGCGTAAGGATTTGCTAGACACGAATTTATTGTTTCCGCTCGAGACCTTAGCGCGGCTTGGAATAGATGTGGTGGCGACCGAACGCGGTGGCACAGCCACCTATCATGGGCTTGGGCAGTTGGTGGCGTACCCAATTTTTAGGGTTGGTCGCAAAGTCCGAGATTTTCTGCGGCGGCTCGAGAATGTGCAGATTTGGGTCTTGGCACAGTATGGGCTGCAAGCCCGTCCGAACCCCGGTTATGCGGGTGTTTATGTCGGAGACGATAAAATCGGCAGTATTGGCGTGGCAATTAAGCAAAACGTGGCGATTCATGGTTTGGCACTGAATATCAATACCAATTTAGCCGATTTTGATTTGATTGTGCCGTGTGGTTTGCAGGATACCCAAATGACCAGTATGCAAAAACTCTTGGGTTATGAAATCCCGATGCTCGAGGTAAAAAAACAGCTTATTGAGGCGTTCAGGCTCGAGTTTACAAGTTTTAGAGAAGTTGAAACCGACTGATTTTAGAGGTACTAATTTTTGACTCCAAAAAAAGCATAAAAACCTCGTGCTAGACGCATCAATTTTACTTGACTCGAGCAGCTTTTTAGGGTATAATTCTGTGCTGAACGAAATGCGTTAAGCCGATACACGAAAAATTCACGAAAAGAGGAAATCAATGTCAGAAAATATCAATCCGCTTGAGAACAACGACGACTTTAAGAATTTGCAGCCAATCGAGGATATCGTTGAGAGCGCACCTTTAACGGAAGCCGAACGGCAAGAAGGGGCTGATAATTACACCGCCGATAACATCAAGGTCTTAAAAGGGCTTGATGGGGTTCGCAAACGCCCGGGCATGTACTTACAAGGTGGTACGGGCATAGACGGGTTTCATCAGTTGCTCTCAGAAATCATTGACAACGCCATAGACGAAGTTCAAGCCAAATTCGCCGATACCGTGACTGTCACGATTCACCAAGACGAATCGGTGACAATTACTGACAACGGACGTGGTTTCCCCGTGGATGCAATGGCTTCCGAAGGGGGTCGTCCAGCCGTCGAAGTGACCTTCACCGATTTACACGCGGGTGGTAAGTTCGACGATGGTGCATATAAGGTCTCGGGCGGTTTGCACGGGGTTGGTGCAAAAGTTGTTAATGCCTTATCGCTTTTTTTACGGGTGGATATTCGCAAAGGCAAGGATTTGTACCGTATTATGTTTGAAAGTGGTGTGCTGACCGAACCTCTGCATATTATTGGTACAAACGAGGCTGGACGCAACGGCTCGAGTGTCAGTTTCAAACCAGACCCTGTGGTTTTTAAGGACATTGTGCCGCATTGGGAGTATGCGCGGATTCGGCGTAGGTTACGCGAGTTGTCGTTCTTGGTCGGTGGCACGAAAATTATCCTAACCGATGAGCGCGACGGACACCACAAAACCGAGACTTTCTTTGAAAAAGGTGGCGTTGCTGCCTATGCCCGCAGTCTTGTTGGGGATGACAAAATTTTGTATGAACCAGCCGTGTTGCTCAGTGGTTCACACGACGAAATCAAAGTCGAAGTCGGCTTAATTCACAGCACTGGCTATACCCCGAATTTACTTGCCTATGCCAACATGATTACCAACCGTGACCACGGTACACACATGACGGGGTTTCGTACTGCATACACTCGCATCCTGAATAAGTACCTGAAAGACAAAAATATCCTCAAACAAGGCGCAGTTGAACCAATTGGCGATGACTGGCTCGAGGGCTTAAATGTTGTGGTCAGCGTACAACTTGGCGACCCACAATTTGAATCAAATGCCAAAGTTAAACTCCTTAATCCAGAAGCGCAAATGGCGGTTAGCCGCGTTGTTTCTGATAAATTATCAGAATTTCTCGAGGCAAACCCAAAAGTCGGTAAAGTGATTGCCGAGAAAGCCGCCGATGCAGCCCGCGCTCGAGATGCGGCTCGTAAAGCCAAGGACTTGGTGCGCCGTCAGAACCCACTCGAGAACGATGACTTGCCGGGTAAATTATCCGATTGCCAAAGCTCTGACCCAGCCGAATCGGAGTTGCTGTTGGTCGAGGGCAACTCGGCAGGTGGGACAGCCAAAGGCGCACGCGACAAGAAATTCCAAGCTGTACTGCCTCTGCGCGGTAAGGTGCTAAACGTCGAAAAAGCCCAGATTACGCAAATCCTCAAGAACACCGAAATCCGCAGTATGATTGCCGCGATTGGCGCAGGTGTCCAAGGCACTGGCGACAATGCCCATTTTGACCTTGCCAATGTGCGTTATCACCGCATTGTGATTATGACCGATGCCGACGTGGATGGTAGCCACATCAGTGTGCTTTTAATGACCTTCTTCTATAGGTTCTTGCGCCCCATCATCGAAGCAGGGTACTTGTACATTGCCCAGCCACCCTTGTACAGATTATCGGTGGGACGCAAAGGCGAGTATATTTTCAACGAAGAGGCACTGAAAAAACGTTTGGAAGAACTGAATGACAAAACCAACATTTCAATCCAGCGCTACAAAGGGCTTGGGGAAATGAACGCCGAGCAACTCTGGGAAACCACGCTTGACCCAGCCACCCGCACCATGAAACTGGTCACAATCGTGGATGCACTCGAGGCGAACGAATGCTTTAAGGACTTAATGGGGCAAGAAGTCGCTCCACGCCGAGCCTTTATTGAAGAGAATGCAGTCTTTGCTAAAGTAGATATTTAAGTCTAATAAAAAGCGCACAGCCACAGGCTGTGCGCTTTTTCATGGCTCGAGCCTAAGCGGGTTTAGCATTGTCCTCAACAATCGGTTGGTGCAATTCGACTGGCTTAGCTTTGTTACGGGTACTGGCGCGGATGTTCAGGAATTCAACCATCACCGAAAAGCCCATCGCAAAGTAGACATAACCTTTGGGGATTTTGACTTCAAAGGCTTCGGCAATTAAGGTAAAACCAATTAAAAGTAAGAACGACAACGCCAGAATCTTGACACTTGGGTGCTTATTGACAAAACCAAAAATCCCAGCCGAAGCAAAGAGCATAATCCCCACCGAAACCAGTACCGCAATCACCATCACTGGAACAATCGTGGTCATGCCAACCGCCGTAATTACACTGTCAATGCTAAACACCAAATCCAGAATCAGCACTTGCCCAATCACTGCCGCAAAAGTCGGAGCGACTCGGCTCGAGACTTCGCCATGTTCACCCTCGAGTTTGTCATGGATTTCTTTGGTGGCTTTGTAGATTAAGAAAATGCCGCCAGCCAGTAAAATCAGGTCTTTACCAGAAATACCTTGACCAAAAACAGTGAATAAATCAGCTTTTAATTGCAGAATTAAAGAAATCGAAAATAAAAACAAAATTCGCATTCCACCAGCTACCAATAAACCTGTTTGTCTGGCTTTAGCTTGCTGCTCGAGTGGCAATTTGCCTGCCAGAATACTAATAAAAATAACGTTGTCCACCCCTAGAACAATCTCGAGGGCAGTGAGGGTTAAAAGGGCAGTCCATGCGGCGGGGTCTTGAATCCATTCCATAAGTTAAGTATACACTGGGAGTTTGCGCCGAAAGCCATGGGGGCTAAATCACAATTGGCATCGTAAAGAATGAGATAATTTACCTATGCAAATCAGTGTCATCACTCCAACACATAACCGAATGGCACTGCTCGAGAAGTTGCTGAATTCACTCGAGCAGCAAACATATACCGATTTTGAAGTGGTGATTGCGGTGGATGGCAGCACCGACGGCACACTGACCTTACTTGAAGTGATCAAGCGCCGTGCCAAATTAAAACTCGAGGTGTTGGTACTGCCCCAAGGCGGTCAGGCTCGAGCCAGAAATGCCGCCATCAGAGCCGCCAATGGCAAAATTTTACTCTTTGCCGATGATGACCTGACTTTTGCACCAGATGTACTGGCGCGTCATGCAGCTTTTCATCAGGTCTTCAAGCAATCTATGGCGATTGGGGCGGTGCAGTATCCAAATGGGAAAATAGATTTTCCAAATAACCCGAGTTGGATCAATTTTACTGGCATGAATACCAGTTTGCCAAAAAATGTGGCGCTCGAGCAGCATAGTTTTGATGAGGGTTTATCTGGGTATGGTGGTGAGGATTTAGAATTTGCGCTTCGGCTCGAGAAATCTGGGCTTAAAATCAGGCGTTTGGCAGACACCCTTGCCTTTCATGCGGGTGAACAAATTCGCAACCCAAAAAAGGCATACTCGGCGGGTTATCAGGCGGTGAAAATCGCTCAGAAGTACGGCGACACGGTTGCTATGCAGCTTGGTGTTCATCCGAGTTTACTAGCTGCCAAACAGCTTTTACTGAATCCAATTGGTGATGTTCTCTTAAAGTCCGTATCCGATTATGCCTTTGAACGAGCTTACTTAAATGGCGCACGCGAGGCTTGGAAAGAAATCCATAATCAAAAATCAAGTTAAACTTAGGGCATGTCTGTTCCATTATTTACTCGAGCCATTTCCAATCAACCCCTTTGTTTAGAAGATGCCGAAGGCTTAATGGGTCTGATTATGGATGGTGAATTATCGGCGGTCAAAACCTCGGCGGTTCTGGCGGCGCTGCGGGTGCGAGGCGAAACTGTGGGAGAGGTGACGGGTTTTGCCAAAGCCATGCGCTCGAGGGCAGTACATGTTCCCGTAGCCAGTGGCACATTGGTAGATACTTGCGGCACAGGTGGCACTGGCACAGCCAACTTTAATATTTCCACCGCCAGTGCTTTTGTGGTGGCGGCGGCGGGGGTGCGGGTGGCTAAACATGGCAACCGCACTGCTGGTAGACCATCGGGTAGCGCCGATGTTCTCGAGGCATTGGGAGTCAAACTCGAGCTTAGCCCTGAGCAAGTCGCCATGGCAATTGAACAAATTGGGATTGGCTTTTTATTTGCCCGTTCGCATCATCCCGCGATGCGAAATACCGTGCCAGTCCGAGCCGAATTAGGCATTCGCACCGTATTTAACATTTTGGGTCCACTGACCAATCCAGCCGGAGCAACCCATCAGTTGCTTGGGGTAGCCGATAAAAATATGGTCTTACTGATGGCAAATGTATTACAGCAACTTGGCATTACAGGGGCAATGGTGGTCTATGGTCAAGCCCCAGATGGCACACGCTACGATGATGTCTGTGTGGCTGGCACAACCCAGATTGCCGAAGTGCGAGGCTCGAGTATCCGTGAGTACACCATTTTGCCACAAGACTTAGGACTCGAGTTACACCCAAGCAGTGCTTTACTGGGCGGCGATGCCAGCACCAATGCAACCATCGTTAAAGCTGTTCTGGGTGGAAACGGTACAACCGCCCAGCGCGATGCCGTCGCCGCCAATGCAGGAGCAGCCCTATACATTGCCGAGGCTGCCAGCAGTCTCGAGACAGGGGTCAGTTTGGCGTTAGAAATCCTAAAAAACGGTGCGGCACTCCAAAAACTCGAGGCATTGGCGGCTTTTTCACAACGATAAGGCGAAAGTCGAAAGGAAAAGACCTTTTAACCCTCAAAGCTCATAGCTCTCAGGCTTTGACCAACAACCTGCGTCGAAACTCAAGGAATGCTTGGGCTGTCACTTCAACATCAGCTAAGGCGCGGTGGCGATTAGTGGCAACTATTCCCAATCGTGTACAAATCGCATCTAGGTTATGGCGTGATTCGTTTGGAAAGGCTTTTCTGGAAAGTTGCACCGTGCAAGTGGCTCGAACTGGGGCTTCTAAACCAAGTCGGGCGGCGTTGGCTTTGACAAAACCAATGTCAAAACTGGCATTGTGTGCCACAAGTTGCCTGCCTGCCACAAACTCGAGAAAACTCGGTAGTGCTTCTTCGATGCTTGGGGCGTGTTGCACCATGCGGTCGGTGATACCGTTGATTTTAGAAATATAAAAAGGAATGCGGCGCTTTGGTTGCACCAGTGTTTCAAAAGTTTCTGAGGTGATGATGTCATTTCGCACGACCAATGCACCAATCTCGAGAATTGCATCTCGGTCTGGGCTTAACCCCGTGGTCTCGAGGTCAAAAATAACAAATTCCACAGGGTTTAGATTAACACCCTTTGACTTGACGTAGTTGACAAGCATTTTTGAACTGTTTAGACTGTTCAAACGATATTGATGATTCGGACTAGCCCGCAAATTGTTTACCCTTGGCATCCAGAACGCTTGGATCATAAAAATCCTTTGATTATTGAGGATTTATTGGTCATGTCGCACAGCAAAAGAATCTGCGCCCAGAAATGCAAGCAGATGATTGGGGATTTATGCGTCAATGGTAAGGAAAGCCGTTACCGTAAACACCTCGGTGGTGTGTTATGGGAACTTAAAGACCGCACTTCAGATGGGGGAGCGCGAGTGTATTTCTTGCAAAATACACTCAACCAATTCTTTGTTTATCATGCCGAATGCAAGAACGAAAACCAAGCCACACAAACACTTTTAAGCGATGGCTTAGCCATTAGAAACGCACTTGCCGCGAAAGTCCCGATTCAGCCCACTTGGTACGGCAAAAGAAAGAGGCAATCATGAAAAACACCCTACTTGATGAAGTCCAAGCCATGCTTGGAACACCCCCTGTTGATGTCGTTGTTGCCGAAGGCTCGAGTTTTGTGATTGAGGATTTTGCAACTTTTTCCAGTACCCTCGACCAACTAATTGCAGTTCAAACCGTTGGTGATGGACTGCGCCAAGCCCGTAAACGACGCAAATTAACCAGCCGCCAATTAGCAAGCCAGCTTGACCTAAGCCAAACACGAATTATGGAAATGGAACGGGCAAACACCGAACTTGAATTAAGAACGGTGGCTCGAGTCGCAGAAGGTCTTGGTTATCGCCTTAAACTCGAACTTATTCCCAATGATGCCAATGAACCAACCATCAGTGTGACCATGCCAATGTAAAAAGTATTCTTGAGAATTGCATCTCGGTCGGGGCTTAACCCCGTGGTCTCGAGGTCAAAAATAACAGATTCCACAGGGTTTAGATTAACACCTTTGACCGATGAACCCTACTTGCCGGGGCATTTGGTTGGACCGTTCTCAAGTGTGCCTGTTCTCGAGCAGATGACTTGGGTGACATTATCAAGACTCACTTCGGCGGTGACTGGTGTATCAAAAGTAAATAATCCCCTAGATTCGCCAAGGTCAGAAACATTGATTGTCCCGTCTGGATTGGTGCTGCTTTCGCGGTAGGCGGTGATGTCGTACTGCCCCGGCTCGAGGTTGTCAAAAGCAAAAGCGCCATTTGCACCAACGGGCGTGTCTGGGTAATTCAAACGGGTGCGTTTATCGGCACTTTCGACGCGGTAAATTCTTAAGAAATACCCAATTGGATTACTGAGGACACTGTTGCCTTGGTTGTAATAGACCCGTTGCTCGAGACTGCGAGTGCCGTACACAAGATTGATTCGTCCAGCGAACTGCCCATTGAGTCCGCTTCGGTTGAGATTAACAGTCATGATTTGGGTGGCGTTGGCAGCAAGGGTGGCTGTGCTTGGGCTGATACTTAAGCCATTTCCGGTGGCACTGATGTTTAGGGTGGCGGCTGTATCGCCGATATTTTGAATTGTAAAGGTAGCTTGGTTTTGACTCGAGCCAAGGTTGATTTCACTTGGATTGGTTCGCACAATAACTGCCCCAATACTTGGTAAGACAGATGCTTTCTGCATGGCGCTACTTGCATCGAGTAAACCAGCCCCACAACCTTGGTTACAACGGGTTAAACCAGTTAGACTCGAGCTATCGGTTAAGTACGAACGAATCCGTACCCAATTATTGGGGTTTGCGTCGCGCAGAGCCGCATTTTTACTCATCATTAGGGCAATCACACCCGCCACATGCGGCGAAGCCATCGAAGTGCCGTGGTACGAGCCGAAGCCAAAATTCGCACAGGGCGGGGTTGTTCCACCAGACGGACTGTAATACTGTCCGACATCACCAGTGCCACACCCCAAAGTGGACAAGACCCCATCTTCGGAGATGTTGCGTTGGGCAAAATCTCCTCCAGGAGCAACCAAGGCAACGGTTGAACCATAATTCGAGTAGCTGGCTCGAGCCTTATCTGGGGCAAGTGCGCCAACTGGGATGACACCCTGAAGATTGGCAGGGGTGAACAGCGCTGCATCTATGTTGCTGTTGCCAGCCGCCACAACCACAACGATGCCTTTGGCATTGGCAGCATCCACGGCGGCTTGTAAGACTGGGCTTGGGGACTGTTCCCCGCCTAAACTCATGTTGATGATGTTGGCAGGGTTTGGATTAACTGGAATTGTGCCAAGCGGAGAACTGCTCATCCCAGCCGCCCAGTACACGGCTTTGGCAATATCTTCAATAGAGCCTCCCGAACCATCCAATGCCCGAATTGGTAAAATCTGGGTTTGCCATGCCACACCCGCCACACCAAGGGCATTGTTGCTGCAAGCCCCAACTGTGCCAGCTACGTGTGTACCATGAAAACCAGCGTTGGGGTCTGAATCAAAAGCATTATTGTCATTTTGCACAAAATCATAACCAGGTAGGATTTTGGGTTTTCCGGGCGCTACTTCACAATTGAAATCTGGGTGTTGCTTGGCGGGGTCGGTCGCATCCCAAAGAATTCCAGAGTCCAGCACTGCCACAACCACTCCCGCGCCCACATCACTACTGCTCGAGAAACCATCCCAAGTGATGGGTAAGTTCAGCATCCCATAATGCCATTGCTTGGCGTACAACGGGTCGTTGGGTGCAGCTTGGGTTTTTAGAATGGTATTTGGTTCGGCACTAAGAACATCAGGGCGTTGGCGTAAACTCGAGACAAATTGTAAGGTTTCTAGCGCACTTGTGCCTGTCACTCGAGCATTCGCATTTTGCAGTCTGGCTCGAGTCTTGATGCTTGGGGCTTCAAGCACTGCCGTATTGCCTGTAATCCAAGACTTAACCGCTAGTTCTGCACTTTGTAGGCGCAAAGCACTGCTGGGGTTCTTAAATTGGACGATTGCTTCGCCAAGACGCATCTCAGCTTTTTCATAACCACGAAGCGAAGCAAATTGCACCCCCGGACGCACCACACCGCTAATACTCGAGCAGTTCTTGGCTTGGGTATCGGGTAGTAAATTAACCTTAATCGAGTTGCTTTGCACCACATTCTGCCCATCCGTTATCCGCACCGTAAAAACCACGCTCTGATTGGCTTGGGTGGTGGTTGGGGTTTGTAACCATGTGGCAGTTGCTCCAAATTTATCAAATGTTCCTGTGGCTGGTGAAGCCTCAAAGGTGTAATTCAAAGCTGCATTTTCGGGGTCTCGAGCCGTGACAGTTAAGTTGACCGATTGGCAGGGCGAAACCGTGGTACTCGAGATAACAAAATCATCTAACAAAGGCGGTAAGTTCCGAGTGCAAGAAAGCAGCAAGATAGGCAACAGAAAAATAATGCGACGCATGACTCAGCGTACCGCAAAAAATGTTTTTGAAGTGAGTGCAAATTCACCTCACCCTTGGTTTGCAACAATGGCAGATGTTACACTCGAGCTATGACCCAAGACCCAGTGTTTGATTTGATTACCTTAGAGCATGAGCGGCAACGCGACGGCTTAGAACTGATTGCCTCAGAGAATTTTACCAGTGCCGCCGTGCGTCAAGCTGTCGGCAGCGTTCTGACCAACAAGTATGCCGAAGGCTACCCAGGTAAACGCTGGTACGGTGGCTGCGAAGTCGTGGATAAAATCGAGCAACTGGCGATTGACCGACTCAAAGAACTCTTTGGGGCAGCTTGGGCAAATGTCCAACCGCATTCTGGCTCGAGTGCCAATATCGCGGTTTACAGTGCGCTCTTAAAACCCGGCGATACGGTCTTGGGCATGGATTTGAGTCATGGTGGGCATTTAACCCACGGCAGCCCAGTCAATTTTTCTGGCTTAAATTACAAAGTGGTTGGTTATAAAATCCGTCAAGCCGACGAATTACTGCATATGGAAGATGTTCGGGCGCTGGCACTGGAACACAAACCCAAAATGATTATTTGTGGTGCAAGTGCCTACTCGAGAACCCTAGATTTTGCGGCTTTCCGTGCTATTGCCGACGAAGTTGGCGCGTACTTAATGGCAGACATTGCTCATATTGCGGGACTGGTGGCGGCTGGGGTGCATCCTAGTCCAGTGCCACATGCCCATGTGGTCACAAGCACCACCCATAAAACCCTGCGTGGTCCGCGAAGTGGGATTATTTTTTCTAACGACCTTGAAGTGGCAGCCCTACTTGACCGCAGTATTTTCCCCGGCACGCAGGGTGGTCCACTCGAACATGTGATAGCTGGTAAAGCGATTGCTTTTGCCGAAGCCTTACAGCCAGAATTCAAGCTGTACTCGAGTCAGATTATTAAAAACGCTCAGGCAATGGTGGCAGCCTTTCAAAAACGCGGCTATAAAGTCTTGTCGGGCGGCACAGACAATCATTTATTTGTGCTTGACATTCGTCCGCTTGGTCTAAATGGCACAAAAGCCAGTCGGATGCTCGACGCGGCACACATCACCATTTCTAAAAGTACCCTGCCATTTGACACCGAAAAAATCATGCACGGTGGCGGAATTCGGATTGGTACACCCGCCATTACCACCCGTGGGATGCTTGAAGCAGACATGGAAACCGTGGCTGACCTGATAGACCGCACCCTGTGTGGCGCAGACCCAGAAGCCATGAAATTAGAAGTAAAGAATTTTGTCTCGAGATTTGTGCTGCCTTAAACGGCGTTAAAACTTGTCCTGAAATAACTTCCCGATTTGGGAATGGTGTTTTCATTATTCCCAAGCTGGACAGACACAGGGGTCTCTTGACCATAAGATGCGGTCGCCTGTCCCTACAAAATTCATGAAACACGTCAGGTAGGGGCGGACCCCTGTGTCCGCCCTGTGACCAATCGTATGTTTTTTGTCTGGAAATCAGGAAACTATTCTTAGGCAGTTCCTAGGTTCATTGCCTTAAAGTGCATTCAAAACTCGAGCTTCTAACGCCGATAATTCTTGTTTGGCTCGAGGAAAAACCCCAAGGGCATCGTGTAACTCGAGGGCAGAAAAGAGGTCGCTCGAGACAACTTCTCCCCACTTTGGCTGGCTACCCCAGAATTCGGCGCGTAACATCCATGTGGTTTCTTGTTTATACGCCACGGCATAAGCTGCACCGAGTTCACGCAGCACCGAAAAAGTAGCGGTCTCTGAACGGGCTTGCTCGAGTCGTACCACAGGCACTCGAGGGCGCAAGCGCAAAGTGGCACTTTCAATCCGAACACGGTGGCTTAAACTGGCATCTGAACCAATAACAAGGCGTACAGCATCGTACCCTGCTACATTCTTGACGACTTTTCCACCAACACTGACCGTACCGTGAGCCGCCGTATAGGTTAGCCCAAGGACATCTTTACGCATTGGTGGCATCTCGAGCAAGCCAAGCCCGCCAGACAACAACCAATCCTCGAGCGTCAGTGGCAAGCGTGGAGCGCGGTACTGCAAGCCACTTGGCAGGGCAGCCTCGAGTTGTTCTAGGGTAGTGTCGCCAGATACAATCGCGTATTGGTCTTCGGGGTTTATTTCAATCATGGTCTTAGACTAACCAATTTTCATGACCAGTGCTTTTTGCCGCTTGATTTGTGCTACAACAAAGCATGAAACGATTTTTATTGGCTGCCCTGACCTTCTCGAGTTTTATGGCACTGATTCCATCTGCGCCGACGGCTGCCACAGTCCAAGGCTTACCTTTAATTCGTGAACAAAATAGTTTTTTGGCAACCGCTCGAATAGATTCCCAAAACTTAAAAGTACGGGTTCTCGAGTACAACGCAGCCTATAGTGGCATCGTCCATGCGTATTTTATTTCTAAGGATTTCAAAAATTATTATTTTCAGTACCCTGACGAAACCGAAAAAGGTTCTTATCTACTACCGTTACCACCGATGGAAGCTGGCACTTATGACCTGATTCTCGAAATTACAGGTGGCAACGGTCATGCCCATAACAATCCGCGTTTTGTGCAAGTTTACCCAGTCAATTTTGAAGTGCTGACCAGCAGCCCAGAACTCGAGCCAATTCGTCGTTTGGCATTAAAAGAAACTGTGCCGAACCTTAAACCAGCAGGACAAGTCTCGAGTTTTGAACTAACAACCCTGCTAGATGGTGCGCCAGTCGCATGGAATCCGTATTATGTGCATCAGTTTATTCTAAAAACCGATTGGTCATATTTTAAGCACGATCATCCCAACGCTAAAGAACAGGGGCTTGGTTCAGTGCAGAGCAATTTTACCTTCCCAAGCGCTGGTGAATATGTGTTGTGGCAATTTCTCGAGACAGGTGTGCGGGTGGCTGGTCAAAAATACAACCCTGTTCTGCGTTACCCAAGTCTGTTTAAGATTAACTAATTTGGTCTAACCAATTCAACTTGTACCGAACTGATGGTTTGCGCTGCCACTTCAAGCATAATAAACGGGCTGGTTGGGGTGTTGCTAAAATTATTGCCCGTCGGTTCGCGTAACTCGAGGGTGATTCTTAGCGTGCCACGGTCAAAGTTCGCGCTTTTATAAGCAAGGCTGTAGCCTGTGGTCGGTTTACGCCCAAGGAAGACCGTGACCATACGGCGATTGAAGAAATCTATTTTTGGTGTTACTGGAACTGGGTTTTGACCACCCAGCGCGATTTGCCAAGTGCGGGCGTAATCATCGGCGGTACTGTCTACCCTTGCCCAAAAATTCGTATCTCGGTGGGTGCTGAATGCACCAACGGCGGTGACATCCAAGACAGGATTGAGTGGCGCTGGCGCATTTTGTTGTAACCACATGCCCTCATAACCAAATTGGACTGCCAGCACCGAACGCCGTGTGCTGTTCGGGGTTGGGTTAAAACTGGTCTCGTTGCCATCTAAACTCGAGTCTGGCAGGGTGGCAATTAAAAATGCACCACGAGATTTGAGGTAGCCTTCTAAAGAGGTTGCTTCGTCTTTCCATAAACTACCAGCCCCAAGTAAACCATCTCGAGGGGTGGGCAGGGTGTTGAGTTGTTCGCCAGCCTTTAATTTCTCTAAGACGGTAAACCAGCTTTTACCATCCCAAAGGTACACCGAACGCAAATCGGTGTTGGCTTTGATCGTCATGCGTTCGCCACTGCGTTTGGCACTAAAGGCGGCTAAGTTACTGGTTACAGGCAGTTGCCAACTGCCGTTGCCGTTGACTTCAAGTGCGCCGCTGACCTGAAACCCTTGGGTGTTTTGACTGGGGCTTTGGATTTCTAAGGTTTGGTTACGCCCAGCCACACTGCCCTCGAGTTTACGTTTGAAGGTATTTTCTTGGTCATAAAAGACCACATGACGCTCGCCTAAACCGAGCAGCACAATGTCTGAGACTGTGTAGGACGCTTTATCTTGCGCTAATGCAACAGCACCAACGAGCAGGACGGTCAAAAGTCGCTTCATGAGTATAGTGTAAAGTATTTCTCAGCCCATTGCATGAGGTGTAACCCAAGGAAAGAGATTAAAAAATTTAGGCTTTTAGTAATCCAAGGTCAGCCGAATTTAATTCGCGCCACTCACCGGGGCGTAAATCATGGATTTGTAAGCCACCAATTCGGGTTCGCATTAAGCGCAGCACCTCAAGACCGACCGCCGCCACCATTCGCCGTACCTGATGCTTGCGCCCCTCAAGCAGCACCATTCGCAAACCATCCTTTGCCTTAAATAGTGCGTGTGGTTTGGCTTCCCCATCCTCGAGCATGACCCCTGCAAAAAGTGCCTCGAGTTGGTCAGGACTTGGGACTGGCTCAGTCCAAACTCGGTATTCTTTTTCGTGATGATACCGAGGATGGGTTAATTCTAAGGTTAAAGCCCCGTCTGTTGTCAAAATCAGCAACCCTTCCGAAGCCCGATCCAAACGCCCAACTGGATGTAACCCTGATACGCTCGGCACAAGCTCGAGAACCCCTTGCCGCCCGAGTTCATCCGAAGCACTGGTCACCACCCCACGCGGCTTATACAAGGCAAAAGTCACCTGTCTAGCTAAAAACTCGAGCCGCTTGCCATCCACTTGTACATCATCGGTCTCGAGTGCCGATTGCCCAAGAGTCGCCACCACCCCACCCACCGTTACCCGACCCTCGAGCAACAAATTTTCGGCTGCCCGCCGCGAAGCCACCCCCGCCCTCGCCAAGAGCTTTTGCAAACGCTCAGACATTAGCTAGAGCCTCATTTGAGTGGAATGTCCGCTTTGAGAATCATGGCTTCGCCTTCGCCGTCGCGCTGCATGTCAATGTTGAAATTCTGGGCATTGGGGAAGTATTTTTTTAAGACACTAAGCAGTTCTTCGCGCAGCATTTGTTCCTTGCCGGGTGGTAAACCGGCTCGGTCATACGCAAGCATGACCTGCAAACGATTTTTTAAGGTCTCGGCACTCCCCTTTTTTTTTCCCCAAAAACTGAACACAGTTACCTCCCTCCGCCAAAGAGACGTTCAAACCAACTTTTTTTCTCCTCGAGCGGCGGATATGGAACATCCTCGCCGTGGATTCGTCTGGCGGCATCCCAAAAAGCACTGCCAGCTTTTAGGGTCGTGTCCAGCACTATTGGTGTGCCTCGGTTGGTGGAAATCAGAATGTTTTCGTCCTCGGGGATAATGCCTATCGGTTTAGCGCCCAGTAAACCAACCACATCCTCGACCGAAAGCATTTCGTCTTTGGCAATCATTTTGGGACGCAAACGGTTAATAATTAAACGCACTTCGGTGATGCCTTGGGGTTCGAGTAAACCAATAATGCGGTCAGCATCGCGGATACTCGAGCTTTCTGGATTAACCACCACCAAGGCAGCATTGGCTGGGGCGGCGGCGGTCTTAAAACCTGCTTCGATTCCGGCAGGCGAATCAAGAATCACCCTCGTGATGCCTTCTTCCTCGAGTAAACGGCGTACAAGGTCGTGCATTCCATCTATGGTTAGGGCATCTTTATCCCGAGTCCCCGAAGCTGGAATTAAATACAAACCCTCGACCCGTTTATCCTTAATCATGGCTTGGCGCAATTTACATTTACCTTCGATCACATCCACGAGGTCGTAAACAACCCGACCCTCTAAACCCATGATGCTATCCAAGTTACGCAAACCGACATCCACATCTATAACGCAGACTTTCTCGCCAAGTTTGGCTAAACCAGTGGCAACATTGGCACTGCTGGTGGTTTTACCAACGCCGCCTTTGCCAGACGTAACAACAATGACATTTCCCTTCACTTCTCGCCTCCAAGCTGCTCCCGACAACTCGAGAACCTGCTAACCCAACCGATGTTGAGTTCTCTACTGCCTTCATATTTTAAGCGCAAGTAGGGCAATAGTCTACCCTACTTGCTAAGCCAATAGCATGGACTGTTGCCAAGCAATAGCATAGACTGTTGCCAAGCAATAGCATAGACTACAAAGAATGCGGATTGGACTTCCAGACTCAGTGTTATTTAATCGCTACGGAACATGGTGGACAGCCTTCCTAGAAGGTATCGGCATAGATGTGGTGCTGCCAAAAGCCAGTTTTGCCGATGCCCTAAAAGTTGGGCAGAACGCCATGCCCGACGAACCCGCCACAATGCAGCTTTTGGTTGGACGGGTCTTTGAACTCAGCACCGAAGTCGAAGCGCTTTTAATACCCGATGTCAACCCCGGGGCAGAACCCGGTACTCGCGGCGCTGCCCTCGAGCCTTGGCTGGTGGATTTACCGACCATGCTTGGACAACGCTTTAGTTTGCCAACGATTTACAAAGTCCCTGCCCGACTCGAGACCACCGAAACCACTTCGGCGGCGGTGCGCCTTGGGCAAACCCTGACAGGCAACGCCCAAGTGGTCAGGCGTTCGTTAGATAAACTCCAAGCCAGTCTTAAACCAAGCCAGACTCCAGAACCGCTCTGGCAATATGCTGGGCGCACCACCATTGGCTTGGTCGCAGACCCCCTACTCCTCGAGCAAGCATTTCTGATTGCCGATACCCTGACTGCCATTACCACGGCTGGACTGCACCCCATCGCCATCAGCACCATGCCCCGCGCTCGAGCCATTGAAGAAGGCAAGCGCATCAATCCGCATCTGCTGGAAATTGACCACGAAATGATTGGCTCTGCTAAATTACTGGCTGCCAAAGCTGCCATTCGCGGGCTTATTTACCTTGCTCAGCCCAATGCGGCGGCGCACCGCCGACTCCTCGAGCGCAGTGCTTTTAATACCAAAAAACCGACCCTAATACTCGAGCGGAACAATCTTGATTTAGCAGCGTTACAAGAATTTGCCCAAAAGATTGCGCTGTAAAATACCCAGATGCAAGCCCAAATTCCGTTTGTCACCACTGGTTCGTACCCAATCCGTGCCGGCAATACTGTCCAGCTTTTAATAGACGGCGAACCCGCTTTTTTGCGTGTCTGCCAAGCCATCGAAACAGCCCAGCACCGTGTTTGGGCAACCATTACTTTTATGTGGGCAGATTTTAGGATGCCAGATGGACGCGGTACAGCCTTCGAGGTACTAGACCGAGCAGCCAAACGCGGTGTGGATGTGCGTTTACTCTTTTGGCGACCCGACGAAGCAACTGCCCATCATCGCCGCAATGCCTTTTGGGGGGCAGAAGAACACTTTGCTTTACTCGAGCAATTCAACCTTGGGATTCGTTGGGATTGCGCTCAAGCAGGATTTTGTCAGCATCAAAAAACTTGGCTAATAGATGCTGGTACTGACCATCCGATTGCTTTTCTGGGTGGGCTAAACCTCAATCCAAATTCTGTGGTTGCCCCCAGACACTACGGACAAGGACAGAATCATGACCTCTACATTGAACTGATTGGCGCGGCAGTCGCCGATGTACAACACAATTTTGTGCAACGCTGGAATGAAGCCAGCGAACGCCACTTTGAGCATGGCTATTGGGGTGAGGGCGGAAAACAAAATCTCGAGTTTCCAAGCCGATTGCCCAAGAAAAACGGCACAGCCTTGGTGCAGATTCAACGCACCATTCATGCAGGTCGGTACAACAATGGTCACGCTCCTGTTGCTGGGCAAGTATTTGATATTAAGATAGGTGAACAAACTATTTTCGAGCAGTATTGCACCGCGATTCAAGCCGCCAAACAGAGTATTTATCTTGAAAACCAGTGTCTCGAGATTCCCGAAATTATAGAAGCCGTGCATGATGCCCTCAAACGTGGTGTTGAAGTTGTTGCGCTGCTGCCAATCACACCAGACTTATCGTCTCATGCGTTTTTGGAAGCTCGAGCAGGGCTTGGGGCTTACCCTAATTTTACACTGGCTGGCATGGCTGGCATGGGAACAGATGGATACCGTAAACCCGTTTGGGTGCATTCCAAACTGATGCTGATAGATGACAAATGGGCAACCATTGGCTCGGCAAACTTGCACCGATGGTCTATGTTTGGCAATGCCGAATTAAATGCTGTAATTTTATCAAATGAAACGGTTAAAGCCTTTCGGGTGGCTCTGCTCGAGGAACATCTGGGACTGGATACTTCGGATTTAGATGGTGTGACTGCATTGCAGGTATTCAAAAAGATTGCCCACGCCAACCAAGAAAAATTCTCAGAAGGCAATCAGGCGTGGCAAGGTTTAGTGGTTGCCCTTGATGTCTCGAGTTACGGGGTAAGGCATCCCAAGGGATGGGAGATTTAAGCCACTTTACGTGGCGCGAAATCGTTTTTGTAAAAGCATTTGTTTCACACAGTTGCGAATCGCTTTGCTTTGCCCATGAGTGAGCAACCAAAGTAAATGCTCACGGCTTACATCGGCTCGAGCAAGCAACAGTTCATGTAAGTATTTATCTTGGCTGTATTGAATTTGAACAAAAATAGCTTCGGTCAGACCTTCCTGTTTCAAATCCTCGAGAACACATTGCCGCATATAAATTTTTTGAATTGAAGCCTCAAGTTGTAATTCGTCTCGAGTTGTAAAATCTTGTAACTGCTGCTTTGATAAGCGTTTAGCAAGTAATATTTCGTTGACACGTACAACACGCATATCGTGTTCGTCACCGTCCTTAAGTGCCAGTAATTCCTCGAGGAGCGCATCCGAAAACTCTGTTTGTTGCTTCAAAAACCTTATAAACGCCCCATGACGGTAGTGTTCGGCATTCTGGTCATCGGATGTTTGAAAGACTTTCCATTGCTCACCTAGAAGCTCAGGTGTGATCACACCCACCTTGAGCCAAGCGGGAGTATACCCAAGATGTTGCATGATTTGTTCAGTTGTCTTCATCTCGAGCTTGCTCTACTTGATGAAAGCAAAATAATTGTTTTTTGCCGAAAACATTGTTTTTAGTTTTGCTTGTACTTCTTGGCGAATTCGTCGCTCGAGCCAAAATTTTTGCCAGATTGAACGTGGTTTATCCTGTGCTGCGTAACGCGCTCTGACTTCTGCCGTAACCTGTTCAAAATTAGCTTGATAATTGCGCTGCTGCCCATCTGCCACAATTTTATAATTGCCTTTGCTCATGACCCAATTGTACACCATGCCCTCAAAAACCTTGTGTTAGGATGGCTAAGGCTGTGATTGCTTTGAGTAACGCGCCAGTTTTTCATGATCTAACCACTTTTGTGCCAAAATTCGTAGAAATCAGTGTTAAATATGGGGATAAAATTCCAAAACTCGAGTATCCAAAAGTCAAGGTTTATTACGACCCATTGGCAATTAAAAACCTGTAATTTCAGCTGTACAAACTGCCTTACTCGAGATTTCTTAAATTGATTAAGGCTTTGCGTTCTGACCAAACACCCGAGTTACCAGCATTGGCAGTGCGCCTAGTACCATCCTGCCAAAAGCTGCTTATAAGCCGCGCAGTGCATGGACAGGGTTAGACCGAAAAAACCAATTGCCATTGCTCGAGCAAAAGTGCTTGACCAGTTTCGGGTATGGTTAATTTTTCTCGTGCCGAGGTTCGAGTTTCCTCGGGGGTTTTTGGATGGTCAATAATGGTTCTAAGAATACCAGCAGCTTGCGGTAAACCTTCTTGAATACACCATTGTGCCAGTATAAAAAATGCCTCGAGTGCTTTGCTTACGGCTTCTAGGCGGATGGCTAACGGAAAAAGCTCTGAAAATGCCTGCTTTGCCAGTCTACTGTTTTGGCTGGTTACTGCGAGTTGGGCTAAGTTTGTTAAGACTGTAATTTGACCAATTTGGTCATCTATTTTGCGCCGTATTAAAAGGCTGGTCTCGAGGTGATTTTTAGCTTGGGTAAACTGTCCGAGTTTGGTGGCTAAGTACCCAAGGTTCGAGTGCATCACGGCAATTGGGCGTTGATGCCCGATTGCTATAAAAATCTCGAGACACTGAACATAATGCTGGTAGGCGGCTTGGTTATTATTTTGCAATTCGAGGATATTAGCCATGTTATTTAGCACTGCGCCTAAGCCCGATAAATTACTGGTTTTTCGATGGATTTTTCGAGCCTGATTGTAATACTCGAGGGCTTGTTCGTAGTGCTGTTCGCGTCTGGCAATTGCTCCAAGCAGGTTAGCACATTCGGCTTCTATACCTAAATTCAAACCGGATTTAGCACGATATAGTAATGCTTTGGTGTCGCCATAACGGGCTTGTTCAAAACCAATATACGCCATGTTCAAATAGGCTCGACTGGTCTCGAGTGGTAAATTTAGAAGCTCGAGTTGTGTGGCTGCCAATTCTAAGAACTCGAGGGCTGCCGTAAAGTCGTTTGTCATGCGTTTGAACAGACCTTTCCAGAAGTTCGTTTGGGCTTCAAGTTTAGTTCCTCGAGTTGCGGTGTAGACATTGAGGTTTTGGAGGGCTTGGTGGTATAAACCGCGAACTTCCCAATAATCGGTGTGCAGTTCCATAATTTGCTCGAGTGTGTTGTGGTCGTACATTGCCCAGTGCAGCCATGCCAAATGGATATTGCTCTGTTCGGAATCCATGATTTCTAGGGTTGAGGCTTGGCGTTTGGCTTGATACCAGATTTGGCTTTGATTGGCATAAAAACGCGCATGACGTTGCTCTAATTCGGCTTGGCTGCCGCATTGCAAAACTGCAAATTCTCGAATCATTTCGTGGCTCGAGTAACGCCCCTTGCCGTCGCGCTGTAACAAACCCTGATTGACCAGTGCCAGTAAAGTCGGCAGTTGAGTTTGACCCACAAAGCGAATGCCTTCGAGGGTTGCGCCACCTCGAAAAACCGATAAGGCTTCGAGGGCAGTGGTTTCTCGTTTTGAGAGTTGTACCCAAGTGCTGCTTAGCACCGCGTTTAAGCTGTGGTGACGTTCTGGAATGTCTTGAACATCGGTCTCGAGCCACGTTTGGCTTTTTTCGAGTTCGATTAAAATTTGCTCTAAACTTAAAACTCGAGTCCAGCGAGCCGCTAGTTCGATGGCTAATGGTAATCCTTCTAACTGCTGCACTATTTTTGTCACCAAGCCTAAATCAAGTTCTAACTTGGAAAGCCGTTGGGCGGTTTGTACAAATAAACAAACGGCTGCATTCGAGGGTTCTAGGGATGTTGGTATGGCTAAACCCGTTAAGTCCAGCACGGTTTCAAAACTCGAGCCTAAGCGCACACGGGTCGTCAGTAGCACGCGCAAATTTGGGGCAGCCTCGAGTAAATCATGGATTATTTTTCTAGCACTGATTAAATGCTCAAAGTTATCAAGCAGCAACAAGATTGCTTTGTCTTGCAAAAAAGCAGCCAAAGCAGCCTCGAGCGATTCTCGAGCCGTTATACGCAAAGCCGAAACCAAGGCTTGAGGCAATTGCTGGCTGTCGGTCAGGGCTGTACCATCAATAAAAACTGCTCCATGCACAAAATTGGGTGCTAACAAACGGACTGCCTCGAGTGCGAGGCGGGTTTTACCAATCCCGCCCATGCCAACAAGGCTGACCAAACGGTTTGTGCCGAGTAACCAAGTTTTTAATTGCATCAGTTCGCTTTCGCGCCCAAGTAAGGGCAGAAGCGAACTCGGTAAAACTGTTATGACTTTGGTGTTTGGCTCGAGCATGGCTTTGGTGGCGGCTTCTGGTGCTAAATTAAATTCGAGTTGCAGCAGGGCAGCAAAACGCTCGTAAACCAGAATAGCTTGGGGTCGTTGACCGCGTTTTAACAAACAGCGCAACAAGGCTTGGACAGCATTTTCAGAGAGTGGCTCGAGGGATAGTAACCGTTCCAGCCAAGCAATCGCCACACCATAATCGGCACTTGACTCGAGTATCATCA
Source organism: Deinococcales bacterium (assembly GCA_031414595.1). Lineage (GTDB taxonomy): Bacteria > Deinococcota > Deinococci > Deinococcales > JAAFIG01 > JAAFIG01. Next base: position 198,820 of record JANNVX010000098.1, read on the forward strand.
CGCGCTGCAAAATCGCTTCACGCCACAAATGCCGTAACCGCAACCGCTCGAGTTCAAGCCAAGCACTTAAATCTGTGTTTGCGGGCGGTTCAAAACCAGCCAAAAAATCGGCTTGGTAAACTTCGAGCGCCTCGAGCCAATTTTGATTGGCACACAGCACTTCAAAACGCTGTACATCGGTAGGCAGCAGTAAACGTACCCGTTTTGCTTCGATTTCAAGACTGGCAGCCCAGATAAATTTTTTTGCCCGATGCAAAATTAAGCGCAAAGCCGAAAGCGCTGTGACATCATCGGAATCTGGGCGAAACAAACACGCCAGTTCATCTCGAGTTACCCAGTCGCCACGCATCACCAAGTACAAACACAACCAGGCAGGTCGTTCGAGCGGAATGGTCTGGAGCAACCCAGCATTTTTGGCTTGTGGCGAGCCAAACAACAACAGTTCCATAAAAAATTCTACTCGAGAAACGCCCATGAAACGCGGCTTTGACAAACTGTATTTTGTCAAAGGAGTTACTTATGAAAAAACTTGTCCTGATGGCTGTGCTTTTTGTATTCGCCCTGGCTGCTTGTAATACTGCTTCACCGATACCGATTGTTGCCGAGAACGACCCAGACGAGACCCCAATTATCGAAGCCTCGGCTTTAGACGCTCGGGTTCAAGCAGACACCAAAGTCTCGAGTAAAGTTGTACCGATTACCGATAAATTCTTGGATGCCATTGTTAAAGTGGTCAGGTCTACGGGCGAAATTATTTTTGACCAAGCCCAATTACCAAGTGGTGCGAGCGATAAATTAGTCGTGGGTAATATTTTGGTTGGTAAAGCCGGCGTAAAAGCCCGCAAAGGTTTTTTACGCAAAATAATGGCAGTCACTCGAGAATCTGGTCAGGTACGGGTCAAAACCGAAGAGGCTAAACTCAATCAAGTTTTTGAAGCTGGGGGTTTTCGGGTTAAACGCAGAATGAAACTGACCGACGCTCCATACATGATTTTACCGAATGGTCAAAAACAAGCCTTGCAAAAAACTCGAGCCAGCAACAAAGGCTTAATTTTTCCAGTCCAAATAGATTTTTGCCCCATCAACACCGATGGCAACAAAAACACCACCAACGACCAAGTGTGCGTTTCGGGCAGCGTGGACATTAGCCTAGATTTTGATTTTGTCTTTATTTGCCAAGGTTTTCTCTGCACCAAGCCGTACTTAGACACCAACATTACAATCACCGAAAGCACCAATCTAACCGTGACTGGCGAACTGGCAAAAACAATTGATAAAAAAGTTTTACTCGGCACGATTCCGCTACCAATCATTACCATTCCAATTGGTTTTGTCCCACTTGTTTTTGTGCCAAGTATTAAACTCGAAGCCTCGATAACTGGAGAAGTCAGTGTTGGCTTTAACTGGACAGCCAATCAAACCATGAGTTTTACCGCAGGTATCGAACTCGAGGATGGCAAATTTGACACCTACAGCACTTTTAGTAAGTCCTACACCTCGAACGCCGAGGTAAATCTAGATATGGATGTCGAAGCTCGGGTAGATGCCACCGCTAGTATTCTGGTGTTTGGTATTGGTGGTCCAATCGCCACAATGGGTGGTTTTGTGACCTTTGAGGCTGGTTTTCCACGCACCCCAACTTGGTCTTTAGAGGCGGGGCTAGATGTCAGTATCGGCTTAGAACTGAGTTTATTTGGCTTATTTAGCACCGATGTCAGCTACGAAATTTTTGAGAAACGCTGGACAGTCGCCGAAGCACCAAATACCAAGCCAAGCATTATTATCAAAGCCCCACTCGAGAACGAAACGATAGAACTGGCTAAACAAACCTTCACGACTGGCGCATTAGCAGGAAACGATTATTTTATCATCCCAACTATAGACATCAACACTGACGACCTCGAGGATGGCTGGGCGTGTTGCAGTGTCGAATGGACAATTGCTGGTACTAAACAAAGTACCGCCTTGGGTTCTGGACATAAATTCACCGATTACACCTATATTGGCGCGGCTGGTCTAAAAACCATCACCGCGACTGTGACTGACTCGAGTGGCGGTAAAACCATCAAAACTTGGAGCTTTACAATTAAATCCTGTACCTTAGCCCCAAAAGCACCTGGGGCTGGATTGGCGCTGATGACAGCCCCACCACCTTCGAGTGGCTTGAATGAATGTGCCAATACTGGCGTAGGCACAAGCAAAACCCCCAATTTATTCTAATTATGGATACCAGTCTCGAGTACCGTTTACGAATTATTCCCGCCCAGACAGGACAACCTTGGCAAGCCATCCTCGAGGGCAACGGAATTGTGCTGCGCTTCTCGAGCTTATTGGATTTGATGCGTTACCTTGAGCGAGTCAAACCGAAGATGATTTACCAAACACCCATGTCGCCAGCATCGGCAGTGCGCCCACACCCAGCGCCACCCAACCAATGACTGGAAAGCCAAACGCCCCAACAATTAAACCGCCGCCGAGTGCGCCTATTGCCGCACACATCCAGACCACCAATTCGGCACTGCCTTGGACAGAGGCGCGTTCGTGTACCTCGAGTTGGTCGGTCAGTAAGGTTGTGCCAGCCACACTACAAAAATTCCAACCTAAACCCAGAATAAATAAACTAAAGCCCATCTCGAGTGGACGGGTCGCAAAAACCGCTACAAATCCCGAGAGCATTAAGAGCAGCGCCCCCAGTTGAATTACGAGGCTACGCCCCCATGTGTCCACTAAGCGCCCAGTCAGCCAACCAAAGGCAAACATCCCCAGCACATGCACCGAGATTAAACCCGTGGCACTTTCTTCGTGACCCATGTGTTTGGCGTGTAGCGGCATTAAGACCATTAAACTGACCATCACCATTTGTCCAAGCCCCATCGAAATCAGGGCTAAGCGCATCTCGGGGATTCTCAGTAAGACCGCCCAACTTCGGGTTGTGCCATGTACAGCAGTCTTGGTTTCTTGGACAGCCAAGGTACTTGGGTCTGGACGCAAGCCAAAAAAGATAATCAGTGCGCCCAACAATAACCAAAATGCCCCTAAATACCAACCAAATTCGATACTTGGAATGTCTTGGGATTTTGCAAAACCCAGCACCAACGGGGCAACTGCCCAACTGAGTAGACTGCCAAAAGCGCTACCAGTCACCAGCGCCCCAATAACTGTGCCGCGTACCGCACTCGAGACCATTTCACCAGCCGCATATTTGGCTTGTTGAATTGCACCATTAGCCGCCCCAACCATTGCCCCGCCAATTAAAAAGCCAATCAAGTTCTTCTCGAGTGCCATGGTCGCTGCCAGAATCGCGCCAATTACACCAATTGCGTAGCCCCAAGCCAAGCCAAAACGCCGCCCCTTGTTCTGCATGATTCGTCCAGCCCAGAATGCAGCCACGGCAGACATAAAAAAATTGATTGTACTGGGTAATCCAGATAGGCTCTCGGAAGCCATAATGTTAAAAATAATAATGCTCGAGAGGGTTGTGGAGACGGTCGTCGAACTGGTAGATAGTGCTTGGGCGACAAATAAAACAATTAAATTGCGGCGTACAGGATTAGGTAAATTCTGCCAAATGTTGGTTAAAGTCGGACGTGCCGTCACAGTGCTAAGGCTCACCGCTCGAGTCTACTGCTTTTGAGAGAGGGTGCATTGCCTACTGCTCGAGAGGGTGCATCCGCCTACTGCTCGAGAGGGTGCATCCGCCCTAGTGTTTTTTAGGTACACTGCCAGTATTGAATGCTCGGGTTACAAAAACTCGGACTTAACCAAGGAGAAAAATGAACACAATGATGTTTTTACCGATATTACTGCTGGGCTTAGGGACGCTTGTGGCAGGTGCAGTTTCAATGAGCATGGGTCGTAAGCGCAAACCAATCATGATTGCCATTGGTGGTGGCTTAATTGGCTTAGCGGCGGCGGCTGGGGTACTGATTCCCAGTGGTAACGCCGCTACAGGTGGTTTTGCTTTTGCTTATCCCGCCCAAGCCGAAGCGCTTGATGCCCAAGATTTTATTCTCGAGGGAACAGGTTTGGCGGGTTCAAACCTTGAAGTCCTCAAGAACGGGGCGCTTGACGGCAGTATTGGTGTGGATGGCAATGGTACGTGGTCGTACTATGTGCCGACCCAACCTGTCGGAGAATACGAATTTGAAGTTAAAGCCCCAGACGGCTCAAGCATCAAACGCAAAATTTCTGTGGCACAAGGTTTAAGCAACGCCAGCAATGCCAAATGCCCGTGTCGGGTGCGGGTTTTAGCCGAAACCGCAGGGAAAGCCCCTGTGAACGCCACGGTTATTCTCTATAAAGATGGGGTTGAATTACGCCGAGGCGTTACCCCGTTCTTATTTGGCAATCTCGAGACTGGAAATTATACCTATAGTCTCGAAGCTGAGGGGTTTAAGACTTTTAGCAATGGCAAAGCCCAAACACCCAAGAATAAGAATTTACTTGTGTACATGGAAAAATAAATTTCTTCAAGAACCCCACTAATTTAGTGGGGTTCTTATTTGGTGATTTCCAGTGCCAGCGCTAGTGCATCCGCCCAAGCCAGACTGGCTCGAGGGTCACGCACATCACGAACCAAGCAACCCGCCACAGCCGCTTTCTCGAGGGCAGCATAGCGCCGCATAACCGTTGCAAAACGTGGGAAATTCAGTTCATTTAAGCGCCTTTCGGCTCGAGTCGCATCTTTACTCGGGGCGGGGGGCGCTAACGTAATCAATGCCCGAAACGGCAAATCCTCGAGTTCTTCTTGTAAACGTGGCATTGTCTCGAGTGATAAAGCACTGGGGCTGCTTGGCACAATCAGCAAATCGGCTTTACGGGTAAATTCATCCAGCGTTTTGGCTTTGGGCTGCGCTCTGGTATCAAAAATCACAAAGTCGTATTTTTTTGGTTTGGCATCGTCGGGTAAGACCACATCAAAAGGTAAACCTCGAGCCGCCCCTCGAGCCGCCCACTCAAACGCACCTTGGGCGGGGTCAGCATCCACCAATAAGGTTTTACCCTTTGTTGCTAATGCCCCAGCCAAATGAATCGCTGTGGTGGTTTTTCCAACCCCACCTTTAAGGCTTAATACAAGTAATCGCATCCTCAGATTGTACGTTAATTTTGACTGCGTGATTTACGAATTCGGCAACGCTCGAGAATATACTGCACACTGCTCGAGGCGATTTGGTTATTTTGGGCGTGGGCTTGGAGTTTCTGCCAGCCCTGCCACTCGAGACTACGGGCAGTGGCTCGGCTTGTGCCTAGAAAAGTGCTGACTTCGCGCAGGCTGTGGCGGTGTCCGTCCACCAACCCACTGCGTAACCGCAAAACCATTTGCTCGTTATTGCCAAGCAGTGCAAAGGTCTGTTCGATTTCGCCTTGGTTTGGGATCATACTTCTATTTTCCTCGTTTTCCTGAGTTTTACTTGGGTCTGGTTTACGGTTTGCCATAAGAACTGACATCATCATGACATGGCTGTGCATTTTTTGGGGTGTGACGGCGCACACAGCCACCTCTGTAAAGGGCGAGTTCAGTCCCCATTCTTTGGTTGAGGCTGTTTGTGGATTATTTTGTTAATGCCGTCCAGAGCGCCGCAACTCCAGCCCCTCGAGTAAATTTTGCCCCACAGTCTTGCAGCGCTTCCTCGAGTAAACCAGCAAAACTCAGGGCATCGTAGCGGTCAAAATATCCCATAAAGGAAATGCGTACAATTTGGTCTTTAATTGCGTCTTGTCCAGTCTGCGCCCGAGCGCCACGTTGTAAGAGCGCTGCCCAAAGCTCACGTCCACTGATTGGTGCGGGCGGAATAAGCGTCACACAAGCTGGACTCGGAAGACTGGCATAACTGCGACAACCAAGAGCAACGGCGCAAGCCAGCAGTGCATCGTTCAGGGCTTTTTTATTTTCCCACCACGCCTCGAGACTGGTTTCTTCTATTTCGGTGGCAATTGGCTCGAGGGCGGCGTTTAAGCCGACAATTAAGTTGATGGCTGGGGTAAAGGCAGTTTCACCGCTTTGTTGCACCTTAATTTCACGGCGTAAATCAAAGTAATAGCCAGTGCTTTGACTTGAATTTAGAATCTCTAAGGCTCGAGGGGCTAAAAAAGCAAAAGCCAGCCCCGGAGGTGCGCCAGTGGCTTTTTGTGAACCGCTAATCACCGCGTCTATTTCCCATTCCTCGAGTCTGAGTTCGGCGACACCAAGGCTAGTAATGGCATCCACTAGAAGTAAGATATTAGGGTTGATTGCCTTAGCAGCTTTGGCAATCTGCTCGAGGTCATGTAGTACACCCGTGCTGGTTTCTGAATGGGTGATTAAAAGCGCTTTGGCGTTTGGGTTGGCTTTCAGTAGTGTTTCTACTGCACCAATAGAAATACTTGTTCCCCACTCCAGCCGTGTTTCTTTTACGTGGTAGCCAAGGGCTTTTGCCATATCTGCCCAACGCTCGCCAAATTTGCCAGCGCTGATGCTGACCACGCGTTTTTCTCGAGCCACCAGACTGGTCAGAACGGCTTCAAATGCACCCGTGCCACTACTGGTCAGAATAAGCGGTTCGACCGCCTCGGAGACACCCGCCACGATTCGCAGCAGTTCTCGAGCGCGTTTGACAATAGTTTTTGCTTCGGGACTTCGGTGATGCAATTGACGATTTGCCAGTGCCAGTTGCACAGCAGGACTAATTTCCACAGGACCGGGCGCAATCAGACGTTGACGATACATAGCCTAATCTACTCGAGAACTGGCTATTTTAGCGATTAAGTTGCACAGACAACTCGAGCTTAGGATTTGTCCCAGAATAACTTCCCGATTTCAAGAATAGTGTCATTCGGTTCTCGGTTTGGTAAAGTCATTTGAATGCAGACCTACTCACTAAAAGTCAAAAATATGATGTTACGGCTGTACCAGTCACTTAATGAA
>JANNVX010000099.1:0-17119 GCA_031414595.1 Deinococcales bacterium
ATATCACTTGGCGACGAGTTTTTTCTTTGGCATCTTTGCACTGTTTGTAGTGTTTCTCGAGTTCTTCAGTCGTATGGTGGGCGGTTAGAGGTGTGCCTAATCTTGACATTCCTTATTATCTACCTAAAGTTGGTATAAGACTCCAACAAAAACGTGTCCTGTATTGCCCTAATTTCTAATTCATGGACGAAAGCCTTTTATTAGGTTTTCGTCCACAAAACCTACCATTCAGCCCTACTCGAGCCGAGCGCGTCCAATCATCTCGAGCGCAGTTTCTTGTTTTGATCGCCAAACTATAAACCCTACAAATCTGGCTCTAATTTCACCAACACAACCTCGAGAACCCTAGGACCATGCACCCCTTCTACCCGATTGAGTTCAATATCCGAGGTCGCGCTGGGTCCTGAAATAAAAGTAATCGGTTGCCCAGCTTCAACACTCGAGTGCAGTCTCGAGATGGCGCTCGGTAAGTTATCCACAATATCACGCTCGAAAACCACACAAATATGAATATCTGGAATCAAAGTCAAAGCCCGTCTGCCTTGGTGGGTGCTGTGATCAAGCACAATCGTACCAGTCTCGGCAATCGCCAGCCTTGAACCCGTCACCACCGCTTGGGCGTTCTCGAGTTCTCGTGGCTCGAGGTTTAAGTGGTCAATGATTTTCTCTACAGAGTTTGGCAACCAAGTCTCTGGGAGGTCATGGGGTACAGCTATTTTTGTGATTTGTAAACGCTCAAGAATGTCTTTTATGGTCTTTTGAATGTCTTTAGTAATATGAACTCGAGCGCGATAATCCGAAATGCGTTCCTCGAGTAAGTGTAGTACATCCTTTTCACCCGTCTTGAGTCGGTAATTTCGAGGAATAGTTGAGGTTTCTCGAGGTGTGCCAAGTGCGCTTTTGATGGTACTGAGCATGGTTTCACGACTCATGATTTACCTTTATTTTCACGCCACCAGCCTCTAAAGGCTTGTTGAGGAACACTCGGTAAGTCACGGCTGTTTGTCCAACCCGCTAATAAGCCCGGTAGACTCGAGATTTTATTATTTTTAGTCATTGGTATTTGTCCAACTCGAGCCGCTTTTTGGGCAAATTCATAGCGCTTAACATCCATAAACACCCATGCCATGCTTTTCAGGGCAGCCCCCTCGAGATTAAAGAATCCAGTTTTTCGTTCCACCACTTGTCCGCGCAAGTACACCAGAATTTCTGGAATATTGATTTTGACAGGGCAGACTTCATAACATGCACCGCACAGACTCGAGGCAAACGGTAAACTCTGTGCATGGTCAGACTCGAGACCAATCAGTTGTGGCGTAAGAATCGCCCCAATTGGACCGGGGTAAACACTGCCATACGCATGTCCGCCAGCCCGTTCATAGACGGGGCAGACATTCAAACATGCCGAGCAGCGAATGCAGTGCAGTGCTTGCCGTCCGACTTCATCTGCTAGAACTTTGGTTCGTCCATTATCGAGCAGTACCAAATGAAATTCTTCTGGACCATCGCCCGTATGAACCCCTGTCCAAAGGCTGGTGTAGGGGTTCATCCGTTCGGCTGTGGATGACCTAGGAAGCAGTTGTAGCATCACCTCGAGGTCACGCAGTTCTGGCAGGACTTTTTCAATCCCCATGATGCTGATTAAGACTTTGGGCAGGGTCAGGCACATGCGTCCGTTGCCTTCGGATTCGACCACACCAACCGTTCCAGTCTCGGCGATGGCAAAATTTGCACCTGAAATTGCCACAGGCACAGTCAAAAACTTTTCTCTCAAGTATCGCCGTGCGACTTCGGCTAAAGCCCTTGGTTCATCGGTTAAGTCTTTTGGCTCGAGGTTAAAGGATTTTAAGAACAATTCCCGAATCTCAGCACGGTTTTTATGAATGGCTGGCACAAGAATATGGCTTGGGTGGTCATGAGCCAGTTGCACAATCAATTCGGCTAAATCGGTTTCAATTGCCGTAATGCCAGTCCCCTTCAGGGCATCGTTTAAGCCAATTTCATCGGTGGTGATGGATTTGATTTTGATGACTTCTTTGGCTTGGTGTGCTTTGACAATCCTCGAGACGATGTTGTTGGCTTCTAGCGCGTCGGTTGCCCAATGAATTTTTCCACCTGCTTTCTGTACACTCGCCTCGAGTTGCAGCAGAAGTTCTGGTAAACGCTGCATCGCGTTTTCTTTGATAGCTGCCCCAGCATCACGAAGTTGTTGCCAATCGGGGAGTTCTGCCACCACCTTTAAGCGTTTTTCACGAATAGCAGTCGTGGCTTTACCAAGGTTACGGCGCAGTTGTGGATTCTCGAGGGCGATTTTAGCGGCTTCTTGGTAGGGTTTAGGATTAACAAAAGGCACTAAGCACCGCCTTCGGTCTGGGCAAGGATTTCGGCTAAATGCACGGTTCGTACACCAGTATTCATTTTTGATAAACCACCGTTTATTTGCATCAGACAAGAATTATCACCACCGGTACAAGTGTTGGCTTTGGTGTTGAGGATACAGCGCATTTTATCGGACAACATCGCGGTGCTGGTTTCAGGATTTTTGATGGCAAATGTTCCACCAAAACCACAACAGGATTCTGAATTCTCGAGCGGCATCAGTTCCAAACCACGGACGTTTTTGAGCAGTGTATAAGGTGCATCACCTAGGGCTAGGGTTCGCAAGCCATGACAAGAACTGTGATAGGTCACTCGGTGCGGATAGTACGCCCCGACATCCTCGAGTTTAAGGACATTCACAATAAATTCGGATAACTCGAGGGTTTTACTGGCAATCACCTTGGCTCGAGACCCTAAAGCAGTGTCATGCGCCCATTCACAAACTTTAGTAAAGTATTCCCTGACCATTGCCACACATGAACCAGACGGCGAGACGATGTATTCAGTATCCTCTTTTTCAAACACTTCAATAAAGCGCCGTACTATTTCTAGGGTCTCTGCTTGATAGCCAGAATTGAGGTGCATTTGTCCACAACAGGTTTGCTCGAGGGGGAATGATATTTCACAGCCTAGTCGCTCGAGCAGCGCAACCGTAGCAATTCCAGTTTGCGGATAGAGCGTATCGTTTAAGCAAGTGATAAACAAAGAGATTTTCATTCGCGCCCCTGTGGTTCAAAAAAACTGAACGAATGTGTAGCTTGCATTAGCGACCTCCCAGTGCCTTGGGGAATGGATTTGGTTGCCTCGAGTTGAACCACCAGATTACCACTCAGGGTGGCATCGGTCATACCCGCAATTACTGTTTTGCCTGTGGCATTGGCGGTCAGTTGATTCAGTAAACCAATTTGTGAGCCGCCCCCAACAATAAAAATAGATTCGACAGGCGTACCACAAACCTGCTCGAGGTTTTGCAAAACAAGCGCATATTTGGTAGCTAAACTTTCTAAAATACAGCGCACCAATTCGCCCCTCGAGTAAACACTCTTGCCCATTAAAGCACTGACTCGAGCAGGCATATCCAAACCAGGACTGAGAAAAATAGAATCGTCAACATCAATCCGAACTTCAAGGTTTAACGCTTCTGCTTCCGAATACAGCACTGACCAATCAGGATTATCCCAAGCACGACGGCATTCTTGGAGTATCCACAACCCCATGACGTTTTTCAGTAAACGATTGGTCTTGTAGACCCCTGCTTCGTTGGTGATATTCGCCTCGAGTGCGGCGCTGGTCAGCACGGCTTTCTTGGTCTCGAGTCCGATTAAACTCCATGTGCCACTCGAGATATAAGCGCTGTGTTCGGTCAGTGGAATGGCTACTACAGCGCTGGCGGTGTCGTGTGTACCAACTGCAATCACTTCGGCTTGTTGTAAACCAAGTTCTTTGGCAAGGCTTGGGGTCAGTGTTCCAAGGTTTGTTCCAGCCTCTACAATCGGCGGCAGAAAATGACTGGGTAGCCCAAGTTTCTCGAGTAACCCAAGCGCCCAATTTCCAGTTGTGGCATCGTAAAACTGGGTGGTGCTGGCATTGGTGCGCTCACAGACTTTTTTTCCAGTCAACCAAAAATGCAGTAAGTCTGGTACAAGTAGCAGGGTTTTGGCTCGCTCGAGATGAGCTTCAGGAGTAACAAGCAACTGATACAAGGTATTAAACGGTAAGAATTGCAAACCAGTTACTGCAAAAATTTCTTCTTTTGACAAGGCTACAGAATCCATCACCCCATTGGTTCGGGTGTCTCGGTAGCAATGCACACCATCTATTAAAGCATCAAATTCGTCCAGCAGTGCGTAATCTACTGCCCAAGAATCCACCCCGATGCTCAAAACCATGCCGCCCAGTGCTTCGGCTCGAGCCACTGCTAGGCTTAACCCAGTGCAAATTTCACGCCATAGGGCAATCACATCCCAGTAGAGAGCCGTACCAATCGGTGTACCACCATTCCAAAAACGGTGCAGTACCTCAACCTCGAGCTTATTGTTCTCGAGCCAACCCAGTGCCACACGCCCACCAGATGCGCCAAGGTCAATCGCAATATGAAAAGATTTCACCGCGTGAACGCCCCAGCGTTCCCTGCATCCACATTGAGGATATTGCCTGTGCTTTTGCCAGAATGCGTTTCGGAAGAAAAAAAGTAAATCGCTTCGGCAATATCTTCGGGAAAGACATTTCGTTTCAGCATACTGCGGTTGCGGTACAGTTCCTCGAGGTCGGTTTCTTCGATTTTGTAGGCGGCAGCGCGTTGGGCTTTCCATTCACCACTCCAGATTTTACTGCCACGCAGCACCGCATCTGGATTAACGGAATTGACCCGCACACCATCACTGGCAAGTTCCAAGGCAAGACATCTGGCAAGGTGCAATTCGGCGGCTTTGGCGGTGCAGTACGCACTGGCGTTAGGACTGGCGACCAAGGCATTTTTACTGGCAACAAAGATGATACTTCCACCCAGTTTTTGTTGTTTAAGTAATTTTGTGGCTTCTCTCGAGATTAAAAAATAGCCCGTGGTCAGCACCGAAATGTTTTTATTCCACATCTCTAAACTGGTTTCTTCAATTGGCGCACTCGAGGCGATTCCAGCATTTGAAACCAGAATATCTAAGCCGCCGTACTCGAGAGCAGCAAAAGCAATACTATTGGCGACTTCGGATTCTACTATCATGTTGGCTTGGACACCGCGCACCACATCCGTTCCGAATTGTTGACCAAGTTCTTGTACTGCCGCCTCGAGGCTGCTCTGGTCAATGTCTGCCAGCACCACACATGCACCTTCGGACAGTAAACGAATGGCAGTAGCACGTCCGATTCCACCCGCGCCCCCCGTCACTAAGGCAATTTTACCCGCCAGCGTTTTTGGCTTAGGCATCCGTTGTAGTTTGGCTTCCTCGAGCAACCAGTATTCAATATCAAAAGCCTCTTGTTCGGGTAGCCCGACATAATTGCTAACCCGTTCAGCTTCACGCATGACGTTAATGGCGTTCTGGTAATACTCGGATGCAATTCTTGCGGTGGCTTTATTGGCGGCAAAAGTCAGCATCCCGACACCAGGAATCAAGTAGACGACTGCGTTGGGGTCACGCATTTTTGGCGAGTTCGGGCGTTTACAACGTTCAAAATAAGCACTGTAAAAGGCTCGGTAATGCTCGAGTTGTGCCTCTAAACCTGGTAAAAACACATCAGGATTAAACTGGTCAAATTCGAGGACAAGCGGCGCGATTTTAGTCCGCAAAAAATGGTCTGGGCAACTTGTACCAAGGGTAGCCAGACGCTCTAAATCAGTGCTACAAACAAACTCGAGAATGGCTGGGTCATCGCAGAAATGCCCAATTTTAGATTCTAAACTCGAGATTTTCCCACGAAGAATCGGCAATAATCTGGTCACAAGCTCAAAACGGGATTCTTGAGGCAAAGCCGTTATTTTTGCACCACCAAAGGCTGGTTTGTCGTGCGTCTCGAGCCAAGTGCTGCACTGATTGATAATCTCGAGGGTGATTTGATAACAGTCTTTGGCGATGTCCGCCCAAGTGAACAACCCATGTCCACCCAGAATTAACCCGACTAAATTTTTGTCTTGTGCGGCTGCCTCGAGTTTTAGCCCTAAATCGTAGCCGGGTCGTTGCCACGGTAGCCAACCGATTTTTCCTGCAAAAATTTCTTGGGTTAGGCGCTGACCGTCTTTACTGGCGGCTATCGCAATAATCGCATCAGAATGCACATGGTCTACGTGTTTGTACGGCACATAAGCATGAAGCGGCGTGTCTATGCTGGCGGCTCGAGGATTTAGGTTGAAGGTGCAGTGCGGTAAAAAAGCCACCATTTCGTCTTCAAATTCTAAACCCCGATAACGGTTTTTTAGTGCCTCGAGCTTGGACATGTAGAGCGTACTAAAGCCGTCTAAGCCAAGGCTGCCGAGGTCGCCGCCACTGCCTTTGACCCACAACACTTCGACTGTTTCGCTGCTTAGAGGGTCAGTCTCGAGAACCTTGGCGCTGGTGTTGCCACCGCCATAATTGGTGATGCGTTTGTCCGAACCCAGTAAATTCGAGCGGTAACGCAAAAGTTCAGACTCGCTTAGGCTCGCGGCAGTTTGGTCGTTCCATAAATTGGGCAATTGATTTGTCATGTTTGTTCCTTATATACGCTAAAAATTAAGTTGGAAACCCGCCACCACCGACAGTTGTGCCTCGAGCCAAACTGACTTGCTCGAGATACCCAGATTGACGGTGGGCTTTAATCGGGTCGGTGGCTAGACCCATCTCGGTTCGCACCGTCTCGAGCAGAGGGCGGACATCGCATTTGAAGCCATCCATCAGGGTTCGGTGCGCCTCGAGAACATCCCCAGCCTCCTGAGCGGCTTGTAGGCGCTCGAAGTCTATATGCAGGGCTTTGGCATAGGCTTCTTGACAGTTCAAGACACTTTGCAGCATCGCCTCGAGTTTGGGTTCGATGTTGTGGCTTTGGTCAATCATGTACGCCACAGCTTTGGTGTGATTTTTGAGTTGTGGGTCGCTCGAGCGCTCGGCACTGACCAATTCGGCGTAAATACAAAATAACTCGAGCGGATTGGTTGTACCAACAATCAGGTCATCATCGGCATAACGCCGTGCATTAAAGTGAAACCCGCCAAGTTTGCCTTCATCCAGTAAAAATGCCACGATTGCTTCGATGTTGACGGCTTGGGCATGATGCCCCAAATCCACCAGCACTTGGGCTTTATCACCAAGGGCTTGGCAGTGGTTCAGTGCCACACCCCAGTCGTTCAAATCAGTAAAGTAAAAAGCTGGTTCAAAGAACTTGTACTCCAAGAGCATCCTCGAGTTTTCTGGTAGCGCTTCGTAGACTTGCTCTAAACTGTGTCTTACCCGGCGTTTACGCGCCCTAAAATCATCTTGTCCAACATAATTTGTGCCATCAGCAAACCACAGGCTTAAATCTTTTGAACCCGTGATTTTCATGATTTCAATGCACTCGAGCATGTGGGCTACAGCTTTTTGGCGCACGCCAGCATCTGGATGAGCTATCGAACCAAGTTTGTACTGTTCGTCCTGAAAGAGATTTGGGTTGATTGCACCAATCTGAATCTGGTGTTTTTGGGCATAACTCGAGAGTGCCAACCAATCATCGGGTTTGTCCCACGGGATATGCAATGCCACACTTGGAGCAATCCCAGTCAGGCGGTGAACTTCGGCGGCATCTTCGAGCTTTTCCCAGACGGTACGGGCTGCGCCCAGTGCAGGGAAAGTTTTGAAGCGCGTGCCAGAATTTCCGTAGCCCCAACTTGGTGTTTCGATACGCTGGTTTTTGAGTGCCGCAACAATTGAATCTTGATTCATGGTGTCTCCTTATTCAGGGGCAATCAGTAACTTGACCCTAGCTTTTTTCAGGGCTGTACGAATGCTGCTGTTTGGTGGCTGTTCGGTGATAATCGTGTCCACGGCGTTCAAAGCAAGAATTTGATTGGCGGCTCGAGAACCAAATTTAGAGCTGTCTAACAGTGCAATTTTTTGCGCCGAGGCTTGTATCAAAAGCTCTTTGGCTTCGACTTCGGGTAAGTGCGCGTCGGTGAAACCATGCTCTGGGGTAAAACCCTTGCTCGAGAAAAACACTTTGTCGGGGTGAAAGCGTTTTAAGCCAGCACTGAAAACACTACCCACAAAACTTCTGGCAGGTGAATGGTATACGCCACCCATCAAGGTAAACGCCACGCCACTCGCGGCAAGGATATTAGCAGCATCGAGTCCAGTGATAATCGCTTGGACTTTGCGAACCGCCAAAATTCGCACCAAGGCAAGGGCGGTGGTACTCGAGTCTAGGGCGATGGTATCGCCATCTTCAATCAGTTCTAAAGCCGCCCTGGCAATGCGTTGTTTCTCCAAGGTACGCTGAGCGGCACGCAAGCTGTAAGCCACTTCTTGGCTGGCAGACTGAATAATTCTTGCCCCGCCATGCACTCGCTCGAGCAGTCCTTGTTGCTCGAGGTAATCCATATCTCGGCGCACCGTCATTTCGTGAACACCAAATTCAAGGGCTAAGGCTTTGGTGCGGGCAACACCGTACTTAATAGCGGTCTCGAGGATTTGCTGATGTCGCCCCAGCGAGACAACATCAAAGTTTTCGGTCATGGTCGTAATTCTAACATGAAACAAACATAAAAAGTCAAACTTATGTTACCTCTGGTATTCATGCCAGAACTTCGTGTCTCGAGTAAATGGATGAAAGCACTATTCTTCGGTGCGGATATAGACGGTTTTTTCTTCGCTGTACGCCTCGAGTGCTTTGGGTCCAAGTTCTCGTCCGTAACCACTTTGCTTAAAGCCGCCAAATGGGGTGGTGTAGCGGACACTCGAGTTGGAGTTAATACTTAAAACTCCAGAGTCTATCGCCCTTGCCATTCGCAGCGCCTGAGCGTTATCCCGAGTCCAAATGCTGCCGCTTAATCCATAAATGGTGTTATTGGCAAGTTCTATAGCCTCTGATTCGCTCGAGAATGTCAGTACGGCAGTCACAGGACCAAAAATTTCTTCCTGCATCACGCGGTCTGTCACGTATTCTGGCTCGAGTACCCGAGGGGCAAACCAAAAACCCGCGCCACTTGGAGCGCTGCCTAAAATGCTAACCTTGGCATTTTCGATGATGCTTTCGACTCGAGCGCGGTGCTGTGCCGAGATTAACGGACCCATATCCACATCACTGCTTGGGTCGCCAACACGGTAATTTTTAACATGTGGCTCGAGGGCATTCATAAAATCATCAAGCACATTTTTATGCACCAACAATCTCGAGCGGGCGCAGCAGTCCTGTCCAGAATTCTCAAAAACACTGCTCGGCACGGCAGCCGCCGCCGCCACAATATCGGCATCATCCATGATGATACTGGCGCTTTTTCCACCAAGCTCGAGGGTTACGCGCTTAATATGTTGGGCGGCTCTGGCAGCAATATCCTTACCGACGGCAGTGCTGCCCGTAAAGGCAATTTTTGCCACATCTGGATGGTCAACCAAAGCCCTTCCAGCCTCGAGTCCAGTGCCAACCACGACATTCAGCACACCTTCGGGCAGTCCCGCCTCGAGTACAATTTTCTCGAGTTCCATGGCAGTCAGGGGGGTGAGTTCGGCAGGTTTTAAGACACAAGTATTGCCCGCAGCAAGGGCTGGTGCGAGTTTCCAAGAGGCAATATAAAGCGGAAAATTCCAAGGGGTGATTAAACCGACCACCCCTAGCGGCTCGAGAAAAGTCATGGCAATTCCGCCCGCCACGGGAATGGTTGCGCCCATGTGCCGTTCTACCGCCCCGGCATAGTACCTGAAGACATTGGCTACTGCGCCAATTTCCCATTTGGCATTACCGATGGGTTTACCACCATTTTTTGACTCGAGCAGTGCTAATTTTTCTAAATTGGCTTCGATGTGATTGGCAATGCTGTATAAAATTTTGGCACGCTCATTAGGAGCAGTTTTGCGCCAAGCTGGGAAAGCACGTTTGGCACGTTGCACTGCCTTGTTGACCTCGCTCGCAGTGGCGGCTGGAATTTCGGCAAGAATTTTTTCGGTGGCTGGCTCGAGAACTTGGATTGTGGTCATAGAAGGTATTCTGACATAGAGTTAAGTGCCAAAACCAACAGGTATGATAAAAGCACATGGGGCTTCTCGAGTTTTATAACCTAACCACACGACAAACCGAGTTCGTACTTTTAGCCAAGCACCTGGCTTCGAGCATGGCATCTCGAGCGGGTCTGTTTGACCAAAATGGCGAATTGCCAATCAGCAGTTTTACCGAATTAAAACAGAGCGCCTATCCAAAATTAACTGTTCCAGAGGCTTTTGGTGGACTTGGTGCGAATCTGCTCGAGTTTGTGCTGGCACAGATTTGTTTATCCCAAGGCGATGCGGCTGTGGCTTTAACGGCTGCCATGAATGCCCATGTGATTGGTGGTGTAGCTGAATCTGGGGCTTGGAGTCTCGACATCTCGAGTCGGATTTTTAAGGAAATCGTTACTCGAGGGGCGTTAATCAACGCGCTGGCTTCCGAACCAGAATTAGGCAGTCCATCTCGAGGTGGGGCGTTTCGCACAGTGGCAGAAAAAGTGGCGGGAGGCTGGCGATTATCGGGGCGTAAAAATTGGACGACTGGCGGGACTTGCCTAGATTTTTTCTTGGTTCATGCGTCATTGATTGGGGTTCTCGAGCCTACAGGACGAATGATTGTGCCAGTAAACGCTGACGGGGTGCGCTTTGAAAAAACTTGGATGGATGCCCTGAGCCTGCGTTCAAGTGCGGCGGATGATGTGGTTTTTGACCATGTTTTTGTTCCAGACTCGGACTTTATTGCCCCAACTGCCCCAAGTTCATCTGGTACAGCTTGGTTTTGGGCAGCCATAGCAGCCACTTATTTAGGAATTGGCATTGCTGCCCTTAATGAAGTGGTGCGGTACACAAAAACTCGAGTACCAACGGCGTTAGGTAAGCCAATCTCGAGTTTAGCAGGGGTGCAACAAAAAATTGGTTTGATTGAACTGACCTTAAAAGCGGCTCAGACAATGCTCTTTGAAACTTGTGAGCGCTGGGTGACATCGGAATCTCGAGACGAACTTCTGCCCGCTTTGGCTGGGGCAAAGTATTTATCTACCAATGCGGCTGTGACCGCCACAGATTTGGCGCTTCGGGTGGCGGGTGGCAATGCCCTGACCCGAGTTTTGAGTTTAGAGCGGCACTTTCGGGATGCTCGGGCTGGCTTGGTGCATCCGCCAAATGATGAAACTGCCCTCGAGATGATTGGACGCGCTCGGCTCGAGTAGGAAACACTGTCCCAAAAGTTTGAAGTGAATCTAAATACGTTGTGCTAAAAGAGTAATCGTGCGACCAAAGTACAAAATACTACGGTCAACACGATTATCTTGCAGGATGACTAAATCCGCAAATCCCATAGTACCCCAAACCCAAGACCAAATCACCCTTTCACTGCTTGAGCAGAAACCCAGTAGTTTCAATTTTTGGAGTCCTGCAATCAGTACGGTAATCACGGTTATATCAATCGTTAGAATCACATAAAGCATCGTTTTGACCTTCATACAAACAAAGACTTCACTGCCACACTCCCCACAGGCTTAACACTCGAGACTGGCGGCGTAACACTGCTAACACTCGAGGCACTAGGACTACTAACACTCGAGACTGCACTCGGACTCGAGACACTAGCATTTGAACTGGTCACACTACTGGCATTCACACTTGGGGCAGTTGGAACACTATTTGGACTCGAGACACCAGAAGCAGTTACAGCTACCCCACTTGGAGCGGCTTGACTTGGGGCTTGGAGTGGGGTCACGGTGCTTCCTGTTGTACCAATGGTTGGACTCGAGACTGGGTTAGATGTGTTGGTTGGACTCGAGGGTGCTGGGGTTTGGGCTGTGGTTGTACCAATGGCTGGACTCGAGACTGCTGGGCTTGGATTGCTCGAGGTTTGTGTGCCGTTGGCTGGACTCGAGATTGGGTTACTGGCTGGTGCTGGACTACTTGGACTCGAGACTCCTGTGGTTGGACTTGTGACATTGCTGGCGCTATTGCTGGGTGGTGGGTTGCTCGAGCTTGGGCTGGTCACGCTCGAGGCGGTGGTGATTCTCGAGAATTTTTCACAGCGCCTTGCTTCACAAGGATAGTCTATCATGTTATGCTTTTAGCGTAGCTTCTCTGGGTTGAAGGTTTGACCCCAAGGGTCGGAAATATCCTAACGGAGAAACCCGCGCCCTAGATCAGAGGGTGCGGGTAATTTACCTCTGTTAAAGGAGGTGATAGTTATTCCACACAAAAAGCCTACCAGAAAACGGCTAAAACCGCAAGGTTCAGCTAAGCACCAAAGAAAAATCCGTAAAACGGTAATTCAAGACGTGCAATTCTGGGCAGCCATTGTGACTTTGGTAAGTGGGATTGTTGCACTTATCATAATCGTCCTCAAGTAACCGAATAACCCAAGAGGAGCTACACCCCGTCAGAGATGGCGGGGTTTTCATTGCTCGAGATTCCGCTAACCTACACAAGCACCGAGCGCGAGGCTCGAGCAGAAGCGGAGAAAGGTTGTAGCATACGAATTAGATGTGAAGGCAGGTAGCATAGAGCTTAGCTCCAAATACTTTGGAGGAAATCAGAAGCGTAGAGAAGTCAAGGCAATTTGGGCATCTTCACGCAAACGGGTTTCAGATATTTCAAATTCACTTTCTTGACCATCTAAGCAACCCGCCCAATAACAATCAACGGATGCAAACAACCGATCCAATATATCAAATAACTCAAGATCATCTAGTAGTGAATCTGATTTGAATTCCTTTAGATAAGAATTTTCAAAGTTTTCAATAGTAATTTTTTGATCGAGAAAATTCTCAATCAGATGTATGTACTTTTCGCGGATCACCTATGCCCTCCGAGGCTACCAGTCGTCGTAACATATTGACTCTGTGCTGGAGAAAGCTTCCAACCACTAACAAACTCTCCTGCTGGATTCACCATGACGTTATTTCCTGTAATTGGATTGAAGTAATGTGTTACCGGATTTCCTAAATAAGTTCCACTAATTACGAGAGTATTTGGATCAGCAATGTGTGATTGTAATGCCTGTTGAAAGATACCACCAGCTTGGCTATTAAAGTTTCCAGGTACTCCAAAATCTGCTGCGTGCTTAAACTTTTTCTGAAGTTGGGTCGGATCAAATGTGACACTGCAATTATGAACTAATCACTGCCCATCACCCACAAAATACGTGCCAGCCCCTTGCACACTGATATTCCAAACCACTTCCACTCGAGCCGTGCATTTCACCTCGAGAACTCGACCCTCCCCACTCGAGCGGCGTAACACATCACCTTTCACAAGGTCTTTAGTTCCAACCCAATGGGATGAGAGGTTTTCGTGTCCCTCGGCTTTTGGTCGTGGGGTCTTATTCCCAAATTTCTGCACAAAGAACGGATGTTCAGCCGTGGTTTCAATCACCTCGAGTTGCTTGGAGTTCGTCTCGAGTTTTAGTCCATAGACTGGTTTTTCATGACTGCGTACATCAGTGATTTCATAAGTCCCTTTAGAATCGGAACTTTCGTCATAAGCAAGGACTTTATCGCCAATTTGTAAACTCGAGATTGCCACGGCTGTTAAGATGGTCTTCCCGACTTTCTTAAGGGTTTGGGTCAGGGTCTTCATGGGTTTTAGTCTACTCGAGTCTTGGCTGGTTATGCTCGAGAATAATGTAAGTATTTTAACTCTAGGAAAACCAAATTTGCTCTGCTACGATTCTATCATGATGAACACCTTTATTAACCCCTTTACCGATTTTGGATTTAAGAAAATCTTTGGGGAGGAAGCCAGTAAACCTCACTTAATTGATTTCCTTAATTCCCTACTGCCAGATGATGCCAAAATAGCTGATTTGAGTTTCAAGAACCTCGAGCAACTGCCCCGCTCTGAGGATGAACGCAAAGCTGTTTACGACATTTACTGCCAAGGCGTGAATGGTGAGTATTTTATTGTTGAATTGCAGAAAGTAAAACAAATTAACTTTAAGGACAGAACCATTTATTACTCGAGTTTCCCAATTCAAGACCAAGCACCCAAAGGAGACTGGGATTACCTGCTTCATCCCGTGTATTGCGTTGGTGTTTTAGGCTTTACCTTCGATGATAGCAAAGCCAATCGAACAGAAGTGGTTCATAAGGTTGAACTCAAAGACCAGAACAATGAAGTATTCTACAAAAAACTCACTTTTATTTATCTCGAGATGCCAAATTTTCATAAGCCACTCGAGCAATTAGAAACACGCCTAGACAAGTGGTTGTACTTCTTAAAGAACTTAGTAGACTTACAACAGATTCCAGAATTGTTTAAGGAAGAAGCGTTTTTGTCTGCCTTTGAAACAGCTAAATACGCGAATCTCGAGCCGAGTGAACGAGATAGTTATGAACAAAGCCTGAAAATTATGCGAGATAATTACTCGGCGTTCAAATCAGCAAGAGAAGAAGGGTTGCTCGAGGGGGAAGCTCGAGGGGAAGCTCGAGGGGAACTGAATGCCAACTTAAAGACAGCCCGAAACCTAAAAGCCTTGGGGATGAGCTTGGAGCAAATCGCAGATGCAACGGGTCTGAGTGAAGAGAGTTTAAGGCAGAACGGAATTTCTTAGCCTCGAGAGAAACTAAACCCCGCTTGAGATAGCGGGGTTTTTACTGGCTCGAGATTTTGTGATTTGCTACTACACAAGCACCAAGGGCAGGCTCGAGATGCGGTCATTTGTGGAGCAAGCACAGACATTGTGGTGTGATGTGATTGCGACCCTAAAACTAAGGCTTCAAGGACGAGAATTACGAGCTAAAATTCAGTAAAGTTGATTTGTTTCATGAATTTTCCAACTCAAGCCACTTAGAACTTTGTGTATATCGAACAGGAAACGAGCGCAATCGCTCAAGTATTTCATTTCTTAATGACTGAATGGTTTGTTGAAAACTTTCTTCCGAAAACTTTAGACTTTCGTAGTCTTCGAGAAACAAAGTTTTATGTAGCATTAAAATAGTAGATTCGTTGAAATCCATTGACTTCAAAACGTCAATACAGTACGGGTTAAACAACCGATCACCAAAAAAATCTAAAGCATTTCTGTCAAAAGACACCAAATCAAGTGTGCCTAAAAGTACAGTGAGAAAGAGAACTTCGCTCTCAAAAGGTGCATCTTTAGACAAAATAAGTCTGGGAATCATTTTCTCCCCTGTCCCGGTTTACTAATACCTGGTTTGAGCTTAGGGTCAAACACTTGACCAGTTTTAACATTGGTAAAGAAATGAAACGATACTGGATTTCCATTTGCATCAAATCCATCCATATATACTTTACGCCAATCACTAACACTGCCTGCTCCGGGAGTTGACGAAATTAGCTCTAGTACACCCAAATTATCGATTGCGACTTGACGAGCCGTTCCCGCCGCACCATCGGCTCGAGTCCAACCAATTGTATTCAATCCTTCTAATGCACTTTTTCGACCACTAAAAATCGTATTGATAGCACAATTATGAACTAACCACTGCCCATCGCCCACAAAATAAGTCCCAGCCCCTTGCACACTGATATTCCAAACCACTTCGACTCGAGCCATGCGTTTCACCTCGAGAACACGACCCTCACCACTCGAGCGGCGTAACACATCACCTTTCACAAGGTCTTTTGTTCCAACCCAATGGGATGACAGGTCTTCGTGTCCTTCGGCTTTTGGTCTTGGAATCTTATTTCCAAATTTCTGCACAAAGAACGGGTGTTCAGCCGTGGTTTCTATCATCTCGAGTTGCTTGGTATTCGTCTCGAGTTTTAGTTCATAAATTGGTTTTTCATGACTGCGAACATCAGTGATTTCATAAGTCCCTTTGGTATCTGTGCTTTCGTTATAGGCAAGGACTTTATCGCCAATTTGTAAACTCGAGATTGCCACGGCTGCAAGGATGGCTTTCCCGACTTTCTTAAGGGTTTGGGTCAGGGTCTTCATGGGTTTTAGTGTACTCGAGTCTTGGCTTTGACGCATCACCCAGACTTTGGTGTTCTTGGTGAAACTATTGACACAACTTATTAACCGTTTTGTTCCGCCTCGTATCCAATCCATAAAGGCATCTAATCCTCTTGCTCCTGCTTTCACGCCTTTAGAACCAATTCCTCCCGTAAACAAACCAAATAAACCAAGGGCAACTGAGCCACCTCGAGCCAACCAGTCGAGTTGTTCACCTGTCATGGTCTGACCAAACAAACCTTCAATAATACCTTTGCCATCACCAACAAAAGGAACAAAATCAAGAATCATACTGGCAGCTTGTCCAGCCACATTACTTGTGTTGCTATTACTGGGCGTTCCGTTGAATAAAGGACGATTAAAAATAGCGGCGGCATCACTTGGAGATTTACCAATACTTTGATCAAGTCGTTTCCACCAATCAGCAAAAGCATTAAATTCTTTGAGATTCATTTTACCAGCACTCAGCAAAGCCGATACGCCACGCCATAAAGCAATTTTAGCTTCTGGATTAGCTCTTTTGTACATTCCAGATTCAATAATATTGGTGATTGAATCCTTTTCTAAACAAGTTCCAGGGCAATTTAATTCAAGGCGTTTCAACAGTGTTTTCGCATGTAAAAACGAAAGATTGGCTATTTCTTGAACGGTTTTACCACCACTGTTATTGATTTGGGTTTCTAACCAATCAGCTTTATCTTGTAAATCCTTAGCATCTGGTTCACACGTGTCTTTTTTGGTCATTTCAAACTCGTAACTGGTATCGGCTTGCCAAGTGCAATTGAAATTGACTAAAACAAAGGCTTGTGGTTTAACAGTCACACCAACAGGCTTGACACTCGAGACAGGCGGCGTAACACTACTAACACTCGAAGCCGCACTACTCGAAGATGGACTACTAACACTCGAGACTGCACTTGGACTCGAGACACTGGCGTTTGGACTGGTCACACTACTGGCTGTCACACTTGGGGCATTAGGAACACTATTTGGACTCGAGACACTAGAAGCTGTTACGGCTACCCCACTTGGAGCGGCTTGACTTGGGGCTTGGAGTGGGGTCACGATGCTTCCTGTTGTACCAATGGCTGGACTCGAGACTGGGTTAGATGCTGTGCTGGTTGGACTCGAGACTCCTGTACTTGGGGTGGTGACGGGG